>NZ_DATCVM010000271.1:0-71248 GCF_036566845.1 Williamsia sp.
CTGGTCGGTCGGTCCGAGGAAAACGGGACGATCGTCGACCTGAAGCCGATCGACGTCGGATATCTGTTCGCCCAGCCGACCACCTGATCGACTACCGAAGCCGCGAACGATGCTCTGGCGCCGAAGGAGTCTTCGGCGCCGGAGCCATGGAATGGACATGACATGAGCACAACCGACCACGCAGAGCCCGGCATCACGACCGGTCCGCCGGTGATCGAACTGCAGCCGGTCCTCGATCGGTTGCGGCAATCGTTCCTGCACGACGGGCCACCCGGAATAGCACTCCGCCGCAATCGGATCGATCGTCTGATGGCGCTCGTTCTCGACAATTCCGACGCCCTCGTCGATGCGATGGTGGCGGACTTCGGCTCCCGGTCGCGAACCGCGACCCTCATGACCGAGATCTTCGGCATGATGTCGGTGATCGAACACACGCGGTCGCACCTCGGTCGGTGGATGCGATCGACGACGCTGATGCGCGCCGGCAAACTCGTCGGCCTGAACGCCGAGGTGCAGCCGACGCCGTTGGGAGTCATCGGCATCGTCGGGCCCTGGAACTACCCGCTCAATCTCGTGATCCTGCCGGCAGCAACCGCATTCGCGGCCGGCAATCGGGTGATGATCAAGATGTCTGAGGTCACTTCCAATACCGCGGAGCTGGTGAAGATCTTGGCTCAGAAGTACTTCGACGACACCGAGCTGGTGGTCGTGACCGGTGGACCGGATGTCGCCGCCGCGTTCGTATCGCTGCCGTTCGACCACATCTTCTTCACCGGTTCACCGGCCGTCGGCAAGCTTGTCCAGCGTGCGGCTGCCGACAACCTGGTGCCGGTCACGCTCGAACTCGGAGGGAAGAACCCGGTGGTGGTGGCCCCGGACGCCGACATCGCCCGGTCGGCGGCGCGAATCGCGCGTGGGAGGATGGTCAACGGCGGCCAGGTCTGCGTCTGCCCCGACTACGTCCTCGTACCGGATGACAGGGTCGACGAGTTCGTCGAAGTGGTGCACAAGACCTTTCGTGAGATGTTCCCGACGATCCTCGACAACGACGACTACGCCTCGAACGTGAACCAGGCGAACTTCGATCGGGTGGTCGGATTGCTCGAGGACGCGCGGTCGCTCGGTGCCCGGATCGAGTCGGCCACCCCCGACGGAGAACCGCTTCCGGATGCCCGTACCCGCAAGATCGCGCCGACCACTGTGCGAAACATCGACGCCCGCATGAAGATCGCCGACGAGGAGATCTTCGGTCCGGTGCTGGCTGTCAAATCGTATTCGACGCCGGCGGAGGCCATCGACCATGTCAATCGCGGCCCGGCGCCGCTCGTTGCGTACTGGTTCGGACCCGACGGAACGGAGTTTCGCGAGTTCGTGCGGAGCACACGTAGCGGCGCGGTGGCCCGGAACGACTTCGCGATCCACATGATGCCCTCGGACGCCCCGTTCGGCGGTGTCGGCAACAGTGGCATGGGCGCGTACCACGGCAAAACGGGCTTCGACACCTTCAGCCACCAGCGAAGTGTCGTCGGCACCGACGTCCGGTTCACCATCACGACAGCGGTCGCCACCCCACCCTTCGGTGGTGCGATGCGAAAGTTCGGCGACATCGCCATCGCATCGGTACGACGGCGTACGCGTAGGCGCCTGAAGAAGGGTGCAGGTGAGCGTGATTGAGGGAGCATTGATTGTCGTACCGTCTCGGTAGACTGGACGGTTGCCTCGCTCACTCTGGCTAAAAATCATTGCAGGCCAAGCGAATTGGCGTACTCGAAAGTTTGTGCGAATCGCGATCGTGGCGGGTATTATTGAGTCATGGACTTCGGGGGAATGTTCGCCAGACTGTCTGATCTGGCAGGGGATGCGGCTGTGGTCGCGGGTGACGATGCTGAGTTGTCGTCGCGGGTTGTGATGGTGATCCGTCTCAATCATGTTGTGGAACAGATACTTTTCCGGCTGGTGGGTGAACTCGATGCGCGGGGGATCGCCACGCGGAGGGGTGAGGGTTCTACGGCCACGTTGTTGCAGCAGGCGGGGATGGCGCCGGCGGTGGCGCACCGCTACGTGAGGGTGGGCGGCGCGTTGGATGATAGTGCGTTGGTCGCGTCCTATGCGGTGGATGGGTCGTTGTCGGGTGAGCATGTGGATGCGATTGTGAAGGGCTTGGGCCACATTGCCCGGCGCAACCCAGACCTGTCGGACGAGGACCGGACCGATTGTGTGCGAGGCCTGTGGGCGGAGGCGTTGTCGGCCACTCCTGCGGCGGTGTCGGTGCGGGCGCGGCATATGGCGTTGGTGTTGTCGCCGCCGGACAAGGCGGTCCCCGATGCGGAGAATCATGAGCTGAACGAGTTCACGCTCGGCTTGGGTGACGATGGGCGCAGTCGCGGGACGTTGGATCTGGACAACCTGCTCGGCGAAAAACTGCGGGTGGCGCTCGACCCGTTGTCGAAACCGGTACCTGAACCCGACGGTTCACCCGACAAACGCACCAGCGCCCAGAAACGGGCGGACGCGTTGGAACGCCTAGTCGATTCCTACCTCGAGCAGGAGGACCGACCTACCCGCGGCGGGGCGACACCGCAGGTGGTTTTGACGCTCACACCCGAAGGGCTGCAGACGTTGCAGTTGAGCGGTATCCCGGGAGCGAAGGCTCCGGAGGTGGCGGCGGCGTTCGAGTGGACCGGGCCGGCGTCGGCGTCGACCGCGCAACTGGTGGCGTGTGATTCGGTGATCACGAAGATCTTGGTGGACAACAACATGGTGCCGCTTGATGTCGGCCGAGACCACCGGACGGTAACTCCGGCAATCCGTAAAGCCCTCATTGCCCGCGATCGAGGATGTGCGTACCCGGGGTGCGATTGCTCTGCCGGCCGCACGGACGCGCACCACATCCGGCATTGGAGCCAGGGCGGCGCGACGAGTCTCGCCAATACCGCCCTATGCCGGCGCCATCACCGGTACATCCACCACATGGGCTGGGAAGTGTTCATCGGGTCCGACGGCCATCCCTGGTTCATCAACCCTGACGACGCGACCAGAACTCCGTTGCGGTCTCACGCCCGCCGCACCCTGACGTCCGACCTCGCCGCCGCATAACCAGGCGAGAATCGGAACCGCAAGACCAGCAAACCTACGACGACATATTCGGAGAACCCCGAGCGACACGGCAATCGCTGTGTACTGCAGGACCTTTGAGAACTGAATAGTGAACACCGGCGAAGCGCACCCTTCACAGTCGTGTGGTTGGCATGTCTTTCCAGGTTCGGAGTAGCTCGTCGGTGGTTGTCACCGTGGACAGCAACGACAACGTGTTGTCGATGACGGCTGCGCCGTAGTCGGCCGGAAATCCGGCGACCGCATCTCTCGGCAGGACCACCCGGTAGGCGGCGTTGACCGCGTCCATCACCAGATTCGGGATCGCGACGTTCAGTGAGACACCCACGGCCACAATGGTCGTCACGCCGAGGTTGCGGAGGATGGCATCGAGATCGGTGCCGCCCATCGGACCCAGACCGTGCCAGCGGCTCAGGGTCAGATCGGTTGGTTCGGGCCCGAAGTCAGGCAGGAGTGCGGAGCCCGGTGTGCCGGGTGCGATGCCCACCGCACTGCGTCCGATGGCGAACAGTTTCGCGTTGCTGTTGGAACCGAGTCCATCTGGCCTTCGCTGGACGAGGCAGTGCACCACCTGCACACCCGCCGCCCGTGCGGCGGGAAGCAGACGCGCGATGTTCGGCAACGCTTCGCGGCGTGCCTCGTCGGCGAGTACGCGCAGACCGGCATCCGGACCGACGACGGCACCCTGCAACTCCTGGGTGACGATGGCGGTGTGGCCGGGTGCAACCAGTTCGGCCAGATCAGTCCTCATCTCGCGGCCATGCTGTCGTCCGTCGGCGGCACGTCGTAGAACTGGGTGGCCCACTTCCGCATCGCCATATACGGTTTCGCGTCCACCCGGGACAGCGGCGGGCGTTCGACGTACTCCTGGTAGCGCCAGATGTCGAGGTCTTCGAAAACCGTGACCAGATACTGTCGCTCGACCTTCTCGCGAATATCGTCGGGTGGGATGTCGGACTCGTCGCCCGGGTTGCGTGGCCACCAGATCGAATAGAACAGATCGGAGTAGCCGTCCTCCACCGGGGTGCACGCGAAAATCAGGCGGTAGTTGGTGGACCCTTCGAATGCGCTGATCGCGAATCCCAGCCCCGAGAAATGACTGTGGATGAACAACGCCATCTTGTCGGGGTCATCGCTGCGCACGTCCGGCCACCCGGTGAGGAACCGCCATTCGTTGTCGACCATTTCCCAGTTCAGGCTCACCGGCGTCACCGAGGCATTGTGCACGTAGCGGAAATGCGCACTGTCCGGGCCATTTTCGGCCACGATCTGCGGATGAACCGGTTCGTGCTCGGACTTCCTCGAGAACTCGGGATACGGGCGGTAGTACGCCTCTCGGTCGGTGGGGAACTGGGGGAACTTGTCGAACAGATCAGGTAGTTCCCAGCTCGGTGCCTTGCCTTCGGGGTGGTGCCACATGAACACCAGGCCGTACTGCTCCTGAACCGGGAACACCCGCAGTTTCAGCAGCTTGTTCGGGCGGTCGGGCTCGTCGGGCCGGTACTTGTTGACACCGTCGGGTCCCCACTGCCATCCATGGAACGGGCACTCCACGCAATCGCCGACCACCTTGCCGCCGTGGCCGATGTGGGCGCCGAGGTGTCGGCACCGCGCGGAGGTCACGTGCATCTCTCCGGACTCGCCGCGGTAGGCAACGAGGTCTTCGCCGAAATACTTCAGCGGGCGGACCTGCATGATCGCGAACTCCTGCGACCACCCGATCACAAACCAGCCGGTGACCTTCCAGGTGAACGGAACTCTCATACTGTGCCTTCACATCTCGTAACTGTTGCCAGGTGTTGGTGCTTGTCTCCCCGACATCGTGGCGATATCGCGGCGTCCCGAGTCAGCCGTCGATGACGGCCTCGCCGAATACCTTGATGAAGTTGGTCGCAGCCTGTGGGCTTGATCCGTCGACGTGGACGACGACCGAGGTTGCTCCGCGCCGCTCCATGTCGTTGACAAACGTCCGGGCCTCGGACAGCGAGGCGTGATCATCGAGGTCGATGTGCGGGCAGACGACTTGAACATCGACCGACGAGGGATCGCGACCGACGGCGAGCAACCGGGTCCGCAGCCGGCCGACTGCCGCCTCGAACTGATCGGCATCCTCGATGGCGACGGTACGAATGGCCGAGGCCAGGCCCGCCGACGCGATGATCGGCATCCAGCCGCTACCGTGCTCGACCACGCGGCGCATGGCTGCATTACCGTTGCCGCCGATCCAGATCGGCGGGTGCGGTTGCTGGATCGGGTTCTGCAGCCAGAGTGGTCCCTGAGCTTCGAAGTCCTTGCCGGCGAACGGAACCTGAGGTCTGGTCCAGATGGACTGCAGCGCATCGAGGGCTTCGTCGAGCAGTTCTGCTCGACGGTCGAAATCGACACCGACGGCGGCGAACTCCGACCGCAGATAGCCCGCGCCGACACCGGCGATCAACCGGCCGCCCGAGACGATCTCGACACTCCCGAGGGCCTTTGCCGACAGGTACGGGTTGCGGAACGGGAGCACGTAGAGGTTGGTCATCAGCGCGATGCTGTCGGTCACGGCTGCCATGAAGCTCAGTGCGGCAATCGGATCGAGAGTGTTGTGGCCGCCACCACGACGCCATTTCATCGACGGTGCGGGGTGCTCACTGAGCGCCAGCGCTGAAAACCCCGATGATTCCGCGTGGATGGCGACCTCCCGGATGACCTCCGGCCGAAGGAAGTCGTCCGGAGCGGAGGGCAACTCGCTGGGGTATTCCAGGGTGTACTTCATCGTCGGGACTCCCGATCTGCTCACGGCTCTACTGTAATGCTTACCGTATCAGCCGCGGCGATCGTTGGGTCGGGATTCGAAAGGCCGACAGGAGCGGTGGCGCACACGGGGACTGTTCCTGCCGAACCGCCTACTGTAACGTCCGCCCACGACCCGTTTCTTCTGTTACTTCTTGCGGCAGAACACACGTCGCGCCTCGAGATCGGCACGAGCATCGCCGTGGCTTTCGCCAGGAATCCGATGACCGTGGCAAATCTGGCGTGGGATCTGCAGGACTACGCGCAGGGTCGGTTCATCCTCGGTCTGGGCGCCCAGATCCAACCGCACATCGAGAAACGGTTCGGGATGCCGTGGAGCCGTCCCGTCCGGTGGATGGAGGAGTTCATCGCTGCGTTGCAGGCAATCTGGAGCGCCTGGCACGAACAAGGCGAACTGCGGTTCGAGGGCGAGTTCTACACCCACAAACTCATGACCCCGATGTTCAGGCCCGAACCGTCGGTCCAACCGGCCTCCGAAGGTGTTCGTCGCGGTCGTCGGGGAACGGATGACCGAGATGTGTGGTGAAAGCGCGGACGGCGTCATCGGTCACGCTTTCACGACCCGGTTGTACTTCGACGAGGTCACGGCGCCGGCGATTCGACGCGGGCTGCAGCGATCGGGTCGTGATCGAAGCGAGTTCCAGGTGATGTCTCCCGTCTTCCTCGTCACCGGTGAGGACTCGGCCGAGACGGCCGTCGTCTCGGAAGCGGTTCGGCGCCAGATAGCGTTCTACGGTTCAACTCCGGCGTACGCCAAAGTTCTGGAGTTGCACGGTTGGGGCGACCTGCACACCCGACTCCACCGTCTGTCGAAGGTGGGTGAGTGGGGTCAGATGGGCGCGCTGATCGATGACGAGGTTCTCAACGCGTTCGCTGTTGTCGCACCGCCTGACGGGGTGGCGGTCGCCCTGCGAGACCGATGTGCGGGCGCCATCGACCGCGCCCTGGTGATGTTCCCGCAGGCGATCTCTGTGGCGACGGTAACCACGGTTCTCGAGGACCTCCGCGCCCGGTAGTCCCGGGTGCTGCCTGGCCCTCGTGGTCACAACACACGATTTGGCGACGATACTGGAAGCATTACGGTAACCTCGACCTCACTCTCCGCGCCGCCGGTCGTGATTGCACTCCCGGCCGGTCGGGGCACCACGCTCATCGAGAAGAGGCGCCATGGCGAAGGTCGATACAGCCAGGGTCGGAATCATCCCTTACGTGTCGCTGGCGGACGCAACGGTACAAGACCATTCGACCGCTGACACCCAATTCCCGGGGGTTTACAACGACGCCCTGTTCCTGTGGGCGATGGTCGACACCGAAGACGGGAAACGCTACGAACTGATCCGTGAACTCTCGGCGAGCGCCGCCTTCGACTACAACCTCCACGAATGCTCGACCGACCTGTGGGAGCACCCGCGGAACCTCCGATTCCCCAGTGAGACCGACTTGTACGCCGGACTGATCATGTGGTTCGAACGTGACGGGAAGCAGATCGTCTACCCGGCACATGCCCAGATGCGCGCGAAGCATCGAATGCGGATCTCGCTCGGACCGGACGAGTACATGTGGAAAGAAGACGAGAACTGCATCGATGTGGTCCTCACGCCGCTCCCGATGAACGTCACCGCGATCTACGTGCCAGGTCTCCCCGACGATGTGGGATACACGAGTTCGGGATGTTCCGTGACCGGGACCATCGAGGGCTCGAAGATCGTCGGCGGATACGGCGGCCTCGACCGGATGTACTGCCTACCGGGGCGCAGCGCCCACGATTCCAAAATCGCTGAACTCGAACACTATTGGTTCGTCTGGGGCTCGATCTCGGCAGACGGGACCTGGGAGACCGGCAATGCGATGCTGGGCACCGGAAATTATGCGACGGCAACGTTCCATCGCCAAGGTGAACCGCCGATCATCGCCACCAACGACGACGTCGCCGCCAGGGTCAGCTGGGAAACGAGGGGCGATCGAAGCCAACCGCTTTTCGCCACACTGTCTTTCGGTGGACGCACCTTCGACTTCGAGGCGACCCACAACGCCGCGGCCGCCGGGATATCGCTCGGCATCGCATGGATGCACGGCACCATGCACGAACAAGGTGCCCCGAAACCGGCCATGAGCTCGTCGACGATGGATGTCATCAAGTCGCGTGCGACGCCACGCGACTAGGCGCCCATCACCTTTGCCCATCAGTACAGAATCGAGCTCAGATTGTCTCTCACGGTAACCAGGGACCAGCAGGACCTTGCCGCGTCAACCGGCTCCTGGGGTGAACGGTGCGGGCTTCGTGCGGCGGCCCGGGCGGGGGTCAACACACCACCCGGTGATCGTTCGACGGAGCCGCCGCTCTGGTGGGCCGAGGCAGTCGATCTGGGTCTTCCGGCTTTGTCGATACCCGAATCGGCTGGGGGAGTGGGGGCAACGGTCGAGGAATCCTCGATCGTGATCGCCGAACTCGGGTACCGGATCGCCACCGGTCCAATGGCGACGAGCGCGGTCGGTGCGCTGGTCCTGGCAACACAGGCGGCAGGTACCGATGCCCACGAGGTGCTCCGTGGCGTGGCGGATGGGTCGGAGATCGTCGTGGTCGCGTTGGTTGGGGACACGCAGGCGATACGGACAGCAGACGGTTGGCTGGTCTCCGGCGACGCCGGCTACGTCATCGGTGCGCAAGAGGCGACACGAATCATCCTGTCGGTCAGGACGGTTGAAGGAATGGTCTGGATCGTTGTGCCGAAAGGGGAGGCGGTCACGGTGACACCCATCGACAGCGTCGATGTCACCCGCCCCTCGTCCAGGGTCACGATCTCTGACGCCCTGGTCGGCGCTGAGAGCGTACTCGCCGGTGTCGACACCGAACTCGTCCTCGACCTGTGGATCACGATGACCGGCGCAGAGGCGGCCGGGATCGCCCGCTGGGCACAGGAAACGGCAATGGAGTACGCCAAGGTACGTGTCCAGTTCGGGCGCGCCATCGGATCCTTCCAGTCGATCAAACATCTGTGCGCCGACATGTTGGCACGGTCCGAAATGGCCGGTGCGGCAGCGTGGGATGCAGCCGGGGCGGCCACGGCGTATCTCCGCCTCGGAGACGACGAATCACGCAGGCAGCTGGCGGTCGCAGCAGGGGCCGCCGGGGTGGTGGCGCTGGAGAACGCAGTCCTCAACGCCAAGGACTGCATTCAGGTGCTGGGCGGTATCGGGATGACATGGGAGCACGACGCGCATCTGTCTTTGCGTCGGGCACTGACTCTCCGAGAGATGTCCGGCGGCTCCGACCACTGGCGTGCTCGCATGACCGAGGTCGTCCGCGCGGGAGTGCGCCGGGAGTGGGCGGTCTCATTGGGTACGGAGACCGACCGGCTCCGCAACGAGATCTCGGAGCTCATCGCCCGGCTACCGGTCGAGGAAGGCAAGCTCAGGATCGCCCTTGCCGACGAGGGGCTGATCGCGCCGCACTGGCCCGAACCCTACGGCCGGGGAGCGACGGCGATCGAACAGATCCTGATTGCTGAAGAACTGAACCGAAATGGGATTCGGGTTCCCGACATCGTCGTCGGGAACTGGGCGCTGCCCACCATCATCGAGTTCGGGACCGAGGAGCAGCGCGACCAGTTCGTCTCCCAAACGTTGCGTGGCGAGATCACCTGGTGCCAGATGTTTTCCGAGCCAGGAGCCGGTTCCGACCTCGCCTCACTGCGGACCAGGGCAGAGCGCGTCGACGGTGGCTGGATGCTCAACGGACAGAAGGTGTGGACATCGAATGCGATGCAGGCCGACTGGGCCATCTGCCTGGCCCGCACCGATCCGGCGTCGGACAACCACCGGGGGATCACCTACTTCATCGTGAATGTGAGAGATCCCGGGGTCGAGGTGAGGCCGCTGCGGGAGATCACGGGCGATGCCGTGTTCAACGAGGTGTTCCTCGATGACGTCTTCGTGCCGGACCACATGGTGGTGGGCCAGATCAATGACGGGTGGAAGCTGGCGCGGGCCACACTGGCCAGCGAAAGGGTTGCCATCGCAGCAAATACCACCCTCGGAGACGGCCTCGATGAGTTGGTCGCCGAAACGCCGGCGAACCTGCTGTTCGACAATCGCCTCGGCGAGCTGCTGGCGACCGGACAGGTTGTCAAAGCCGTGGGTCAGCAGATCGCGCTCCGGCAGATCGAGGGTCTCGATCCCGGTCCGTCGGCCAGCATCAGAAAGCTCGTTGCTGCGCACTTCTCGCAGAGTGCCAGCGAACTCGCGATGAGTGTCCTGGGCACGGCGGGACTTGACATGACGGATAAGCAAGCAGCGCAACGGGTATCCCTGTTCATGCTGACCAGATCCGGCACCATCGCCGGCGGCAGCAGCCAGATCATGCGCAACATCATCGCCGAACGCCTCCTCGGACTGCCTCGAGATTGACGTTCACCCCCCCGCACGAAAACCATTCAAGGGAGCCAATCGTGACACTCGGCCCAGCTACCGATCGCCGCACCTTCGCGAGTGACTACGCAATCGATGCACGGCTCGCGGGCCTGCTCGGTCCCTTCGCGGTCGAAGAAGTTCTTGTCGACGGCGTCCGGATACGTTCTTTTGTGCACATACCGGGATCGCTGGTGGATGTCTTCGCGATAGCGCAGGCACATCGTGACCTGGTCCACCTGGTATTCGAGAACGACCGATTGACCTTTGGCGACATCCGCTCGCAGGCACTGGGTCTTGCGCAGCGGCTGAAGTCCGATCTGCATGTGGGACAGGGTGATCGGATCGCCATCGCCATGCGGAACTATCCCGAGTTCGTGCCGGCGTTCTGGGCCGCGGTAGTCCTCGGTGCGATCGTGGTACCGCTGAACTCGTGGTGGCAGGGCCAGGAGTTGCACACCGCTCTCGAGGAGTGCGGCGCCAAGGTGGTGTTCGCCGACGCCGAGAGGATCGAGCGGCTCGCGAGCGTCGGGCGAGGACACTCGGCGCCGGCCATCGTCGGGGTCCGAACAGCAGGCAGCAGCCACGTCGGGGACCACTCCTACAACGATCTGGCGTTCGGACCAGGACTCGACCCGGCCGAGTTCGCCACCGCTGCAACCGATGACGTGGTCGCGATCTCGTACACCTCGGGGACCACGGGGCGTCCCAAAGGAGTGGTCATCACGCATCGAGGCATTCTCTGCAGCATCATGAACATGGGTTTCGCCACCGTCCGCGACATGACGATCAGTGGAACCCAACCGTCGGGTCCGCCGGTTCAATCCAGCGGGATCCAGGCCGCCCCGCTCTTTCACATCGGTGGGATCAACGGCATCACCGGCGCCGCCATGGCGGGTGCGAAGATCACGTTGTTGCGCAGGTGGGACATCGAGAAGGCGATGCGGCTCGCCGAGCAGGAGAACGTCACCAGCCTCGGTGGTCCTCCCACGATTGCCCGGCAGATGCTCGAACATCCCGACGTGATGAGGTTCCGCCGGCAGGTCACGGGCTTCTCGATGGGTGCGGCAAGTGTCCCACCCGATCTGGTGGGACTGACCGGTGAGGTTTTCGGGGATTCGGTACGTGTCTACAACGGCTACGGCCTCACCGAGACGACATCGGCGGTGGTCAACAACATCGGGGCCGAATACTTCGCGCACCCGGACAGCGTCGGCCGACTCAACATCACCGCGGACCTGTTGGTCGAAGGTCCGACCGGCGAATCGCTCGGTCCCGGGGAAGTCGGTCAGCTGTGCTTTCGCTCGCCGCAGAATGCCAAGGGGTACTGGAACAATCAGGCCGCCACGGACGAATCCTTCATCGACGGCTGGTTCCGCAGCGGAGACCTCGGCTACATCGACGACGACGGCTACATCTTCGTGGTCGACAGGCTCAAGGACGTCATCATCCGTGGCGGGGAGAACATCTACTGCGCCGAGGTCGAGGCCGTTCTCTTCGAGCACCCCGACGTGTTGGACGTGGTGTTGATCGGGCTGCCGGAACGCATCATGGGTGAACGAGCCTGCGCCGTCATCGTCGCCCGCCCGGGCACGCAGCCGACACCGACGGATCTCCGAGAGTTCGCCGGCCGACGCCTCGCCGCATTCAAATGCCCGGAAGCGTTCTATCTGACCGACGAGATCCCCAGGACCCCAACCGGAAAGACCGTCAAGAAGGCCGTTCGCGACCACGTCATCGATGACGATCAACGGATCGTGGCCACGTGGTGAGCACCTGGCCGGGTGCCGGATTCACACCGAACCACATCGAAAGGAAGCCCCGTTGAGATCACCTCTGATATCCCGCCAGATGTCCTGTCTCCCGCTGATGAAGTCGGTGACTCCGTGAGTGCCGCGCTGTCGATTCCGCGTCGTCCCGCCGATGTCACCAGCGGGTGGCTGTCCTCGGTGCTCAGCGCGACGGGCGACAGCATCGATGTCACAGAGGTCGATGTGAGTCCTATCGGGACCGGTCAGACGGGCGCCACTTATCGGATCCGGGCGACCTACGCCGAGCCCGCGTCGCAGTTGCCGGCCACATTCGTGTTGAAACTGCCCGCTCAGGATGACTCCACCCGCGACCGCGTCATCCTCGGCTACCGGAGTGAATGTGCGTTCTACGAGACGGTGGCGGACAAGGTTCGCATACCCAAACCGGCGTGCTACCACTCCGACATCGACAACGAGACAGGCGACTTCGCGCTGCTACTCGAGGACCAGGCCACCTCGGTGCAGGGTGACCAGATCGGTGGTTGTGGCGCCGACCAGGCGGTCGCGGCGGCGCGCGCCCTGGCCGGCCTGCACGGACCGACGTGGTGTGACCCGATCTGGCAGGACTTCCATGCGTTGTCGATGACGATGAAGGATGACGAGTCGATCAAGATGCTCGGTGAGGTCGCGGTCATGAGCGCCGGAATGGTCATCGAGAAGATCGGCGCCCGGTTGAGTGCGGAGGATCGCGAGACACTCACCGCTGCAATGTCTTTGGTCGATCCGTGGCTGCGTGATTCACCAGAGCGATTCGCACTGATGCACGGCGACTACCGGCTCGACAACATGCTCTTCGACACCGAAAGCGATCGGCTCACAGTGGTCGATTGGCAGACGTTGGGTGTCGGCCTGCCGGCCCGCGACCTGGCGTACTTCATCGGCACCAGTCTGGTCCCGGAACTACGAGCTGAGCTGGAAGGTGAACTCGTTGACAAGTATCACCGGGAGCTGCTGGCCTACGGGATCACCGGCTACACCCGGGAAACCTGTTGGCGCGACTACCGGATCGGGATGCTGCAAGCGTTGCTGATCCCGTCGCTCGGGTGTGCATTCGCCAGCGACACCGCCCGCGGGGACGACATGTTCATCGTCATGCTGCAACGTGGTTGCCGAGCCATCCGCGAGCTGAACAGCCTAGAGCTGGTCTCCCCCTCCCCCTGAAAATTCGCTCCGGTTGCCGACGTTCGCTCCTGTTGCAACAGGAGCGTGCGCAGGCACGTGGAGCGAATTTGGGCGGCGGGTGTGTGTGCGTAGGAGGACAACCATCAAGATCGTGGAAGCAACCAGGAATACACCGACGAACCCGACGATGCCGGCCCACCCGGCAACGGCGAACGCGATCCCACCGAGCGCGCCGACAAACGAGCTGCCGAGGTAGTAGCAGAGCATGTAGAGCGACGACGCGCCCGCACGATTGTGGGTCGCGCGGGCCCCGACCCATCCACTGGCCACGGAGTGGGCGGCGAAAAAGCCTGCGGTGAACAGCAATATCCCGGCGAGGACGGTCGGGAGGAAGTCGGGGAGACTCAGAACGAGCCCGATGACCATCACGGCCAGCGACGCCACGAGCACGCGGCTGCGACCCCACGCATCCGACATCCGGCCCGCAGCGGCCGACGAGACCGTCCCGGCGAGGTACAGCAAGAACACCAGTCCGGCCAGCACGACCGGGAGGTCGAACGGGTCGTCGATCAGTCGGTATCCGAGGAAGTTGTAGACGGTGACAAATCCGCCCATCAACACGAATGCCAGCCCGAAGAGGCACAGCAACGGGACATCACGAAGGTGTCCGGCGAGGTTGCGCAGGGTCGCGCGGGGCGTGATGCGCGCAGCGGTGAAGTTGTTGGAGGGCGGGATCATCCGGACGAACAGGATGGCGAAGCCGAGAGAGGCCAGCGAGGCCAGTTCGAGGGCCCATTGCCACGCGATGAGATCGACTGCGAGCGTTGGGATCATCCGGCCGACGAGCCCGCCGATGGTGGTGCCCGCAACGTAGGTGCCCATCGCTGTCCCGAGCGATCGGCCGTCGATCTCCTCGGCGAGGTACGCCATGGCGACCGCGGGTACTCCGGCGCACAGCAGACCCTGCAGGGCTCGTCCGGCGAGCAACAGTTCGAAGGTTGGACTCCACGGCAACACCAGACCCAACACCGATGCTGACACCGCCGCGACACTCATCACCCGGACCCGGCCGAAGCGCTCGGACAGCAGGCTCGCGGGCACGATCGCGAACGCCAACAGCCCCGTCGCAACCGATACCGCCAGGGCTGACATGGCGGGCGACACCCCATAGTGATCGGAGAAGATCGGCAACAGGCCTTGCACGCAGTACAGCGTCATGAAGGTGCCCATGCCGGCGGCGAACAGCGCCAGGGTCGTGCGCCGGTAGCCGGGGCCGCCGACTCGGTAGCCCGCCGGGCGCTGGGATGTTCCGATGTCGTTGGTGTCGAGGGTGTGCATCGGTGACCAGCGTTGCAGCCGATTCGGCACGACGGAAATGAATCATTTCGCATCTCCTTATACGCTCAGGACATAAGGAGGTTCAGATGAACCACGAATGGTTTGTCACGCTGGCCGAAGTGGAGAACGTGTCCGCCGCGGCCGAGAGGTCGCATGTGACCCAACCCACGCTGTCTCGCCAATTGGCGCGCCTCGAACGTGATCTCGGGGTCCTGCTGTTCGACCGCAAGGGAAAGCGGCTGCACCTGAACGCCGCTGGGCAGATCTATCTGCGGCACGTGCGTCGGGCGGTCGCCGAGATCGAGACGGCCAAATACGAACTGGCGGAGCTGGTCAACCCTGTCGCGGGCAGGGTCGAGCTCGGGTTCCTGCATTCGTTCGGGATCTGGTTGGTACCCACACTGATTCGCGAGTTTCGCGGTCAGACGTCGCAGGTCGCATTCGGGTTGGCGCAAGGTGCTGCCGAGGACATGCTGGCGCTGGTGCTCTCCGGCGATGCGGACCTGGCGATCGTTTCACCGCGTCCGATGAGCATCGACGTCGGGTGGACGCCGATCATGCGTCAGCACCTCGGTCTGGCTGTCGCCGACACGCATCCGCTCGCGCGGCGGGATCAGGTCACCATCAACGACGTCCGCGACGAGAGTTTTGTCTCGATGGAGACGGGCTTCGGAATGCGCCGGATCTTGGAGGAGCTCTGTGCAGCAGCAGATTTCCGTCCGCGTATCACCTTTGAATCCGCCGAGCTCGCGACGGTGGGTGGGCTGGTGGCCGCCGGGCTCGGGGTCGCGGTGCTGCCGGTGGAGCACGATTCCCAACTGCCGCCGGGTATCTCGATGGTGACACTCGGCGGCTCGCAGAACACTCGCGAGGTCGGGCTGATCTGGAAACGGGAGACCGCCATGAATCCGGCCGCCGCCCGGTTCCGGGAGTTCGTCACCGGTTGGGCGGCGAGCGCTGACCGGGGGAGCGATCACCCTGATCGGGCCGGTCGGTGAGTCCAAGTCATCGGTGAGTCTAGGTCTTCTGGGCGGCTGACCGGTCGACGATCGCCTGCACCGTCTGAGCGAACCATTCACTGATGTTCGCCACGTCTCGATCGCCGTCCGGCAGGAGCGGGAGTTGCCTGGAACAGAGCACGAAACCCATACCCATCATGACGATCTCAAAAGCGCGTTCGGCGCCGTCCGGAGGACCGAGCCACTCCGCGAGTGGTTCCAGCACATGGACTTTCGCGGCATGCGCCGCGATGTCGCGGGCGTCGGTGTGGCCGATCGCCAATGCCACGATCGATGGGCCCAACAGGTTGGAGTCGGGGTCGCGGAGCACCGATGCGAGGAGTTCGCCGAAGTCGTGCCGTGGGGCGTCGAAGAGGCCCTCGATATGAATCGTCTCGGCCAGCGCGGTTTCGAAAAGACTCGCCTTGGTACCGAAGTACCGGTGCAGCATCGGTGACGTCACGCCGGCCTGGGCGGCGATCTCACGGATGCCCGTCTGCGCGTAACCCTCTTCGGCAAACGCCTGCTGGGCGGCGGCGAGAATCTGCGCCTTGGTGCGCGGGGCGTTTCGTCGTTTCGGGGTCGGCGAGGTCATCGCACGCAGTCTAGTGCGGAGAAAACGCTGCGGGGACGACTCTGAATCATTAAGTTATCAACTGATTACTTAGTGTCCGGTGCGGGCACACGGAACTGAAGTTCGGAGATTTCCTATGGCAACGTTTGTCCTGGTACATGGTGGGGGACACGGCGGTTGGTGCTACCAGTTCGTGGCGCGCCGACTCCGGTCCGCCGGCCACGACGTCTACACACCCACGCTGACCGGATTGGGTGAGCGGTCGCACCTGGTGTCGAAGGACGTGAATCTCGACGTCCAGATCACCGACGTCGTCAACGTTCTGGAGTTCGAGGATCTGCATGACGTGATCCTGGTCGGCCACAGCTACGGCGGGATGATCATCACCGGTGTCGCGGATCGCGTCACCGACCGGATCGGGCATGTCGTCTTCCTCGATGCCGCCAACCCGGAGAACGGTCAGTCGCTGGTCGATGTCGCGGGCCCGCTGATGGAGGCAGCCCGGGCGGGGGGCCGTGTGGTCGACGGGGTGGAACTCGTGTTGTTCCCGGGCAACGATCCGATGGGGTTCTACGGTGTCACCGACCCCGACCAGATCGACTGGATGAAGCCCAAGCTGACGCCGCACCCCTGGGCATGTTTCGAACAGAAGTTGGTGCTGCACAACGAGTCCGCGATGCGCACGATCCCGCAGTCGCACATCGTCTGTACCGAGACCCTGCCGTTTCGTGACGTGGAGAAACTCAAAGCCGACTCCGACGGACGCGTCTGGGACATCGACACCGGTCACGACCTGATGATCTCTGAACCGGAGGCGGTCACCGAGATGCTCCTGCGGGTGATCTGAGCGGCAAGCCGCGTCGAAGGGGACTGGGGTCGGCGTCTTCGTCCCCCTGAGCGGGGTCGGAGGGAAATGTTCCCTCGGAGGCCCCTGTGGGGGACGAAGATGGCGGTGCGCAGCGCTCAGCGGCCGAAGCCGTCGGTTTCCGCGCCGATGGCCACCACCTATGGGTAGGTTCGGTCGAGTAGAAATGTCGTTCCCACGAGACCGGAGATCCGAAAATGTCATTGACCGCACTTCTCGAGCTGAAGTTCAAAGAAGATTCTCTCGACGCCGCCAAGACCGTGATGCAGCGCGTGCTGGCAGAGACTCGGGCTTTCGATGGATGCGACGGCGTCGAGGTGCTCATCGACAAGGCGGATCCGACCAGGTTCCTCGCTGTCGAGCGCTGGGCGACCGCCGAGGCCGACGCAAAGTACCGCGAATGGCGCGCCGGCGATGGGGCGATCCTCGACCTGGGCCCGTTGCTGGCCGGTCGGCCGAACTTGACGGTCTACAACGTCGCCGCAGACATCTGACGAACATCAGCTGAACAAAATTCGCGCCAGGGGCTGTGACCCCGGGCGCGAATTGTTGTTATCGATCGATCGATCGAAGATCTCTAGTCCGAGAGGCCCGGGTCGGGCGCGCGCTCACATGTGATCTAGGCAATAGTGGGTGCTTCCGGAGCAGCGAGAATCGTTCGGGGGATCCGTCGGGGTGGCTTTTTTGGCGGGCGCGATTTCAATCCGGCATGGGTGCCGTGAGAAAATAGGTCGATGTTTGTTGCAGGGGAGATCCTCCGTGCAATGATCAGCGATCATCTGTGGTCAGCAACGGCGCTGGCTGGAAGTATGGGGGACTGGCCCGCGAGGCACGTAAGTGCAGGTGGAAGCAGTCTTTAGGTTTACCTTACCTGGTTGGCCGCGTCCCCGTGTACGTAACCACTGCTGAACCTGTGCGCTCCACGTGAGCGCGGTGTTAAGGGCGAAAAGTATGAAGCACGCTCCCGGCCCTATAGGGCTCTACGACCCGCAGAATGAGCACGACTCCTGCGGTGTTGCCTTTGTTGTCGACATGCATGGTCGGCGTAGTCGCGACATCGTCGACAAGGCGATCGCGGCTCTGGTGAACCTCGAGCACCGTGGCGCTGCCGGTGCAGAGCCGAACACCGGAGACGGTGCCGGAATCATGATCCAGGTTCCCGACCGCTTCTTCCGCGGTGTCGTCGACTTCGAGCTGCCGGCCGAAGGTTCGTATGCCACCGGTATCGCCTTCCTGCCGCAGGGTTCAGCGGACGCCAAGACCGCGTGCGACGGCGTCGAGAAGATCGTCCAGTCCGAGGGCCTGACCATCCTGGGCTGGCGTGATGTCCCCATCGAAGAGGCTTCCCTGGGTGCGCTGGCGCGTGACGCCATGCCGACCTTCCGCCAGATCTTCATCGCCGGAGAAAGCGGTGACGACCTCGAACGACGCGCCTACGTGGTGCGCAAGCGGGTCGAAACCGAACTCGGCAGCAAGGGTGCAGGCAAAGACGGCCCCGGCCGGGAGACCGTCTACTTCCCGAGCCTGTCCGGCCGCACCTTCGTCTACAAGGGCATGTTGACCACCCCGCAGTTGCGTGGCTTCTACATCGACCTGCAGGACGATCGCGTCGAAAGCGCACTGGGCCTGGTCCACTCGCGCTTCTCCACCAACACGTTCCCGAGCTGGCCGCTGGCGCACCCGTTCCGTCGCGTCGCCCACAACGGTGAGATCAACACCGCCACGGGCAACGAGAACTGGATGCGGGCCCGCGAGGCGCTCATCGACACCAGCGTCTTCGGTGAAGGCACCGCGGAGAAGATCTTCCCCGTGGTCACCGAGGGTGCTTCGGATACCGCGCGTTTCGACGAGGTTCTCGAACTCCTGCACCTCGGTGGGCGCAGCCTGCCGCATGCGGTTCTGATGATGATCCCGGAAGCCTGGGAGCGTCACGAGTCGATGAAGCCTGAGCACCGGGCGTTCTACGAGTACCACTCCACGCTCATGGAGGCCTGGGACGGACCGGCATCGGTCTGCTTCACCGACGGCACCCTGATCGGCGCGGTACTCGACCGCAACGGGCTGCGTCCGAGCCGTATCTGGGTCACCAAGGACGGCCTGGTCGTGATGGCTTCCGAGGTCGGTGTCCTCGACATCGATCACGGAGATGTCGTCCAGAAGCTGCGCCTGCAGCCCGGCCGGATGTTCCTCGTGGACACCGCCGCCGGCCGCATCGTCGACGACGCCGAGATCAAGGACGAACTCGCCGCCGCACATCCGTATCAGCAGTGGCTCGACGAGGGCATGAAGCACCTCGACGACCTGCCCGGTGAGCCGCACACCCACATGGCCCATGACCGGGTGAAGCTGCGTCAGCAGGTCTTCGGGTACACCACCGAAGACATCAGCGTGCTCGTCGAGCCGATGGCCCGCACCGGCGCCGAGGCGATCGGATCGATGGGCACTGACACGCCCATCGCCGTGCTCTCGAAGCGTTCGCGCATGCTGTTCGACTACTTCCAGCAGATGTTCGCGCAGGTCACGAACCCGCCGCTGGACGCGATCCGTGAAGAGGTCGTCACCAGCATCGGTGTCACGATCGGCCGTGAGGCCGACCTGCTGAACCCGGGTCCCGAATCCTGCAAGCAGATCGTGCTGCCGCAGCCGATCCTCGACAACGACAACCTGGCCAAACTGGTGCGTCTGGGTGAGGACGAGCGGTTCGCCGACTACCGCAGCGTTCAGATCCGTGGTCTGTACCCGGTCGCCGACGGTGGCGCCGGACTGCGCAAGGCCATCGACGACGTCCGCAACCAGGTCTCCGAGGCCATCGCCGACGGCGCCCGCCTGGTTGTGCTCTCGGATCGTGAGTCCGACGAGAACCTGGCGCCTATCCCATCGCTGCTGCTGACCTCCGCCGTGCATCACCACCTGGTCCGGGAGAAGACCCGTACCCAGGTCGGTCTGCTGGTCGAGGCCGGTGACGCCCGCGAGGTGCACCACATGGCCGCGTTGGTCGGCTTCGGTGCCGCCGCGATCAACCCGTACATGGCACTCGAGACCATCGAGGATCTCGCCCTGCGTGGCGTGCTGGGTGGTCTGGACTACAAGACGGCCCAGAAGAACTACATCAAGGCCGCCGGCAAGGGTGTTCTCAAAGTGATGTCGAAGATGGGCATCTCCACGTTGGCGTCGTACACCGGAGCCCAGCTGTTCCAGGTCATCGGCATCGACCAGGAAACCGTCGACGAGTACTTCACCGGTCTGCGGTCGCATCTCGGTGGTATCGGTCTCGATGAGATCGCCGCCGAGGTCGCCGTCCGCCACGCTGTCGCGTTCACCGACCGTCCTGAGGAGCGGGCCCACCGCGAGCTCGAGGTCGGTGGCGAGTACCAGTGGCGTCGCGAGGGTGAATACCACCTGTTCAACCCGGACACCGTCTTCAAGCTGCAGCATTCCACGCGCACCGGGCAGTACTCGGTGTTCAAGGAGTACACAAAGCTCGTCGACGATCAGTCCCGGCAGATCGCGTCGCTGCGTGGTCTCTTCGACTTCAACTTCGGCGATCGTGATCCGATCCCGATCGATCGAGTGGAGCCGGCGAGCGAGATCGTCAAGCGTTTCTCGACCGGTGCGATGAGCTTCGGCTCCATCTCGGCCGAGGCACACGAGACCCTCGCCATTGCCATGAACCGACTCGGCGGTCGCTCCAACTCGGGTGAGGGCGGCGAGAACGTCGCTCGTTTCGAGCGCGAAGAGAACGGCGACTGGCGTCGTAGTGCCATCAAGCAGGTTGCGTCGGGACGTTTCGGCGTCAACTCGCACTACCTGACCAACTGCACCGACATCCAGATCAAGATGGCCCAGGGCGCCAAGCCCGGCGAGGGTGGACAGCTCCCGCCGCACAAGGTGTACCCGTGGGTCGCCGAGGTCCGCGGTTCGACGCCTGGCGTCGGGCTGATCTCGCCGCCGCCGCACCACGACATCTACTCCATCGAGGATCTCGCACAGCTGATCCACGACCTGAAGAACGCGAACCCGGAAGCCCGGATTCACGTGAAACTGGTGTCCGAGGTGGGCGTCGGAACGGTTGCCGCCGGTGTGTCGAAGGCACACGCCGACGTGGTGCTGATCTCCGGTCACGACGGCGGTACCGGTGCAACTCCGCTGACCTCCGAGAAGCATGCCGGCGGACCCTGGGAGCTCGGCCTCGCCGAGACCCAGCAGACGTTGCTGCTCAACGGACTTCGCGACCGCATCGTGGTGCAGGTCGACGGTCAGCTCAAGACGGGCCGCGACGTGGTTGTCGCGGCACTCCTCGGTGGCGAGGAGTTCGGTTTTGCCACAGCGCCTTTGGTGGTCGCGGGCTGCGTGATGATGCGCGTCTGCCACCTCGACACCTGCCCTGTGGGTGTTGCGACGCAGAACCCGTTGCTGCGTGAGCGTTTCACCGGCAAGCCCGAGTTCGTCGAGAACTTCTTCATGTACATCGCCGAAGAGGTCCGGGAACTGCTGGCGCGCTTGGGCTTCCGCACCCTGCAGGAAGCTGTCGGCCAGGTGCAGATGCTCGACACCGCCAAGGCCCTGGACCACTGGAAGTCGGACAAGGCGGGCAAGCTCGACCTGTCGGCGATCCTGGTGCAGCCGGATTCACCGTTCATGAACCAGGACCTGTACTGCTCCGGCAGACAGGACCATGCGCTGGACAAGGCCCTTGATCAGCAGTTGATCGCCCAGGCCCGTCCCGCGATCGACAAGGGTGAGCGGGTGGCCTTCACGTCGAAGATCGCCAACGTCAACCGCACGGTCGGCACGATGCTCGGCCACGAGATCACCAAGAACTACGGTGCGAACGGCCTGCCCGACGGCACCGTGATCATCGACTTCGCGGGCTCGGCAGGCAACAGCTTCGGCGCCTTTGTGCCCCGGGGCGTGACGCTGCGACTCAAGGGTGACGCCAACGACTTCGTCGGCAAGGGTCTGTCCGGCGGTCGCATCGTGGTCTCGCCCGCCGACAACGCCCCCGAAGGCTTTGTGGCCGAACAGAACATCATCGCCGGCAACGTGATCGGATTCGGCGCCACCGGCGGCGAGATCCTGCTCCGCGGCGTGGTGGGCGAACGCTTCTGCGTGCGCAACTCGGGTGTCACCGCGGTGGTCGAGGGTGTTGGCGACCACGGTTGTGAGTACATGACCGGTGGACGCGTGGTGGTCCTCGGATCGACCGGACGTAACTTCGCGGCCGGTATGTCCGGTGGCATCGCGTACGTCTACGACCCGGCCAAGGAGCTGGAGTCGAACCTGAACACCGAACTGGCTGCGCCCGAACTGCTCGAAGCCGATGACCTGGAGTTCCTCGAAGGCATCGTCACCAAACACCGCAACGAGACCGGTTCGCCGGTGGCGCAGGCGATCCTGGACGACTGGGCGAACACCGCCCAGAACTTCGTCAAGGTGATGCCGCGTGATTACAAGCGCGTTCTGCTGGCCATCGCGTCGGCGGAGAAGGACGGACGCAACGTGGACGAGGCAGTTATGGAGGCCGCACGTGGCTGATCAGCGAGGTTTCATCAAGCACACCGAACGCGAGCTGCCCCAGCGCCGGCCGGTGCCGCTGCGCCTGATGGACTGGAAAGAGGTCTACGAAGACTTCGACAAGTCCACCCTCAAGACCCAGGCCAGCCGCTGCATGGACTGCGGTATCCCGTTCTGCCACAACGGCTGCCCGCTGGGCAATCTCATTCCCGAGTGGAATGACCTGGTGTACAAGGATCGTTGGGCCGACGGCATCGACCGTCTGCACGCCACCAACAACTTCCCGGAGTTCACCGGGCGGCTGTGCCCGGCTCCGTGCGAGGCGTCGTGTGTGCTGGGGATCAACCAGCCCGCCGTGACCATCAAGCAGGTCGAGGTCGAGCTCATCAACAACGCCTTCGACGAAGGCTGGGTCACGCCGGTACTGCCGACGGTCAAGACCGGTAAGTCGGTGGCCGTGGTCGGGTCGGGTCCGGCCGGACTCGCCGCTGCTCAGCAGCTCACCCGCGCGGGCCATGACGTCACCGTCTTCGAGCGGGCCGACCGCATCGGTGGACTGCTGCGATATGGCATCCCCGAGTTCAAGATGGAGAAGTGGCACATCGACCGCCGTCTCGAGCAGATGGAGGCCGAGGGCACCGTCTTCCGCGCCGGCGTCAATGTGGGAGTCGACGTCACAGTCGATCAGCTGCGCGCCGACTTCGACTCGGTGATCCTTTGCAACGGCTCGACATTGGGCCGTGACCTGCCGATCCCCGGGCGCGAGCTCGACGGCATCCACCAGGCGATGGAGTTCCTGCCGTGGGCCAACAAGGTGCAGCAGGGCGATGACGTCCTCGACGCTGCCGGTCAGCCACCCATCACCGCCAAGGGCAAGAAGGTCATCATCATCGGCGGCGGTGACACCGGTGCCGACTGCCTCGGTACGTCGCTCCGTCAGGGCGCCGAGATCGTCCATCAGTTCGAGATCATGCCGCGTCCTCCGGAGGAGCGCGCCGAGTCGACACCATGGCCGACGTACCCGCTCATGTTCCGGGTCTCGTCTGCGCACGAAGAGGGCGGCGAGCGTGTCTTCTCGGTGAACACTGAGGAGTTCACGGGTGAAGACGGTCGGGTCACCGGGTTGAAGGCGCATGAGGTCGTCATGAACGCGGGACGCTTCGAAAAGGTCGAAGGCAGCGAGTTCGAACTCGAAGCCGACCTGGTGCTGCTGGCGATGGGCTTTGTCGGTCCCGAGCGCGACGATCTTCTCGACAAGCTCGGCGTGGCTTACAACGAGCGTGGAAACATCAAGCGCGGCAACAACTTCGAGTCGACTGTGCCGGGCGTGTTCGTGGCCGGCGACGCCGGTCGTGGCCAGTCGCTCATCGTCTGGGCGATCGCGGAAGGCCGTTCCGCGGCTGCTGCAGCGGATGTATACCTGACCGGTTCGTCGTTGCTCCCGACACCGATCGAGCCCACGCAGGCACCCCAGCGGTAGGGCGTGCGGCATCCTTTCGGACCTGAGAGGATGTGCACGGGGATCGGGCGGCGAGATCGTATCGTTACCCGTGAAAGTCGATCAGTGGAGGAACGGCATGCGGTTGCGTCGATGGGTCAGTGCGTTGGCGGCGGGGGTGTTGGCGGCGGGAACGCTGACCACGCTGTCCTCTCCGGTTGCCGGAGCTGATCCGGCGGACTGCCCGGAGCTCTATGTGCTGGCCATCCCCGGCACCTGGGAGAAGTCGGCCGACGCCCAGATCCGGGGGATGCTCGCCTATCCGACCACCGGCTTGGGCTCGGAAACGAAGACTCAGCTCGTCGGCTACAACGCCACCGCCTTCCCGTGGGAAGACGGCGGCAGGATCTACGGGGAGTCCAAGGCCCAGGCCGTTGCCAACGCAGAGGGCCTCGCGGTATCGATGACCAAGCAGTGCCCGGGTGCCAAGATCGCGCTCATCGGTTACAGCCAGGGTGCGGACGCCGCCGGAGACGTGGCCGCCGACATCGGTACCGGACGCGGTGCGATCGACCCGGCCAAGTTCGCGGGCGCGGTGCTGATCTCCGACCCCCGCCGGTCGAAGAGTGATGCGCTGATCGGCCCGCAGCTCACCGGTGAGGGCAACGGCGGTCCGCGGCAGGGTGGCTTCGGCTGGGTGAAGAACCGCACCTTCACCATCTGCGAGCCCGACGATCAATACTGCAATGTGCCTCGCGATTACTATGTCTCCCGGATCGCCGGATACCTCGCGGAAACCAGTGACCCGAACCCGGACCAGCTTGCGCAGTACCAACTCGAAGCCGCGGCGATCGTCGGCGAATTGATCACTCAGGGTGGCCCTGGCGCAATCGTCGACGAGCTGAGCAACGAGAAGGCGCGAGCGCAGATCGTCGCATTCAACAGGTTCCTGCAGTCGGGCTCACACGGTAGCTACGCCGACTTCGAGGTCCAGCCCGGCGTGACTGCGCTGCAGTGGGCGCAGAACTACCTCGCCGGTCTCGCCTGAAGCCAGCCAGACAAATCCACTCGTTCCGGTCATACCCACTCGTTGCAACAGGTGGAGATGACCGGAACGGGTGGGTTTCTGCTTGGCCAATTGATCGTGGGGCTGCTGTGACAGTTGTGACTTCCCCGCGTGTTCTCCACGGGATCGAGAGTTTGCCGGCGTAATGTGATCAACGCAACATCGCGAACACTGACAAGGTGCTGACCTGCGGAGAGTAACAACACATTTGGTCAACACGACACACTGCACAGGTAGCCGGAGATGAATCCACTGTCCGTCGGTCGGTAGGCTCATCTACGGTATTTAGAATAGTATCCGCTGTAGCAAACAGGATGTGATCAGTCGTGAAACTGGCGAACTCTCGCACACGCCGCCGGACTCAACTGCTCGGCATGACACCGCACATCTTCGGCTCGAACGGACTGATTGCCCATCGTCGGCTGGCCCGTATGCTCCCCGAAGACGGCGAACGTCTGGCGACCACCGCGGACCTGCGTCAGTTCAACCTCTGACGACGCGATCGGTGAACTCCTCGATCAGACGCGCGGTGACCTCAGGTTGGTGGACCACAAAATAGTGGCGCGCCGGGCTCAGCATCCGATACTCGGCACCCAGTCGCGCGGCATAGCGCCGCTGCTTCCAATTCCAGAAGATCCTGACCGGCGTACGGTGCCGGGAGACCGCAGATACGACCAGCGCCGGCGCAGTCAGATCGTGGGTCCGGCGCAGGCCGGTCAGCTCTGAGCTCAGCACTCCGAACGCCAATTGCTCCACGAGCAGCGCCCGCGGGTAGTTCTTCCCGTTGAAGATCTCGTCGACCAGTGCCTGCTGCTTCTCGTTCAACTCTTCGGGAGCACCGGGAGATGTGGCGATGCGGTGGGCGAGGGTACCGGCGGCCCGGGGTAGCGGCAGCTTTGTGATGACCGTGGCGGTGGCGTGGGCGAACCGATTGCTCCACCGAGGTGGAACCAACTGCCAAGGCAACAGCACGTACGAACCGTCGAGCATGATCACGCCGGCGACGCGGGCCGGTCGGCTGCGCGCATACGCCTCGGCATACAGCGAGGCGAGTGAGTGTGCGACGACAACCACCGGCCCGACGATGCCGAGGGTGTCGAGGATCTGATCGGTACGCGAGACCTCGGCGGCGAGCGACGGAAGTTCACCGACGCGTAGTGGCTCCGAGAATCCGTACCCTGGTCGGTCGTAGCGGATGATCGTCCACCGGTCCTCGAGCAGCGCGGCCACATGATCGAAGTCGAACCAGTTGCCGCCGAGAGCGGCCAGATACAGAAGCGGCGGACCATGGCCATCGACCACCACGTGAGTCCGTAACCCGGCGATCACCTGAAATGTCCCGGGCGGCTGCACAAACGCAGTGTATTGCGCGCGGCGGCTCCGTGTCGGGTCGATTCGCAGGGACGGGCGTCAGGTGCAGGGGGTCAGTTCGATGCGGGCGACGGTATCTCGGCATCGGCGAGCGACGCACCGCTCTCGGCCGCGGCGCGATAGCGCTGGTACATGATCCGGTCGTATTGCTCGCGACTGAGACCGCGATGCAGTAAGGCGGTCCACGCGGCCTGACTCTGCAGCAGTTCTGCGTTCGGGTACTCCTCGTTCGGGTACCTGTTCTGGCGGGGTGGCCGCAATGCGGCGGTGAGCGTCAAGGTTCGCGAACCGAGGATGTGGGCCGAACACGCGAGCACTGGCCAAGGCGTAGAGCCGGTCGGTCGACTCCACGTGATGACGGATGGTCGCGTCGGATACACCGAGCTCTCGTGCGACCGCCGACCGCGTCAGATGATCGAGGCCCACTTTCTCTGCCGCATCGAGGATGTCGGCCACAGAGGTCAACGGTGGGCGACCAAGTCTCGGAGTGCTCGGATTCTTCCCTCGGGGCGGCATGACACTCACCGTAGCCAAGTTTCAGGCAGCGGCAGCCCGGCTGGTCGAGTGCGTCCGGCCCGTGATCGCGCTGATCAACAACAGGACCACCAGACCGGTCAGGGCCCCGTATCCGATTGCCTTGGCGGTGGTCAGCGCAGTGGTGTCGGGTGCAGGCTCCATCGATGCGATCTCAGTGGACTCTGCGGGCTCGGTGGACTCGGGATCAACCGCCAGCGAGTCGGATGCCGCGGTCAGGTCGTCGCCGATAGAGGTCAGGACACCGGCGAGCTGATCAACGCCCGCGGTGACCTGCTCGGCGGCGGCGACCGCGTCGGTCCGGGCGTCGGCGAGGGTCGACAGGCCGTCGCGGAGCCCGACGGCTGAGGTCTGCGCCGACGCGATCGCGCTGTTGGCGGATGTGGCCGACGATTTCACCGAGGTCCCCAGATCCCCCAGCGAGTCCTGTAGACCGGCAACCGAATCGAGGTCGGTGGCCAGCGCCCGTGCCGAGGTCTGCATCGCCAGCAGGTTGTCCCGGGTCTCCCGGGTGCCGGGTGCCGGTAAGGAATTCAGAGTCGTCAGCAGTGGAGTGACGATCTCATCGAATTGTGTGGCGACGGCGGACAAGTTCTGAGCCTCGGCGACGGCGGTCCCGGCAGTGGTGGTTGCCGCGGCGATCTGATCGGCCGCGATGGTGAGGTCGGGCGCAGTGTCGAGCGCCTGCACCAGCTGGTCGGCGCCGAGTCGGGCGGTGTCGATGGAGTCGAAGATCTGGCCGGCGCTTGCGGTCACCGTGCTGATGCCCGACGAGGCGCTGGTCGCGGCGCCGGACAGGAAACCGAAGAGCAGCTGCGCTTCCTGCAGCGATGTCCGAGCCGATTCCACACTCTCCGAATCGGGTTCAGCCGGCCCGGACGACGACTGTGGGGTTGCCGCCGGTGGTGTGTACGTGATCGCGAAGACCAGCGTCCCGGTGCATACGCCGATCAAGGTGACCGTCAAGAACAGCGGTGCTGATCCGAAAAGTCGCGTGGCCCAGCGTGATCCGGTGTGCCACAGTTTGGTGGCAGAGTGGGGGAGTTGCAACTGTGGTCCTTCTCGTCGGCCTGATCGACGCGACCCTGAACGTTTCGCGGTAGAGGCCAGCACACCATTGCGACCTCGCCGTCACCCACCGTCGAACCTGACGATCAGCTGACGGTATTCTCCGCAGACGGGAGAATCACCGTCACGACGGTGCCCACCCCGGGTTCGGACGTGACGGTGGTCGTCCCGTCGTGCGCCTCGACGATGGCTTTGACGATCGCGAGCCCCAGGCCGGAGTGACGCTGGGTCCGGGATCCGCCGGGTTCCGCGCGCCAGAACCGGTCGAACAGATGCACCAGCTGTTCGGGAGGTATCCCCTCACCGTGGTCACGTATCTCCACTCGAACATCGGCTGCCCCGGCGGTCACTCGGACACCGATCGGCCGGCCCGCGGGGGTGTGCTCCTGGGCGTTGCCGACGATGTTGCCGAACACCTGACGCAGCCGATGTTGATCACCCAGGACGCGGGCGGGACCGGAACACCAGTATGAGATCTCTCGTTCCGGTGTGACCACACCCGCGTCGGCCACCACTTCGTGCACCAGCTCGCCGACGTCCATCTCGGTCAGCTCGTACTGCACGCCGGCATCGCTGCGGGTCAACAGGGTCATCTCGTCGAGCAACAGTCGCATCCGCCCGGTTTCCGCTTCGAGGCGCGCGATCATCCGGTCGATGTCTTCGGCTGTTGTGAGACCGCCTTGCAGGTAGTGATCGATCCATGAGCTCATCGTGGTGACCGGCGCCCGGAGTTCATGCGAGGCGTCCGCGACGAAGTTCCGCATGCGGTTCTCCGCATCCTGGCGGGCTGCGAACGCAGACTCCAATGCTGTTGCCAGAGCGATGATCTCGGCGCCCGAGTTGGAGTGTGCGACATGTGACACGACCGTCTGCATGTCGCCGCCTGTCGAGGTGGCTGTCGCGCCGGCCATACGTTCCAGGGGGCGCAGGCCGCGCCGCAACAGATACGCACCGACACCGCCCACCACGATCATCGAGACGCAGGCTCCCGCAACGGTGTACCAGAGCAGGCGCTGGACCAGCAGATCGTTGTCGCGTTGCTCGAGGCCGATGATCAGATCGGTGACTTCGACGGTGGAGGCCCCGTCGACGATGATGATCCCGGGCGTGGGAACCCGGGCAACGGCGTAGACCTGGGAACCGACGGTGATGCGTTCGGCTCGTCCCGGACCGAGATCGTCCGTCTCGCGGACGAAGGTCGCCAGGTCGCCGGTGGTGAGATCGGTGCCGGCCGAACCGAGCATCAGGCCCTGGCCGGTGGAGTCGACAACAACAAAAACCGCAAGGGACGGGAGCAGGGCGCGCACCTGCTGGGCCGGAACCTGAATGGGCGAGACCGCGGACAGCGCGGCGCCGATCCGGTCCGACGTGCTGATCAGTTGTTCGGCGGCGCGTTCTTCGAGGTGGTCGCGGACCAGGAGCACACTGAGCAGCGGTGCGACGAGCGTGATGGCGACGGTCAGCAACCCGAGGGCCACACCGAGCCGGAACCGCAGTGTGCGCGGATGCCGTCGCCCGCTCACCGTGACGCGTCCAGCGTGTATCCGAATCCGCGAACCGTGTGCAGCAGCCGGCGTCGGTGGCCGCCGTCCACCTTGCGCCGGATCGACGAGACGAACCGTTCGACGACGTTCCCGTCGCCACCGAAGTCGTAACCCCACACCTCGTCCATGATCTGGGATTTGGACATGACGTGCCCGGCATTGACCATCAGGTACTCCGTGAGCCGGAACTCGGTGGGTGACAAGGAAATCGGTTCGTCGCCACGGGTCAGTCGCCGCGCACTCCGGTCCATTCGTAGATCGCCCACCTGCAGGACGTCCTGAGATGGACCGCTCGAACCGGCCCGGCGGATCAACGCGTCCATCCGGGCCAGGAGCTCAGCCATGCTGAAAGGTTTTGTCAAATAGTCGTCCCCGCCGAGTCGCAGGCCACGGACCCGGTCCTCGACGGCGTTGCGGGCGGTCAGGAACAGCACCGGCATGTGTTCGTATCGGCCGCGGATGAGCTGCACCACCTCGAAACCGTCGAGGCCGGGCAGCATGACGTCGAGGATCACCGCATCAAACGGTTCCGACAGGGCCCTCATCGCGTCGGTTCCGCTGGGCGCCGACGTCACCCGGTACCCGCTGAACTCGAGCGACGTGGAGACGATCTCGGTCAGCTCCGGATCGTCATCGATCATCAAGACCCGCGGTGGGGTCCGGTGATCGTCGCCTGTCTCGCCGGTGTGGACCATTGCACCGGAAGACTACTCGCGTCCGCCGACCAGATCGCGCGTCCGTCCGCGGCGGACGTTGTACTTGACGCTTGCCATCAGTTTCGCTCGGAGGCTCGCGCCAGTATCACTGCCCGTGCGGTTTGGTAGGAGCGGATGTGGACGGCGTTTTGTGCCAACACGGTTGGGGAACAGGTCAGCAGCGACATATCTGCGAGCGTGACCCGCCGAAGCGCGGCAGGCAGAGGATCTGCGCCTTTGCTCAAGACAGTGGTCAGCGGGGGAAGCCACGTTGATGGTTCAGGTGGGAGATACGAGACCAACTGGTCAACGGCGGCGAGGCACCAGGACGCCAGGCCATCAAAGTCGAGTCGAGCGAGTTGCTGAATGGTGTCATCGGTCGTGACGGTGTGGAGACCGTGTTTCAGGGCAAGGCTGTCGAGGTCTTCTGTACTCCCCAGGCCACAGCAACGCCGAAGCCACACGGCGCACAGGTAAATGCCGCGCCAATCGTCGGATTCCCCGCACCGACGCAGGGCGGCAGCCAGATTTGCTGCCGCGGTTTCCGGTTCTGCCACTGTCTTCCGTCCCACCGTATGTCCGTCGAATCCTCTGATCTCCGGGGCTTTCGCGCGGCGCCAACCACCTACATCTGTCATTCGCAGTTGTCCTGGGCGGGCACGCCACCAAGTCGCTGTTTGAAAAAGGGCCAGATCGACGACGTATCCACAGTGAGATGACCTGCGGTGGATTGGTAGTCGATCGCGACGGTTGAGCCCCACTCACATGCCTGAGTGATGGAACTCTCAGTGCCCGAAGCGTCCACAAACCGGTCCTCGCCGCCGTATATCACCAGCAGGGGTGCAGAGCTGCGCCGGTGTGGCGGGGACATCGGTTCGAGCAATCCTCTGAGGTACTCGATGGCCGCCTCGCTACGAGGCAAGAAGTCTTCCGCAGTGACCGTGTGCAGCGCGTGCTCTCGTGCAGTGTCACCACCACACAGGCTCAACTGATCCCAGACCGCGCGAAGTTGTGGTGCGCGCAGCTCGTCTAGGTTCAACGTGCCATGTTGGCGGGCCAATGATTCTAGAAGCCATTGGTAGATGCCTTGCTGTTCGATCGTCAGAGTCCCCTCGATGGCCCGGTCGACGAGTCCCGCCTTGTCGGTCGAGGGGACTTGCGCTGCTGCTCCGAGCAGTTGGAGCTCGGGTGCGTAACTGGCGGCGATTTCCGCTGTGGCCCAGGCTGCTCCACCGCCTTGAGAGACGCCGTAGGTGAGCCACCGAGCCGAAACATGCGGGTACACCCTACGCAGGGCGCGGACTGAGTCGATCATCGAGCGGGCTGCGGAATAGGAGTCCAGGTAGGGGTGCTGGCCCGAGGGCGAGCCAAGCCCAGGAAAGTCTGCGACCGTGACAGCAAGGCCCCGGTTGAGGTAGGTGAGCACGCTAGGACTCATGCCGGAGAGATTTCCGGTCATCGAAGGCCCGCACTCCTGATTGATTCCGACCGAACCGTGACCGAGGGCGACCACTGGCCATCCTCGGGCGGGAGAGTCGCCGGCGGGAACGAAAACGACCGCAGTAACCACCAGTGGCCGGTTGTTGAGGTCAGTTGTGCGATACCGAACCCACTGACCGGAGATTCTGCCGGCCGCTGAGGTCCACGGGCGGGTCTCGATCGGCGAGCCAGCCTCGACGGGTGGAGGGAACTTGTCGACGGACACTGGCGTGGATGGGCTGGCCGCCGATTGTGCACGTCCGTGGTCGCTGAGGGTGACCACCGTGAGAATGATCGCCAGGGTGAGTACAAGACAGCCCGCGGCGATCAACCCGGTCCATATCCGGCGATGAGGCGAAGTGGTCATCGAATATTTCTGTTGCGCAGTGCCTTTCGCGCATCAGTCAGTTGCCCCAGAACACGGCCAATGCGATGACACCGACGATGCCCCAGATCAGGGAGACCCACCCGATGATCACTCCTGCCTTCGCTATTCCCGCGCCACCTTCGCCGGACGCGATGATCTGGCGTTTCGCGATTCTGCCGGTCACGATCGCGACGATCGACAGGATGAACACAAAGGTGACAAAGGACAAGATGGAGGTCACCAGGCTGACGACGGCCAAGGTATTGGTTTTGGTCGTGGTCGTGTTGCTCATGTTCTTCTCATTCTGTTGATTGTTGTGGTCACAACACCGCCTTGGCGCGGTAGCGCCTTATCCTCCGGCGCCGTGGTTGGGGTTGGTGCAGATGGTGCCCTCACATGGAACTTGTGAGCCGTCGCCGTTCGGGTTGGGCATGACTGCGCCGCCATTTTCGTTGGGATTGGTACCGGCGCCGTGGTCAGGGTTGGTGCAGATGGTGCCCTCGCAATTGCTGGTGTCACTGCCAGGCAGGCCCGGCGCGGGGGTGATCTGCTGAGGCGGCGTGGCGTTCCCGTTCTGTGGAGCTGGGCTTTGCACCGACGAGGGTGTCGTCGTTGCTGCTGTCGATGACGTGGTGGCGCTGGTCTTGCTCGACGAACTCGGTGCGGTGTCAGCGTTATCGGTGCCACAGGCGCCGATGAAGGCAATTGCGATTGCCGCGGTGAACAATAGGCCGATCTTTTTCATGAATGCTCCTTGGATGTTGGGGTGTAGGTAGACGATTCGGATGCAGTTGTACTGAGCGCACGGGATGCCCTATTTGGCCAGCTGATCGGAGTTCGTGTGTGCGGCATCGGTGATGGTGTCGAGGATGCGTGCGTAGGCGGGCGAGGTGGAGTTGACGATGGAGGTGTGATCTTCGCCCTCGAGTAGAATGACTTGTCCACTACCACTCTGCTTTTCGAGCTCGTCGATGTACTTCTGGGATAACGATGGGAGGACGACGGTGTCGTTGGTTCCGTGCATGGCGATGACCGGAGTACCGGGGTCGATGTTCTGGATCGGGTCGACCGCGGCGTAGCGGTCCGGGATCTGATTCGGGGTTCCCCCCAACGCGCGCACGATGTTGTTGTCACCGTTGGCAACGGCTTGGACCATGTCCAGTGGTCCGGCCAGTGAAATGACCTTGGTGGGGCGGAACTTGGGATGCGCGCCGATATCGCCGTGTTCGAGTAGATGGCGGGTGCCGCCCCATACCGCCAGTTGTGCACCGGCGCTGTGCCCGACGACCAGTGCATCCTCTTCCTCGAGCTGAGGGAAGCGTTGGTCGATGGCGACAACATTGTCGAGGGCTTGCGAAACGTCTTCGAAAGTCGTGGGCCAGCCGCCGCCCGATCCCACTCTCCGGTATTCGATGTTGTAGACGGCGAGGCCACGTGCGGCCAGATCCCGGGCGAAAGGGTCGAAGAGGTCGGCTCCCAGTTGGGACATCCACGCGCCACCGTGGATCAATACAACCAATGGAATCGAGTCGGGCCGTTGAGGTCCGGCCGGTAGATACAGGTCGCCGTAGTCCTGGTCGGGATCGCTGCCGTCGAATGTGGGGTACCCGATGCGCTCGACTTTGATCTCGTCATAGTCGGGAACGCTGTTGACGTCTTCTACCACCGATGCGCTCGTGGTGGGCTCGGAGGTGGGTACATCGTCCGAGCAGCTGGTCAGCAGTAGGGCGCAGACGGTGATAGCACCGGCCGCGGTACGGACGCTGTTGCGGCGCATTGTTGAACCTTTCGGGAAACTGGATCGGGTGCCGGCGTTCGGCGGATGGGGGTCGTGCCGCTGCAGCACTGAGTTCAGGTGTCGGGTCCAGCCGCTACCGGTGGCATCGCGCGCCACGGCGCCAGGACGTTCGGGTCTTGCATTTCCATCCACGTGATGACGTCTTGATAGGTCGCACAGATGGTTTCGGGAACGATGCAGGCCTGGGCCATGAACTCGGCCGTGGCCGGGTTGAACGCGTTTCCGCTCCAGTCGTTGAAGTGGTTCGCGATCACCAGCGGCGCGCGGTTGCCGTTGTAGGCGCGGTCGAACATGTAATCGTAGGAGTCCTTGACGATCTTGCGGATCCTCGGCGCCTGCGCGGGTGCGTCTTTGGCCTTGTTGAAGGTGTACCAATAGTTGTAGTCGAGGGCGGTTTGCTGATGTTGTAGCGGCGGCGACCACGTGTACGGAATAGGGAACTCCCAGATGCTGCCCACTTTCGTAGGCCAGTAGATACCGGCCTGGCGTGCGGCCTTCGACGAATCCCACGTCATGTTGTGTGCGCCGAGCGCTGGGAACAACTCGCCCATTCCGCCTTCGAGGCACGGGGTGCGACCTCCCTTGACGACGTCGGTGCCAAAGGCAAGGTCGGGACCGCTGGTTATGTTGTTGATTTGCTGCCAATCGGTCATCAGCCGGAAGAACTCATCGAGCTCGTGATTCCACTCGGCGGTGGACCAGTCTTTGCCAGGATTCTTGGTGCCGGCGCAGAAGTGGCCGACGTAGTGGGTGCCCATTTCGTGTCCGTCATACCAGGTCCGGTTCAGATACTCGACCTGTTCGACGACCTCGTTCTCGGTGCCGCCGAATGCCAGCGATGCTTCGCCCGGCTTGTATCCGGGTCCTTGATAGTGGAGTTTGTTGTCGTCGGTCAAGAAGTACAACCCGGTCATCAACGCGGTGAATCGGGCGTCCGCATCTTTGGCGGTCTCGAGGAAAAGATCCCAGTTCTCTGAGACGCCCACACCGTCAAAGGAGAAGAGGATGAACTGCGGAGGTCTTCACCCCGCGAAATGCGCTCCATGGGCACATTGCTCACGGTCCGCTGGGGTTCAGCCGGGAGGACCGGGGCAGGTGGCGCGACATCGGAGCTCGTAGGCTCGAGGCTGTCGGCGCGCTCGGTTTTCGTGACTCCGCAACCGGTCAGGACCGCAGTCACGGCCGCCACCACAACCATTCTGGTCAGATGGTTGATCGTCATCGGCAGCGGCCCAGGCGATGTGCTGTGCGCTCACGTCTGATGGCCGTCGTCGACGACGTGGTGCCCGCCAGTGATGATCGGGCTGGGAAGAAGCCCCCGGTGGTCCTGAGATATGACTGCGCCACGGTGGGTGGCACTAACCGCGTTTTGATTAGCAATCCTCACGTTTGAACCGGGGTTCCGATTTCTGCTTTGCTGGCGGGTGTCAGTCCGAAATGAAAGGGCGGGGCGAAGAATAAAACGGCCAAGCCACCTTCGAGCGGAATGAGAGTCGAGCTACCGATGAGCGGCAGACCAATTCGAAACTAAGCGACTGGCAATCGCACAACAAGGTCAAGAATGTTCCTAGGAAAAATCCTTCCCCCCGAGACTCTGGCCATGTCGAAGGGAGGTCTCGCTGATGGTGGGCGATTGTTGGGGGGCGGGTCCTATGTAAGGTTTGGGCGTGAACGAGCGTTCGGAGAGCCGGGAAGAGTTGGGCAAGTTTCTGCAGACGCGGCGCCGCGCCCTCCAGCCTGAGCAGGTGGGTCTAGTGGTCTCTCGAGGCAGCCGCCGAGTACCGGGACTCCGGCGAGAAGAGGTAGCCCAGCTCGCATCCATCAGCGCCGACTACTACACACGACTCGAACAGGGCCGACTACCAAGCGCGTCGGAGGCGACGTTGACAGCGATCGCGAACGTTCTCGGTCTCGATTCTGACGAAGAGCGCTACCTCCGCCGCCTGGCGGGAAAGACCAAATCACAGTCGATTCGAGACGACCGAGTCCATCCGCTGACCCGTCGGTTGCTGGACAATCTCGCCGACTCTCCCGCGGTTGTGCTCGACCGGAAGATGGATGTGTTGGCCTGGAACGCCTTGGCCGCTGAGTTTCTCGTCGACTTCGCTGAGATCGGCCAGGCCCAGCGCAACTGGGTGCATCTGACCTTTCGCGATGACAGGATCCGCACCATGTACCCCGACTGGCCATCAGCCGCCCGTAGCTGTGTTGCCTTCTTACGGATGGTGGCCGTGGATGGCGAACGTGATCCGGCGCGCGATGAACTGGTGGCCGACCTGTCAGCCAGCGACCCCGACTTCCGGCATTGGTGGACAGCACGATTGGTGTCTGATCTGTCGGGCGGCTCGAAGCGATACCGGCATCCCAAGATCGGTGACCTGACGCTGGACTGGCAGACACTCCAAATCAGCGGAAGTGCTGGACAATTTCTTCTGGTGATGAGCGCCGCGCCGGGCAGTCCCGCCCACCGGGCGTTGCAGCAGCTCTCGGTTTCCGCCGCCTTGTGATCAGTAATTGTCCTGACTGGAGGCGAGATCGTATTGACCCCCCGCCCCTCAGCGTGTGGGGTGACCTCAGCTGCCTCAGCCGCGTGCGGCGCTCGCGACGTCGGGGTACGACGTAGGCACGTAGCCGCCATGCGCCTGCTCGCCTCGCACGAGTTCGCCTGAGCCGGTTTCGGCGTTGCCGAGCACGCCCCACGGGTCGACGATCCGCACGTCGTGACCGTCGAGGTGAAGACGGCGGATGCCCTCGAGCAGCATTCGCCTGGCGATGTCGTTGGCCCGGCGCACGCGGTCGAGGTCGATGACAACAGGCGCATCGCCCACGGGCTCCTGCGCAAACCCTCGCAGCACACGCTCAGCTTCTATGAAGTGAAGATCGCCCGTGATCTCGTGCACCGCAGCGCCATCGCGCTCTTGGCGACGCGATACCGATTGCGCTGACTCGGTCGCGGCCATCAGATGCAGGCCCAGGTCGTGATTCATGCGCTCGAACATGCGCACGCCTCGCGTGCTGTTGCCGTGCGCGTCGAGTCGCGGCGAGAACACGGCAATGCCCACTTGACCGGGCAGCACGCCCATGAGACCGCCGGCGACGCCACTTTTCGCGGGGATGCCGACCGAGGTCAGCCAATCGCCCGCGGAGTTATACATGCCACACGTGGCCATGACGCTCAGGACCTGCCTGTTGACGGCGGGGTCGAGCACCTGGTCACCGTCAGGCGTTCTTCCGTTCGAGGCGAGCACCGACGCCATGCGCGCAAGGTCGCGCACCGTCACCGAAACAGAGCACTGCCGGGTGTAGCCCCGTACAACGTCAGCGGGATCGCCGTGGAGTGTGCCGACCGTGCGCAGCATGTAGGCGAGCGCCATGTTGCGGTCGGCGGCGGAGAGTTCGGACTCGAAGACATCCTCAGCGATCGACAGCTGCCGCCCCGCGAGGCGGCTGTAGAGGTCGAGGATGCGCTCGACGCGGGCATCGGCGCCGTCGCCGCGCACGAGTGCGTGAGATGCGATCGCTCCCGCGTTGATCATCGGGTTTCTCGGCCTGCCGGTGTCGGGGTCGAGCGATATCTCGTTGAATGCGTCACCGGACGGCTCGACGTCGATGCGATCGAGCACGGCTTCGAGGCCCTGGTCGGCGATCGCGAGCGCGTAGGTGAATGGCTTCGAGATCGACTGAATCGTGAACTCGACGTCGGCATCGCCCGATACGTATGACTCGCCGTCGAGCGTCGCCACCGCGACGGCAAGCCGGTTTGGGTCGGCCTGCGCGAGCTCAGGTATGTATGCGGCGACCTCACCTGCGTCCTCTCCGATGGACTCAAGCAGTAAGTGAAGGTAGTCGATCATGGGCGTCTGCATGCCGACGATGCTGCCATACGATAGTGCGATGTCGGCGCCCAGCGGAGAAGAAGTGCTCGGTCGTCACGAGCGCCGTTGTCGGACAACAGTACTCACCCGTCATCTGCGAAACGTACACAGCCACTTCGCGAGTTGAGGCCGAGTTCGCGGTGGCCTGCCTGCTGAGCTACTCGCGTCCGCCGACCAGATCGCGCATCCGTTCGCGACGGTCGACGTACTTCCTGTAGCGACCACGGGCCTTCTCGACCTTCACCGGCGAATAGAATCGCCGGGCCCAGTACGACTCCGGATGTGCCAGTCGCATGGATCCGAAAAAGCCCAGGAGCGGCACGGGCAGGCCGATCAGGCCGGTGGCGATCTTGCCCTTCAACAGACAGATCACCGAGTAGAGCAGATGGATCAGGATGCCCAGCGCGACCACGGTGCCACCCAAGAGGGTGGAATGCGGTTCGTTCTCACCGATCGGTGACGTCCCGATCAGCATCGCCAGGCCCACCACCGCAGCGATCATCACCGCATCGATCGACTTGCGACCTTCCTCCGACCAATACACGTCCTCGAGGTGCAGCCACAGGGCGAACTCGTCGAGAACCAGCGCCGCGCCGATCCCGAACAGGCCGGCGAGCACTTCGCGCCACGGGGCGCCCGGCTGGAAGCGGAACTCGAGGAGCGCGGCCACCAGGACCATCAAGATGCCCCATACCTGATGGTGGATGTGGACCCCGCCGATGTAGATGTCGTTGACCGGGCCGGACTCGGCGCTGCCAGTGGGGTTCTCCCCGCGCGCCTTGATCGACCGCGTCACCCGACGAGTGATCGCATAGGTGACGATGAAAGTGATCAGAGCCACAAGTGTTGCCACGCGGCCGGTTTCGACCACGTGCGTGTGAAACCAGTCCACTACGTCTGGCCGTTCCTATTTGGGCTTCGCGAGCGGGAACGCGAGCGTTTCACGGATCGACTGCCCGGTGAGGAGCATGACGATCCGGTCGACGCCGATTCCTAGCCCGCCGGTGGGCAACATGCCGTGTTCGAGGGCCTGCAAGAAGTCCTCGTCGAGTTCCATTGCCTCCGGATCGCCGCCGGCCGCGAGGAGCGACTGTTCGGTCAGGCGCTTGCGTTGTTCCACCGGGTCGGTGAGTTCGGTGTAGGCCGTGCCCAATTCGACACCCCAGGCCACCAGGTCCCAGCGTTCGGTGACGCCCGGAATGGTCCGGTGCTGGCGGGTCAGGGGCGACACCGACGTCGGGAAGTCCTTGTAGAACGTCGGGAACGTCGTCTGGTCCTCCACGAGGTGCTCGTACATCTCGAGCGCGACCTGGCCGGCGTCCCAATCGTTGCGGTACGGGATGTCGTGCTTGTCGCACAGGGCCTTCAGGGTGTCGACGTCCGAGTACGGTGTGACGTCCTCGTTGATCGCCTCCGACACCGCGCCGTGCAACGTCTTCACCGGCCACTCACCGGAGATGTCGACCTTCTCGATCTCCCCGCCGGGGCCCTCGATGTAGACCACCTGTTCGCCGTGGGCGGCGATGGCGGCGTTCTGGATCATCTCCCGGGTCAGGTGCAGCATCCGGTCGTAATCGCTGTGGGCCTCATAGGCTTCCAGGCTGGTGAACTCCGGGTTGTGCTTGAAGTCCACACCCTCGTTGCGGAAGTTGCGGCCCATCTCGAAGACCCGCTCCATACCGCCGACACACAACCGCTTGAGGTAGAGCTCCGGAGCGATCCGCAAATAGAGGTCGAGGTCGTAGGCGTTGATGTGGGTGCGGAACGGTGCCGCGTTGGCGCCACCGTGGATCTGCTGGAGGATCGGGGTCTCGACCTCCATGTAGTCGCGGCCGGAGAGATAGTCCCGCATCGACTTCACGATCGCGCTGTGGACCCGCATCAGATCGCGGGCACGCGGGTTGATGGTGAGGTCCACATACCGTTGGCGGACACGGGCTTCGGGATCGGTGAGTCCACTCCACTTGTCGGGCAACGGGTGCAGGCACTTGCCGAGCATCCGCCAATCCTTGGCGAGCAGCGACAGTTCACCCTTGCGGCTGCGTCCCACGGTGCCGCTGACCTCGATCAGATCCCCGAGATCGACAGTCGACGCCAGGTCGGGCGTGCCGGACTTGAGCGCGCTCGAATCCACGAGCACCTGCATGTCGCCACTCCAGTCGCGCACATCGCAGAACACGACCTTGCCGAAGTCGCGCATGCGGATGACCCGTCCGGCGATACGACCGGTGGTCCCCTGCGGTGCGGCAACAGCCTGGGCGATGGTGTGGGTGGGCGGATAAGCCGGCGGGTACGGATCGACTCCGGCGGCAGTGAGCTTTTCGAGCTTGGCCAGCCGCACCCGGACCTGTTCGGGGCGTCGCGGACCGCGATGTTCCTGCTCGCCTTCGGTTTCGATCTTCGCGGCGATCGCGTCGACGTCGACACCCGGCGGAACCGACGACGAATCACCGGTGAAATCACGGCCTTTGCCGAACTTGGGCAGTTTTACAAAGCCTTCGTTGACGACTGCGGCGAGTCCGACACGCGGCACCGTCCGGCCGTCTTCGAAGCAGAGGAACCGGGGAACCCATTCGGGTTGATACTTGGCGTTCGATTTGTAGAGCGATTCCATCTGCACGTACTTCGAGGCGAAGGTCAAGGCGCCGTACATGGCTCGCATGACCGGGCCGGCACCGATCGTGCCGCCTTCTTCGAAGACGGTCCGGAAGGCTGCGAAGTTCATCGAGATGTAGAGGATCCCGAATGCCTCTGCGTTCTCGGCGAACTCGGTCACCATCGTCTCGGTGAGGCCGTTGATCGAATCGTGGTCGCGTCGCATCACGTCGAGCGAGGCACCCGTGGTGCCCCAGGGTACGAACGACAACATGCCGACGACCTTCTCGTCGACGGCACCGGCGTTCTGGACGGCTTCGACCAGGATCGAGCGGCCGTCCTTGGGGTCACCGAGGCGGCCGAGCGCCATCGAGAAGCCGCGTTCCTCGTCGGTGTCCCGCCAGGCGTCGGCCCGGGCGATCATCGCGGACATCTGCTCCGCTGAAAGATCCTCGTGCCGGCAGATCCGGACGGTGATCCCGGCACGCTTGGTGCGTGCCACCGACTGCCGAACGGCCTTCATGTCGGGCCCGTTGAGGTTGTAACCGCGCGTGTGGACGATCGCCTCGTCGCCGATGTTCAGGGTTTTGAGCCCGGCCGCATCCCAGTACTCGGCGCCGGTGACACTGACGCCGATCGCTCCCGCGTGCCACCCGTAGCGGTCGCAGACCTTGAGGAACTCGGCGATCGCGTCCGGCCAGTACTTCTTGTCGCCGACGGGGTCTCCGCCGGCCATCGCGGTACCGACCTCGACGCGATAGGTGATCGCCGCCAAACCGTTGGGCGCGAACACCACTGCCTTGTCGTGGCGGGTCGAGAAGAAGGCGAGTGAATCGTCGCCGCTGTACCCGTCGACCAGCACGCGGATCAGCCGTTCGTCGTCCGGGGTCATCGAATTGTTGGAGCGCTGCGAGCGAAACAGGATCAGCGCCGCCGCGATCAGGGCGAGCGCACCGAGGATGCCGAGCAGGGAGTCGATCGGCTGGTAGGAGTGGTACTGGTCGTAGTCGGTGGAGACGTCGACAGAGCCGAACGTCACCACATGATTGATCGCGTACGGCAATCGGTGTGACTGCGGCAGTGTGCCCGGCCAGATCTCGACCAGCGCCCAGCCGATCAGCGACGCGGCGACGAGCCCGGCGACCAGCACGCCGAGGGCTCGCCAGACGGCGCCTCTGCGGACCTTTGTGTAGAACTGCCGGTAGCTCCCGACGAGGTAGGCGAGCGCCAGCAACTGGAATGCCAGACCGATGAAGATGTTGACCCGAACCACCGCGTCGACGCCGTTCTCGGACGCCAACGGCTCGAATAGATATACGACGTTGGCAGTTCCGAACAACAGGATGTAGACAACCGTCAGCCACCACGCGATCCGTTTGCGGGCCGCGAGCGCAAAAGCCAAGAGCGCCAGCACAAGAGCCCAGGCCAGGCTGGTGTCGGGGGCCGAGATGATGTAGTTGTCGACGTACTCGCGCGGTACTTCGGTGAGCCGCCGGAACTGATACGACAAGCTGCTGAGCAGCGAGATCCCCGCCAGAACCCCCACAACCCAGCTGGCGTAACGGGGTGCGTTCCGGAACCAGCCTGTAGGAGGCGTCATTCGGGACGGTCGCGGTATCGGTGAGGTTGCTTCGGCGGTGGTTTCGGGGGAATCAACGCTCACAGTTTGGTGCCTTTCCACAGCTGGTCCGCAACAACGTTAACGTGGCAGTGAGAGGATTGGACCGTGAGCACGCAAACAGTTCCGATCCGTGATGACTCAATCCGTCTGGGACAGTTCCTGAAACTGGCCAACCTCATCGAATCCGGGGCCGAGGCGAAGGAAGTGATCGCCGACGGTCTGGTGAGTGTGAACGGAGAACTCGAGACGCGGCGCGGACGGCAGCTTGTTGTCGGCGATCTGGTGGAGATCGGTGGCGTCGAAGTCGCCGTGGGTGCGCCGGAGTGACCGGCACCGTTATTACCCGCCAGTAGGATATGTCGTTAGTCTGAAGGTCATGAGCGAAACGACCTTTGTTGCAACCGCTGACCTCGTCGACGAGATCGGCCCGGATGTCCGCAGCTGCGACGTCCAGTTCACCCAGTTCGGTGGCACCCGCGAGTTCGTCGGACCGGTCACCACGGTCAAGTGCTTCCAGGACAACGCACTCCTGAAGTCGATCCTCTCCGAGCCCGGCAACGGCGGCGTCCTGGTGATCGACGGGTCCGGATCGCTGCACACCGCTCTGGTCGGCGACGTGATCGCGGAACTCGGTCGCAGCAACGGCTGGTCGGGGATCATCGTCAACGGCGCCATCCGGGATTCGAAAATGATCGGTGACATGGCCATCGGCGTGAAGGCCCTCGGAACCAACCCGCGTAAGTCGACCAAGAGCGGTGTCGGCGAGCGTGACATCCCGATCGAACTCGGTGGCGTGACATTCAATGCAGGTGACATCGCCTACAGCGATGACGACGGAATCGTCCTCGTCGCTCCGGCGGAGTGAAGGGGCGGACACAATGGCAAAACCAGGCCAGGCAACTTTTGACAGGCTTCGCGGGCTGATTGCGATCGACGACGTCGACGCCCGTGAGACCCGACCGGTGCTCGAGGCGTTCAGCGGCAGCGAGATGACCACGATCCCGGTCGGTACCGCCGACGACGTGACCGTCGCATTCGGGAAGGCCCGGATTGCTCAGGCGCAGTGGTCGAAGCTCTGGCCGCGGGAGCGCGCACAGATCCTGACCGACTTCGCCGCGCTGGTCCTGAAGAACCGCGACGCCCTGGCCGACATGGCGCAGGCCGAGACCGGCAAGGCCCGCGGATACGCCCAGGAAGAAGTGCTGGATGTGGCGATGACCGCCCGGCACTACGCCAAGACCGGGCCCAGGCTGCTGGCCGCGGGCAAGGTCAAGGGCATGCTCCCCGTCGCCACCGACACCAGAGTCCGGTACCAGGCAAAAGGTGTGGTCGGGGTGATCTCGCCGTGGAACTACCCGATGACGCTGGCGGTGTCCGACGGTCTGGCGGCGCTGATGGCCGGCAACGGTGTGGTCCTCAAACCCGACAGCCAGACTCCCTACTGCGCACTGGCCGTGGTCGAACTGCTGTATCAGGCCGGACTGCCTCGCGATCTGTTCGCCGTGGTCCCCGGACCGGGTTCGGTGGTCGGGCAGGCGATCGTGGCCCAGGCCGACTACCTGATGTTCACCGGATCCTCGGCCACCGGAGCCCAGCTCGCCGAACAGGCCGGTCGCCGGCTGATCGGTTTCTCGGCCGAACTCGGTGGCAAGAACCCGATGATCGTGACCAGATCCGCCGATGTCGACAAGGCGGTCGAGGGTGCGGTGCGCGCGTCGTACTCCAATTCGGGTCAGCTCTGCATCTCGATCGAACGCATCTACGTGGAGAACCCGGTGGCCGCCGACTTCTCCGCGAAGTTCGCCCGCCGGGTGGCCGCGATGACCCTCGGCAGCGCGTACGACTTCTCCACCGAGATGGGTTCGCTGGCCTCGGCCGCGCAGGTCGACACCATCGAGGCACACGTGGAAGACGCCAAGGGCAAGGGCGCCGTCGTCCTGGCCGGTGGCAAACGTCGACCTGACCTCGGGCCGTTCTTCTACGAGCCGACAGTCCTCTCGGGTGTCGACGACGGTATGGACTGCTACGCAGAGGAGACCTTCGGGCCGCTGGTCTCGATCTATCCCGTCGATTCGGTCGACGAGGCGATCAAGCGCGCAAACGACACCGAATACGGGCTGAACGCCAGCGTTTTTGCCGGTTCGTCCGAAGAGGCCCGAAAGATCGCCGCCGAACTACGCGCCGGCACCGTCAACATCAACGAGGGCTACGCGGCCGCGTGGGGGTCGACCGCCGCGCCGATGGGTGGCATGGGCCGTTCCGGTGTCGGACGCCGCCACGGTGTCGAGGGACTCCTCAAATACACCGAACCGCAGACGGTTGCCGAGCAACGCATCATCGGACTCGGTGGCATCAAGGGCGTCCCGCGGTCGTTGTTCATGCGGATCGTTCCCGCCTTCGTCAAGGCGCTGCGATTCCTGCCCGGACGCTGAACGGCGGAGGGTGTGACCTGGAGAAACGAGGGTAGTCTAACCTAAGCCGTGATGAACGCTAACTTGATCACGGATTCGCTGCCCGCTTCGTCTGCGCCGGTGAACAGTCGCTCCCGCCGATGCCTCCAACTGATGTTGGCGTCCTTTGTTGTGCTGACCGCGCTGTTCGCGGCGCCGGTCGCGTCGGCTGATCCAGCCGTCGAGGGTGCGCGTGTCACGTCGCTCGTGCAACTCGACGGCAACCTGTGGGAGATCACCGTCCACTCGCCGTCGATGGACCGGGACATTCCGTTCCAGTTGATCAGGCCCGCCGGCGGCGCCGGTGCCCCGACCCTGTATCTGCTCAACGGGGCGGGCGGTGGTGAAGACGGTGCCAATTGGCTGGCGCAGACCGATGCGCGCGAGTTCTTCGCCGACAAGTTCGTGAACGTCCTGATCCCGTCGAAGGGGATCGGCAGCTATTACACCGACTGGATCGCCGAAGACCCGACGGTGGGCCGTCCGATGTGGACAACGTTCTTGACCACCGAACTCCCGTCTGTCATCGACGACGCATTGGCGACGGACGGCAGAAACGCGATCGCCGGGTTGTCGATGTCGGCGACCTCGGTCCTCGACCTCGCCATCTCGGCTCCCGGCCTCTACCGGTCGGTCGCCTCCTACAGCGGGTGCGCGCAGACCAGCACCCCGCTGGGACAGGCCGCGGTCCGTGGCATCGTCCTGACCGCGAGCGGCGGCAACGCCGACAACATGTGGGGCCCGGCGACCTCGCCGCTCTGGGTCGAACGCGACCCGTACGTCAACGCCGAGAAGCTTCGCGGGCTGTCCCTGTATCTCTCCAGCGGCAGCGGGGCCGCCGGACGCTACGACACGCCGGAGTCGCAGGCCCCCGGTGCGCCGCCCGTCGAGAACCAGATCATCGTCGGAGGCGCACTCGAGGCCGCGACCCGCTATTGCACCGAGGCGATGGCGGATCGGTTGCGGGAACTGGATATTCCGGCCGAGATCCATCTGCCGACGGAGGGCACGCACTCCTGGCTGTATTGGCAGGATGAACTGCACCGGTCCTGGCCCACCATCGAAGCGGGACTGCTCGGGTGATCGAGTCGCCGACCGCCGTGCCGGAATCCGCTGTCGCACAGTGGCGTGCCACGGCTGCGGCGCGACCCGACCATCTCGCGGTCGTCACGCCCGACGGGTCGATCACGTACGGCGCCGCGCGAGCGTTTGCCGATGAGCGTGCCGGTGCGGTCGCCGCCGCCGTGTCCGAACCAGGGCAGCCGGTCGCCATCGACATCGAATCCGATGTCGAGTCGGTGCTCGCGGTGCTGGCCGTGCTGAGCTCGGGACATCCGGTGATCCTGCTGGACCCGCTGCTGCCCGACGATCGGCGCGACCACATCCTGGCCCTGTCCGGCGCGACGCGGTTGTCACCGTCGCAGATCGCGGAGTTGCCCCGGGTCCAGGCGACGGTTGCAGAACCCGAACCCGGCGATGCGGCGGTCATGATCTTCACCTCCGGGTCGACCGGAAAACCCAAGGGGCTGGTGCATTCCCAGCGCGGTTGGGTCAATCAGGCGCGCGACGGGCACGAGTTCATGGGGCTCGACGACTCCGACCGGGCAGCAGTGCTGTTGCCGTTGAGTTTCGGTGCCGGTTTCGATTGTCTGGTGATGTCTCTTCTCAACGGGGCGACGATGTTGCTCTGGGATTCCCGGCGGCGCAGCACCACCGGGCTACTCGACTGGCTTGCCGCCGAAGGCGCCAGCACCGTGCACTGCACGCCCTCGTTGCTGCGGGCCTGGCTGCCGGAACTGTCGCCCGGGGAGCAGCTGCCCGATGTCCGGTTGCTCTCGACCTGTGGAGAGCCGATCCACAGTACGGATATCGAGCATCTGCGGCGGACCCTGTTGTCGGATGCGGTGTACTGCAGCTGGTCCGGGTCCTCGGAGATGGGCAACCTGGCGTTCAATTCGTTTCCGCCGGAACGGGCCCTTCCAACCGGCGTGATCCCGGTGGGTACTCCGGCGACGGACAAACTGGTCCGGATCGTCGACGACACCGGAACCGATGTTCCGGTGGGTGAGACCGGCGAGGTCCACGTCGAGTCCGGGCATATGGCGTTGCGGTACCACGGAGATCCCGAGATGACCGCGACCAAGTTCGTACCGCTCGGGGATGGTCGATTCCGGCTCCGCACAGGCGATCTGGGACGCTTCGACGAATCGGGGCAGCTGCACCTGCTCGGCCGGTGCGACGATGCGGTCAAGATCCGCGGCTATCTGGTCGAACCGGCGGAGGTCGAGGCCGCGCTGCGTTCCCTGCCCTGGACCACAGAAGCAGTCGTCACCGCCAACCGGGAGGCCGGTCAGCTGATCGCACACGTCGCGATCGACGAAGCGGGATGGACTCCGTCACCGGCCGAGATCCGGACCGAACTGGCAAAAACCCTGGCGCCATGGATGATTCCTCGCGATGTGGTGGTCATGACGGCGCTGCCGCGCAACGAGCGTGGCAAGGTGGACCGGAATGCCTTGCCGCCGCCCGCGCCCCGGTCTCCCGAACCGGTGCGAGGACCCACCGAGGCCGCGCTGTCGCATCTGTGGTGTGAGGTCCTGGGTCTGGAAACCGCGGGCCGCAACGAGGATTTCATCTCGCTCGGTGGCGATTCACTGGCCGCGGCGAAGATGCTGAGCGGGCTGCAGGAGCGTTGGCTGGTGGACATCCCGTCCTCGGACTTCGCGCGAGAACCGACGATTGCCGGACTGGCTGCCACGCTCGATCGTGCTCATCGGGATCGCGCGAGCACCGCGGGCGCGAGTTCCATCACCGAATTGCGCTCCGGTGAAGGCAGACCGCTATTCCTGGCGGCCGGAGCAGGCAGTCCCGCGGCCAGTCTCTTGCCGCTGACCCGGAGTCTGAATGCGGATCTACCGGTATACGGCATCCAGGCGCATGGGCTGGAAAACCGAGGTCGAGCGGATCGTTCGATCCGCGCCGCCGCGCGCCGCGCGGTTCGCGACATCCGATCGATTCAGCCTGAAGGCCCCTACCGGTTGGCGGGATACTCGATGGGAGCACTCGTGATGCTCGAGTCTGCGACCATCTTGCGCCGGAGTGGGCAGGAGTGCGAGCAGGTGCTGTTGCTGGACCCGCTGTTCGAGCCGGAGTTGCTGGCTCGGGTCACCGGCGAGGCGGCGTCCGCGCGGAGCGCACGTCACGACGACTCGGGCGCCGATAGGGCGGCACTTCCGGACCGGGGCGCCGGCGACGATGACGCAGCTGCCCGGGCGGGAGCCGAGCAATCACAGATCGCGGTCCTGTGGAATCGGGTGATGATGCGGCTGCTGGTATCAACGGCCGGACTTCTGCGCCTTCCGACGACGCTGCAATGGACGGTGTTCTGGGATCTGGGCCGAGAACTCATCAAGAAGCACCATCCGACACCGTATTCCGGGCCGGTCCACCTGATCTGCTCCCGCGAGAACCCCGACGATCTCGGGGTCTGGAAACGTCTCGCCACCGGTGTACTCGAGGTGTCTGAGGTCGCGGGCGACCACCACTCGATGATGCGTGCACCCGCGGTTGCCGAAACCGCCGCGGCGGTGGACCGGGCTTTGGGCAATACGGGAACAAGAGTCGAGGAGAGTTGAGGCGGGCATGGGTGAATCGATGACGTCCGTGGTTGCGGTGGTCGCGGCGTTCGAGTCAGGCATCGACCTCATTGACTGCGTCAACGGCATTGTGGGTCAAGTGGATTCGGTGTGGGTCGTGGACGACGGATCACCGTCGCTACGAACCTCACCGGCTGGTGACGTCCGGTCGATCTTGGACAGGTGTGAGGCACTTGGGGCCAAGATCGTCGAACTGCCGGACAACTACGGGATCGCCCGTGCCCTGAACACCGGTGTGCGCCGAGCGCTTGATGCCGGTGCCGACGTGGTGCTCACCCTCGACCAGGACACCGTGGTGGCCGACGACTACATCGATCGGATCCTCGACCATCTCGATCTGGCCGATTCGGTGGGGTTGACTTCGGTCATGTTGTCCCCGTTCGCCATCAACGACGATGTCGCACCCTTCTGGTTCGCCCACAAGGGCCTGACGCTGGCATTCGAACCGATCCAGTCGGGACTGGCCATCACCCGCACGGTGTTCGACGCGATCGGACTGTTCGACGAGAGTCTGTTCATCGATTGTGTCGAGACCGAGTTCTATCTACGCGCCCGGGCGCATGGTTGCCACGCTTTGATCGTGCCGGGAGCGGTCATCACACATCGACTCGGTCAGCCGGCGGTGTGGCAGCCGCCGCGCCCGGTGCGTTGGATCCTGCGAGGGCGGGGTGCGGGGGCGGGGATCGAGTTCTCTGAGGATGCGCCCTTCCGGCACTACTACATTGCCCGAAACCGGTGGACTCTGTATCGCCGGTACGCGCGCAGCGAGCCGCTGTGGTGCGTGGTGTCTCTGTTGAAAGACAACTTCTTGCGTGGTCGGTCCATGGCCATCGGCAGCAAGCGGGCAACGCGGATGTATTTGACCGCAGCCGGTCTACGGGCCGCGATCCGGGGTGAGACCGGGCGGATACCGGAGAGGACACTTCAGCGTGCCAGCGGTGGTCGTGCCTCGGTGACGCCGCGTCGCGAGCGACGAGTCCGCGTCGATCACGAACGGCCCGAACTTGTTTCGGTTGTCATTCCGGTCCACAACGTGGTCGGCCTGATCGACGAACAGCTCGAAGCGCTGGCGGCACAAACGTATCCCCACCCGTTCGAGGTGCTCATCGCAGACAACGGGTCGACCGACGGGATGCGTGAGCATATCGAGCGTCATCCGTTGAACGACGTGTTGACTCTGCGGTGGGTCGACGCGAGTTCGCGTCGGGGAAGCTCGCATGCGCGCAACGAGGGCGTGGCTCTGGCCAAAGGTGATTTCCTGGCGTTCTGCGACGGCGATGACCGTGTCGGTCCGGACTGGTTGCAGGAGCTGACCTCCGCAGCACGGTACTTCGATGCGGTCGGCGGCGCGGTCGAGACCGCGACATTCAATTCCCCGCTGGTGCGAAGCTGGCGGGACATGCTGCCACCGGACGTTCCATACGAGTTCCCCGGCTTCATGCAGGTATCACCAACATGCAACCTCGGCGTGTGGACGGAGATGTTCACACGTGTGGGTGGCTTCGACGTCGACTACAACCGCGGCGCCGAGGATTCGGATTTCACGATCAGGGTTCAGTTGGCCGGCGGCGTGATGGGGCATTCACCGACCGCGCTGGTCGCCTACCGACTCCGGGATACACTGTCCGGGATCTGGAGCCAGTCGGTGATGTGCGGCGAAGGTGATGCCCAGCTGTATTCGGATTATCGGCACTACGGGATGCCGCCCAGGGCGTGGTACGGAACCGTTGATGTGTTGCTGTATCTGCTGTTTCGCAACCCGCTGTTGCCGACGTGGCTGACGAAGGTACCGACCGGGCGGTGGCTCTTTCACGCCGGCAACCTGGTCGGCCGGATCCGGGGCAGCATCCGGCACCGTAGTTTCTACGTCTGATCAGCCGCGCGTTGCGGCTTGGCGATAGCCGTGCAGAGTGGGCCGGGTGAAGACCGCGATCAGCAGTGCCGACCAGCCGGCGGTCAGGAGCAGCGGTTCCATCAGCGCGCCGCCGGTCGCAAAGGCGCGGATGGCCTCGACGGCACAGCTCAGGGGCTGGTATTCGACGATCGGCCGGAGCCATGCCGGGTAGGCGTCGGCCGGAACGAAACCGGTGTTGAAGAACATGGCCAGGTTGGTGCCGATGGCAACCCATTCGACGATGTGGGAGTCCTTGCTCCGTAAGGCCAACGCGGTCACCATGATCGAGAACGACAAGCCGAAGATCATTGAAACAGCCAGGATCCCGATGTATCCGCCGAGGCCGGTCTCGATCCGGAAGCCGATGAGCGTGCCGACCAGCAACACGAAGGTCACCGTCACGACCACGCGTACCGCCTCGGCGGCCAGCCGGCCGACCATCGCCGATGCCCGGTGTACGGGGAGTGCCCACATCTTCGTCAGCAGGCCCGAGGTGCGCTCGCGTCGTAGCCCGAGACCGCTGATCGAGGCCCCAGACATCGCTCCGACGAGTGCGACCATCGGGACCATCCCGAATGCACTCGACTCGCCGGTGTGCGAACTGACGGAACGGTCGAGGACCAGCCAGAACAACAGCACCATCAGAGCCGGGAAGAGCAGCGACTGCAGCAGCGTCGCCGGGTCCTTCGCCCATTTGGTCAGGATGCGTTCGGCCTGAAGCCGAGAACCACGAACCAGAGCCCGTGGGCTCGGCTCCGGTGCCCAGGCATCGCGGCGCGGAAAAGGGAGTGCATCGGGGTTGACGACAGCGGTCGTGGCGGTACGGGTCACGGGTACAACCGCCGATGGGTCTGGGTGTGGTGGGCCAGCGCGATGAACGCGACCGTCAGTGCTCCGAGCCAGAGCAACGCGGGCGTGGCGGTGGCGATGGTCGGATGACCTTCGGCGAGTTCGCGCATGGTGCCGGCGAAATGCGAGATCGGCTGGTTGCGGGCAAACGGCTGAGCCCATTCCGGAAAGCCGGATTCCGGTACGAACCCGGTGGACAGCAACCCGAGAACGAGTTGCGGGAGGACAAGAAGCTGCGAGGTGGCTTCGGGACCGCTGGCGATGAGGCCGAGTGAATCGGCACCGATCGCGAGCACGAATCCGACTGCCAGTGAAAACGCGAAGAATCCGAGGGTGTCGATCGGTCCGCCGTCGAAACGGAATCCCAGGAGCGCGCCGAACACCAGGGCGGCGGCGATCGAGATGACCGAGCGGAGCATCGAGGTGCTCATCCGCGCCATGAGCGGGGCCAGCGGCCGAACAGGCATCGAGGACAGACGCCGATTCATACCGCGGAGTTTGTCGAGCGTGGCACGCTGGGCGGCGGCGACGGCGGTGAACGCGATCGCCTGCAGGACGATGATCGGCATCAGGAACTGCGCGTAGTCGAGGCCGCGGTCGGCCATGATCAGCCGCAGCGGCAGGTAGAAGCCGAGCGCGAACACGATCGGCATCACCACCGCGATCACGAACTCACCTTCGGTGTGCGCGGACCTGACCGCGCGGCCCGTCAACGTCAGCCACTGCCGCCAGAACGCCGGACCTCGCGTCACCACCGACGGATCGGTGGCGTCGGGCCAGGCGATGCGATCGGAGACCGATGGTGCGCTCACGTGATCGTCTCGCCGGCGGGGGTGCTGGGCCGATCGCCCGTGAGGGTCAGGAACACGTCGTCGAGTGACGGGTTGCGCAGCCCCACATCCTGCAGACCGATGCCGGCAGCCTTGGCCGCGGCGATCACGCGGGCCATCGTCTCGACGCCGTCGGTGGCGGCGAGAGTCACGGTGTCGGTGGCACTGACCGCGGGGCGGTGACGGTTGCCCAGATCTCTGGTCAGGACGCCTACCAGTGCTGCCGCCTGTGCGGGATTGTCGAGTACCGCTTCGCAATAGCTACCGCCGACCTGCTGCTTCAGGGAGTCGGCGGTGCCCTCGGCGACGACCCGGCCGCGGTCCATCACGATGATGTTGTCGCTGAGGCGGTCGGCTTCTTCGAGGTACTGGGTGGTCAGCAGGGTTGTGATGCCGTCGGCTTTGAGGGCTTCGACGAGGGACCAGACGGCCTGCCGGCTGCGCGGGTCGAGTCCGGTGGTCGGTTCGTCGAGGAATACCACGGAAGGTTCCACCACGAGTCCGCAGGCGATGTCCAGCCGACGGCGCATCCCGCCGGAATAGGAGTAGACGGGACGTTTGGCGGCGTCGGCCAGGTCGAACCGGTCGAGGAGATAGTCGGCGCGATCGCGGGCCGCGATCCGGCGCAGGCCCAGCATCCGTCCGAAGAAGATCAGGTTGTCGCGCCCTCCGAGGGTCTCGTCGAGCGCGGCGTATTGGCCGGTCATCGAGATGGACTGACGTACTCCGGGGGCTCCGGTGACCACATCGTGACCGGCGACCGTGGCGCGTCCGGCGTCCGGCGGGATCAGGGTGCACAACACGTCGACCAACGTTGTCTTGCCGGCGCCATTGGGTCCGAGGATGCCGAGCACACTGCCGCGGGGAACCGTGAAGGAGATGCCGCGGAGAGCTTGGACCGGCCCGAACGATTTGTGGACATCTGTCACGGTCACGGCCGGTTCCGAGATGACGTCGAGAGCGGTCACCTGGTGACCACCCATACTGCGTTCTCGAACATCAATTGCGCTTCCGTTGGTTGTAAGTGACCCACCTGCCACCAAAAATGATCGTTACGGTCATAATAAGCCCCGGTAAGGTTTCGAGCTTACGTATCCAGTTGAATAAGGTTAGCCTCTGCTTAGGTGATATCGTCAGCCGGCGTCGTGAAAGGCACACGGCGCTGATTCGATTCGTCAGGCAGCGTACCTCCGGCCGGTGACGACACGGACCGGCCGCCACCGAGACCCGAAGTTTGCGAGTGATTTGTGAGTAGAAGTGCCCGTCGGTGAACCAGGCTCTCCCGGAGCGGACGTAGTACCGCTTTCGGCAGCGCAGCGCAGCATCTGGTTTGCGCAGCAGCTGGTACCTGAGGTCCCGCTCACCATCGCGCAATACGTCGATGTGCAGGGCCCGCTCGACACCGCACTACTGACGGAGGTCGGCAGGCAGACCGCCCGCGAGTTCCACACCGCCATGATCCGCCTGATACCCGGCGAGACGCCGGACGCCATGCCCCTGCAGTACTTCGATGAGTCATTGCGCGACGAGATGATGCACCTCGATTTCTGTGCGCATGCCGATCCCGAAGCTCACGCGCACGCCTGGATGGACGCCGAGTATCGGCGCCCCCTCGATCTCCTGCACGACCGTTTGATCGAATCGGCGACGCTGCGGATCGGTGAGGACCGCTACTTCTGGTACACCCGCGTCCATCACATCGTTCTCGACGGCTACGGCGCGGCCGCCTTCGCCGCCCGGGTCGCGGAGGTCTACACGGCCAGGCGCGAGGGAGCGGTCGAATCCCCGAGTCGGGCGGGCAGCCTTGCCGACCTCCACGACGACGACGAGAAGTACCGGGCGTCGACGCGTTTCGAACGTGACCGTGAGTATTGGGCCGACCGGATCGTGGGTCTGCCGACTCCGGTGCGGCTCGCCGAACCCACCCCCGGGGTGATTCCGCGCTCGCACAGCATCGGCGGGGTGCTCGAGCAAGCCGTACTCGATCAGATCGATGTCCGGTGCACCGAACTGAAGACCACCTTGCCCGCGATCATCAGCGCCGCCGCCGCGCTGTATCTGGCGCGCGGCACCGGTGTGGACGATGTGGTGTTGAGCCTGCCGGTATCCGGGCGCACCAATGCCCTGCTGCGACGTTCCGGCGGCATGGTGTCGAATGTGGTCCCGATCCGGGGCCGGGTCACCGCCACGACCACCGTTGCCGAACTCGTGGCCGGGGTCTCGGCCGACATGGGTGGTGCCCTGCGGAGGCAGCGGTACCGATTCGAGGACATGCGCCGAGACCTGGCCGATTCTGCCGAGCACACGACGAACGGCGACGTGGGCCGTGGATTCTTCGGTCCGGCAGTCAATCTGATGATGTTCCGCGACGACCTTCCCCTGGGTGACTGCACCGGGCGCAGCTACATCCTCAGCACCGGGCCGGTCGAGGATCTGGCGTTCACTGTCTACACCGGCACCGGACAGACGCGGATCGCGCTGGAAGCCAACGCCGCCGCGTATTCGCCCACCGTGCTCGCCGAACACCACACGCGGTTCATGACGCTGCTGTCGCGTCTCGTCCACGCCCCCGTCGGGCAACGTGCCCTCACAGTCGACGAGTTCACCGGTGACGAACGGGCGCGCTATGTCCCTGCGGTCGGACCCGTTCCGGCCCGCCCACAGTTGCTGCCGGATCTGCTCGCGCGCGTGGCAGCCGACAACGCATCGTCGACCGCGATGATCGCCGGCGAGTCCGACCTGACGTACGCAGAACTGAGTGCACGCGTGCACCGGCTGGCCCGCGTCCTGATGGAGTACGGGGTGGGTCCGGGTCGACTGGTGGCGATTCTGTTGCCCCGGGGAAGTTTCTCGGTGGTCGCGGAACTGGCGGTGACCGCGGCCGGAGGCGCGTTCCTGCCCATCGATCCTGAACTACCCGCCGACCGCATCGCCTACCTGATCTCGGACAGCGCCGCCGACCTGGGGATCACCGGCTTCGGTGCCGACCACAATCTCGAAGCCGGTGCGACCGCGGGTGTGCACTGGCTGCGCTCACACGACGACGACCTGGTCCGCCGGTACCGGCAGGCCTCACCGAGCCCGATCACCGATCGGGATCGGCTGCGGCCCTTGCAGATCGACGACCCCGCCTACGTCATCTACACGTCGGGATCGACCGGACTGCCCAAGGGTGTGGTGGTCGGCCATCGAGGTCTGGCGGCGCTGGCCGCAGAACAGATTCGGCGGTACGGCGTCGGACCGGGTTCGCGCACCCTGCATTTCGCGTCTCCGAGCTTTGACGCCTCCATCCTCGAACTCCTGCTCGCGCTGGCATCCGGCGCGACGATGGTCATCGCCCCCACCGACATCTACGGCGGTGAGGAGCTTGCCGGGCTGCTGCGCTCCGCCCGGATCACGCACGCCTTCATCACGCCGGCGGCGCTCGCGTCGGTACCCGGCGTCGACCTCGTGGATCTCGGCACCATCATCGTCGGAGGTGAGGCGTGCCCACCGGAACTGGTGATGCGCTGGGCCGGACGGCACGACCTGTTCAATGCGTACGGGCCCACCGAGGTCACCGTGATGACGGCACTCGCCGGGCCGATACACCCCGGCGATCCGGTGACGATCGGACGCCCGGTGACCGGGGCGACCGCGGTCATCCTGGACCACCGACTGCACCCGGTCCCCATGGGTGCGATCGGTGAACTCTATCTCGGCGGTACCGGTGTCGCGTTGGGGTACCACCGCCGAAACGTACTCACCGCAACACGTTTCGTCCCGAGCCCGTACGGCGCGCCCGGCGACCGCATGTACCGCACGGGCGATCTGGTCCGCTGGACACCGTCGGGGGAACTCGATTACCAGGGTCGCGCCGACCGGCAGGTGAAGATCCGCGGTTACCGCATCGAACTCGGTGAGATCGACGCCGCACTCGCCGCACAGCCGGGTGTCGAGTTCGCGGCAACCGAACCCCGCGGAGATGCGGCATCTGCGATCCTCGTCGGATACGTGACCGGCGATGTGGACACCGATGCCCTGAAGACGGCGCTGCGATCGATCCTGCCCGCGCACATGGTCCCCGGCGCGATCGTCCGTCTCGACGAGGTGCCGCTCACCGCGTCGGGCAAACTCGATCGTGCCGCGCTGCCCCCGCCCGTCGTCCTCTCCGCCCCCTACGCGCCGCCGGTCACGGACATGGAAACACTTGCCGCCGAGGTGTTCTCCGAGGTGCTCGGTGCGGAGAACGTCGGACGCAGCGACGACTTCTTCGCGCTCGGCGGGAACTCTCTGGTGGCCACACAGGTGGTCGCGGCGATCGGTGCCCGGCTCGGGGCAATCGTGCCGGTGAGGTGGATGTTCGAAGCGCCCACGGTCGCCGAGATCGCGGTCAGGCTGGAGTCGGTGACGCGCGGCGGCGGGCGTCCGGAGCTGCGCGGGGGCTACGGCGACGAGGCCTCGGTCACGCCGGTATCGCCGGCCCAGCACCGAATGTGGGTGATGAACCGGTTCGACACCGCGTCGTCGATGTACAACATCCCGCTGGGCCTGCGTCTGCGCGGGCCACTCGACGTGACTGCACTGGCCGCCGCTGTCCACGATGTCATCGATCGTCATGAACCGCTGCGAACCGTCTATCCGGACAGTCCGGAAGGTCCGGTGCAACAGGTCGTTCCGGCTGCCGAGCTGGGCATCAGGATCGATCCCGAAGTGCGCACGATCACCGAGGCCGACCTGGCGGGCCACATCGACGAGGTTGTCGCCACCGAGTTCGATGTGACTGCCGCAGTACCCATCCGGGTGGATCTGGTCCGGCTGGGTCCGGACGACCATGTCCTGTTCTGCGTTGTCCATCACATCGCGGCCGACGGTTCGTCCACGGCGCCGCTGGCTCGCGATCTCGCTGTCGCCTATCACGCGCATCGGCGAGGTCAGCAGCCCGGCTGGGAGCCGCTCCCGGTGTCCTACCGCGACTACACCCGCTGGCATCACGACGCGATGGGCAAGGAATCTGATCCCGGCGGTGCGGCATCGGTTCAGCTCGAGTACTGGGACACCCAGCTCCGCGGACTGCCCGCACGTCTGGACCTGCCCACCGACAGGCCGAGGCCGGCCGTGGTCGGCGGTCGCGGAGGTGACCTGCGGACGGCGCTGACCGCGACCCAGACCTCTGGGCTGCGGGCACTGGCCGGCGCCACCGGAAGCACGCCGTTCATGGTGGCGCACACCGTTCTGGCGTTGCTGTTGTCCCGCCTGTCGGGCACGTCGGACATCGCGATCGGTACACCCGTTGCCGGGCGCGGTCACCCGCACCTGTCTGACCTCGTAGGCATGTTCGTCGGAACCGTGGTGTTGCGCACCACGATCCGGGATGACAGTCCGTTCCTGGAAGTGCTCGACCACACCCGGGCCACGGATCTCGATGCCTTCGAGAACGCCGACATCCCGTTCGAACGACTCGTCGACCTCGTCAATCCGGTGCGTTCCACATCGCACCATCCGCTGTACCAGGTGGGACTCTCGTACCAGAACATGGCGCCGACGGGACTGACCCTCGACGGGCTCGACGTCGAGATCATCGAACCCGAGCTCGGTGTCGCAAAGTCTGACCTGCACCTGACCATCGTCGAGTCCGGCGACCAGGTGAACGTTCAGTGGGAGTACGACCGGGATCTGTTCGATCGCAGCACCATCGAACGGTGGCACCGACTCTGGACCGCGCTTCTCGAGGCGGCCATCGCAGATCCGGGACGCGTCGTCGGGGATCTCGCGATCCATGCCGATGACGGGGTTCTGGCCGGCCCCACCTCGGACGCCGCCGCGCACCCCACCACCCTCACCGGGCTCTTGTACGCCGCGGTGGATCGGACGCCGGATGCCGTGGCGCTGTGGTCGGGTTCGGCTGGTGGGTGGGAACTCACCTATGCCGAGATATCCGGCCGCGCACAGCAACTGGCCCGCCTGCTGATAGAGGCCGGTGTCGGTCCGGAAAGCCGGGTTGTCGTCGCGTTGCCCCGATCACCGCAGATGGTCACCGCGATACTCGCAGTCCTGTTCGCGGGTGGCGCATACGTCCCGGTGGATCCGGACGCGCCCGCCGATCGCACCCGCCTGATCGTCGAGTCGAGCGCACCGGCCGCGGTCATCATCGACGACCCGAATGCTGCGGTGCCGGACGGTGAGAACCTCACGGTGATCGACCTGTCGGCGGCGGACCTCACGGGGTACGCCGATGCACCGATCGACGACAACGAGAGGGTGGCGCCGCTTCGGCCGGGCAACACGGCGTACGTCATCTACACATCGGGCTCGACGGGAACACCGAAAGGTGTTGCGATCCCGCATCGGGCGATCGCCGCACAGCTGCGATGGAAGGCCCGTACGTTCCCGCTGGACACCGCCGACACACTTCTCCTCAAGGCGCCGGTCACTTTCGACCTGTCGGTCTGGGAACTGTTCTGGCCGCTGATATCCGGAGCCCGGCTGGTTGTCACCGCCCCCGACGCCCACCGCGATCCCCGCCATCTCGCCGAGCTCAGTGCCGAGACCGGCGTCACCGCAGCACACTTTGTGCCCTCACTGCTCGATGCCTTCCTCGACGCCATGGCCGACAGTTCGATCACGGTCGGCACCCTGCGAACCGTTCTGTGCATCGGTGAAGCACTGAGTCCCGACACCGCCACCCGCGCAGCCGACGCGCTGTCGGCCCGGGTGCTGAATCTGTACGGTCCCACCGAAGCCGCGGTCGGCATCACGATCTACGAACCGGCGGCCGGCTCGTCGGCATCGCAGGACGCGACGGTGCCGATCGGGGTTCCGGTCTCGGACTCCGTCACATTGGTGCTCGATCGTCGCCTGAATCCGGTTCCTGTCGGTGTCACCGGAGAGTTGTACCTCGCCGGTGTGCAGCTGGCCACCGGCTACGCCGGTCGCCCGGACCTGACCGCGGACCGCTTCGTGGCCGATCCCCTCGGCAGTGGTCAACGCATGTACCGGACCGGAGACCTCGCCCGCGTGCGGTCCGACGGTGAACTCGAATACATGGGACGCAACGATTTCCAGGTGAAGGTGCGGGGTCAGCGCATCGAACTGGGGGAGATCGAGCTGGCACTGGCGCGCGATGCCGACGTCGCTTCGGCAGCGGTGGCGGTGCATGCCGGGGACAATCTCACCGCCTATCTCGTGCCCCGAACCGGTCGGACCACCGAAGCCGGTGTTGTGCTCGACCGGCTGCGGCGAGTACTGCCCGCCTACATGGTGCCGACCACCGCGATCATGTTGCAGGAGTTGCCACTCGGATCGCACGGCAAATTGGATCGCAAGCTTCTCCCGGTGCCCAGGCTCAGCGAAAAGCGCTTCACGGCACCCGAATCCGACTCCGAAGTGCTCATCGCCGGAATCCTGGAGGAGCTGCTCGGCAAGGTGGCCGCCGATGATCCGATCGGCGTCCACGACAACTTCTTCAACCTCGGCGGGAACTCGCTCACCGCAACACGACTCGCGGCCCGGATCGGGGACGCGCGCGCTCTGGACATCCCGGTCCGGGCCATCTTCGAGGCTCCCGTGGTCGGAGACCTGGCCCGCTGGGTGGACGGTGCCGCGACGTCGGATCGTCCGGCGGTCGGATCCTTTGCCCGGCCGCAGGTTCTGCCATTGTCGCGGGCCCAGCATCGGATGTGGTTGATGGAGCAACTCGCACCCGGCACCGGCCTCTACAACCTTCCGTTTGCCGTCCGTGTTGCCGGGACAACACTCGATCTCGGTGATCTGCACCGGGCGCTGACCGCGTTGCTGGCGCGTCACGAGGTGTTGCGCACCGTCTATCCCGAGATCTCCGGAGTGCCGCATCAGGAGATCCTCTCGGTGGAGCAGGCCCTGGCCGGAGCGGACATCGATGTCGATGCCGACCTTGATTCAGCCGACATCTCCGTCACGGACATCGCGGCCGGGGGATTCGACCTCGCCACCCGAATACCTCTGCGGGTCAGACTCGTCCGGAGCGACGATGATGTGACTGTGGTGATCGTCCTGCACCACATCGTCGCCGACGGCTGGTCGTTCCGGCCGTTGATCACCGACCTGATCCAGGCCTATGGGGGCGTGGAATCCAGGGCGCCCCTGCCGGTCCAGTACGCCGATCATGCGATCTGGCAGTCGGAACTGCTCGGCAGCGGCCAGACACCGGCGCATCCGAGTCTGCAACGCCAGTTGGCGCATTGGGAGGGTGTCCTGCGCGATCTGCCAGGTCCCTTGCCGTTGCCGGCCGACCGCGCGCGCCCCGCGCATCCGACGCACCGCGGCGACACCGTGAACCTGTTCCTCGATGCCGAACTGGTCTCGGCGGCGCAGGAACTCGCACGAGGGCTCCACGTGTCGCTGTTCCACGTCATGCATACCGCGTTGGCCTTGACACTCTCGCGGCTCACCGGCGCCGACGACATCGTGATCGGAACCCCGGTGTCCGGACGCGGCGGGAGCGACCTCGACGATCTCATCGGCATGTTTGTCGAGACGGTGGTTCTGCGCACCCGGATCGATGACAACCTGTCCGGTCGCCACCTGCTGCACCAGGTGCGCTCGATCGACCTCGCCGCGCTCGCCAACGCGGAGATCCCGTTCGACATGCTGGCCTCCCGGTTCGAGCCGGACCCATCGGCTGCCCACCACCCGCTGTTCCAGGTGATGCTGGCTTTCGGGGAGCAGGTCGAATCGACCATCGACGCAGGCGGACTCGCGTTCACCATCGTCGATGTGCCGTTGCCGGTGTCGCGGTTCGATCTGCATCTGACGATCGACGTTCCCCCGGCGGGTGTCACCGACGCCGCGCCCCTGCGGGCACGGTGGACCTACGCCACCGACCTGTTCGACCGCACCACCGTGGCGTCGTTCGCCGAACTGTTCACCCACGTTCTCCGGCAGCTCGTCGACGCTCCCGAGATGGGGTCACTCGGATATGCGGCCTGTTCGCCCGCACAACAGGATCAGATCACCGGATCCTGGGGTTCAAGCCCGGCCATCGCGCCCGCCGCCCGGACGCTCGCGGAGCTACTCCCGCGTGCGGCATCGTCGAACTCGAATGCGCCTGCGCTGGTGTGTGACGGAGAGTCCGTGACGTACGGGCAGTTCGCGGCCAGGGTGGCGCGCTCGGCCCGCGCTCTCATCGCTGCCGGAGTCGGACCCGAGACGACCGTCGCGGTGATCGCGGAACGGTCGATCGACCTGTTCGCCGCCATTCATGCGATCGTGACCGCCGGCGGCGCCTACGTCCCGATCGACCCATCGTGGCCCGTCGATCGGATCGCCGCGATGCTCCGCACCGTGAATCCCGTTGTGGTCTATACGCGAGACACCTCACTGATCCCGTGCGACCTGCTCGATCGGGTCCTCGATCCGGCGGACCTGCATGACGGTCACAGCGCGCAGGTGGTCACCGACGCCGACCGCCTCCGGCCCCTCACACCTGATCACCCGGCGTACGTGCTGTTCACCTCGGGATCGACCGGTACACCCAAGGCGGTGTCGGTCACACACGCCGCGATTGTCAACCGGATCGATTGGATGCACCAGGCGTACCCGATCGACAGCACCGACACGGTCTTGCACAAGACACCCGTCACCTTCGATGTCTCGGTCTGGGAACTGTTCTGGCCGACGGCAACCGGAGCGCGCACCGTGGTCGCGCCGCCGGATGCGCACCGCGATCCAAATCTGATCTCCGAGCTGTTCGTCGACCACGGCGTGACGGTGGTCCACTTCGTGCCGGCGATGCTTGATGTCTTCCTGGCAGCGTTGGCACCGGGCACCCGCTGGTCCTCCCTGCGCCACGTCTTCACCAGCGGTGAGGCACTGGGTGCCGCCGCCTCGACAGAGTTGTTGTCGCGGACGGATGCTCGGCTGCACAACCTCTACGGACCCACCGAGGCGGCGGTCGACGTCACCTCGGTGGAGGTTCGCGCCGCCGAGATCATCAGCCGACCCGTCCCGATCGGGCGACCGGTCCCCGGTGTGGACCTCTATGTCCTGGACCACCGGCTGCGTCCCGTCCCGGCGGGCGTGACCGGCGAGTTGTATCTCGGCGGTGTCCAACTGGCGCGCGGCTATCACGGCCGCAGCGACCTCACGGCAGCCAGATTCGTGGCCTCGCCGTGGCGCAACGGTGAAAGGCTGTACCGCACCGGAGATCTGGTGCGCTGGCGTCGGCCTTCACCCGGGGACGAGGCACCGGTCCTCGACTACCTCGGAAGAAGCGACTTCCAGGTGAAGATCCGCGGGCAGCGGGTCGAGCTCGGCGAGGTCGAAGCCGTTCTGCAGTCCCATCCCGACGTGGTCGCGGTGGTCGTCGTGGTCCACACGGATCAGCAGATCGGCGACCAGCTGATCGGTCACGTCGTCCTCGGTGATTGCTCGCCGGAGGTCGGGGAGTCGGAGCTCAGAGCGTTCCTGCGCGACGCGTTGCCGGAGCACATGGTGCCGGCACGGGTGTTGCTGCACAGTGCTCTGCCGCTGGGTAGCAGTGGCAAGGTCGATCGACGGGCATTGCCGGCGCCGGAGCGACAGCCCGCCGACATCACGCCGACTGCCGCACGCACGGCAACCGAACACATTGTGCTCGAGGTGTTTCACGATGTTCTCGGTGTCACCATCGGTGTCGACGACGACTTCTTCGAATCGGGCGGCAACTCTCTGAGTGCCAGCCGTCTAGTTGCTGCGGTCGCTGAGCGCACCGGTGTGCAGATACCCCTGCGGGTGATGTTCGACGGGCGCACTCCGGCCGCGGTCGCTGCTGCGGTCGATGCCCGTGATCGCCGTGGCCCGCTTGCGCTGCAAGAACGGCCGGCCGACATCCCGTTGGGCGCGGCGCAGCGGCAGATGGTGCTGCACAACCGTATACACCCCGGATCTGCCGCATTCCTGATTGTCGCCCCGGTTCGTCTGCCCCACTCCATCGACAGCGACGTACTGGTTTCGGCGTTGAGTGACGTGGTTTCCCGGCACGAGATCCTGCGGACGGTGTATCCCGACGGAACACTCGGGCAGGGTCCGGTGCAGAAGATCCTCTCGCCCGATCCGGAACAGATTGGGAAGACCGTCACGATCCTGGATTCGACGTTGCTGCCTGAGCTTTCACCTGAAGAGGACACCGTCACCCACGGTATGTCCCGGCCGATCGACCTCGCCGTGGACCTGCCGCTGCGGCTGATGGTTCGGGAGATCGATCCGGCGAACACCGTGTTGGCCCTGGTTGTCCACCACGTCGCGGCCGATGGCTGGTCGCTGCGCATCCTGGCTCGCGACCTCGGTCAGGCGTATGCCGCGCGTGCCGCCGGGGCGGCGCCGGACTGGGCGCCGCTACGTCTGCAATACGCAGATCATGTCGTGCGCAGCGCCGACGTTCTCGGTGATCCGGGCGATCCGAACGCCCCGGTGGCTCGCCATCTACAGTACTGGCGCGCCGCTCTGGACGGTGCACCGGCGCTGTCTGCCCCCGCTGCCGACAGTGTCGCCGAATCAGCGGGTGCCGCAGTGGTACAACGGCTTTCTCTCGACATGGCCACGAGCGGCGCGATCAGGGCGTTGGCCGCGGAGCACAAGACCACCGTGTTCGTGGTCCTGCACGCGGCATTGGCGCTGACCCTTCACCGATCCGGCGCCGGAACCGACGTGATCGTCGGAACACCCACCGCCGGTCGGTGGGACGCGGATCTGACCGATCTGGTCGGGATGTTCGTGTCCATGGTGGCGCTTCGCTCCGACGTCGACCTCACGGCGGATTTCACAGCCGCCGTGGCGAAGTCGCGTGACACGGTGGTCGACGCACTGGAACATGCCGAGGTCGACGTCGAACAGATCGTCGACGATCTGCGACTGCCCCGGGACACCGGGCGCCACCCGCTCGTCCAGGTCACCCTGACGGTCGACGGTGATGATCATCCGGCCACGGACACCGCCGGGATCAGTGCGGTCCGCCTGGATGTCCCCATGGCCCGGTTCGACCTCGAGTTCACCGCCATCACTACAGCTTCGGGTGAGGCGGGTACCGATCGGATCGACCTCGAACTCGTCTACCGCCCGGAGATCTACTCGGAGCAGACGGCTCGCACGCTGCTCAGTCGTCTCGGTCGGGCTCTCGATGCGGTGACGGCTACCCCTGATGTCCCGGTTCGGGAGCTGGACCTGTTGACGGCTGACGAGCGCCGGACACTCGCCGAGTCGACCGGACCCGGATCCGTCGGGCCGCGACTGTTGTCGGACATCCTCGATACGCCGGGCCATCGCCTCATCGGCTCTGATCCGTGCGCCGGTGGTGTCGTCCGGGAGCTCGCCGGTGCCGAGTTCGACTCCGAGACCCGGCGTTTGACGCGCACCCTGTTGAACCTGGGCGCACGCCCCGAGACCGTGGTCGCGCTGTGCCTCACGCAGTCCGTCCGGTTCGCGCTGGCCGCGCGGGCTGTTGCCGCGACCGGCGCCGCGTTCGTGCCCATAGACCCCAGGTATCCGGCTGACCGGATCGCCTTCATGCTCGACGACTCCCGGGCCGCAATCGTCGTCACCACCACCTCCGACGTGGCCCGCACCGGCGACCTGCTCGACACACGTGCGGCGGGCCCGACACCGTTTGTCGTCCTTGATGATCCGGCGACAAGCAACAACATGGCGGACCTGCCGGATCGGCCGATCAGTGACTCCGAACTGCTGGGCCGCAGGCATGTGGACCAGTTGGCCTACCTCATCTACACCTCCGGTTCGACCGGGCGCCCCAAAGCAGTCGCCGTCACCCATCGTGGGTTGTCTGCCTTTGCCGCGGAGCAGCGTCGCTACGGCGCCACTGCGGTCAGTCGGGTCCTGCACTTCGCATCCCCGAGTTTCGACGCGGCGCTACTGGAGTTGCTGCTGTCAGCAGATGCCGGTGCCACCTCGGTGATCGTGCCCGCGGACGTGTACGGCGCGTCGGAGCTCGCCGAGGTGTTGCGCAATCAGCATGTGACACACGCCTTCCTGACGCCCGGCACCCTCGACACGATCGATCCCGACGAGCCGCTGCCGGTACTCGAGACGATCATCGTCGGCGGAGACGCCTGTGCACCGGCGACCGCCTCGCGCTGGATCTCACTGGGCAAGAGCTTCTTCAACGCATACGGACCCACCGAGGCCACGGTGATGGCCACACTCGCCGGACCCCTCGCCGATCCGACCGATGGCCCGGTGCCGATCGGGTTGCCGATTGCCGGCACCACCGTCGCGGTTCTCGACACCGCGTTGACGCACACCGCTCCCGGAGTCGCGGGCGAACTCTACGTCTCCGGTCAGGGACTGGCACGCGGCTACCACGAACGCCCGGGGCTGACCGCCGTCACGTTTGTCGCCGACCCGGACGGCCCACCCGGGTCGCGCCGGTACCGAACGGGCGATCTGGTGCGGCACATCGGAGACACCGCCGGCCGGCCGACGCTGATCCATCACGGCCGCAGCGACTTCCAGGTCAAGATCCGTGGGCATCGTGTCGAGCTGGGTGAGGTCGAGGCCGTCCTGCGGTCGTTCGCCGGTGTTGCGGCCGCGGTCGCGACGGGACGGCCCGGTCCCACCGGGGCGACAGCTCTTGTTGCCTACGTGCAACCGGGACCCGATGGGCTGGACCGGGCCGGGCTCGACACCCACCTGAGGTCGGGACTGCCGACATACGCTGTGCCGTCTGCGATCACCGAGCTGACAACGCTGCCCCTCACCACCGCGGGGAAAGTCGACCGACGGGCTCTTCCCGAACCGGTCTTCGAAGCGTCGGTCTACGTGGCGCCGCAGACATCGGGTGAAGAACTCGTGGCCGGTGTCATCGAGGAGATCCTCGGCGTCGGCCGGGTCGGGGTGACAGACGACTTCTTTGCGACCGGTGGCGACTCGCTGTCGGCGACCCGAGTTGTGTCGCGCCTGCGGTCACTGACGGGACGGGAACTGGCCGTGAAGGACCTCTTCGACGCACCCACGGCGCGAGCTCTGGCCCGGGTCATCGACAGGGCCGCGGCCGACCAGCTTCCCGCGATCGGCTCGCTGGCGCGACCTGAGCAGATCCCGCTGTCGCCGGCGCAGCAGCGGATGTGGTTCCTCAACCGCTTCGATCCGTCTGCGGTGACCGAGAACATCCCGATCATCCTGCGGCTGAACGGAACCCTGAACCGGACGGCGTTCGAAGCGGCCCTGTCGGATCTGTTCATGCGGCACGAGGCCCTGCGCACCATCTACCCGGTCGGGGCCGATGACGAGGCCCCACACCAGGTGATCCTGCCGACCGCCGAGGTCCCGGTGAAACTGGTCCGCGAGTTGGTGTCGGAAGCGTCGCTGTCGGACGTGATCCGCCGCTCCATGCGCACGGAGTTCGATGTCACGCGCCGCCCACCGGTGCGTGCGGAACTCTTCACGATCGACCGGCAGGCAAGCGGCGATCCGACCGAGCACGTTTTTGCGCTGGTGTTGCACCACATCAGTGCGGATGGACTCTCGCTGGTCGGCCTTGCCGGTGAACTCGCGATCGCTTACCGCGCCCGGCTCGCGGGCACCGAGCCCGTATTGCCCCCCTTGCCGGTGCAGTACGCGGACTTCGCGATCTGGCAGCGGGCGCTACTCGCTGATGACACCGGTCCCGCGGGGACGGAAGCCGAGTACTGGCGTGGACAGCTACGTGACGCGCCTCCCTTGGTGGACCTGCCCACCGACCGGGCCCGTCCGGCCCGGCGCAGCGGCCATGGCGGCCGGGTCGACTTCCACATCGATTCGAGTACCCACGGTCTGATGGCCGAATGGGGACACCAGCACTCCGCCAGCGTTTTCATGGTGGCGCACACAGCTTTTGCGGTGTTTCTCGGACGGATCGGCGCCAACGAAGACGTTGTCATCGGCACACCGGTGGCGGGACGTGGCGACGAAGCGCTCGACGGTGTGGTCGGCATGTTCGTGAACATGCTCGCGCTACGCACCGCGATCACGGGTGACACCACCGGTGAGAGGGCACTGATCAGGGTGCGGGAAGCCGTCCTGCAGGCGTTCACACACGCAACCGTGCCCTTCGACCGAGTGGTCGAAGGACTCGGTGTGGCTCGTTCTGCGGCCAGGCATCCGGTGTTCCAGGTGGCGATCTCCTTCCAGAACCTCGGCAACCTCTCCGTCGAACTCCCAGGGCTGACCATCGAGGCGATCGACAACGACACCCGCCTCGCCGAGTTCGATCTGCACCTGACGCTGGCCGACCGGTGGAATCCGGACGGTTCTGCGGCCGGTCTGGAAGCCCAGTTGTCCTATGCCACCGAGTTGTTCGATGGGTCGACGGCCCGGGATCTGGCAGACCGCTATGTCCGGGTACTGAGGGAGCTCCTGTCGCGACCGCAGGCCGCGGTCGGGGATCTGGAAATCGTCACCAAGACTGAGCGTGCGGCATCGATCGCATCGGCGAACGTGCGATGCACAACCGGATTCGATGTGGCCAAGCAGTTTTCGGTGCAGGCTGCCCTCGGTCCGCAGAAGCCCTCGATCACTGCGGCCGGTGAGACGCTCAGCTATGCGGTGCTGCAACGACGGGTGAATGCGCTGGCCGGGCTGCTTGTCGAACGTGGCATCGGACCAGAAGACCGGGTTGCGATCGCCCTCGACCGCGGACTGGATCAGTTCACGGCGATGTACGCGGTGGCGGCAGCCGGTGCCGCCTATGTGCCCGTGGACATGTCATCCGGGACCGACCGGGTGGCGATGATCATCGAATCGGCCGACCCCGCACTCGTCATCGGATCCGAGGACGCCGCCGCACTCGGGTTGCCCGTTCTGCGGATCGATGACATACAACTCGATACCCTGCCCGCCGGATTCGACCCCACCCGCGATCGGACGGTGCCGCTGCGACCCGATCATCCGGCGTACGTGCTGTTCACCTCCGGATCGACGGGACGGCCCAAGGGCGTGGCGGTGTCGTACGCCGCCGTGGCCACACAACTGCGATGGATGCAGCAGCGGTACACACTGGACCCCGACGATGCCGTCCTGGTAAAAACCGCGGCCGGATTCGACCTGTCGGTCTGGGAGTACTGGTGGGCCCTGGGTACCGGTGCCCGCGTGGTACTGGCCGACAGCGGTGTCGAACGCGACGGTGCTGCACTGAATTCCGCGATGAGCACCCATCGGATCACCGTGGTTCCGACGGTGCCGTCGGCGCTGGGAATGATGCTGGATGCCGGGGAGTTCCCGACGTCGGTCCGGTCTGTTCTCTGTATCGGCGAAGAGCTGCCAGGAGAACTGGTCACCCGGCTGCGTGAGGCGTCTGCAGCGGAACTGCACAATCTCTATGGACCGACCGAGGCGGCGGTCAGCGTGACCGGCCATGCTGTCACGGGACCGGTCGATCAACGGATACCCATCGGGCAACCGCAACCGGCGGTGTCGGTCAGGGTCCTGGACCGACGCCTGCATCCGGTGCTGCCCGGTGTCGCGGGAGAGCTGTACATCGGCGGCGTCCAGCTGGCTCGCGGCTATCACGCGGACCCGGCGCGGACCGCGGCCGCGTTCGTGGCCGATCCGTTCGACGGTTCGCGGATGTACCGGACCGGCGATCTGGTGCGCCGCAACGTCAGCGGAGAACTCGAATATCTCGGACGTACCGACCACCAGCTGAAGATCCGGGGTTTCCGGATCGAGCCCGGTGAGGTGGAGGCCGCGCTGCGCCGGTGTGACGGGGTCGAGGAGGCAGTGGTCACTCCGGCCGGTCCTGAGTCGGATCCGCGATTGATCGGCTTCGTCACCGGGACCGCGGCGGACCCGGCACTCATCGTCCGGCAGCTACGAGAGATGTTGCCGTCCTACCTGGTTCCGGAGGTGCATCGCCTCGATGTCCTGCCGTACACCACCAACGGCAAGGTCGACCGCGGACGGCTTCCGATGCCTCCCGCGCCGCGGCAAGAGTACGTCGCACCCCGCTCCGACATGGAAGAGCTGGTTGTGAAGGTCATCATGGAGGTGACCGGTGCGGATCAGGTCGGCATGGCCGACAACTTCTTCGCGGTCGGCGGCAATTCGTTGACGGCGACACGGGTGGCCGCGCGACTCGAAGCCGAATGCGGTGTGCCGGTCCCGGTTCGGGCGCTGTTCGATGCGGGCGATGTTGCCGACCTGGCGGTGGCCGTGAGCGAGATCCTCGCCGACGGCGGCGTGAAGCCGACGGTGGAACTGCGCCGGATGGACAACGACCTGACTGCGCCGCTGGCGCCCGCTCAGCGGCGGATCTGGGCTGCGGTCGAAGCCGGCCAGAGCGCGGACTGGAATGTGCCGCTCGCCTTGCGATTCACCGGTGCCCTACCCCTGCCGGCGTTGGAGCATGCGCTGATCGACATCGTCGAGCGGCACGAATCCCTTCGCACCCGTCACGTGGACGGTCCCTCCGGGCCGCAGTTGGTGGTGCTTCCGACCGAGGAGATCCTGCCCGCGATCCGGCGAGGGCTCTCGCCCCGACCCGTCTCGTGGGAGGAGCTCGAGGCGGAGAAGAACCATGTCGCATGGTCACCGATCGATGTCCGAGCCGGTGCTCCCTTGCGGGTGCAGCTGCTGCGCCCGACGCCCGATACCCATGTGCTGCTGGTCGTGGTGCACCACCTGAGTCTCGACGGGCAATCGATGATGCCACTGGCCTCCGATGTCCTGGCGGCATTCGTCGCACGTCTGGCCGGCGAGGTACCGACATTGTCGGAACAGGTGATCCGCTACCGGGACTACGCTCACTGGCGGGGACTCATCGTCGGTGGAACCGCATCTCGGACAACGGAGTTCGATCGTCAGATCAATCACTGGACCGGCCTCTTCGGCCGCCGCCACGTACCGGTGTCGGAGGATGTCGACTCGACCGGATGGCGTCCGCGGCTGCGCACGGACCACGCGCGTCCGACTCGGTGGGACTCGTCCGGCCAGTCGGTCGACATCACGATCGACACAGCGCTGCACACGGCCATCGATTCTCTGGCGGGTTCGCAGTCGGTGAGCGTGTTCGCGGTCCTGCAGGCCGGATTCGCGGTGGTCCTCGCCGAACTCGCCGGTGACGCGGACGTGCACGTCGCAACCGCCAACGCGAACCGGACTCATCCGGCGCTCGACACGGTGATCGGCAATTTCGCCGATGACATCCCGATGCGTTTGGATGTCAACGGCAACCGATCGTTTGAAGACCTCGCCCGCGAGGTTCAGAACCAGCTGCTCGGTGGACTCGCGCATCCGGACATCTCGGTGCCCGACCTGGTGGATGCGCTCGGCCTGCCGGTCGACAACACCGAGGGATACGCCGAACACCCGATCTTCCCGGCGACCCTCATCCTTCAGCCGGCGCCGGCAGATGAAGGCTCAGATGCAGCGGTCGGCCTCGGAGGCGTTGCTGTGCAACGGGAACCGGTGACCAATGCGGTGGCGAAGCACGAGCTCGAGATCTCGCTGCGTGAGAAGCGGGACGGTGTGCGACCGGCGGGAATCGACGGAACGCTGATGTATCCGACCGCGCTGTTCGCACCGGAGACCGCCCAACTCGTGGTGTCGGGATTGATCGCCGTGCTCGAGACTGCCGCGCACCGGCGCGGACCGATCGATGTCGCGACTCTGCGGCAGGTGTTGCTGTGATCGCATCCGTGGTCGTCGCGGTGTATCGCGGTCTGCCGGACCTGGACGTCCAACTGTCGGCACTCGGCGAACAGGATTGTGCCGGAGATTTCGAGGTCATCCTCAGCGACAACGAGGGGAGCGAGGAACTGCGCGATTGGGCGGCCACGCATCCTCTGCGTGCACGACTGAACCTCAGATACGTCGATTCGTCGGACCGCGTCGGGACCTCACACGCTCGAAACGTCGGAACACGAAGCGCGAACAGCGATTTCATCGCCTACTGCGATCAGGATGACGCTGTCCACCCCGGCTGGCTGCGGGCGTTGACGGACGCGGGGGAATCGGCAGACCTGATCGGTGGTCCACTCGAATCGCATACGCTGAACGATCCGGTGGTCGCATCCTGGCGGGCGTTGCCCGATCCCGCAGAACCGGTGGTGCTCGGCCGCTTTCTGCCGATCACGTTCGGCTGCAACCTCGGCGTGAGCAAGCGGGTGTTCGAGGCCGTCGGCGGCTGGGACGAGTCGTATCCGACCGCCGGGAGTGACGTCGACTTCTGTTGGCGGGTCCAGACTTCGGGCTACACCTTCGGGTATGCACCCGAGGCGATGGTGGCCTATCGATACCGAACCGGATATCGCGAGACCTGGAACCAGGTGATCGACTACGGCCGCGAAGAGGCCAGGGTCGCAAAGCAATACGGCGCACCCGGCCGTCAGTGGTGGTGGCTGCCCGTGCACGCCGGCGTGAGTCTGGCCTTGTTGCCCATCTGGCCATGGGGATGGTCGAGGCGACGCCGAGGTGAGTGGGTATGGATCACCGGAAACCTCGTCGGCCGGATCTCCGGCAGCTGGAAGTACCGCGTCTTCTACCCCTGACCCGCCCCCATACCCCCAAACCCAAAATTCGCTCCGCCTGCCGACGTCCGCTCCTGTTGCGACAGGAGCGCACGCAGGTAAGCGGCGCGAATTTTGGTGGTCGCTTG
>NZ_DATCVM010000272.1:0-94282 GCF_036566845.1 Williamsia sp.
TGGCGATTGCCGAGTTGATCAGCGGTGCCGCGTCGAGCGTCCCGTTGTCGGGGAACGTCTGTCCCGGGGCGAGGAAGCTCCGAAGGTCGTACTGCGCCACCACACCCGAGAAACGCGGGTCATCGAGCGGGGCATAAGTAGCGTCGAGGTCCGAATGCAGCGCGGCGAGGAGCGCGGCCAGTGCCGACGGCTGAGATGACTGCGCGCCCGCATAGGCGAGGATCTGCGCCTCCAACTCGTGCGACCCAGACGCGGGGACTTCGAACGGAATCCAGTCGATGTCTTGCGACACATCCGCGCCGTTGATCTTGAGTCGCACCTCCATCGGCCCGGGTGGCAGGTCGATGGTCAGATGGCCGGCCTCATTGAGGACGGCGGGTGATTCGATCCCCGCGGCGATGATCTTGCCGGTGCCATCGTGGCGGCGGGCGGGGACGCGGAATAGTCCAACCCCCGCCGCGGGTATGGACGTCTTGGGGTGTACGACATCCGCGTAGATTTCCGTCATTCTGTCGACTCCTCAGGGGTGGGTTCGGGTCCGAGCATTCCGCCGGACATGACGATGTCGCCGCCGACGGTGCGGGCTTCAAGGGTCAGCCAGGCGGCCGGGGTCGGTTCGGGTGGCATCTCACCCTCGACCGGCGGCGGTGGTTCTTCACCGCCACGAGTGGCGGTGAACGTCACTCCAGGCAGTTCGCCCAGGGTGAAGGTGTGGGATTCCATTGCGCCCCTTAGACGACGTCGTAGAAGTTGAAGTTGTCGATACGACCCGAGTCGGAAATCTGGGACGTGACCATGAGGCCGCCGAACCGTCGGCCGCGCCCATGGGAGACGATATTCGTGGAATCAGTCCACGCGAACAGGTCAGTCCCATTGCGCGACACCACATACCGATTGAGCAGTGGCTTGTACTCGAGTTTCCATACCGAACTCGCACCGGTTGAAATGGTGTGCGTGACTTGGGTAGTCCAGTCGGCGGTGTAGGTGCCGTTGCCAGTCCAGAGCTGGGCCCGATCGGACTCCACGGACAGCATGACGAACTCATTCATATCCCAGTTGGAGGACAGGAACACCCCGCACGCCGAGCTTGAATGCGGGTCAAGAACGGTGAACTCGATCGCCATGTGATCGGTCAGCAGCGGGCGTGTGTAGATGCCGGCCTGCAAGGTGAACAGGAACGAGGGTGGCCCGCCGATTGCCGCCGCACCACCCTCCGTGGTGAGGGTGTTCGACGTGCCCTCCGACCGCTTCTTCCAGAACCGGTCTTGTATACCGCCGGAGAAGTCGTCGTAGAACGATCGCGGGTTGTCGACCTGGCCGACGTCGGACCCGAACTGCACGAACGGAGTTGACCCGTTGTATGCGTTGTCCATCGTCAGCGTTGACAGGGTGGAGGGTGCGTCGGAAGCTGCGCGGACACCGCCGGTCGAGGTGGGACGGAAACCCCACGGCGCCAACGGTGCCGGGAACTCAACGCCGCTGATGTTCACCGGATGCGATGCACGGAACTGAATCCCGATGACCGTGCCCGGTGTGGTGATGACCTCGGTGGGGATCTCGAACTGCATCCACGACTGCACCGTCGTCAGCTCGCCCGCGAGATTGTCGGTAGAAGCGATCCACGTATATGAACCGTCCTCTTCCATCCGGTACACGTCGAGGTAGAAGGACGTGACCGCCCCTGCGCGCCAGGACATCCACGACAGGACACTCTTGGCTGGATCGTCACGCCAGCAGCGGATGAACGCCCACCGGGATGTCGTCGCGTTGACCTCGAAGAATGAGACACCCGACGAAGCCGTGGTTCTGGCATCGCCACCTGTGGCCGTGTAGGCATGGGCGTGTGCGACCGGCAACGCCATGACCTCGAAGTCGAACGACGACTCCGCAGTTGGGTCGGGGCCTTCGTTGAGCCCGCGGTTCGATCGGACGTCGATCATCTGCTGAACGTGGACGACTTGGGGTTCGAGTTCCTCGATGTCACCGGCCACCGTTTCGTGCTTGCCGAACAGGTCGTCGATCTTGTCCTTGATCCACGACGCTGCGTCGTCCGGGTCCGAATCAGGGACACCGGTGATCAGCTCGAAGAAGTCGCCGAGCAGAGGGATGGATTCGATAGACGTCAGCCATGTGCCGAAGCCGTCTTGGATTTCGTCGAGGGTGTCCCAGTCTTCGGGTTCGCCGTCGAAGATGATGGACAGCAGGTAGGACAGGGGTTTGGCGATGATCGCGTTGAACAGGTGCTCGCCGAGTAGGGCGACGAGCCCGTAATCGCCACCTGGCCGCCCTTTGCCGGGGCGGGCGGGAATGACTGGTGGCATCAGAGCATCGCCTCCACCGCAGCCGCAGCCGCGGTCAGATGCGCGCCGTACGCCGGATGATTCAACCGATAGTTCCGCAGATCAACCACAGCCCGCGAATACTGCTGCCACACCTTGGTCGGCTCCCACCACCGGATCGCGACTTGCTGCCAACGCCGCCGATTCAGCCGGTCGACAAGGTCGGCACCCCAGGCGATCGGGTCACCGAGCGCGAATGCCGCCGATTGATCCGAAAACGTCCGCAGCGGTGAATCCCTCGGACACATCGGGATCGGATCATCGAGCCGGTAGAACCACCGAGTGTTCGGGGCCTCACGCTGCCCCGCGATCCCGAACATGCTGCTCCCGAAGTCCGGTTGCAACGGATCCGCCAACAGCACCGTGCCTCGCAGATTCTCATGGCCGATCACCGCGACGTTCCCCGCCACCGCAGCGCCGCCCGAGAATCCGAGGACCACCGCCGGGCCGTTGTCGAGCTCGCGGAGCAACATCGACTGGCCGGCGCCGGTCGACGCAGAGAAGCTGGTGCCCAAAAGGTGCGGCACCGGCCCGTACGTCGCAGACCAGGGGAGTTCGACGACCGGGACGCCCGAGAGTAGGCGTGTGACATGCGACAGGAGGTTGTTCGTCGTCGGCTCGCCGATGCCCCGGACGCGGATGATCCGGGTCATTCGTTCATCCCGTCCACCTCGGCGGGAATCTCGACCTCGTGGTCGATCAACTTTCGACGGGCTCGAGCGACGTAGGTGCGCAGCGCCAGCACGACCCGGTCCAGATGCCCGATCGTCTGATCTCGCTGCCGCAGACTTTCTTTCAGCCGGGCAAGCTCGGCCTCGTAGTCGGCGATGGTCTGCGAGTGCTTCGCCCGATACTGGTCGGCATCGCGATCGCGGTTCGTCTTCTCCTCGACCAAATCGGCTTCGAGCTCGTCGATCTTGGCGTGGAGCTTGGCGATGTCGTCCAGTTTGACCTTGGATCGGGTCGCGAGAACGCCAGTGACAAGGGCGCCGATCGCGGCCAGCAGGCCACCGAACGACGCGATGAGTTCAGGGCTCACCGACAGCCCCTTTCCGCGTCGCCGCGGGCGATCGCAATATGAAGGATCGCCATGAATCCGGCGAATGTGCCATGGACGACCGGCACTGGAGGTTCGGTCAGGACTGCGGAGAAGAGGATGCACCCGGCGTACAGGGCGAGGAATGTCGAAGCTGCGACGTGCGCAAAGATGAAGCCTTGCTTGCGAACCCCGGCGAGCAGGAGCGCGAGTCCGGTCAACACGAAGCCGATGAACCACATCGGGCCGATGTTCTCGATCCAAACCACAGCGGAGACTTGGCCGGGCTGCAGCGGTCGACGCACCAGCTCCTCAGGGGAGATGTACAGCACGCCGACCGCGACGTTCATGCAGCCGGTGACCGCGGCCATGAGCCGCGCACCGAGCATCAGCCGAGGTTGTGTTCGCGCTCGATCCCGTCAGCGGGGACGGAAATGGCGGTACCGATCGACGCCTTCGGCGTGACCTGCGGGCGAGTTGCGATCAGCGTCAGGAACAGGGATGCGGCGGCGAGGATTGCGCCCTGCTGGGCCTCCGTGACGTCGAACCCGAAGGCGACGACCAGCGGTAGGCCCGTCTGCACAACGCCGAGGATGGCCGGCAGAACAGTCTCACGGACGCTGATCACCACGATCAGCGACAGGACCGCGTTGACCGCGGCCTGGATGAGGCCCTGAGTCTCGGTGCTGATGTCGAGTCCGAACGCGACGAGCAGCGCGACGGCCGCCATGATTGCGCCGGCCCAGGCAGCTGGTTCGCGGCCGAAGACGAGACGGGCGGAGGGGGTTTGCGTTGTCATGATCACTTCTTTCCCTTGAGTTCGGCGATTGCTACCTCGAGGTCGGCGACAGTGGCCTCGAGTGAGATGACGCGCTCGCGGGCGTCGGCGAGCGAATCGACGAATGTCTTGTTCGACCCGTCTGCGTTCTGGCCGAGTTGCTTCCAGCCCTTGAACGAGGCCTTCCAGTCGACCCGACGGTCGGCGCCTTCGCCGACGTAGACCAGGTCGCGGGAGCCGGTGAGCTGTTCGCGAATGTCCTTGACGTCGCTGATCACCGGGCCGAGGTAGCGCTCGATGAAGCCGATGATGTCGTCTTTTGCGGCCATGCTGATCTCCTCTTCGGGTAGTAGCGCCTCGCCGAGTGCGAGGCACCTGTTCCACCGCTCGTCGCGGTCAGATTTGTTGGTGTATCCGCCGTTCACCGCATAGGTGATGGCGTCGAAGTTGCCGGCATCGGCATGGCTGTTGATCTGCGGGCGCTGGGCGACCCAATAGAACGCTGCGGCGAGGAATCCCCACCGCGGTTGCTCAACGAGTTCGGGTCGGTCGACGAACAGATTCGAGTCATCGACGAGTCCGCGAGCCTTGCACCAGTTCCCGAACGCCTGATAGTTCGACCGCCAGGTCAGCTGAATCGGACCTCGCCCGCGGTACCGTTCGCGGTCCCATGACCACTGCGGGGTCTCCCACGTGTCGAGTTCCCGAAAGAGCCTGAGGCCAGCAGACTCGTGGCCTACCTGCGCGCAGAAGGCCGCCGCCCGGGGGACGGTCGTGCATTCGGCGACGATCAGCGCCTCGTTGAAGGTGTCGACGAACTGATCCCACTTTGCGTTGTCGATATAGCTGGGCTGCATCGCACGCCGAAGGGTTGCCGCGTCCATCAGGCACCGATCCTCAGGTCAGAGATCGCGTCGACCATCGTCTGGTTGAGACCTAGGTCGTTCTTCCCGAGCTGCGGCCATCCCGCGTATTGGCCTGCATCGCGTGATCCCATGCCGCAGAACTGTTCCCGGATGTCTTTGGTATCGGAGATCAGCGGTCCGCAGAATTTCCTGATGAAGTCGATGACCGCCGGGGCGTCTATTTCGTCAACGATGGGCGCGTTGACGGCCGCCGCGTAGCCTTTCGCCGCGATGCATGTCGCGAGCTGGTCGACGCTCATCCAGTACAGGTAGTCAGGGAAGCCGCTGTCGGGCACCAGGACTTCGCGGGTTCGGGCGTTGAAGCCCATTGCGGCGAAGTAGTGCAACACCCGGCCGCCGCCGTAGCTCAGTCGCTCACCGCGGGTTGGCCGGGGGTAGTTGCCTGGCGACACATCGACATTGCAGGCCACCCCGTACCCGGCGAGAATGCTGTGCTGAATGTCGGCCCACAGCTTCTCAGTTGCCGCGGGGGAGGCCGGGTCGGCAATGTCGCGCCGCACCCAGAAGTCGCCCAGCCACGCGTTCAGCCGATCTGCGATCAGACCGACATGGTTGGTGCCATTGGTCGTTGTGCCCAGCTCCCGAGCAAGCTGCTGCTCACCAACAGATACGCCGCGGGCGGAAAGGATCATCTGGGTTGTCGCAGGCCCGCACCAATACGGGGTGTCCTGCTTGATGATGCCGAAGTTGATCGGCAGGGTGACGTCGCCGTCCATGTCAGTCCTCTTTCATCCAGTGCCCGGAGGCAATGTCGTCGATGAGTGCTTTCTGTGATGCCGCAGCCGCGGTCGCGCGATCCAACTGCCACGCCCGCCGCACGCCCACAAGCCAGATCAAGGCCGTGCAGTGGTCGACAGAGCCAGCCGGTCATATCGCGTTCGCTTGGCCGCGGCTATTTGCGCTGAGTCCCTGGACGCCGCCGATCAGGCGGGACCACGGCCCCTTGAGGCGCTTGTTGTTGCCGAGTGTCGGCATCTCGCGTCGGCGCTCGCCGGGCTTGTCGGTCACGGTGACCGATGACACGTACTGTTCGACGAAGTTTCCGCGGTCCCAGAGGTGCACCCGATCGCCGATCTTGTATCGCCGGGATGTTCCGTCATCCTCGCCGAAGCTGTTGCCGCGCCCGGGCACTCCTGACATGGCGTTGATCGTGATCGACTGCTCGCCACCTTTTGCCTTCAGCTCGTTCTTGCCGGTGGCGTAGGCGTCGAGCGAGTAGGCCGCAGTGTTGTCGGCGAACTTCTCCGGCAGCGCGTCATCCTTGCCGATCTCGGCCTCGAGGTCGCTGTCCCAAAAGACTTGGTACGCAAAGAAGATGTCGTCAAACAAGTCGCCGACCACAGCGCCAAGGCCGAGGCCCGGGGCGATGAGGTTGAGCAACAGCTGGATCGCGAGGTTCGCGCCGATCTCGATGATGTCGTTCAGGATCGCCGGAGATTTTCCGCCCACGATTGCCCGTGTCGCCCGGGAGTGCGTGCCCTTTGAGGTGTAGCTGGTGATCTGCGAATCGGCATCGGTGCGGAACTGACACTTGCGGTTGTCGCGCTTCTCGTAGGTCTCGAAGACATAGCCCGCGCGGTCCATCTGGTTGGACCACAGGCCACCGCCGATCGACGCGAGCTTCGACAGGTTGAGGAAGTCGTCGTCGGTGGTGTTGATGATCGACTGCAGGTCGGCGAGAGTGTCGGTGTTGAAGACAGTCGGCGACGTGCCGCGGCCATCCCACAGATCGACCTTGATACCCCAATCGAGGCGCTGCACATCCTGCGCGAACAACTCGTCGAGCTGGGTAAACCTGGCCTGTGAGAACATAATCGGCTCGAACACATCCGAGAGAAACTCGAAGACGTCATCCAAGGAATCGAAGTCGTCGATCCGCAGGTTCTCCCATGCGGACGGCTGCCGCATTGGCAGGGCTGAGTAGAACGGGATCCCCAAGCGCGTGGCCACACTCGTCACATAGGACTTCATTACCCGGTCAGGCGAACCGATCCGCACGTCATGCTTACCGGTGATGTTGACCTGCAGCTCGGGCGGGAACAGGTTGTTGACCCAGCCGTACATCGATTGCAACCAGATCTTGTTGCACTCGGCGTAGTAGACCTTCTTCTCGCGGCCCGGCGTGCCCGACCATTCGGCGTCGACAATCCGGCCTGTCCACGGAATGCCGTTGTAGCCCATGGAGCCATCGGGGCCGCGGCCCATGCGCAGATGGAAGCAAGTCTTCTTCACACTCGTCGGCGTGATGATGTCGCCGACGGGGTCATCCCACTTGAGCTCAAATGCGATCTTGCCGGGCTCGAGGCCGTGGGTCCACGTTGCGCCGGCGTCGACGTAGGAACCGGTCGGCCGCCAGTTGATTACTCCGCCTGCGCCCGGGTGGCTGCGCAGGCCGACGTCGAAGTTGAAGGACTGAGGCTCATCCGTGTTCGGGTCCGCGTACGCGGTGATCACAGCGCAGACCAATACAGCCGGGGGACAGTCACGGTCAGCTTCGTCGCGCTGGTCGCTCCAGTTCCGGTGATCGTGACCGGAATCTCTGGGGTGTCGACTGGCGCCTTCTCATGCCAGCGCTCGCCGATCCATGACCGGTCGAGTCCTGCCTGATCCCACACCGCCCAATAGTCAGGATTCGTCTCGATGTCGAGCCACTGGCCATCGGTGAGGGTCGGCAGCGGTATGGCTTCTCCGCCGATTCCAAGGGTCGGAGAGGAGATTGGGCCTTCGAGCTTGTAGTGCAGCCACGAGTCGACATCGCCGTCGTTGTGAATCTTCGCTGTCGCGAACTGCGCAGCGGCGAAGGTGAATACCAGTGGTTCACCGCGCCACCACGTCTCGTCGGAGCGCCACTCAACCTCGTCGTATGCTCGGCCAACAGCATGCATCTTGACGAAGTCCGGCGGGTTTTTGAAGCCTGCCAAGCGGACTTCTTGGAAGCGGCCGGACTCGAGCACTGTGAACCGCATCGGTGCGCCACCGGGCCGTCGAGCACCGCCAGCGCCGTTACCTCGACGCCAGGTCGCCAGAAGCGCTCGGGCGTCCGGTCCACCGGTGCCTCCATCGACACGCACGCCGGCCGTGATGCTTCCCGGCTTGTACTTGATCGACGAGTTCGTGACGCCGGCCTGGTTCACGCCACCGGTGTCATCGAAGTCGAACTGCGGTCCACCGAGGTTGATGTAGTGCAGCCGAACCGGACCGCCCTGATTGAAGGGCCAGGTCGCTCCGAAGACGTCGGTGAGTTTGCAGGTCAAGGGGATTCCCATTACAGTCCCGCCGCTGAGAGGATGAGGCCCGCACCGCTATTCGGGTCGGCCGTCGAGTGGAGTTTCTTGTTGCCGTCCCGGGTTGCCTTGTTCAGCTCGATCAGCTGGTCGACAACTTCTTGCAATGCGGTGCTCACCATCTGCGAGATTCCGTCGATGGAGTTCGACGACGTGTCAAAGGAAGGCGACAGATCGCCAAGTGAGACCTGCCCACTGGTGGCCATGCCGACGTAGGGAGTGATCGCCGATGCAATGGCGAATCCGCCACCGGCGGCCAGCGCAGCCCAGTCGTAGAGGTTCTTCGGCTTGAGGGCGTCGGAGGTGTCCGCGCTGTAGCCCGCGAATCCGCCGTCGGCGAATGACTGCAGCACGCCGAGCTTGCGTCCGGTCTCCTCCCAGATCGCCACCGAGCGCGACGACCCGTCGATCGGGATGAACGATTCGACCCCGGCCTCACCGGCCTGGGTCACCCACTTGCGCTCGCCACGAAGCACTTCCGCGCCATTGGGGCGCCCTTGCATCCCGCCGCTGGCATAGGCCACGATCGGCAGTGGCCCTTTGCCGAACACCTCGGGTGGTGTCGCCGGATCCGTAGTCGATTCGGTGACCGGCGCCGAGGTTGTCGACGATGCGGTGGTGCTCGTGTATGTCGACGGCCAGTTCGTGATGTAGGCGTTGATCGTCTCGCCCGACCCCATCGCGGCCGACGACGCGGTGGACTGAGTCGACCGGGTGATCGACGCTGCGATCTCCGCGTCTGCCTCTGCTTCCTTCTCCGCGTAGTTCGAGCCATCAGCCGTGCCAGAACGCTGAACGGCCTGCGCCATCTGCGCCTCAGTCAGGCCCTCCTGGTCAACCTCATTCAGGGCGTCGTAGTAGGCGTTCGTGGCATAGGCCGGATCCATGCGCTGCTCTTTGGTGCCCCACGACGAACGCTGCTGGAAGATGCCCGCGTTGTCGCCGTCCATCCCGTGGTCAAGGTTCTGACCATCGGTCTCGTCGAGCATCGCCATGACCGCGGACTTGATCTCTGCATCCGTCTCGCCGCGCCGTTTGCCCTCAGCCACAACGATGTCGATGTTCTTCTGCTTCTCCGTGCGGGTATCCACCTCCGGGATGCCCTCGCCCTGGGTAGCAGCAGAGGCCGCGGGCCAGTGGTAGAGGGTCGGGAAGTTGGTCGGATCCTGGGCGCCTTCGCCGTACTGAACACCATTGCCGCCAGACTCCACCGGAACGCCGAATAGGCGGCCGGCCATGTGGCCATTTTCGCCGCTGCCGCCGTTGGTGCCGATCGTCCAGCCGCCGGGGTCGTCGCCGGGTACCCAACCCATCGATAGGAAGTCGCTGTCGGTGGTGAAGCGAACCTGCTGCCCGGTGCCCTCGGAGTGAATGGCCGAGAGGTAGCCAGAGCAGTCGAGTCCGCCGTAGACGTACGGCTCGTCGTCGTGCGCCTGCGCCGTCGAGACGGCGGCGTCACGGTTGAATCCGCCGGCTGTGATGCCGCCATCCATGAATGCGTGCGCATTCGCGGGCACAACCTGATAGCCCCACGCGTTGGCGGTCTCCTGCATAATCCCGAGCGACCGACCACGCGTAGCGGTATCCCAGGGTAGATAGGTTTCTCCCTTCGTTTCCTTCTCCGCGAAGATCGTGTAATCCGCTGCGGGCCTATAGATCCCAGCTTGCATCGGCTTGTCAATCCAATGGCCACCCTCGCGGAATGTCTGGATCGAACCGTAACGACTGAAGCCCATGTTGCCGACTGCGTCGCTGATGCCACTGCTGTTGATGCCCCTGACCAGATCCACCGACACTGTTGTCCGCCGAGGTCGCTCAAAGAACCGCATCTTCTCGATCGCCGCAGCATCATCGACGGCGATGATGACCGAGCCGTCCGGTAGGTTGATCGTCTTGATGCCAACATCATTGAGCGCCTTGATGTTCGCCTTGCTCGTGTCCTCGATCTTCACGAACCCTTGCGGCAAATTCTCAGTCTTGATCCCGAGATCGTTCAGCGCTTTGATGTTCTCAGCGGTCGTATCCGTGATGACGATCCGGCCGTCAGGCAGGGTCGTGTACGTGATCTTCAGACGGTCGAGGTTGCCGAGCGTCTCGGGAGTGTTGTCCACGACACGCACAGACCCAGGAGGCAGTGCCATCGCTGTCTGGCCAACTGTCCCGAGAAGGTCGATCGCCCGCTGGACACTCGTCGTGTCGAGGTTCAGGACGACGTTCTCAGGGATCAACCCGTACGTGTCGGCGAGGGCTTCGGCCTGCTCGCGGCTACCCAGGATCGCGGTCATTTGATCAACGAACGCAGTCCGCTGCTGCTGCAGCTTCGTGCGCGTTGTATCCAGTGCCGCCGGCAGATCCTGCCCATTGGCGCGCGCTGCCTCAAACGTCGCCGCGGCCATCTCGTTGAACGCCGACGCCTGATCACGGACGCTGTCCTGGAGCTTCGAGCCCGCCTCAGTGGTGACGTCGATCTGGCCATTGAGCCCGATCGCTGCGGCACCGCCTTCCCCCATCGCCTTGACGAGGTCACGCATCCCATCAGCCCAGCCCTGCAGCGCCTCCTCTTCGGTCATCGCGTCGTCCTGCAGCCCATCGAGGGCTTTGGCGAGCTTGTCGACCTTGTCCGCCGCGCCATCGGTCGACTCCACAAACTCCTGCATGGCGTCAGTCATCGGCGAAACCGACGTCGCAGACCGAGTGAACTGCTCGGCCATCGAACCCGTAGCCTCACCAGTGTTTTCGGCCTGCCGCTCACCAGCCAGCATCGTCTCTCGAGCACGATCAAGGCTGTCGATTGTGAGACCGAGCATCATCCCGCCCTCAGGATTCGCGTCCCGAAGATGCTGGATGTACCGGTCATAGTCAGCCTGCGAACCAACGAGGGCCGCGTTCACCTTCTCGCGAGACTCGCCCATCTGCTCGGCCATGTTGATGGTGGCCCGGTTGTTCTCAGCCGACCACGCGCGAGCTGCTTCAGACATGCGGGAACCGGACTCGGTGTACACCTGGGCGAACGCCTCTTGCTTCGCAGCCGCCTCGGCGGACGCCTGGGCGTCCTTCTGCTTCTCACGCTGCCAGAGCGTCATCAGCGCAATGGCGCCCATGATGGCGATGCCGAACGGACCGCCGAGAGCAGATGTCAAACCACCGACTGCTGAACGCATCCCGGCTGCAGCGGCAGCCGCGACACCTTGGGTACGCGCAAAGGTCGAGGCGTGGCCACTGGCGCGTAGGTAGGCGGCTCCCATGGTGGCGATCGTCGGGGAGTTCCGGCCCATCACGGCAATCGCGCCGGACACCCGGTTCATAGACCCGCCGGCAATGGCGGCTGCGCGCTGCATCTGGCCGACGTCGCGACTGAAGTTACGGACCACCTGGCCGGCGGCACTCACATGCCCACGCGCAGTGGCGATCTGACCAGCGAATGCCGCCGAGGCGATCTTCGCTGCCACCAGCAACGTGATGGCCAGCTGCAGCGGTCCAGGAATGGCGCCGAACGCATCCGCGAGTGCAGCGACAGGCGCAACGACGAAGCCGAGCGAACTGGTCATCCCGTCGGCGACACCAATCATGTTCGCGCCGCTCGAGGCTAGAGAGGTAAGCGGGCCTTGTACCGCGTCATACGCAGTGAGCGACAGACCCTCAAGGCTGTTCTTGACTCGCTCCCACGCACCCGGCAGCCCTTGAGTTTTCGCCGCAGCGATCTCGCCGGCAGTTCCCTGGCGGGCGATTGCCTCGGCCATCTTGTCGTACGCCGCAGTGCCACCGCCGGCCGCGACCATCGCGGTGCGCATTGCGTCGGACCCGAACAAGATCGACGTCGAAGCCTGGTACTGCTCATCGGTCATGTTTCGAGATGCGGCCGACAGCTGCTCCCACAGCGAACGCATCCCGACGAACTTTCCTTGCGCGTCGTACACGGTGAGGCCGAGGTCGGCGATCGCCTGCTGTGCAGGCTCACCCTGATCAGTCAGTGACTGCAGGGAAGTCTTGAGGAGTGTGCCGGCGTCGGAGCCGGTGATGCCGGCGTTGGCGAACAATCCGATCATGGTGGCGGTGTCGGCCATGCTCACGCCGAACCCGGCGGCGACGGTACCCGACTGCGCGAGAGCGTCGGCAACGTCGGTGATCTCGGCCGAACTGGCGTTGGACGTGTTGGCCAGGATGTCGGCGGCTTCGCTCGCGTACGTAGCATCCTTGCCGAACGCCTGGAGCGCCTGGCTCTGGATGGTCGCGGCGTCGGCGGCATCGATCTGCGCTGCAGCTGCGAGCTGCAAGGTTCCCTTCGCAGCGCCCATCGACTCCTCGACCGAGAAGCCACCCTTGGCCAACTCGGTCATCGCCGCAGCGGCGTTGTTCGCCGAGGTACCCGGTAGCGTGATGTCGCCACCAAGTGCCTTCGCCGACGACGACACAGCCTTCATCTGCTGCGACGTGGCCGACGACACGGCCTGCATCTCATTGAGAGACGTGGTGTACGCCATCCCGGTGGTGAGGATGGCACTGATGCCGATGCCTGCGCTCACGGCTCCGGCGGCGAGTGCAACCAGTTTCGTGGCGGTGTTGTCTGACTCCTCACCCATGTTGGTGATGGATTCAGTAGCGCCGTCTGTGGTTTCGGCTGCAGCGTTGTTCGCCTCAGTGAGACCGGCGACCGCCTCCTGCGTGGTCTGCGTCGCAGTCGTCAGCCGAGCTCGAGCCTGAGCCAACCGGATCTCAGCGTCGGCGGCCTTCTGGGCGTTGCCGTCGTTCTGCGCATCCTTGAGTGCCTTCTCAGCCTTCTCGGCGCGAGATGCTGCGGCGGCTTGATTCGCCCGTGCCGTCGCGACCTTCGCCGCATACCGATCGACGTCAGAAACGGCACCCTTCATCGCCGTCGAGATCGACTGCTCAGCCTGCTTGGCCTGCCCGCCGAGCGTCTGCATCGACGACCCAGCACGCTTCACACCGGATGTGAATCCGCTGTCGTCCAACCCGAGCTGGGCGGTCAGGCGCCCAACGATCAAACCGGCCACGAACGCCTCCAATCAGGTCTTTCGGACTGCTTTCGACAGACGCGAATCGCGGTCGATGAGGTCACGGATTTGCCACTCGAGCCACTGCCACGGACGTTCATCGAGGATTCCCGAGTAGCAGTCGACGCCTCGGTCCTGGAGATCCAGAACCATTGCGGGCCAGTGAGACAGGATGGTCTTCCATGTGAAGGTGGCAGGCTCACTCGTCGGCCGGGTGACCGGACCATCGAAGTAGTTGTCGCGGGTTTTTGTCAGGGGGTTGTAGTCGGTGCCGCCGGGGTCGTTCGGCCCGTACGCGCCCGGCCTCGGGTCGTAGAAGCCCCCGTACCTGCACGGGATGAGGACTTCTGCGCTGCCTTCTTGGCCGGCACCTTCTTGGCCGCCCGCTTCTGCGCTCGGTTCGCCCCCGCTGCCGGGGGCTGCGGGTTTCCCGCCGAGTCCTCCGCACGCTCAACCTGGACCGCCAGCCCGGCCGCCCAGTGCTCCTCAGCCGCCTTCATTCCTTTGGCTGCCTTCACGATCGACGTCACCCCGGCGTGGACGATCTGGTCCATCGTCAGGCCATCTGCGGACATCTCGTCGAACAGTCCGCCGGACCACTTGCCGATCTTCTCCTTGCGGGTGACTTCGACCTGCTTGCCGTCGACAGTCTTGACGGCCTGCTTTCCGGTCGCCTCATCGAAGGTGGGCACTTCCACTTCGTCGACAGTCCACTCGGCGCCAAGCAGTTTCAGCGCCTCGCGCTGCTCTGTCGTCGCATCGAGGGCGTTCATCGCGATCAACTGGAGCAGTCGTAGACCATCCGCTGCCGACACCTCGGGGATGAGGTAGGTCTTGCCGTTGATCGGCAAGGGCAGTCCGGGTGTGAAGAATTCGTTCAGATCTTGGAACCCCATGGTGTGGCCTCCTGGTGGGGTAGTGGGGGGATCCCGGTTGCGGCCTCCAGCAACCGGGATGGGGGATTACGCGGGGCCGAACGTGGCGGTTCCCGTCGGGGTCGCGGTCACCGAGACGAGGGTCGGCAGCGGCGATAGCTCGACGTTGAAGTCCGGCGACGCACCGGTCACGGTCGCGAGGTCAACGTTGCTCAGCGCCTCGAATGCGGTCTTGATCTGACCGGTCGTGGCAGTTGCCGCGGTCAGCGACGAAGTGGCCTGGCCGTCGACCGTCGCGACGTAGCTGGTCAGCCCGAATCCGTAGTGCAGCTTGAACGCGGCGCCTGGCTTGGTGATGTCCTTCGGCTTGCCGCGGCCGGTCAGCGTGCCGCTGAACTTCTGGAGTTCATTGGGCTTGCCAGGCTCGAGGGTTGCCTTGACCGTCGCGAAGAACTCACGAGCAATCGGCAACTTCCGATGCCAGTACCGCAGATGGACGTGGCCGGACGAGTCGGCCTGCTCAGAGGCGACGACGAGGGCCCACATGCCGGCGTCGACTACGAAGTCCTCGCCGTCATCCTCGCCCTTGACGAGGCCTTTGAACTCGGCGGTGAAGGCGTTGCCGGCCACCGCTTCCGACGCGAACCCGTCTGATGCGATGTCGGTGTCATCCTCGCTGACGCCGTCGAACTTCGGACCCCAAGTCTGGAGGCCGTAGATAAACGTCCACACCGGAACAGCAGCGGTGCCGAGGTTGATCTGCACCCCATACCGGCTCGCGGACAGATTGTCGAGGCCCGACGAGTCGGGCTGGGAAAGCACTGGCATTTCATTCTCCTGGGTTGAGTTGGAGGTCGTACGAATCCGCCTGGATCCACCGATCGTTTTGGTCACGCTCGGGTTTGTTTGTGATCGTGCGAAGCATCCAGAGCGGATGAACGCCACCCGGCCAAAGGCCAGGAGTCAGGGAGTGCAATTCGCGAAACCCGTCCTCCGCCATATCCATGACGTCGAGCGGGTCTTCTGAATCGGATCGCCACGCCAACTGCACTCGCAGCAACGGACTGTGGGTGGTGGTGAAGACGTCAGGGTCGCGGCCGTAGAAGATGACCGCGACGGATCGGATGGGCGAGATCGGGAAGTCCCCGAGCGAGAGGGCAGGCAACGCAAGATCGTCGGGATAGACATCGGTCGGGCGATAGTCGGCCACGCCCACGTTGTGCATGTGCTGCGCCAGCGAACGCATCACCTCGGACAGTTGGACGGTCATCCACCGATCGCTTCCGTGATGCCCTGGCCGAGTGCGTCTAGGGCTGCGTCCGCCTTGGTGGTCAGCGCGTTCTCCAGAAACTTCGGCTTGTCGCCCTGCGGATGCTTGTACCAGGTGTTTTCGTGTTGCTTGCGGGCGTACTCGCTGTCGTAGCCGACGCCCATCTCGGTACCCTCGACAACGACGCGACCTGTGCTGTCCAGATCGCCAGCGAGCGTGGGTGAGTCGAGGTTCGATTCATCGAGGATGAGGTCGCCCGCGGCCTGCAGTCCGGTCTCGATGCCCGCCTCGAGCCTGCCGATCAGCTCATCGCCGAGCCACTCCTCATCGATCGGCATGGACTATCCGATCTCCGGTTCCGGGATCTCCATGTCCTCGGGGTCGACGTCGTCGCCGATCTCATATTCCTTCTGGCGCTTAGGCTTCGCCTTCGGCGTCTCTTCCTCGGCGGGCGCCGGTTCATCGAGAACCGACCAGCCTTTGACCGCGACGGCTGCGAGGTGCGAGGCGTTCAGCCCCGACACCTCCGCGATGCCAGACACGAACTTGAACGGGATTGTCGCGAGTACGACGGTGCCCGTGAACGTGGGATTTCGGTGACGCACCAACATGATTGCCTCCAGATTGGCAAGCCAACTGACCCCCAGGGGGAGGCCGGACCCCCGCAAGGGAGATCCCCGCCGGGGGTCAGTTGACAGATGTGAGCAGTGACTACTGCAGGAAGAACTCGTAGAACGCGGGGAGGTTTGGCCGGCCGGAGTCGTGGACCCCCTCCGCGATCACCTTCAACGGGCGCGACGAGAACTTGGTGGGCAGAACGACTTTTGACCCCACCGGAATGGCGGGAGTATCGACGAACGTCTTGACTGATGCCACGGAGGTCGCCTCTTTGCCGTCCACGGTGGTGACGACCTCGTTCTTGATCTTGATCCGAGCGCGAATCGATCCATCCTCGGCTTCAAAGGAACCACCGGTGGACGATTGACCGAGGCGGCGTTGCACCTTGACTGGCCACACGAAGTACCGCTCGATGCCCATCACAGGCAGTCCCCGAAGCTTCCAACGGGGGTCTGACCTGTGCCTGGCATTCCAAACAGTGCGCGCATGCCCTTGGTGAACGTGATGGTCGACGTGTCCGAACCCTCGCGGTAAGTGGCGGATTCGATCGCGTCGTCGAGTTCGACTTGATACTGGGAGACTCCACCGCGTGACTCCGGGGCCAAGGCCTCGATGACCATGTCGATCGAGACCTGCTTGGCGACACGGAGTCGCCAGTCACCCTCGGCCAGTCCACCGAGGTCGACGTGGTGATCGATGAGGATCCCCGCCATGTCGAGTAGCGCGTCGGCGCGGATCTCCTCCGTGCCGGAGAGGGTGCGCCACTGTCCTGCGAGTTCGGTCCTTGTTGCATACGACATCAGCGCACCCCCTTCGCGTCAGGACAGCGCGGCGACGAGATCGGCCTTCTCGGCCTTCTCTGCGTCTTCCTGGGTGAATGCACCCGAGGCCACGGCGAACTCGACCCAGAGGGCCTTCGACGCAGCCTTGGCCGGGCGTTCGGGCGCGCGGGGTGCGCCGGCGGGCTGGCCGTCGCCGGACGGTTCGCCAGCATCGTCCTCGGTCGACGGAATGGAGTCCAACTCGACCACCAATCCCTCGGCGAGGAACCGGTCCCGGTCAGTGTCCGACAGCCACGGAACGACGGAGCCCTCGTAGAAGTACTGGGTCTTGCCGGACTGGTCAGCGGCCAGAACGAGCTTCGCGACTGCTTGATACATCAGGCACTCACTCCCGTGATCTTCCAAGCGGCCTTGGGCTCGAGGACGATCGGCACGGTGATGCGACGAGCGCGGATCCGCCACTTGTCGTTCTTATCCTCGCGAATCGTCTTGACCTGACCGAAGGCGCCGGCCGAGACGTAGCCCGGGCCGCCGATGTTCTCGTCGGCCATGCCACCCAGCGCGGTGGTGTCAGCGATCAGAGCCACTCCGGCGGTCGGCAGATTCGGGGTCGCCACGAAGGTGAGGCCCGCTATCTGCGTCATGTTGCCGGTGAAGATCGGGGTCGAACCCGACTCGCGAGGCAGCAGTCCGGAGATCTTCTCGTCCGACATGATGTTCGCGAGCATCAGGTCATCCACCACAACGAGATTCGGCTCGAAGCCCTCGTTGAGCGCGCGGATGTTGGCCACCGCACGCAGGACGTCGCGCAGGATGGCCGGAGTGCCGGTGGCCCACGAGGCGGACGCGGGAGTGGTCTGGGTGACCGCGGACGCGACGGCTGCCAGAGCGACTGAGTCGATCGTCTTGACCTGGCTGTTGACCAGCTTCTTGAAGGCACGCTCGACGGGGTTGATCTTCTGGCGCGAGATCGACTCATCGGTGATCTCGGTGTCGCGGCCCCACTTGACGGTGTTCGCCTGCTGGGCGGTTCCGTTGCTGATGGTGGTCAGCGGGTACTCGCCGCCGGGAGTGACGGCAACCGGCGCCTTGTCGGCATAGATGGTTTCGCCGGTCTCGTACTGCACCGCACCGGAATCAGTGCTGATGCGGCCGGTCAGCAGGAGATCGCCGATGAGGCGCTGCTCGCCGATCTCTCGCAGACGCCGCGCAACCAGCGTGGGGTCGTTGAGAAACCGGCTGATGGTGACGTTGTCGCCCGAGATGGACGGGGGCGCCGGGGGGTATGTAGAAGGCATATCCGTTTTCCTTTTCCGTTGCGCCCGTTATCGAGCGAGCTTCACGCGAACGAGGTTGCTCGCTGCGGCAGATTCGGCGATGCCGACGACCTTGGTGAAGTCGGTCTCGGCGCCAATGGTGGCGACGGCACCCGAGGCCGCCGGGACCACCTGAGCGCCGGCGGCAATGGCACCGGAGGCGGCCAGGGTGATGACGCAGCCCGACAGCACAAGAACTTTCGCGCCGTTGGCAGCGTCATGCGCTGCGACTCCGCGCCATGCAGTCGCGGTTGCGGTGCCCGCCGGGCCGACCGTTTCGTTACCGGTGATGGCGACGAGCTGGCCACCGGTGATTGCCGCCGAGGCAGTGAAGGTGACATCTGTACCCGGAGCGAACTCCGGCAGGATTTCAGGCATGATCAGGCGTCCTTTCCGTAGAGCTCGGCCCAGATGGCGTCGCTGTCGGTGTCGGCGTTGTCGACGGGGGATCCGGCGTGGCCGATCTCGTTGCCGACCGGATAGACCGGGGCGAGGGAGTCGAGGACGGTGGCCTCCGACGGGTCAGTGGCGAGCCGGTTGAGCCAGCTCTCGCGTTGGGCCGGTGCGATACGTCCAGTGCGAACGGCGTTCTCGACGGCCGAAACTCGCTCGGAGGCTTCCTGGCGGGTGCGTGCCTCGTCGCCGCGGGCGGCGCGGGCCTGCAGTGCTGTGAGGGCAGCCTCGTCGATGGCGACGATGCCGGCGGGCAGCTGCGCGGCGGGTGCCTGCTGCTGCTCAACGGGTTCCGGAGCGGCGCGCTCGGCGAGCGCTTCGTCCAGGGCAGACAGGACGGTCTCGTCGTTTGCGTCGGCTGCAATACCGAGGCGCTCCGCGAGGCCTTCATTCAGGGTGGTCACGGTTGTGACCTCCTTTCCTTTATTGACCTCTGACGCCTCGGTGGCGAGAGGAGTTGGGGGGCCGGGAACCGGCGGCGTCGGAGCGGCCTGGCGTCCGGCGTAGTTGAAGATCGAGAGGTCGAAAGCGTTCTTGGCCTTCGTGTCCTTGTCCTGCTCTGCGACACGGTCTGCCAGGCCCGCGGCCACGGCTTCGTCTGCGGAGTACCAGGTCTCGGCGAGCATCGCGGCTCGCCATTCGTCCTCGGTGCCGCCGGTGCGCTCGGCGTAGATCGAGGCGATGTTTGCCGACACGCGCTCGAGGTTGGTCGTCATGTCGGCCATCTCCTTGGCGTTGCCGATGCAGATGCCCGAGGCGTCGTGGATCATCATTTCGCTGTTGCGGCCCATGACGATCTCGTCGCCGGCCATCGCGATGAAGCTGGCCGCAGAGGCAGCGAGGCCGTCGATGACTGTGGTGATCTTGGCTTTGTGGCCGCGCAGCGCGTTGAGGATGGCTATCCCCTCGAAGACGTTGCCGCCGGGAGAGTTGATGCGGACGGTGATCTCGGTGGTGTCGAGGGCGGCCAGGTCGCGGGCGAGCATTTCTGCGGAGACGCCGAACCATTCGTCGATCACGTCATAGATGAACAGCTCGGTCGGGCCGTCGCCCTCGTTGCGGAACTCGTACCAGCTCCGGCCCGTTGTGTTCTTCGGCTGGGCGGCCAGTAGTCGCTCCATGGCCGGGATTCGATTCACCACAGTGTCAGCGCTCCGTTCGGGTCAATCCGCACGCGGTTCTGCGGCGGTGCGTCGTCTTCCGGCGGGGCGGATTCGGGTCGTGGATCCTTGCCGGGCAGGCCATAGTCCTGGCGGACCGATTCCTCGAGGCTGCGGTCGGGACGAAGGATGCCGGCGTCGACCAGGAGCTTGAGGGCCTGAGCGACAGCGTCTTTGCGGGACCCGATCTCATCGAAGACCAGGCGTGGTGCGGGTTCCTCCGGGCCGAAGTTGGCGTCGACGAGGTCTTCGATGATGTGCTGATTCGCAACCTCGGCAACTTGGTCGCCGAGGGTCTGCAGGGACAGCACGAAGAAGTCCATGAAGCTCGAACCCAATGCGTATGAGCCAGTCTGGGTGCCCAGGTTGAGGAAGTGAGCGAGGACGGAACGGCCGATTTGCTCGTCCTGGTACTTGATCGACGGCAGTGCGTTCGGCAGGTTGCCTTCGGGGGCGACCAGTCGGAGCTTCGCACCATGTGGTGTCGCAGCGCCGGAAGCGCTTCCGGCCTTGTACGACTGGGCAATCTTCTTGCCCGCGTCCATCTGCTTCTGGTCGTCGGCCGGACCCGCCTCGTAGACCGGGACACCCATGCCATTGCGCTCGATGGTCTGCGCGTCGACTCGCAGCAGGCGATCTTTGACCAACCAGTGCTTGTACGCCGGGCGCAGCAGCGAGTTCCCGGTCCAGTCGCCACCCTCGCGGTCGTTGACGTACGCGACGAGACGATTGACGGGAATGGAGACCTCGCGATGGTCGGTGCCGAAGCCGTACTGCTCGATCGCAATCAGGCCGCCGTCGCGGGCAACCTTGATGTCGGAAATCGTGCGCGGCATCCGCGGTCCCAGCTTGCGAAGGTGGAACAGCCCGTCGTCGCCGACGGTGTAGACCTGCTCGAAGAACATGTGCCCGTAGCGAAGATGAAGCAGGGCGAGCTGCAGATGCTCAGACCACGAGAATCGGCCCTTGGTGCGGGTGCGCACGAAGTCCGCCTCGCCGCCCTTGATCGGCAGGTTCATGTCCCGGGCGATCAGTTCCGTGACCTCGGGCCGTGCGCCGGCCGCATCGATGCGCCAAGGGGTGCGGCGGACCGGGAGTGTCAACGCACGTTCAACAGAGGTGACCTGCGAGTCGCCGCGGCTCATCTGCTCGAATACGCGCACCGACAGCGGCCAGCGCAGCTCCGGGACAGTCTCGGCCGACTGCCAGAAACCTCCGTCGGTAGCCGAGTCGTCGACGTATCCGATCTCATTGGTGGGTGTTTGGGGCGGTGTCTTGGCGGCCATGGGTCACCTCCTCTCAGAATCCGGCTGTCATGAGATCGATTTCGTGATGGTCAGAAGCAACGTCGTCGTCCTGAGTCGGGGTCTGCGGCGGGGTCATGGTGCTGCCGAACGTGATCAGGCCCCAGTGGGCGAGCGTTACGGCCTGTAGCGGTGAGATCACCACCTGCGACTGGTAATCCCAACCCCATGCGCCACCACCGACCACGCGCTTCTCTGCGCCCTGGAGCGCGTCAGTCAATCGAGGGTCATCGGCGTGCGAGAACTCCCGGTTCACCGCGGACGTGTAGAACAGGCCACAGGCCTCGGCCATCTGTGTTGAGGTCGTCATCTCCGGTTCGATGCCCTTGGCGACCAACTGCGGCAGCAACGATTTCGCGGGCGACGATGCGTTGATCACCAGGCAGCACGGATCCCACTTGGCGATCAGATCGAGGATCTTGTCGATCACCGCCGACGATGGCGCCTCGTGGTAGCCGACCTCGAGGCGTACGAGCTCGTCCGAGGTCCAGGTGGCGGCACCGATGGTCACCCACTTCTGGTCCGCGGTCATGTCGACCCCGAGCGCGATCTGCCCCTTCACATTCGGTGCGCTCTGAGCCATCGATCCCCACAGGTCCATGTCGATGATCGGTTCGACGCGACGCCCAACCTCTGGCCACCGACCCGTGGAAAGTCTTTCGATCTCCCACTTCTCGAGGTTTCCGGCGAACGAGGCCATCTCCGACTCGATGAACTCCTCGTCGAGCAGGAAGCCCATCGACGGGTTGGCGCACGCCCAGTTCTGCGGGTCGGTCCGCCATGCGTCACGCAGGGCGAACTCTTTCGGGGGGTCCGGAGCGGACCACTCGAGCCAGCAGAGCCGTTGGTCGCCGGCGCCGATGGCCCGGGCCCGCAGCGCTGCCCACTTCTGGCAATACTCGTGCGTGTCCGCGTCGGCCGCTGATCCGAGGTACCAAATCTGCGGATTCTCGGCGGTGGTCAGCAGGGGCATGATCGCAGCCTGCGAGGCCGGCGACCAGATCATTGCCTCGTCGATGACCAGACGGTCGACCGAGAAGCCGCGGCCACCGGACTTGGTGCGCGTACGAAAGCGAATGATCGAGCCGTTCTTGAATCGGATCGACTCTTTGCCGTTGCCTCGCTTGATACCTCGGGGCGCGATCTCTGCCTCAGTCAGCGGACTGGAGCGGATCAGCGCCTCGAGTTTGTCCATCGACTCAAGGGCTGTCTGGAACTCGTGGGCGGTGTGAAGGATTGAGACGCCGGGCTCGGTCATCATCCAACCCAGCTCGACAACCTCGATCGCGCCGTTCTTGCCGTTCTGGCGGCTCACGAGAACACCGACTTCGTACGCTGACCACTTCCCGGTGGTCGGATTTGTCGCCATCCCCTCTGTGACAACGAGCTTTTGCCACTCGAGGGAGGTGCGGCCGGCAATGTCAGCGAGGTCGAGAGCGTCGAGACCAGCAGCGAAGTCGCGCCTGCCCTCAGGGACGGACTTAACCCGTGGCGTCTGCTTCCCGCTCAGCCCGCCGCGCAGCAAGTTCGTCGGCAATCGAACCTCCCGATGGTGCGGCGGCATCCGAGGCCGTGAGTTTGGTCAGGATCTGCCGCAACGCCGCGGCGGCCTGACGAGCTTCGGCGGCGGCGCCGTCGATCTTCAGCTCGTAGTCCTCGGTCATCAAGCGGTGGGTCAGCGTCACCCAGGTGTCGATGTCGCCGGCGAGCAGTTGGTCGAGTTGGTCAAGGCGGTCGGCGAGGCGGCAGGCTTCCCCGGCCAGGACGGCGTCCGGTGTCGAAGTATCGCTAGTGACGAGGGCGTCCCAAAGGGCAGAACCACGATCCCGAAGACCTCCAGGACGCAAAGTATCTTTAACCACCTGGGGCCTTTCCGGGTCGGACCAGATTCCAGCTGATCCACGATCGTTAACCAATTCCCAGGGCGTTTCGGCCCGGGGAGAGAAAAGCCCTGACTGGGCGGAGAGTCAGGAGGGCGGGGGGTCAGTATTTTCCCAGGTCAGACGTGGTTTCCGTGCATACTTGCAGGTCAGGGGCACTTTCCGGAGCTGTTTGACCTGTGCATATTGCAGATCGTGGATCGGTCACCAGCCGAGGGCGTTGGCCGGCGGTGGTGTGGTTGCAGATCGTTGACCGGCTGCTCCGGCTGTCGTTGGCAGTGCCATTCCGCGATCTGCAATCGAAGGATCGTTCGCGGCCTGGTCGTCGTACCACTGCTTGATGACCTGCTGCATCCACCACGGTCGTTCGCGTTTGGCCCTTCGCATGACGGTCTCTCGTCCCGGGTCGATGGTGACGATCCGTGCGCCTTTCATGCGGTACCTGTCGAGCAGCTGCCTCGAGGGCGTGGAGTGGATGACGTAGACGTCGGTGTCGCGGGCGAGGGTGAGTGCTTTGTCGATGGCCGCCTTGCGTGCGGCCTTGGTGATGGTCTTGACTGCTGGGCTGTGCTCGTGGTCTGAGCTATCGCGCGGTGGTGAGATGGCAAGGGCGATCAGGTCGTAGTCGATGATGACGTCGTCTGGTCCTGCTTGCTCTCGGCACCAGGTGCTCTTGCCTCCGGCTGGTGGGCCGATGACGAGGGTGAGGCTCATGACCAGTCGAGGGTGTTGGTGGTGTGTCCGCCCTTGGCTGCGAGCAGGGCCGGCCGTTGGTGGTCTCGGCTTCCGTCGCCTCGTTCCTTGTTGCACTTGTCATGCATCAGGCGATCGGCTTCGGTTGCATGTCCGGTCTTGGCGGCGTCGGCTCGGGTGTGCGAGTGGTCTGCGTTGAGCGGGTTGCCATCCGGATTGAGCTCAGGGTCTCGGTACATCGGGCATCCACACCACCAGCACAGCGTGCCGTCTCTGTGTTGCGCGAGTAGGCGCACGCGTTGCTTCTGGTGTTTCCATCCGAGCCCGCGTGCTGTGGTGGACTTGGCGGCCATCAGCCCGTGATGGCTGTTGGATCCACGCCCTTGGCCTTGAGTGCTTGAGCGACCTGGCCACCAGGGTTGGGCTGCCAGTGTGTGCCCATGATCGCGGTGAATGCCTCACGCGCCTTGGTGATCTCGGCACCGAGTAGAACGGTGTTGCCGGCACGGTTGAGGTTGCGGATGGCTTCGAGGCTGGGCAAGACCTGGCGCTTGAGTGCGTCGAGCTGGGCGGCGTCGGCTGAGCCTTCACCTGCCGCGGCCGCGACACCAGCGACGAGCAGGCCCATCTGGTACTCGTCGGTCTGGGTGTTGACGCTGCTGGTCATCCTCGCCTCTTCTGTCGTGCGGTCCACCGGTCGAGTTCGCCCTCGGCGATGGTCATGCCGAACTGGGCGGCGAGGATGTCGAACACCTTGGTTGCTGTGCCGGATGTTGCTGCGATGGCGTCGAGTACGGCCTGCGGGTCGTTGTCGGGTGTCGGTGCTGGCTCGAAGCCGACGACGCTCTCGTTGGTCCAGAGCACACCGGTTACCGGCTTGTGGACGTTGGTCCACCGACCCGGGCCGCGGCGTTCGGTGAGGATGTCAGTCAATGCCGGTTCCTTGCTGGCGGCAGCCAGGGCGTCATGTGGGCTCATTCGTCGTTTCCGGCTGCGTAGAGCAGGCTGGCGATCCAGAGTCCACCAGCGCCAAGCGCGATGCCGACGGGCACGCCGATCAGGAATCCAGTCATGGTCACGCCCTCTGTGGTTGGTTGGCCCGACCGCACCATGGGGTGCCGTGCTTGGGGGAAGCGTCGGGCCAAGTTGTCTCACCGCAACGCGCAGCAGCACCCTCACCGAAAGGCGGGGTCATGGGGTGCGCTTTGGCCGCCAATGAGCAATTCGGCATTCACGCGCTGCGGTGAAGCTGAGAATGGCCGCTCTCTGGTGAACCCAGTGCGGCCTATAGCGATAGCGTACCGCAGACCTCTGACGTAAGCGGGCAGCATGTCAAGCTCGGTTCCGACTGGCGTGTCGCTTGTGGGCATCGAGGACGTCGCCGAGTCGGTAGAACCTTGTGCCGGTATCCGGATCCTCGGACACGTGAGTGAGGCCGGCGTGCTTGCACAGCGTGCGCATCCTCCTGGCGTTCAAGCCTTTCCCCACCTTGTCGAGTTTGTGCGCCAGCTTCTCAATCGTGGACACGGTCACGATCTGGCGGTTCGCTTCCTTCACCATCTCCTCGTCGATGGTGTACTCGCGCTCGTTGGTGTTCATCGATCGAGCGCACCTGTCGATGATTCGGCACAGCTTCTTGAAGATTTCGCCACCGTCTTCCATCACCGCGATGGCCACGCGGTAGCGGATGAGCCACTTGGCCAAGGCCGTTGGGTATCGGCTGCCTTGGTAGCTCAGGCCGCGGACCTCGCAGATGTGGCGGACTGTGGTGGTCAGCTCGTTTTGCAGCTCATCGAGTAGCACCTCGACATGTAGTCCGTAGGGTTCGCGGGGCCCGGGCTGCGGCCGACGAATGCCAAGGCCGCCATCACTATTGCGCGACTGCCCGTCGGTGAGCGCGATCGCCATCCTCCGCTCGAGGTCGACAACCTGGTCGAGCTTGTCCTTGAGGTACTCGAGTTCGGCTCGGGTGACGGTGAGGTTGTCGGCATTGATGGTCTGGCTCATGCTTCCTCGATCCTGGTGGCGGTGAGAATGGCGACGAGCTCGCGGACGGTCATGGTCACCCACTGCTCGAGCGGGTCGCCTTTGCCGTGGCGTTTGTGAACGATGAGGCCGGCGAGGGCATCGTCGTTGCCGCGCTCGCAGTCGGTCTCGGCCATCCACGGGCCGAGGTTGATGCGAGAGGTGTTCTTGCATTCGAGGACCAGGCGTTGCCCGTGGAGTCGGACGCCGGCGATGTCACCGCGATCCTTGGCGCCGTTGCGGACACGGCGATCGATGCGGTCGTCGACGTAGAGGGCCAAACAATCTGCAATCGATCGCTCGAATGATGATCCGGCTTTCTTGGCTGATGCGCGGCTGCGAGGCATTGTTTCCCTTTGCTCAGAACGGTGGATTGTCATTGTTCTGTTGTGTATTTAGTTGGGTATTGGTGAGCGGATTGAGGATCAAAGATTCGGGAATGTGGTGGCCACATTGATGAATCGTGTGGACAGTTGTCCCGGTCCTGGTGGGGAATGTCTTTTGGTTGTAGGCGTCGCGGATGCGGGCGCGGTCTTCGGTGCGGTCGAAGGTGGGCAGGCCGTTGGCGATCATGGCCAGCTCGCCGAGCTGGGTGAGTGGATCAGGGTTGAGGCTGCGGTGCAGTCGGTCGATCCAGCCGACAAGAACGGTGCGATTGCAGACGGGACAGCGCCCAGTCGACAGCGCTGAGTTGGCCATCGGACGGGCCCGCTTCGGCTCTGGCTTGGGCTTGATGACTTGCTCGCAGGTGGGGCAGCGCTCGGTCACGAGCTGGCCACAGCGTTGTCAGATATTTGAGGGGTGGCGATTTGGGGGTGGCGAAAACGTGGCGACGCCACCCCCTGTGTGGCAAAAACACGGGGTAGTCTAGTGACACTTTTGTTGTTTACCTGGAAGTATAAGGTTTCCCTTACTGCGGATTTCTTCTGTTGGGGGGTGGCGGCCGCCACCTTTCGCCACCCCTGCGAGTGATCATCCTCTATGTGTGAATCGGGTGGAGTGTGATCAGATTGGAAGGCCATGACGTTCACCTCTCGATCAGGGTGAGGATGGAAGACTCTGCGTCGTATTCGATGACCCCGGCTGTGACCGATTGCCTGACGGCATCTTCGAAGAGGTCTCGATCCTTCGAGGTGATGTTCCGCCTGATCTCAGACCAGTTGCCGCTGCCGCCCTTGCGTTCGAGGCCGGCCGCAATCCGCCTACAGACCCGGCCAATCCGCCTGTCGACCACGACCTCATCGGCCGCATCACGCGTGATACCGGCCGTCCTGCCCCGGTCCCTGGCCTCCTTCTCGACGACCTGTGACAGCGTCTTTTCGATGGACGTCCTCGTCATATCCGATATCCGCATCACAATTCCCGACAATTCCCAATCCTCGGCATTCATGTATTGCCTGCCATCGAGGACCGCCAGTCCCGCTGCGACCTTTTCCCGGGTGAATAGGGCGTGCCCGTCGAGCGCATTTCCTTTTCCTTGCTGCCTGGCGATGTGCTGGGAACGCAAGGTCTCGCGGACCACGAGCGGAATGTCCATCGATTTCGGGTAGTGGTCCCAGTCGACGGCGTCGGGCAGCTCGAGCGCGCTGGGCTCCTCGTCGACATTGAGGGTGCCGATGCGAGGGTCGGTGGTGGGCATCCAGATGAAGCGCTGCGGTGTGCCGCCATCGGCCTCGGACAGCAGTGACCCGGCCCGGGCGGGCTGGACGCCGACATACAGGGTCATGCGATACGAGTGCGCCGGCACAATGAGGCGTTTGGTGGGGTCGGCGTAGCTGAATCCGATCTCTTCGCCCGAGAACCCGGACCTGACCACCGGCATGAGAGTGGCGCCGGTTCGGTTGGTGAGCGCGGCGACCGAGTCGACCTCGTCCATGCGGAACATGGCCGCGGTGCGATGCTGCTCGGTCACCAGGCGTCCGTCCTGCTTCACGTTCTTGACGTAGACGTGGGTGATGCCTTCTCCGGATCCCAGTGGTGCACCGAAGACCTCGACGGGCAGCAGTTCGCCGGCCACCGACGCCGACGCACCCTTGCCAGTGCCAGACGGTCCGACGAGTGCGGTGAAGAAGTTGAGCGAGCCGCGGCCGCCCACCACTGGTGGCAGGGTGATCCAGGGCGGGACGGTGGCCAATGCCCGGCACAGGGTGACGCCGAAGACCGACCACGGTGAGCACAGTCGCGCGTGGGCCATCGCGTAGATCGCGGCCAGTGACTCTCTCGCACCCCAGAATCCGGCGTCGAGGTCGGTCAGGTCGGGGGCCGGTTCGCTCTCCTCGTCACCGTCGTCGTCGGCCGCCGTTGCTTCGGGCAGGATCTGCGGCGGTGCTGCCTGCTGTTCGATGAGGTCGACGAGATCCACTGATGGTGTCGCCGCGATGAGCTGGTGCCCACGCTGCCCGGTGATCATCCGCGTGTACTCGGTGCGGGCGTCCTCGGGGGTGCGCAGGCCGCCGGTACCCGCCGTGACAGCGCCGACGAATGCCTCACCGAGGGCTCCGAGCGCGGTCGGTACTCCGGACTCGCCTTGCTCGCCGAGGCGCAGGAGCGACAGGACGTTGCGCATGGTGGTGTCATGGCGCGAGGCGGGATTCGAGTTGAGGTCGGTGATCGCGGTGTTCAGGCGGTCGACGACCCGGTCGTCAATGACGCTGTCGGGCAGGCCTTGGAGCAGCTGTGCCGCGTTGACCGCGGTCCCGTTGGTGTCAACCTCGACCACCGGGGCCGCGAGTCCTGCGATCCAGGTGGGTGGCAGCTGTGGCAGATCGTCGACGCGCGGGATTTCGGCGACGAACCCTTCGTGGTCGAGCCATTGATACGTCGCGCTGGTGTCGGGGTGGATCGACGGCCAGGCCACGGCGTAGCGGTGGAAGTACTGGATGATCTCGATGTGCCCGAGCTGTTCGGCCGGGAACGTGAGGACGGTGTTCAGTCGGGTGCCGGCGGGGACGCGGTAGAGCCTGATGCCGCTGATGCCGTCGTCGCGGCTGGTGGATCGGACGGTGTGGGGCAGGTCGCCCCACAGGCTGATGGCGTGTTTGAGGGTGTGGCCGCCGGTCTTGCCGTCGTAGTTGTCGACGTCGATGCCGATGACGGTGTCGGGCATGCGCAGGCAGATGTTGCCTTCGGGCCTGTCCTGGGCCCAGGTGTCGCAGTCGGCGAATGAGGGTGTGGCACCGGAGTATCCGGTGTAGCCGCCGGGTGGCGACTTCTTGCGTCGTTCGGGTAGGGGCAGGGGCGAATGCCAACCGGCGTTCCAGTAGTCCTGGAAGACGGCGGCATAGCCGTGGGCGAGGGGATTGGGCACCGGATGGCATCTCCTGTGTCAAAGCAGCGGTCCGTCTGCCTCCCGGCGATGGACATGCGGCGGGAAGGATCAGGACAGCGGTGCGACCGGGCTCGGTGCCTCACCTTCCAGGTGCAGGGACTGCGGGAGTCCGGTCACGATGGCGTCGGCCAGCTCGAGGAACGATGCCTCGATGTAGTCCTCGATCGCGACGAGTTTGTAGCCCAGTGCGAGACCATCCTTGGTGATCCGATAGCGGAGCTTCGCGGTGATTGCCAGCGCGGACGTGCCTTCATAGACCGGGAGGCTGATCACGAAGGTCTCCGGAATCTTGATGGTGCCCTTTGCGCCGGCCTTTGGTCCGGTCTCCTCGATGTAGGAGAACTGCACATCGCCGGACTGCAGCCGATTGCCGGACTCGAAGGACACCTTGCTGGTGGCCTGGAAGTTGCGTGCGATCTCGATCAGGTCCGCAGGGTCAGGGATGCTGATCGCCGAGGCGTGGTCCTCGAGGAACTCGGCGAAATCGACCTGCGTGACCATCTTTCCGTTGCGGCTGAACCATGCGCTGAACCGGCGATCAAACTTCGGGGAGTAGGTGACCCGATGATCGAGCCAGCCACCGAAGTGGTTGACGATGGCGACGATCTGAGGTGCAGCCTTGTGTGCGTACACGACCGGATCCTCCTCGCCAGCGAGGGCGGTTACGAGGTCGATGAATGATTGTGGGGTGTGGACGATCTCGGTGCCGCGCGGCCGGCGTGGTGTGGACCTGAACCTCTCGAACGAGTCGACTTTGACCACCTCGGTGCTCTTGGCGACGGTGACAAAGATGCTGGCGCTGTCGGGCTCGACTTCGTTGGTTCGGTTGACGGTGTCGACCGCGATGTCGGCGACGGCTTCAGCTTCGGTGCGGATTTCGGACATGCTCAGGCCTCCTGGGCTTCGCCTTGAATGGACTTGGGTGTGTTGTCGCTGTCCTCAACGGACTTCATGCCGTCGAACGCGATCTGGTTCGGGTCGTTGCGGGTGAGGTTGCCGGTCTGGTCCTTGAACCACATCGACTGTTGCCTATCCCATTCGGGCAGAACGAGTTTCACGTCGTCTGCGACGATGAGCATGCCGGTTTTCGGGTCGGGTTTGACCTTGATGGTGAGGCTGATCGAGCCGCCTTTGCCGATCTCGTCGACCTTCTCGACCAACTGGTGCAGGCCTTCGCTGAGTTCTTCGTGGACTGAACCGCGTTGCAGGGTCTGCAAGAACGCGGCGAACGGCTTGATGTGGGTGTCCTTTTCGTCGGCCATGGTGGCCTCCTTTGAGTGGTGGGGCGAGGGGTGCCAACCGGGTTCGCGATCCAACCCCAGGGACCGCGAACCCGGTTGGCAGATCAGGGACTACAGCTTTCCGGTGGCCTGCAGGTAGCCCTTCTTGGCGGCGTCGTCCATCCGGCCCCACAGCGAGGCCTCGACACCTTCCGGCGGCACCGACAGATCCAGCACGGCTGGAGCCGGTGCCGCAGCCTGAGGTGCGGCTGCCTGCGCGGTCGCCGGGGCTGGGTCGGGCTGTGCTGCAGCGAGGAACTGGGCCGCCGCGTCCGGTGCGGCGTAGGTGGCCGAGTACATCTTCGGGGCGTTGAGGCCGGCCTTCTTCTTCTCGCCGTCGGATACGTACGTCACCGACAGGGTGCCGCCGACCGCGATCTTCGCCTTGGCCTTCTGCATGGCCGCGACGACCGCGCGCTTGAGGTTGGACCCGTCGCGCACGTACAGCGTCCTGATGCCGTCGTCGTCGGCATCCTCGGGATCGCGCTCGGTGGTCTGCAACCTGACCACCATCTGCATGATGGGGTTGCCGTCCTTCCAGGTCGCGGGCTCGTTGGTGTCGAAGTCGTTGGCCTGCGAGACGCTGGGCTGGTCGACGATGGTGCCTTCGACAGTGGTGCCGATGGTGGGGAACTTCGCCGAGGCCGAGCTGGGGCGCAAGAAGGCGTCGAGTGCGTCAGTCATGGTGTGCTTCTTTCTCTGGTGCAGTGGGTGTGGGATTCAGTTGTTGTTGAGTTGTGGTCTGTGGGTGCTGGCAGTTGTGGCACAGCAGGATTCGCCAGGAGTTGAGGCGGGAGTTGCAGCCGGTGCAGCGCGGCCACACAGGCGCGGTGGTCATGGCGACCAGATCAGAAGGCAGCAACCAAACGGTGGCCGCTCGTTGGGCTTGATGTGCGTCTGCCCAGCCTTGAGGAATCGCAGCCGGCCCGGTAGGAACTCCACTCGTAGACCGGACCCTGGCCGGTCACGCTTCGGCTCGACGGTGTTCTGCCACCATTTCTGCTCGGTGCGGTTGGCGGGCAACAGCATGACGATGCCCTTGGTGTTCTGGTATTCGTCCCAGGCTTTGCGAACCCATGGCTCGATCGCCGAGTACGGCGGGTTGCACCAAACGAGCTCACCGGCCCACGACTGGCGAAGGCCGTCGGTCTCGATGTCGTAGTACTTCTCGCACCTTGGCGCCGGCGGGTGCTGTCTGCTGCGGATGGTTCTGCGCCTTGAATCCGACAAGGCTCATTTCACGTTGCCTTTGCACTGGTAGGGGCCTTCGGGTTTCGGGTGGAACCACGGGCAGTAGTCGCACAGCGAGGACGGCGCGGTGGGGAAGAATGCGTAGTGCTCGGGGTGGTTCTCGCAGTCGAGCTGGTCGATCATCGAGGTCACCGACCAGAAACGATCGAGGGTTTCCTGCGCGAGGTCCGGGTCGTACGGTTCGGACCACATGTAGGCCTGGGCGAGTTGGCCGCCGCGGGGCAGGAACATGATCGCGACCGTGTCCGGCGTGAGGCCGAGGTTGGCCATGCCCTTGCCATAGAGGTGAACCTGTTTGCGGTACTGGTCGCCCGGTCCGTCCTTGCGGTAGCGGCGTACTCGCTCGGCCGACGGGAACTTCCAGTCGATGATCGTCTTGGTCGCGATGTCGTAGACGTCGAGACTGCCGGGGATGGCCGGCGACGGTGCGACGGGTTGCTCGACGAGGAATCGCACGCCGTGTTTGTCGTTGTAGGCCTTGAGCATTCCCTCCATCCATTTGTGTGCGGCGGTGCCGACGATGGAGGGCAGCGGGTCGCCCGGTTGGTCGAGGGTCTTGGGTTCGCGCATGATGCCGTAGGCGAGTTTGCGATCGCAGGGATGGCCGACCTCGGACGGGCCGAGGGACTGCTGTTGTGAGCGCGGTGCGTCGCGGGCCGCGTCGATGACCATCTGGGTCAGCTCGGTCTTGAGGTCGAGCGTCCCGGTCTCGGCGTCGGGGGCGAGGAAGGAATCGAGCATGTCGGTCATCGCGCCCACCTCATGGAGGCCGTGAAGTTGCCGGCCTCTCGATAGGTCCAGCCGAAGCCAGGCAGCTCGGTTCGCACACGGTTACGCGATACGCCGAGGGTCCGGCCGACCTCACGGTACGAGCAGCCGTCCTCGAGCAGCTTCCTGGCGGCGTCGATCTGCTCGGGTGTCATTGCTCTGCCCGCCTTGCGATCTCGCGATCGAGGTACCAACGCGCCTTCTCGAGATCCTCGACAGCGTTGCCTTTCAGATCAGCGCGCCAGATGTACTTGACGGCATTGCCCAGGCAGAAGCCCATGTGCTCGGTGATCTGGATGCACTCGACGCCGCTGGGGTGCTCGGTGTAGTGCGCCGGATGGTTGACCGGATCGTCCTCGGGCACGCCGATGTCGGGGATCGGGTCGGGGATCGCGCTCAACTTCCAGTACGGAGACCCCGGGCCGGTGACGTTGCTGCAGTAGACAGCGTCCTCATTGCAGAGCGCGTTGAGGCCGTGCCGCACATCGTCTTTGGACATGTCGACTGCAGCCTCTGTACGAGCATGCTCGATGATCTGATCGAGATTCAGTTCGCCCGGGTACGCGTCTGAGAGGGCACCGAAGGCGAGGCGTTTGTGGATGGTCACGACTGGTCCTCCTCGGTTTTGTCGCGGTCGCAGATCCAGCAGGGTTCGGTGGTCATGAACGCTCACCCCACTTCCACACCAGGCGGGCCGAAGCGAACAGGATGATGGCGAGTGCGAGAAGATCGGTCACCACTCACCGCCGAGGTCGTCACCGTTGCAGCGCAGGAGCTCGACGACCGCGACGGCCGAACCGACCAGAATCACGACACTGAGCGCGGTCATGCCGACGAGGACTCGCGTCAGCGCGCTCATTTCGGTGCCTCTGGGTTGAACCGGAGGTAGAAGACCTTGTCACGGACGGCCGCATTGAGGCCTTCGTGTTCAAAGCCGCCGGCCTGTTTCTTCGCCAGGTCGTACAGCGAGCCGGGTTTGATGGTCTCGAGATCGCCTGGGGTGTACCTGATCCACTTGCCAGGATTGGCGAGGGCGGCCTCGACGAGCCCCTTGCGGATCTGAGGTACCTCGCGCCGTACGCCGCGGCCACCACCGGGCAACTCGCCGACGACCTCGAATGCGCGCGCAGCTGCGCGACGCGCTTCGCGTTGCTCTTGTGCGAATGCCTGCCTGTCTAGGTCCTCGACCGCGCTCACGGCTTGACCTCGAATCGGCGCGACTCGGAGACGTTGATGCACAGGGCCGCGACGTCGGGGAAGGACTCCTTGAGCACCTTCTGGTTGACGCGGTTGGACTTGATGTATTTCCAGGTGACGACGATCTCGCCATTGACGGTCGCCTCGTCGTGTGCGTCGCCGAGTTCGAGCTGCAGGGCGGCCTTCTCGGCGTCCTCGATCTCCTTGTAGTGCTTGATCTGGTCGCGGGCGTTGCGCAGCCTGTCGAGGTGCGCCTTGGCTTCGGTGCTCAGTTCAATGGTCATGATGCTGTTGTGCTCCTTTGGTTTTCGATGTCGCTGATGGTGGCGTGAAGGCGCTCGGCGCAGTCGAGATAGACCGAGGCGCGGGCGAACGCGAGTGCCATGTCCTCGGGGTCGTCGAAGCGGGTCAGCTCGCGGATCTGCTCGTCGTGGCGGGTGCAGTAGTCCTCGAACAGAGCGATGAGGGCGGTGTCCCCGGACGGGGGGACGGGCGGCGTGCGCGGTGGTGACGGCTGCCTCGGGCACCACGGCTGATGTGCGGCCATCAGGCCGCCGCCGCAGTGCGGGCACGAGAGGTGAGCGGGGCCGCTCACTGGATCTCGCCGTTCTCGACCTTGATGAAGTCGAAGTCGGAGGGCGTGTAGCAGAGCGCGCCGAGCACGGTGCTGAAAACACCAGCGGCAGCGAGGAATCCAAAGAAAATGGCGTCCATGAAACAGGCCTTTCGGTTGGGTTGACGGGGGAGTGGAGGGTTACGCGGACTTCTTGGAGTGGCTGTATTGCGGGATCGGGCAGCCGCGTCTGACCCAGTCCTCGACCGCCTTGGGGGTGATCACCCAGTTCGCGAAGCGACGTTCACCGTTCTGCGCCGCCTTGAGAAGGCCGGCCTGGCAGGCCTCGCGCACGCTGGTCACGCCGCGGGGCGTCATCGCGGCGACGTCTTTCACGGAGAGGGCGAGTTTGTCTTTCATGCCGGAACCTTGTGGTTGTCAGTGCTGACGGCTGACGTCACGGGCGTGGCTACGTCCTCGTGGGCAACGAAGAGGTCCTCCCAGTCTTTGCCCAGCCGGGCGGCAAGCGCGATGGCCAGATCCTCGGAGATGTTCTTCAGTTGGCCGTTCTCGATCTTGTAGATCGTGGTCTGAGTGCGGCGAACGAGCATGCCCAGTTCGCGCTGCGTGAAGCGCTTGTTTTTGCGCGCTCTTCGCATCTTGTCGGGGTCGCGGACTTCCATCCAGCAGTCCTTTCGTGTGATCGGTGGCCTTACTCGTCTCATGTTGTCCTCCGGTTGTCGCTGTGTCAACTGTCAGGCCTGACGATAGACGCGTGGTTGTATTTCTGTCAACCGTCAATCGCAGGGTCTGACGTGGCATGATGCAATCGCTGGTTTTCAGCAGTCGGAGCGTCACCTATGGCTCAACGACAACCGACCAATGGAGGCTCTTGGGTGTGAATGCAGACAGTCTGCGAGGCCTGCTCCAGCAGGTGATCGACGAGCGCAAAGCTGAAGGGCGGGACGCGTCTTACCGCAACCTCCAGGAACTGGTGGAAGCGGAAGAGCAGTCCAACCCTCGAGGCCTTGCGCTCAATCGGACGACGGCATCCCAGATCGTGAAGGGCACCTACAAAGGTGTTGCTTCACCGGGAACCGTCAGAGCGATCGCCTGGTTGGCCGGCGTCTCGGAAGCTGCGGCATTCACAGCGGCAGGCCAGACGCCGCCGGGGCCGCCCTTTGCAACTGAGCTACCCCCGGGAGTGGATGACCTGTCACCGAAGGAGCGTCGCGCAGCGATCGAAATGTTGCGGACGCTCGTTGCTCAGCGACAGGAGATCAACCGCCATGAATCAGCAGCTGCCATATCGAGTCCGCCGGAATCGCGAACACCGGGCAAAGCCGAGCGTGAAATCGAGGAGGCCCGGGCTGGCGTCGGCCAGCGCAAGCCCGACGGCTTGATTGAGGAGCCTCAAGGCACTGGCCTTGTCGTCGGTCAGCCCACCCCTGACGATGGCGCCGGCCTCGAGGTCAAGCGCCAGGCGGACTACGACCTCGCGAACCGCAACGTCGGAACGAAATCGAAGCGGCAGCTGCAGCGCGAGCGCGACGATCGGCTCGGCGAGGAATCGCAGGTTGGCGAGTGAAGAAGCTTGATCGTTCCATCTCGCTCGCCGAGGTCGGGTTTTGTTTTTGGCATCACACAGATCCGTATAAGGGGGTACGCGCGCAGTTAGAGGCTGAGCTGAACCCGCACGACCCCGACACCCCACTCGAAGTTGACGCCCTTGAATTCTTCGACGCGTTGATGGACGCAGCCGAGAACGACGGGTTGACCGCGAATGACTATTCCGCGCCGATTGGCGACCGCATCGATATGGTCAATAAACCGTGGATTGGCGAGCTCAAGGCAACCGGTTTGTCACGCAAAGACGAGGGTGGCCCGCGTGAGTACAGGCTGTACTTCGCCGAACCTGAATTGGATGCCGCGCTACTCGCGTCTTTTCTCGGGCATAAAACGCACGTGGAGATGAACCAGACTGTCGGCGGTTCGGCGACACCGCGGTCTTCGGGTAAGCAGACCGCTCACATAACAACGGCGATGACGATCACCAAGCGGTGGTGTACACACGCCGGAGTGCTATACCGCCTGCTCACGTAGGGTGATGTTGCAGCTTCTGCAACACGCGACTACGGTCATAGGACGATCAGGGAGGTGTGAAGTTGGTGTCAATAAAGAGACTCGCCGCGCGAGTATCGGCGCGATCCGAAGTCTCATTCAAGAGGCAGTTAGTCGGAGCTCGCGAATCTGCGGGCTTAAACCAAAGTGAATTGGCGGATCTTCTTGGTGTGAACCGCAGTACTGTCTGTCGCTTGGAACGGGCTGATAGCAACCCTCGCCTGTCCGAGATACGGCAATACCTGACGCAGTGTAAAGCAGCATTGCGCATTGAGGTTATTTCAACGGACGTCGTTGAACGGCAAGTCGCCCGCGCCAACACGCCGCAAGTGGCGCCCAGGCCGAACATGGTCACGTACGGCTTCGCGATCGACGATATGACAGACGAGGACGAAGTTCCTATGCGGGCTCGTCTCAAGACATGACCGACAGCATCATCGATAGGGTCACGCGCGGAAACATTCGGTGGTACCGACGCGCGGTGGGTCGGAAGTATGTCACTGAAGAAGGTGGGCCGTGGGACGAGTCGGGGTTATGGGAGGTTCCTGATACCGGCGATGGCCTAAGGATTGCCTTCCGGCTTAATCTGGCGAGCTCGGCCAAGAATGAACCGCTAATCATCGTGCGAGCGCTACTTCAGTTGAATGACGATCGATTGCTAGCTGAGCTCGACTGCGAGGGCCAGTTCTTCTTCGAGGAGGATGGCGAGGACCCGACCAATGATGAGATACGCCGCTTCGCCGAGGAGTGCGGGATCGAGTATGTCTTTGGGTACTTGCGCTCTGCATTGGCGGACTCTGCACGTCTCGTCGGCTTGGCTGCACCAATTATCCCGCCGAACCAGATCAGCGACCTCGTCGACGACGTCATGGCATCATTGATCGATGCATCTGCGTGAAATAACTGCCGTGTAATTCGTTGCCTGGCAACGGGATTGTCGGATGTGACCGTTACGGTCCCTTCCCATGACGGCCTACCATCCTTGGCGCGATGCCCGAGCGCGCAAGCACCTCGACATCCGGTTCGTTGATCACCTTGCGACAGGCACGCGTGGCTGCTCCCGCGACGGCAAGGTCGACCTTCAGCGCGACATGCATCAGGACGAGCGCCGGTCGAGCCTGTCGCACGAGCTAGTTCACGACGAGCGGAGGATCTACCCGGCCGACCCGGTACTCCGGGCCCGCGAGGAGATCGTCGTGGAACGGATCGCCGCGCGCCGGCTGATCCAGCTCGAGAAGCTGATCGACGTGCTGTGCTGGACCCGGCATGCGGACGAGGTCGCCGAGGAGCTGTGGGTGGACGTACCGATGCTCGTCGCGCTGGTGCAGTCCCTCACCGACGAGGAACGCCGGAAGATCAACACCGAGCTGTGCCAGCGAGGAAAGCGCCATGACTGACCTCGAGCAGCGGATCCTCGACTTCGAGGGTCAGTGGTGGCGGGTCCGGGGAGGCAAAGAGGCCGCGATCCGCGAACAGTTCGGCTGGTCGGCGGTTCGCTACGCCCAGAAACTGAACGCAGTGTTGGATAGCAATGACGCGGTGGCGCACGATCCTTTGCTGGTTAATCGTCTGCGTCGCATACGAAATCGGCGGGTTGAGGCCCGATCACAGAGAAGAGATCTCACATGAAGCGCGTGCTCCTGGTTTTGTCGACGGTCGCCGTTCTCGCACTCACGGGTTGCTCCGACGAAGGCGACACCTCTAGCCAGGCGACCGGAATTTCGTCGAAAAGCCAGCGCGCCAGCGCGACGACTACGACCTCGGCGTCCTCTCCAAGCGCAACGTCATCTGCGACGTCCGCGATCTGTGACGAGTACTGCACGCAGGTCGAGCAACTGAGCTCGCAGAAGTGTGCGCCAGGCGCGAGCGGCGGAGACTGCGCGGCGACACTCACCGACAAGGTGCTGCTGGTCATGCAGATTCAGAACGACGACGATGGAAGCGACGCGGCCTTCACAGCCGCGCTACAGGACGTCGTGGACGAAGGCGAGGAGTTCGGCACCGCGGGCTGCGCGCAGCAGGCGCAACTCGATGCAGCATGTGGCATCAGCGCTTTGAATGTCGACACCAGCTTCGACATCGTCGCAGTCCGGTTGGGAATCTTGTAGCCATGGCCAGCATCACGCCGTATGAGACAGCGCAGGGCAAGCGGTACCGCGTCCGGTACCGCAAGCCGGATGGCCGCCAGACGGACAAGCGCGGATTCACGACGCTGCGAGCGGCCGAGGGCTTTGCGTCCCGGATCGAGGTCACCAAGGCTGACGGGCTCTACATCGACCCAACACTCGGAAAAGTCACGGTGACGGATTGGTCGAAACGGTGGCTCGACGGCAAGTCCAACCTCACCGAGTCGACGCGGTTCCGATACGAGGGGATCATCACGAATCACATCGAGCCGACGTTCGGAGGCAATGCCGTGTCGAAGGTTCGGCACATCGATGTTCAAGAGTGGATCTCTGGCCAGTCGGGCTCGCCGGCCTCGGTGGTCAAGAACCACCGGGTGCTGTCCCAGATCCTGGAGCTCGCGGTGAAGGACGGTCGGCTGCCGTCGAACCCGGCCAAGGGCGTCAGTCTGCCGAAGGTGCGGCCGGCGAAGCGCCGGTACCTCACCCCGAGCCAGGTTGAGGCGCTCGCAAAAGAGTCCGAGGAATGGGGTGTGCTCATCCTCGTGCTCGCGTACTGCGCGCTGCGGTGGGGTGAGATGGCCGCGCTCAAGGTCGAGGACGTCGACATGCTACGGCGCCGGATCCACATCACGAAGTCGGTGACCGTCGTCAACGGTCGGTTCGTGTGGGGTCCGCCGAAGGACAATCAGGTCCGCTCAGTCCCGATCCCGAAGTCGGTCGCGCTCGAGCTGTCGAAGTACCTGGCCGGCAAGGAGCGTGAGGATTTGCTGTTCGCAGGACCACGATCTGGCAACCCGCTGCGTACGAAGGCCGCGCGCGAGATGTGGTTCGACGCCGCGGTGAAGTCGGCCGGGTGCCCGCTGAAGTTCACGCCGCACGAACTCCGGCATACCGCGGCCTCCCTCGCGGTTTCGGCCGGCGCGAATGTGAAGGCGCTGCAGCGGATGCTCGGACATGCCAAGGCGTCGATGACCCTCGATGTCTACGCGGACCTGTTCGACGATGACCTGGATGCTGTGGGGGTCGCGCTCGACGACATCAGGGCCCGCGTCGTGTGACGTAGGTCTGCCCACCGTGCCCACATTCTTGCCCACATGAGCGGGGCGAACAGGGGTTCTAAGGGGTGGATTCTGGCGCTTCTTTGGCCAGGTCAGAGCGATTCTAAGGTGTTGACCTGGACCGTGATTCGCCCTCTCAAGGCGGTAGCGCGGGTTCGAATCCCGTCGGGGCTACAACGAAAACCCTTCTCCTGCATTGCAGGGGGAGGGTTTTTTCTTGTCTGAGGATCCCGAGGACAACCTCCATCCGAAGCCCGGACGGTTTCAGATGAAGGTCATCTCGACACCGAGATCTGTTCGATCAGTGCGCAATCGGTTCTGCCGGGAGTCCGCCGCGGAGACGGGTGACTTCTTCGCGAGCCCTGACGACGTCGGAGCTGTCGAGGCCCTTGCTGACCGCGAGGTCGCCGCACAGATCCAGCGCTGCGCGCACGATGTGACGCCGCCTGCGTCGCTCGGCGCGGTTCGCCGCGGCCTTGGTGTAGATGCGTTTCTGTCGCCACCCGCCGGCCGCGGTCACCTCATCCTCGGTCAGCAGTCCGGCCGCGATTTCCGGGGCGAGCACATCGTGAACGAAATGGGATTCGCGTGGATGCGCCCAGACGAACGCGATCCACAACGCGGTCAGCGCGAAGACGATGTCGCCGACCATCACGACGATCACCAGCAGGCTGTTCCCGTCGGCAATCGCGACCATCGAATCCCACACCCCGTGAATCAGGACCGATGCCACGATCAGCGCCAGCCCGCGTGCGATTCTGCGGGGTTGGGCCGGGGTGCCGATCAGATAGATCAGGCCGGCGCAGAACAGCGCGGTGAACAGCGGATGGGAGACGATGTCGGAATAGACGCGGGTGGCGATGGAACCGACCACCGCGTCGGTCTGGTGGGCGCCGTAGCCGCGCATCGCACCGGAGACGCCATACAGGAAGTCCTCGCTGGTCTGGAATCCCAGTCCGATGAATGCGCCGAGGAGCAGTCCGTCGGTCGCGGTACGCACCAGTCGGGGCGCCAGGGCCAGCAGGACAACTATGCCGATACCCTTCGCGGTTTCCTCGACGAACGGCGCGGACAGCCCGGCATGCCAGTCCTCCGCCCAGACCTGTCCGAACAGCTTGCTGTAGAGCGAGCCCATTGCACCGTTCGCCGGGACCGCGATGGTGAACGTGGCCGCCGTGGCGCCCCAGACGAAGCCGGTGACCACCAGGCCCACCGGTTGGCGTTCGTAGCGGTCGATGTGCCGGAACCACCATCCCCACACCAGCGCGCTGATCACGCCGACGATGCCGGTGACGATGAGTGCACGCCCGAAGTATCCGGCGTAGGGCGAGAACATCTGCCACCCCTTGACCGCGCCGGCACCGCACATCCACAGGTAGATCCAGAACACGATGTTGCGCGGTTGGATGAAGCGGAACTTCTCGCCCCAGGCTGTTGCCTCGAGTGTTTCCGCGCGTTTTTCGAGGAGGTCGGTGCTCACTTGGTGTCTCCCTCGGTGGTGCCGATCGAGGCGATCATGTCGGCGATTTCCTGACTGTGGGCCGCGATCTGGTCGGGTGGACCGACGACCTGGACTCGTAGTCCCATGCCGTCGAGGACAAATGTCGTCACCGAACCCGCGGCGCGAGGGGTGTCGAAGTTGATCTGGACACCGGTCAGGCCGCCGTCGGTGGTGAGGGGCGTACGCGCGCCGGATATCGCCAGAACCGAACTGCCATTCGTCGCCGAACCCACGGCGTCGATCTGGGAGAGCAGCTCGTCGGCGCTTCCGGCGAAGGTGTCGGCGTCGACGCTGACGCTCACGGTGTCATCGGTCAGCGCGACTCGTGGCACTGAACTCGATGCGCCGCGCTCGTCGGTGCGGAATCCACTGTCGATGTTCCAGCCCGCGGGTGCGGTCAGAGAGATGGTTTCGGTCACGGCCAGGCGGTCGCCGGCCACCGTCGGATCCTCCGATGAGACAGCCGAATCGACGGCGGGAACGATGACCGCCCACAGCAGCCAGACGGTCAGGATCGCGAGTGCGTGGGGAAATACGCGTGTGTCGAGTCCGAGGAAGCGGTGATCGGCCGGTGGTCGGTGGGTATGTCTGGGCGGGATGCTCCCGGCAAGATTCAAAACTCCTCGTTTCGATTGTGTGAAGAGGTGGTCGTGGCGGATGCCGGTCCCGGGAATTATGTACACAGATCTGTCCCCCTGGCATTCCATTCCCGCGGTATCCCACGGTGATCCGCGGTGTCCGACCTACGAGCATTCCCGCTCCGACGCGACTTCGGTTGGCGGGCAAGGGCGTCCGCAGGAGCCCGATGTGCGCCCGGCCCCGGGGGTTGAACAATCCCGCGATGGAAGGGCAGCATGGGCGGATGACCAAGAAGACGACGAAGAACGAGTTGCTCGCCGAGTTGGATCTCGAGATCGAATCGGTGTCGCCCGACATGTCGTCGGATGAGTCCAAGGCGGACAGCCCTGCCGAGATCGAGACGCGGCATCGCACCCTGTCGCAGTGGCGTGAACGGGTGAAGGACGCCGACGACGATGATCCGATCATCAGGGAGATCGCAGCACAACTGGACTCCTGACCCGCCGAACACCCGCCGAACTCCAACGGCCCCGCATCCGATGGATGTGGGAGCCGTTGCATGAGGGTTCTTGTGACTAAGGGCTATTGCTTCACGAACTCCGCGGTGGTTCCGGCGAGTGGCACCTCGGGGAGTCCGAGCTTGCGGTGGTCCCAGCTGCGAATCCGATTGGTCTTGATGCGGACCGCAACGCGCTTGTTCATCATCTGATCGACATACGGGCGCATCTCGTCGGTGTACGGGCCGTTGTAGCGTTCCCACACGCTGATGCCGCACTTCAGGATCATGTCCGGATCGTCGAGGATCTCGGCGGTCCCTTCGATCGAGACGCCGCGAAGCTGGTCGTAGGTCAGGCCGTCCTCGATCATCACGGTGCACGTCGGGTTGCGGCGGATGTTCACGGCCTTCTGAGACTTCGCCTTTGTCTCGAACCAGATCTCGCCGTCGATGACGCCGTACCACATGGCCACCAGGTGCGGACGGCCCTGCGCGGACACCGTTGCCATCGTGGCGGTGCGGCTGCGCACGATGAAGTCACTGACCTCGTCATCGCTCATCACGATCTTGCCGCGCTCGTTCGTTCCCATCGGTGTCCTTTCGCTGTCCCCGCCGCGTGACCCCGGAGGCCTGGGCAGGTCGATGTCATTCGATGAATGTGACTTTCGCTACTACCTTAGAGCCGCTTGTTGATCGCATCTGCTGCGGCCAGGAGGTCGGCGGCCCAGCGAGATCCCGGTCGTCGTCCCATGCGGTCGATCGGTCCCGAGACCGAGATCGCCGCGATCACTTCGCCGGAGTTGTCGCGGACCGGCGCCGAGATACTGGCGACGCCCGGCTCGCGCTCGCCGATGCTCTGCGCCCACCCGCGGCGGCGGACGTCGAGCAGTGTCCGTTCGCTGAAGCCGTTCTCACCCAGGAGGAGCCGCGCCGTGGCCGGGTCGGCCCAGGCGAGGAGCACCTTCGCCCCGGAGCCGGCGTTCATCGGCAGCCGGGCACCGACCGGGACGGTGTCCCGGAGCCCCGACGGCGGCTCGATGGCAGCGACGCAGATCCGGTCCGCACCCTCGCGGCGGTAGAGCTGCACGCTTTCACCGGTTATCTCCCGCAGCCTCGGCAGCACGAGTGCGGCGGCTTCGCGCACTGTGTCGGTGGCACCGGCGGCGAGTTCCCCGAGCGCGGGACCCGGGCACCACAGTCCGGAAGTATTGCGCGCCAACAGGCGGTGCGTCTCGAGTCCGACGGCGAGTCGGTGCGCGGTGGCACGCGGAAGGCCGGTCCGTGTGCAGAGCTCATTCAGGTTGCATGGTCCCTCGGCGACGGCGTGCAGAACAGCAACGGATTTGTCCAGAACACCTATGCCACTGGCCACTGTCGATGCGGTATCATTTCTCACGAGACGATACTATGCTCTCGCATAGTGAGATGCCAGCCCATCTCGTAAGAAGAAGAAATTTGGTGATCATGATGACTGAACGTCCGATGACCTTGGCCGAAAAGGTTTGGGAAGAACATGTTGTGGTGCGTGGAGAAGGGGAGGGTGCCGCACGTAAGCCCGACCTGATCTACATCGACCTCCATCTCGTTCACGAGGTGACGAGCCCTCAGGCATTCGACGGCCTGCGCCTGGCGAACCGTCCGGTGCGACGTCCCGACCTGACGATTGCGACCGAAGACCACAACGTGCCCACGGTCGACATCGGCAAGGTCATCGCCGATCCCGTCTCGCGACTGCAGGTCGACACCCTTCGCAAGAACTGCGAAGAGTTCGGAATCCGACTGCATTCGATGGGAGATGCCAATCAGGGCATCGTGCACATCATCGGACCGGAACTCGGTCTGACGCTGCCGGGTATGACCGTCGTCTGCGGTGACAGCCACACCTCCACGCACGGCGCCTTCGGGTCGATCGCGATGGGTATCGGCACTTCTGAGGTCGAACATGTCCTGGCGACGCAGACGCTTTCGTTGCGCCCGTTCAAGACAATGGCGATCAATGTGGACGGAGAACTGCCTCCGGGCGTTACCGCGAAAGATCTCATTTTGGCAGTCATTGCGCAGATCGGAACCGGCGGCGGCCAGGGATACGTCCTCGAGTATCGTGGACCCGCCATCGAGAAGCTCTCGATGGAGTCCCGAATGACCGTGTGTAACATGTCGATTGAGGCCGGAGCTCGCGCCGGACTTATTGCACCCGATGACATAACCTTCGAATATGTGAAGGGCCGCCCCCACGCACCCGCCGGTGCGGACTGGGATGCCGCGGTGGAGAACTGGCGTCGATTGCGTACCGATGACGGCGCGGTCTTCGACGCAGACGTACACATCGACGCGTCCACATTGACGCCGTTTGTCACCTGGGGAACCAACCCGGGGCAAGGCGCACCCCTGGGTGCCTCGGTACCGGACCCCGCCAAGATCGCCGATGCGACGGAGGCCGAGGCGACCGAGAAGGCGCTGAGGTACATGGATTTGACCCCCGGTATGCGGCTGCGCGACGTCGAGGTCGACACAGTGTTCGTCGGCTCGTGCACCAACGGCCGCATCGAGGATCTGCGTGCGGTGGCCGACGTTCTGCAGGGCCGTCACGTGGCCGAAGGCATTCGGATGCTGATCGTTCCCGGTTCGGCTCGTGTTCGTCTCCAGGCCGAAGCGGAGGGTCTCGGCGACATCTTCGAGGAGGCGGGCGCCCAGTGGCGGCAGCCCGGCTGCTCGATGTGTCTGGGAATGAACCCGGATCAACTCTCACCGGGCGACCGGTCCGCGTCGACCTCGAACCGCAATTTCGAAGGGCGGCAGGGCAAGGGAGGCCGAACTCACCTCGTGTCACCGGCTGTGGCTGCTGCCACCGCAATTCGGGGACGGCTCTCCGCCCCGACCGATCTGACCGATCCAGTTCCCGCGGTCTGAGCGCGGACGAGAAGGAGAATTGACGATGGAACCGATCAGCACCCACACCGGAATCGGCGTGCCCTTGCGACAGGGCAATGTCGACACCGACCAGATCATCCCGGCGGTGTTCCTGAAGCGCGTGACTCGCACCGGGTTTGAGGACGGTCTGTTCAGCGCCTGGCGCGCCGACCCGAACTTCATCCTGAACGTCGAGCCGTACAACCGTGGCTCGGTCTTGGTGGCAGGCCCTGACTTCGGCACCGGATCGTCCCGCGAGCATGCCGTCTGGGCGTTATCGGACTTCGGGTTTCGGGTCGTGATCTCGTCCCGCTTCGCGGACATCTTCCGCGGGAATGCCGGAAAAGCCGGATTGGTGGCCGCTCAGGTGGACCAGGCGGACGTCGAACTGATCTGGAAGCGGCTCGAGGAGCAGCCCGGGCTGGAATTGACGGTGAGCCTTGAAGATCAGACGGTCACCGCTGCGGACCTAGTGGTGCCCTTCGCAATTGATGAGTACACGCGGTGGCGTCTGATGGAGGGTCTGGACGACATCGGATTGACATTGCGGCAGGTCGGGGCCATTTCTGACTATGAAAAGGTAAGGCCTGTATGGAAACCGAAGACCCTGCCGGAGCCCGCTTCGGGGAGCGCCGCGACCCCGCGACCGTAACCCGTTAGACGGCATACCTTTCGCCACGCCGGGCAATTTTGGCGCGTATCGTGGACGTTTCGCGATTTGACGTTTACCGTGTTCATTTAGATGGCCCAAAGTGGGTCAACAGTTTGCGGAGGTTGAATCCATGAACAAGGCAGAGCTCATCGATGAACTGACAAAGAAGTTGGGGACCGATCGTCGTACGGCCACAGATGCCGTCGAGCACATCGTCGACACCATCGTGCGGGCGGTGAACAAGGGTGAGAGCGTGACGATCACCGGTTTCGGCGTCTTCGAGAAACGTCGTCGCGCTGCGCGGGTGGCTCGCAACCCGCGCACCGGCGAAACGGTCAAGGTCCGTCCGACCTGGGTGCCGGCATTCCGTCCGGGCGCACAGTTCAAGCTTGTCGTCGCCGGCAAGCAGAAGCTGAGTGCTTCGGGTCCGGCCGTCAAGCGTGGCAGTGCAACTGCCACTGCCGCACCGGCCAAGAAGACCGCAGCCAAGAAGGCCGCTCCCGCCAAGAAGGTTGCAGCCAAGAAGGTTGCTCCGGCGAAGAAGGCCGCTCCCGCCAAGAAGGCTCCGGCCAAGAAGGCTCCGGCCAAGAAGCGTTGACGTACACAAAAAACCCCGGTGGACCTTCCCTCCACCGGGGTTTTTTGCGTTCAGAAGCAGTTCTGGTTGTCGGCAGAGCTAACTCATCGGGCTGTCGACGTGGTTGGCGGCGACGAGCTTTCCGTTGTGCATCGAGAGCACCCAGAAGCTTGCCTTCCGGTTCCGCGCCGCCGGGAGCTTCACCCCGTCCTGGGCCGCCCACCATTTGAGCATGGGAGGTATCACCCTGCCCTGGCTGCAGACGACGCGAATCCCGCCCGACTGTGCGATGTCTCGGAATCGGTGGCGTCCGGCCTTCGGATCGTCTGCGTAGGACTCCTCGGTCAGCGTCGGTTCCTCTTCGATGTCGACTCCGAGTTCATCGGCGAGTGGTGCGACCGTCTGGACACATCGCACACGATCTGCCGAATGGACGTGCGTCGGGGAGAACAACAACAACTGCGACAGCAGGGCCTCGGCTTGTGCCTGCCCCACCTTCTCCAGAGGCCGCAAGCGGTCGTCGCCCTTGTAACGGGACTTGCGGCCCGCCTTGGCATGCCGCACCAACAGCACGACATCGAGCTTCGCCGGTAGCGTCTGAAATGACTTCAGGACCTTTCGGTCCAGGTGGTACGAGATCAGCGAATCAGCGGATTCGATTGGGAGCCATCGTAATTCGTCGACCTCGTGATTGGGTGTGAACTCACCCGAAACGTACTCCGCCGACCAATAGTGAACATGTTTACGGCCCGGGCCCTGCAGGTCATAGCTGACCATCCGGACGTGCCTGCCCATGCGTACGTGATAGCCCGTCTCCTCTTCGATCTCGCGGGCGGCCGCGCTGAGGTAGGTTTCCCCGTCCTCGACCTTCCCCTTCGGCAGGGACCAGTCGTCGTACCGCGGACGGTGCACGAGAGCGACCTCGACCTCGCCAGGCGTGTTCTCCCGCCAGACAACTCCGCCGGCCGCGTAGACGACCGCGCCGCGACCGTTAGCCGACTTGCTCATTGGCCGAGGTCGGCCCGGCGGCGGTTGCGGCGCATCATCTGACGTTGATGGTCGCGGACTTCTTCACCGGCGGCCGGCGATGCAGTCCAGCTACCGTTCTCGCCGAGTGTCCAGCACCGGGTGGTCGGATCCATCGCCGAGGCGAATACGTCGTCGAGTTCGCGGGTCAGGCGCGGATCGCGTACCTGAGCCATCACCTCCACGCGTCGATCGAGGTTGCGGTGCATCATGTCCGCGCTGCCGAACCAGAACTCGTCGATCGACTGGAAGTGGAAGACGCGCGAATGCTCGAGGAACTGACCGAGGATGGACCGCACGGTGATGTTCTCGCTCAACCCTGGAACACCGGGGCGGAGCGCGCAGATTCCGCGCACCACCACGTCGACCGGAACTCCGGCCTGCGACGCCCGGTACAGCGCGTCGATCACCTGCTCGTCGACGAGGGCATTGGCTTTCAAGCGAATTCGGGCATCGGAATGCCCGTTTTGCGCTCGGTCGATTTCGGCGAAGATGCGGTCGATGATGCCCGCACGCACACCGTGGGGTGCAACGAGAAGGTTGCGGTACTCGACTTTCCGGGAGTAGCCGGTGAGCGTGTTGAACAGGTCCGTCAGGTCGGCACCGATATCCGGTGCGGCCGTGAACAAACCGATGTCTTCATAGAGTCGCGCCGTTTTGGGGTTGTAGTTGCCCGTTCCGATGTGGCAGTAGCGGCGGATCGTCGAACCCTCACGCCGGACCACCAGACACGTTTTGCAATGTGTCTTCAGCCCGACTAGGCCGTACACCACGTGGACGCCTGCCTGCTCGAGCTGCCTGGCCCACTTGATGTTTGCGTGCTCGTCGAACCGCGCCTTGATCTCGACGAGTGCGACCACCTGTTTGCCGGCCGCGGCCGCATCGATGAGCGCATTGACGATCGGGGAATCACCGGACGTGCGGTAAAGGGTCTGCTTGATCGCGAGGACGTCGGGATCAGCGGCAGCCTGTTCGATGAATCGTTGCACGCTGGTGGAGAAGGAGTCGTATGGGTGGTGCACCAGGACATCGCCCTCGCGCAGCGTGGCGAAGATGCTCTTGGGGGTCTCGCGTTCGCCGAACGCCGGGTGGGTGGCGGGAACGAAGGGCGGATCCTTGAGTGCCGGGCGGTCGATTCCGGCAACCTGGAAAAGGCACGAGAGGTCGAGGAGGCCGGGTACCTCGATCACGTCGGCGGGATCGACATCGAGCTCGCGCAGCAACAGTTCGAGCATGTGCTCGGTCATGTCGCCGGCGATCTCGAGCCGCACCGGCGAACCGAAACGGCGGCGGGCGAGTTCGCGTTCGAGTGCCTGGAGCAGATCTTCGTCGCGGTCTTCCTCGACCTCGAAGTCGGCATTGCGGGTGATCCGGAACGCATGGTGCTCAACGATCTCCATGCCCGGGAACAGGTGGTCGAGGTGCGCGGAGATCAGGTACTCGAGCGGCAGGAGGAGCGGTTTTGCCGGTGCTGTCTCGGTTTTCGCGTACAGGTGGCGGAACTCGGAGGGCATCTGGCGGTCGACCCGGACGAAACGGTCGACGTTGTCGGGAACCTTCACGCGCGCGAAATGCTCGCCGCCCTTGCCGACGTCCTTGACCGTCACCGCCAGATTCAGGCTCAGCCCGGAGATGTAAGGGAACGGGTGAGCCGGATCGACGGCCAGCGGCGTGAGCACGGGAAAGACCACTTCGTGGAAGTACTCGCTCATCCGGCGACGTTCGTCATCGGTCAGGACATCCCACGTGACTATGTGAATGTTGTTGTCGGCCAGAGCCGGTTGTACCGAGTCGAGGAACGCGCGGGCATGCCGGTCGGCGAGAACCTGGGTGCGCTGGGCGATCAGGGCGAGCTGTTCGCGTGGCGACAGGCCGTCGGCGGAGCGGACCGACAGGCCGGTTTCGTCGCGGCGTTTGAGGCCGGCGACGCGCACCATGAAGAACTCATCGAGGTTGGAGGCGAAGATGGCCAGGAACTTGGCGCGTTCGAGCAGCGGTGACGAGGTGTCCTCTGCGAGCGCCAGAACCCTGGCATTGAAGTCGAGCCAGCTCAGTTCCCGATTGAGGTAACGATCTTCGGGAAGGTCGGCGGTGCTGGTCGGTAGAGCGGTTGCTGCTGGTGGTGCTGTTGGCATAGAGGGTGGGGTCGACGACTGGCCTGTCGCATCTGTTGTGCTCACCGAACCATCATCGCTCATCCGGCGGGGTGTTGGAATCACGAGTTGGTGATTGTTCACTCAACCGCAGGCGGGACACGATCGCCGACGTCGCCGGGCCGAGTCCGAAGCGGGCGGCGGTCAACAGATCGTCCACAGTGTCCACATCGATCCGGAGATCCGTCCATCGGTCGGAGCCGAAGACGAGATCGACGGCACCGTGGTCGGAATGGCGCTGCGCGGAGTCTGTCCCGAAGCGCAGGAAGTCGGCTGCGTGTGGGCCTTCGAGGTCCAGAAACAATGCGGTCGTGCCGGTCCCGGCGTGGTCGGGGATGTACGACGACGGCAGCGGCGCCGACTCGTCGACGGCGGCTTTGAGGCTGGCCGGTGTCGCGGCGGGCAGATCGGCCTGCAGCACCAGGATTCGGCTGTCGGGCCAACGGTTCAGCGCGTGATCTATCCCCATCGCGAAGGCGCTGTTGAGTACGTCACCCCGGTCGACCACGGTGTCGGCACCGAATGTGCTCGCGGCGGCCCGGACCGCCTGGTCGGGGGAGACGACAACCAAACGGTCCAGGCCGGCGCCTACCACCGCGGTCAGTGTGTCCTCGAGCATTGCCAAGACCAGCGCGCGGCGTGCGTCGCGGTCGAGGGCCGGGGCCAGTCGCGTTTTGGCCGCGCTCAGTTCTTTGACCGCAAAGACGACTGCGACCGGTCGCGTTTCCATGGGGTCCATCATGGTCGGCGGCCATGCCGGGTTGAAAAGGTACCCCGCTTTGGCGCCGACCTCTAGGCTTGGAGCGTCGCGGAGAGGCCGTGCGGTCGAGGGCAGAAGGTGGGGTGGCGTTATGCGCGCGGTCGTCATGGGCTCGGGTTCATGGGGCACAGCGATGGCCAAGGTCTTGGTGGAGGCGGGAACGGAGACGGTCCTGTGGTCGCGGCGGGCCGAACTGGCCGACGCCATCAACTCGGCGCACACCAACCCCGATTACCTCCCCGATGTGCCGTTGCCGGAGGATTTGCGTGCCAGTGCCGATCTGGCGGACTCGCTCGAAGGCGCGGATCTTGTTGTGTGTGCGGTGCCGTCGCAGTCGCTGCGTTCGAGCATGCAGACATGGCTACCCCATCTGAGCGGCACCGCGACGCTGATGTCCTTGGCCAAGGGCATCGAGACCGGCACGCTGATGCGGATGAGTGAGGTCATCACCGAGGTGACCGGAGCGGGCCCCGATCGGGTTGCGGTGTTGTCGGGTCCGAACCTGGCGCGGGAGATCGCCATCGGGCAACCGGCCGCCACAGTGGTGGCCTGTGCAGACGAGATCCGCTGCCGCGAGGTTCAAAAGGCTTGCAGCACCAAGTACTTCCGGCCGTACACCAACACCGACGTGGTCGGGTGTGAAATCGGCGGGGCCGTGAAGAACGTCATCGCACTCGCCTGCGGCATGGCGTCGGGAGTGGGACTGGGCGACAACACCCGCGCGTCGATCATCACCCGCGGTCTGGCCGAGACCATCCGGCTCGGCGTCGCGCTGGGTGCGCGTCCGGAGACATTGGCCGGGCTCGCCGGCATCGGCGACCTGGTGGCCACCTGTTCATCGCCGCTGTCGCGCAACCGGGCTTTCGGTAGTCGACTCGGAGAAGGCAAGTCGCTCGTCGAGGCGCAGGAGGCGACCAATGGCCAAGTCGCCGAAGGGGTCAAGTCCTGTTCATCGGTGCGCGCACTCGCTCAGAAGCACGGTGTCGACATGCCGCTCACCGAGGCCGTGCACCAGGTGTGCCACGAAGGTCTCACCGTCACCGACGCCATCTACCAGCTACTCGGCCGCAGGACGAAGCCGGAATAGCCGGTTCGTGGCCCGCTGTGGTGACCTGACCTGACCGGATCTGTCTAGCTGTCTAGCTGCCGAGATCGATCGGGGCGGTCTGGAGGTGCTCGTCGATCAATTGCGAAATCTGTTGGATCGGGCCGTTGCCCACGTTCTCGGGAAGCCAGATCGCCACGTAGGGGCGGTGGTCGACGGCGTACCAGAGGAAGCCCGGGTCGTCGGTGGTCGCCGACACCAGGAACCACTGCACCGGGTCGACCACCTGCAGACCCGAGGTGGGGGACAGGGACTCAGGACGTTCGACCCCGCAGCGCAACTGGACGGGCCCGGGTACCTCATCTCCCGGTGGCCAGCTGACCATCCCGTCATCGCCGATCGTTTTTTCCCCGAATCCGTCGAAGGTCTCGGGAAGCGCCGCGATCAGCGCCGCACAGTCCGGTGATGAACTCTCGGGTGCCGACATCGCCTTCAATGGCGTGTCGGCGGAGGTCTTGTTGTCGGTCTTCACGACCGCATAGGTGATGAAGGCCACGATCACCATCACCGGAATCGTGATGATGGTCGCGATGATCGCCGGGCTGAATCGGCTCGGGGTCTGGCTCACACCTGCCTCGGAATGCCTGTCACCACCGGGCAGGTCAGCGTTCGGGTGATCCCGTCCACCTGCTGAATCTTCGGCACCACCTCGTCTGTGAGGTGGGCTGCGTTGGTCGCGTCCACCCGCACGATGACGTCGTATGGTCCGCTGACCTCCTCAGACGAGGCAACACCGGCAATTTCCGCGATCGTTGCCGCTGCCACTGCAGCCTTACCGACCTCGGTCTGGATCAGTATGTAAGCCTGAACCACGGTGTTCCTTTCGGTCACGACGACGATCAGCCGATGGCTGACCCAAATAGACTGGCACATATTGTCACCGACAACGGTGCCCAGTGCCCAATCAAGCGGGCCGACCTCGAAACGAAAGGCGCGGTGAGAACGCTGTCCACCGATCCGGTACCTACGGTCAGTGAGGTCGGCGAACAAGTGCTGATCGATCTGTTCACCAACCCCGATGCAGATGCGCGGGGCGATGACGCAGTGCTGGTCGGTCCCGGCGACGATGCCGCGGTGCTCGCCGGCAGCGGGCCGGTGGTGGTCAGTACCGACGCACTCGTCGACGGCCGGCACTTCCGGCTGGACTGGAGCAGTCCACATCAGATCGGATTCAAGGCCGTGGTCGCGAATGCGGCCGATGTCATCTCGATGGGCGGGAGGGTCACCGGATTTCTGGCCTCGGTGACCTGTCCGAAGGACATCCCGGTCACCACCCTGGTGGGTCTGCGCGATGGGATGCGTGAGGCCGCCCGGCGTTACGGGGCGAATGTGGTCGGCGGCGACCTGACCGCCGGTGATCAGCTGGTGATCGCGGTGACGGCGATCGGTGCCATGGACACGCGAAGTCCGGTGCGCTTGTCGACACCTCGGGTCGGTGACGTTGTCGCGGTCTCGGGCCCGTTGGGATCGTCGGCCGCCGGGATGGATCTGCTGTCGGCCGGTATCGATGACCACGCCTCTCTGGTGCAGGCACATTGCGCACCGGAACCGCACCTGGAACTGGGGGTGGTCGCCGCCGAGTCAGGTGTTCATTCGATGACCGACATCTCCGACGGGCTGATGCGGGAACTCCACACGATGTCGCGTGCGAGTGGGTTGAGGATCGAGATAGACGTCGCCGCGATCCCGGTGGCGCCCGAATTACCGGCTGCCGCAGCCAGGCTCGGTGTCGATATGAATGTGTGGACCACAGCCGGCGGTGAGGATCATGAGCTGCTGGCCACGTTCGCTCCGGGGGAACTGCCGTCCGGCTGGACGGCGATCGGATCGGTGCATGCCGGTCCGGCCGATCCACCCGTCACGGTGAGCGGCATGGATGTGGATCCGGAAGCGGGTTGGCACACTTTCTGACGGGTGCGTTGTTCGCTCGCACCTACCCGATACTGTGACGGGCATGGCTGTTTATGCGCTCGGTGACCGTGAACCCGAACTCGGCGAAGGTGCCTATGTACACCCGGATGCGGTGGTGATCGGCGCGGTGACACTGGGCCCTGGGGCATCGGTGTGGCCCGGGGCCGTCCTGCGAGGCGACTACGGCACGATTCACGTCGGAGAGAAGACGAACATCCAGGATGGCACCGTCATCCACTGCACACCCGTGCATCCGACCGTGATCGGTGCCGGCTGCGTCGTCGGCCACAATACCCACATCGAGGGCGCGACCATCGGCGATGGCTGCCTGATCGCGTCAGGTTCGGTGGTGCTCAACGGTTCTCGCATCGGCGCGGGGGCGATCGTCGGTGCCGGAGCGGTCGTTGCGTATGGCTTCGAACTCCCGGAACGATCGATGGCACTGGGTGTTCCGGCAAAGATTCGCGAAGGCTACCAGGTCGCTGAGGGCCACATCGAGATGAGTGTCGAGAACTATGCGGCCAACGCGGCGTATTACCGCACCGCACTTCGCCGTCTCGACTAGTGGTGTTTACTGCACAACCTGTGACAGGGGGGTCCGAAATGCCTGGCGCACAACCATTGTCTGCTCTGGTGGATCCGGGCTGGGCTGACGCGCTGGCACCGGTTGCCGGCCACGTCACGAAGATGGGCGCCTTTTTGCGGGCCGAACTCGCGGCGGGGCGCACGTACCTGCCAGAGGGTGGTCACGTGCTGCGGGCCTTCACGAATCCGTTCGATGACGTCCGGGTGCTGATCGTCGGACAGGATCCATACCCGACGCCCGGGCACGCTGTCGGCCTGAGCTTTTCGGTGGCCGCCGATGTGAGGCCGGTACCGCGGAGTCTGAGCAACATCTACACCGAATACTGCGACGACCTCGGATTCGACCGGCCGTCGAACGGTGACCTCACGCCGTGGGCAAAGCAGGGTGTGCTGCTGCTCAACAGGGTGCTGACCGTGGCACCAGGTGCGGCGGGGAGTCACCGGGGCAAGGGCTGGGAATCGGTCACCGAATGTGCCATCAAGGCGTTGGCTGCGCGCGATCGACCATTGGTCGCCATTCTCTGGGGAAAGGACGCCGCGTCGCTGCAGCCGTGGCTGCCGGGTGTCACCACCATCGTTTCGCCGCACCCGTCGCCGTTGTCGGCCCGTCGGGGGTTCTTCGGATCCAAGCCGTTCTCGCGTGCCAACACCGCATTGAAGGAGCAGGGCGCGGGAGAGGTCGATTGGCGCCTGCCCTGATCGGGCGCCGGCACCTGAATTCAAAATGGCCTCCCGCCGAAGCAGGTGGCCATTTTCAGTCTGAAGAGTGCGTCGGTTCGACGACTCAGCTCGAGGCGTTGACCGACGTGTAGTCGGGCTTGGTCTTGCCCACAAACGCGTTGACACCCTCGATGCCGTCCGGCAACGCAGACAGCGCGGCGATCGATTCGGCCTCGGCGTCCAGCTGTTCGGTGAGTGAGCGGGTTGCCGATGCCGACAGGAGCTTGCGGGTGGCAGCGAGTGTGCGCCACGGGCCGGCCGCGATCGAGGCTGCAGCAGCCTCGGCGGTGGCCAGCACCTGATCGTCTTCGACCACACGCGAGAACAGACCGAGGTCGAGGCTCTCGGCAGCGTCCAACGCGCGATTGGTCAAGATGATGTCGCGGGCACGTGCAGCACCGACGACCCGGGGCAGCGACCAGGTGAGGCCGCCGTCGGGGGACAACCCGATGCCGAGGTATGCCGGACGCAGCTTCGTCGAGGTACCGGCGATCGCCACGTCACAATGCGTGACGATGCTCATTCCGGCACCTGCGGCCCAGCCGTGCACAGCAGCGACGATCGGTACGTTCGCAGCAGTGAGCGCACGGATGAAGTCGTGGAAGTCTCCGGCCAGTCCGGCGAGGAACTCGGCACGATCATCGGCAGAAGCGAAGTCGCGGACGTTGCCGCCCGCACAGAAGTTCGCTCCGGTGCCGACGAGCAGTACCGCACCCGCCTTGATCTCGCCGCGAGCCAACTGACGCAGCGCAACAGCGCCACGATCGAAGTAGGCCCGGTCCAGCGAGTTACCGGCCTTGTCCGAGGCGATGGCGATGCGGAGCACGCCATCGCTGAGTTGAACGGAGTTGGAATCGGTCACTGTGGACCGCAACTCGGTCATACTCAGCCCCGAACGACTTTGCCGGCCTTCAGGCATGAGGTGCAAACGTTGATGCGCTTGCGGTTTCCGGGGGCGACCTGCGCACGCACGGACTGGATATTCGGGTTCCAGCGCCGGTTTGTACGCCGGTGTGAGTGCGAGACCGACTTACCGAAGCCGGGGCCCTTGGCGCATACGTCGCAGACGGCAGCCATCGTCGAACTCCTTCAATGAGAAATTAGGTGGTCATCGGCCCAGAGGTGCCGACATGTTGTCAGCGCCCAATGGGCAACCCTGCAAGGATAGCCGTTGGCACACCTGCGATCCAAATGCGGCGCAAACGCCTGGCCGGAGATGGTCGTGAGCAGCCCCGGAACCGGTTGAGATCAGTACTGACAGTGCCTCAGATTACTCTGTGGGTCAGACCACAAGAAGGAGGTGCGGCACGTGGTGGATCAGGTCGGGGCGCCTGCGATGGACCCAGGTGTGTTGCGGGATTGGATCCACGGCGCCGTCACCAGTCTTGATGCGGTGCGTGCCGAGATCAACGATCTGAACGTCTTCCCGATCCCCGACTCCGACACCGGCAGCAACATGCTGCACACCATGAAGTCCGCCGCGGAGGCCGTCGATGCACTCGGCGACGAGGCCGACACCCCTGCGGTGGCCCGGGCGATGGCAGAGGGCGCGGTGGCGAAGGCCCGCGGGAATTCCGGCATCATCCTGTCGCAGGTGCTGGTCGGTCTGGCCGATGCCGCCGAGATCAATGCCGTCGAACGCCGGGTTTCGTTCAACAGCCTCTGGGTTGCCGGGCTCCGATTGGCATCGCTCGCCGCCACCCGGGCGGTCAGTGAACCGCGTGAGGGCACAGTCCTGACGCTGCTGCGGCGGTCCGCCGAGAACGCCGCCGACCATGCCGGATCCACCCCGTCCGATCTCGCCCGCGCCATCGCCGACGGTTGTGCCGACGACCTCGAACTCACCCAGTCGCAGCTCGATGTGCTCGCCCAGGCCGGTGTGGTGGATGCCGGTGGCCGTGGCCTTTTGGTCATCTTCGACGAACTCGTGAAGGTACTGACCGGCGTCTCGGTTCGCCGCCGCAGGTATCAGGGAGCGTTGGTCGGTGGCGGGGACTGGATAGGGCACCAGATCGGCGAACCCTGTGAGGGCGACGACGAGATGGACTTCGAGGTGATGTACCTGCTCAACGGTGCCGCCGCCGAGCAGATCTCGACATTGCGGACGAACCTCGGCGAACTCGGTGATGCGGTGGTCATCGTGGGTGACAGTGCAGATGACGGCGCAGGTGAGCGGTTTTCCATCCACGTCCACACCTGCCGGCCCGGAGCCGCGGTGGAAGCCGGTGTGGCACTCGGCCGGGTGAGCGACATCAGGATCAGCTGCTTTCTTCTCGACGCCCATCGGGGACAGGGAGAAAACGCCGAGCGCCCACCGCGTCGCAAGCGTGCGGTGATTGCCGTCGTCACCGGTGACGAGGCGGCGGAGTTGTTCGAGCAGGAAGGCGCGGTGGTTGTCCGGGCCGATGCCGGCGGGGCCGGTGAACTGGACGCCGAGGTGCTGGCCAAGGCGATCATCGACGTCGACAGCGCACATGTGATCTTGATGGGCAACGGCGCGTTGCCCGCCCCTGATCTGGTTGCCGTGGCCGCGGCGGCACGTTCCCGTGAGCGTTCGGTGGTGATCCTGCCCGGCGGTTCGATGGTGCAGAGCCTGTCGGCGATGGCCGTGCACGATCCGGGAGAATTGCCCGACGACGACGCGTATGCGATGGCGGAGGCGGCTGCGGCCACTCGCTTCGGTGCGGTGGTCACGGCCACCGAGCGGACCCTGACCTTCGCCGGTACGTGTGAACCCGGAGACCATCTCGGGCTCATCGGAGACGGTGTCCTGGTCATCCATCCCGAGATCATCGGCGCGGCATCAGGTTTGGTTGATCTACTCCTCAGCACCGGTGGTGAGATGGTCAGCGTGCTCGCCGGGCGCAATCTCGATCCCGAGGTGCTCGAACAACTCGAACATCATGTGAACACCCAGCACCCCGGAGTCGAGTTCGTGAGCTTTCCGGGTGGGCAGGTGGGCGAACTGCTTCAGGTGGGAGTCGAATAGCAGTGGTGGCATTGTCTGAGTCTCTGGATGTCGTTCTGGGAGCCAAGGCCGCGGATCTGCTTGCCGAGCAGATCGATGTGCAGACGGTTGGCGAGCTGCTGCGGTACGTGCCCGACCGTTACGTGAAGCAGGGCGACCTCTCCGGTGAACGTAAACCGCAAGCGGGGGAACGGTTGACGGTGGTGGCACGGGTCGAGGACTCAAAGACGATCCCGATCCGGAACTCGCGGCGCAAGATGACAAAAATTGTTGTCTTCGACGGGAATTACCGCATCTCCGTGACGTTCTTCAATTCCCCGTGGATCGCATCGAAGCTCCCGAAGGGGTCTCGGGTGATGATGGCCGGCCAAGTGAAGTACTTCAACAACGAACTGCAACTCACGCACCCCAACTGGCTGAAGCTGCCGGAAGACGGCACATCGATCGAAGCGGACGACGCGGTGGGATCGGCCCTGATGCAGGGCATCGCCAAGGCTCTGGCCACCGATGCCGGCGGTGGTGGTGAGAACAGTGATCGCACCATCGATTTCTCGGAGTTCGTCCGCGACGTGATCCCGGTCTACCGGGCGACGGCAAAGCTGCAGGCCTGGACCATCTGGCAGTGCGTGCGGGCAGTCCTGGGGTCGCTCGAACCCATCGAGGATCCATTGCCCGACAACGAGCGCGAGGCGCGGGGGCTGATCGGGGCCGACGAAGCGATCCGCAAGATTCACGTACCCGAGGGCCAGTACGACATCGATCAGGCGTCGGCGCGCTTGAAGTTCGACGAGGCACTGGCGCTGCAACTCGCACTGGCGCAGCGCAGACATGTCGATCGCGGAGCCGAAGGTCCGTCCTGTCCGCATGTGGCCGGCGGCCTCGAAGACCGGTTCCTCCAGCGCCTGCCGTTCACGCTCACCGACGGGCAGCACGAAGTCATCGACGAGATCACCGCGGACATGTCGCGCCCCGAATCCGAAGGCCTGACAAAGGTCGCGCCGATGAGCCGGTTGCTGCAGGGCGAGGTCGGATCGGGAAAGACCCTGGTGGCGCTGCTCAGCATGCTCCGGGTCATCGACAACGGTTACCAGTGCGCATTGCTCGCGCCCACGGAGGTTCTTGCCGCGCAGCACTTCCGGACCTTGGAGAACATGCTGGGTGGACTGGCCAAAGAGGGTGAACTCGAAGGCGAAGAGGGAGCCACCCGCATCGCCCTCATCACCGGGTCGCTGAAGACCGCCGCCAAGCGGACGGCGCTTCTCGAAACCGTCACCGGGCAGGTGGGCATCCTGATCGGGACGCACGCGCTGCTCCAGGAGCACGTCGACTTCTTCAATCTCGGATTCGTGGTTGTCGATGAACAGCACAGATTCGGTGTGGAACAACGAGATACGCTTCGGTCACGCGGACGCGACGGTGTGGTTCCGCATCTGCTGGTGATGACCGCGACCCCGATTCCCCGCACGGTGGCGATGACCGTCTTCGGTGATCTGGAGACCTCGACGTTGAAGGAGCTGCCGCGTGGCCGTCAGCCGATCACCACCAGCGTTGTGCCCAAGGGCAATCAGAAGTGGGTCCAGCGGGCCTGGGAACGTGTTGACGAAGAAGTGCAGGCGGGCCGGCAGGTCTACGTGGTGTGCGCCCGGATCGGTGACGACGGTACGGCCGCCGGCCAGAAGTCGGCGCAGAAATCCAGTGAGGCGGGCGGCGAACCGGCCATCGCGGCGGTCGACATGTTCAACACGTTGACAACGGGGCCGCTGGGCAAGCATCGAATCGAGTTGCTGCACGGTCGGCTTCACGCCGACGACAAAGCGCAAGTGATGGCAGATTTCACGGCCGGCAATATCGACATCCTGGTGTCGACCACTGTGATCGAGGTCGGAGTCGATGTACCGAACGCCACAACGATGGTCATCGTGGATGCCGAGCGCTTCGGTGTCAGCCAGTTGCATCAGCTTCGTGGTCGTGTCGGTCGTGGTGGGTTGCCCGGTTTGTGCCTGCTGATGAGTGGAGCGGCAGATATGTCGCCGGCGATGGAACGGTTGCGGGCCGTTGCGGCGTCCAATGACGGGTTCGAGTTGTCGCTCGTCGATCTGGCTCAGCGGAGGGAGGGTGATCTACTTGGCTCGCTCCAGTCCGGTGAGACCTCCTCGCTCCGGTTCCTCTCGCTCCTCACCGACGGCGACCTCATCGACGACACCAGAGCGCTGGCCGACGAGGTCGTCAGCGAGGACCTCACACTGGTGGATCACAAACCGATGGCGGCGCTGGTCGATTCGGTCCTGGGCCCGGTTCGGCTGGCGTTCCTGGACAAGACCTAGCGGAGGCAGGCTTCCGACTCGGGTGTGGGCCGGGCTGATCGTATTTGCCGTCTCTGCGGCGGCGGTCGCCGGAATTGGTATTTCGATCAAGCGTTCGCCCGACGTTTCCCAGGACGCGCAGCGTTTGTTGGGTGAACTGGCTCTGATCCCGGTACTGGCCGGGCGGCTGGAGCCGCCCGATTACGACCGCAGTGCGTTCGGTGCGGCCTGGACCGACAACACCGATGCGGGCGGCGCCGGCAATGGGTGCGACACCCGCAACGACATCCTCGATCGCGATCTGCGCGACAAGACCTTTGCAGCAGTCGATTCCTGTGCCCGGGCCGTGGCCACAGGTGAGTTCCGTAGCCCGTACAGCGGGGAGTGGATCGTCTTTCGTCGCGGGAAGGGATCGGGCGCCAAAGTCCAGATCGACCATATCGTCCCGCTATCCTATGCCTGGGACATGGGTGCGCGTTCATGGAGTTCTGTTGTGCGACAACGTTTTGCCAATGATCCCGCAAACCTCGTAGCCGTCGACGGAGATACCAATCAGGATAAGAGTGACAAACAACCGGCGCGGTGGATGCCCGCGAACAAGGCATTTCACTGCCAATACGCGGCGCAATTCGTACTGGTGATGCGGACCTACGGTCTCTACCTGGACGCACCGTCGGTGCCGGTGCTGCGATCAGCACTCCGCCGTTGTTGAAATCTGCCGTGCACCATTGCGCTGGCATTCGCGATCCCAGCTGAAGGGCGCTTGTCGATAGGCTCTGAGATCCGTCGACCGTGCCGTTGGAGCCGTCGACCGTGCCCTTCCGTTCGTCGAGCGGGCCCGAAAGTGTTGAACGGTACGGCTTGTCGGTGGGTGCTGATAGAACTGTTGGATGGCATCGGGGGTGGCAGATCTCATCAACCGTATCGAGGGCATGGCTCTTGATGCGGAAGAGGTCGTTGCGGTCCGTGAGGTGTTGTCGCGCAGGCTCGTTGAGGTGTCGCTGGCGAACCTGTCAGATACGGAGACCGTCGATCTTGCGCAGGCGGTGGAGACCCGGACCCGTCGTGATGAAGCGGTGAAGGTGCGGATTTCGGCGGCTCAGGCCAGCGCCCGCTCGAAAAGAGCCGAGCGGGTGGGTCAATGGCACACCCCTACAGGTGAGGTCACCGCTCCGGTCTATCCGCATACCTGGCTGGCGATGCGCGACGGTGCGATCGGCGTGGCGCATTACGACGTCATCGACGCCACGTTGAGGAATCTGCCCGGCACGATCCGCGGCATCCTCGAAGTGTGGGCTCAGGGTGAGCAGTTGATGGCCGAGGCCGCCCGCACGATGGACCCCGATGAACTCAAACGGGTCGGCCTGTATCTGCGCGATCACCTCGATCCCGACGGCGAGTTCGATGACAGTGACCGGCAACACAAACGCGAACTGTCGGTGTCCAAGTAAGGTGCGGACAACATGGCCGCGATCACCGGCACGCTCGATCCGGTGACCAAAGCGCTCTGGGATGTCGTTGCCGCCAAATGGGCTGCGGCCGGGATGAACAACCCCCACGATCCGGACTCACCGTCGGGGCTGGCGGATAAAGCCGACAAGGACACCGTGCGCGCGGCAGCGCACGCGATCATCGCACGCCGGGACAACGCACGCCGGGACAACGCAACCATGACGTTGGAGCAGCTCGAACAAGAAACGGGGTGTGGCCACCACCGCCTCGGGTGGGGTGGTGTCGGTCCAGGATGTGTTGAAGCTCGCGGGTGTGAGTCGTAAGTTCTTGGCGTTGCTCGATGACAAGCATCGTCCGCTGCATCTGGGGCGGGAAGAACGGTTGGCGACCGCTGATCAGCGGTTGGCGTTGATTGCTGCCGAGCGGGGATGCCCGTGGCCGGCCCTATTGTGATGCTCCGGCGACAGAGGTGGCGGTGCATCACACGCGGGAGTGGTCCAAGGGTGGCTGGACCGACATCACCGTCCTGACCCTGGTGTGCGATCCCGACCACGCCCAGATCCATGATGGTGAGACCGGGTGGATCGCCGAGATCATCACTGCCGGCACCGGTCCACCGGGTTGGCAGGGCCGGATCGGGTGGCGTCAACGCGGAACACTGGATCGGCCGCGACCCAACAACACTCATTTCCCGGAGAAATACTTCACCAACCCGGAAATGTGGAACCCCGACAGCAGGGCCGATGCCGAGTGGTTCCAGGCACGTGCCAGGACAGCGTTCGAGAACAAGCACGAAGCATCGCTCGCGCCGGTCTATGCAGTCGACTTCGGCTGGAAGAAAGCCACCTACCGCGCGGCCTGATGCGGCGCGGTAGGTGGCGGGTGGGGCTCGGCTGTCGAGCTCGGTTGCAGAGCGTCAGATTCCGGTGGTCACAAAGGGGACTGCGGCTTCGCCGGTGTAGACGAGGAACGTGAAGGACTCTTGGAAGTAGAGGTTCACGCCGGTGGCGTCGTGGGAGTCGTAGCCGATCGAAACGTCTTGTCCGATGGTCAGATCGAAGTCGCCGCCACGGGTGCTCAGCAGGAAGGCCGAGTCGATGGCAGGCGCCCAGATGATGTCGCCATCGATCACTCGCTGCAGGTGCTGGATGATCGGGTAGCCATGGTTGGAGGTCTCGTTGACCTTGAGCCACACATCGGCGCTCAGTGCCAACGAGTACGGTCCGTTCACCGACGACAGACGAAGCCGGCTCAATGCCTGGCTGATCGCCTCGGGGTATTCGCGGACGTCGCTGGGGAGCTTGGTCGGATCACCGGGTGCATTGCTGCGAATCCCGGAAATGCCCGCTGCTGCATAGCCTTCGAAAATCGCCCTGTCCTCTGCCTGGGCAAGCCTGCGAGCGGCCTCGATCACGGGATCCCAATCGGAATCCTGTGCGCCTCGGTCGACGTCGTCGACCGCCTGCCGACTGACCGTGAACGGAACCTTCAACTCGATGATCGACTGTGATGTGCGGGCACTGGCTTCGATGCCGGCGCCGGGTGCGTCGATGGGAAGGCGACGTCCGGTGGTGACCGCGGCGAGTTCCAACCCGTGAGGACCGTTGACGTCGACGAGTCGGCGACCGGCGCTGTTGCGCTTGAAGGTCCGGGTCGCCTCTTCCTCGATCTCCTTCCACGCTGCGGCAGAGATCGGTGCGAGTTCGCGGTGCAGGTTGTTCATCTTTCCTCCGTGGTCAGCTGACGGCGCCGGGAGAGGTCGCCGATCCGAAGTGACCCCACGCCGGGGTCGATGTCTGTGGTGTTCGTGTCGGGTTCGTTGTTTTCGGCTGCGCGAGCCGGTAGAGCGGGCGGATCGTCGAGAAAATCTATCGTCGGCGCGAAGTAACGACTGCCGGTGACGGCAGTCGAGAAGTCGAGGAGCCGGTCGTAATTGCCCTCGGGTTTGCCGATGAACATGTTGCGCAACATCTCGTCGGTCACTTCCGGGCCGGCCGAATATCCGAGGAAATAGGTCCCGAATTCGTCCTGCCCAACCCGGCCGAAAGGCATGTTGTCGCGCATGATCTGGACTTGCTCACCGTTGTCGTCCTCGATGACCGTCAGCGCGGTATGTGAGTTCGACGGCTTGGTGTCGTCGTCCATTTCGATGTTGTCCCACTTTGTTCGTCCGAAGACCCGTTCCTGCTCGTCGGTGCCGGCGGCGTTCCATGCGGCCATGTTGTGGAGATACTTCTGAATCAACACGTAGCTACCTCCCGCAAAGTCGGGATCGTCGGCAGCCGCAACGGTCACCGCGCGTTCGGCGGCCGGCCCATCCGGATTCTCGGTGCCGTCGACGAATCCGACCATCGAGCGCATGTCGAACAACCGGAATCCGTGCACCTCATCGACGACCGTCACCGCGCCTCGTAGCGCGTTGGTGATCTGGGTGGCCATCTCGAAACACGCGTCCATGGTTCGGGCCCGGATGTGGAAGAGCAGGTCGCCGTCGGTGGCCGGCGCTGTGTGTACTGCTCCTTCGAGGGGGATGAACGGCGCCAGCCCCACCGGCCGTGGTCCGGTGAACAGGCGGTCCCAGACATCGGAACCGATGCCGACAACACACAGCAGGCGGGATTCGGGAACCCGTGAAGCGACTGAGCGGATGAGGCCGGTGATCCCGGAAAGGAAGTCCCAGACTTGTTGTTCGGCGTTGGGGTCGGCGTCGACGGTGGCAACCAGGAAGATTGCTGCTTCCGGCAACCGCGCCAAGATGGGTTGCGGTGTCGGGTCGTTGGAATCGGTGATGATCATGACCTTCCGGCAGTGTCCTTACCGCTACGCGATACTCGTACCTTAAAACGTGTACGCGAAACCTGTGCACGAAACCTGTACGCCAAACGTTAGCGTTTCACAGCCCGGGGTGGGTGGGGCAACTCCCCAAGACACTGATCCGTCAGCGGGCGATGCCTCCGTTTCAACCCGATTTCCTGCTCGACGGCCCTACCCGACGAACGCGCGCAGGGCGAGCCCAGTGCACGAAAACGCCTGCCCGCAGATGGTGCGGCGAGCTAGATTCGGGGGAGGAAGCCGACCTGAGGAGGTGGCGTAGATGACACCGGCTTTGGTGAACGTGGAACGGGACGGTCCGGTCACCGTGATCAGTATCAACCGGCCCGAGGTGCGAAACGCTGTCGACGGTCTGACCGCGCAAGAGTTGGCTGATGCCTTCCGCGCATTCGACGACGATCCGGAGGCCGCGGTTGCAGTCCTGTACGGCGAGGGCGGAACCTTCTGTGCCGGTGCTGATCTCAAGGCGGTGGCAGCGGGTCGCAATGTGAACCGGATATCAGGCGATGGTGATGGTCCGATGGGGCCGACCCGAATGCGGTTGTCCAAGCCGGTCATTGCCGCCATCGCCGGTCATGCGGTGGCCGGCGGCCTGGAGCTCGCGACGTGGGCAGATCTCCGTGTCGCCGAGGAAGGAGCCGTTCTCGGAGTGTTCTGCCGCCGCTGGGGTGTGCCGCTCATCGATGGCGGCACCGTGCGCTTACCGCAGTTGATCGGGACCTCACGCGCCATGGACCTGGTTCTCACCGGCCGCGCGGTATCAGCGGACGAAGCCGGTCAGATGGGACTGGTCAATCGGGTCGTGCCACCCGGCGAAGCGGTGCCGGCGGCGATGAAACTCGCCCACGAACTGGCTGCGTTTCCGCAGACCTGCATGCGACAAGACCGGCTGTCGTTGCTCGAGCAGGAGGGGTTGTACGAGGAGGACGCGATCCTCAACGAATACGTCCACGGGTTGACGTCTCTGGCGTCCGACACGATCGACGGTGCGACCAGGTTCACCGGGGGAGCAGGCCGGCACGGGTCATTCGACGCAGAGTGATGAAACGCGGAGTGATGAAACGCGGAGTGATGAAACAAAGGTGATGGGCGGTGGTGCGTCGGTCGGGGAGAATGCCGATCTCATCACCACCTATTCTGGGTAGATGAGTGCCACCACCACGACTCCGGCCGATGTCGAACAGATTGTGCGCGCCCAGGCGGCCGCAGCCAAAGCCGCATCGCGCGTGCTCGCGGGCCTGACCACCGATCAGAAGAACCGGGTCCTGCACGACGCCGCCGAGGCCTTGTTGACACAGGCCGATGCGATTCTCGCCGCCAACGCCGAAGACGTCGCGCGGGCCGAGGCCTCGGGAACCGAGGCGAGCCTGATCGATCGGCTGCGGCTGACGGCCGACCGCATAGACGGCATCGCCAGCGGACTGCGTCAGGTTGCCGGGCTCCCGGACCCGATCGGCGACGTGATCGCCGGCAAGACGTTGCCCAATGGCATGCAGCTGCGGCAGGTGCGGGTACCGCTCGGCGTGGTGGGCATGGTCTACGAGGCCCGTCCCAACGTCACCGTCGACGCCTTTGGCATCGCCCTCAAATCGGGCAATGTGGCGCTGCTGCGCGGCTCGTCGTCGGCGGCGAGCTCCAATGCCGAACTCGTCCGGATCCTGCGCGAGACGTTGACCGCATCCGGGCTCCCGGCTGACGCGGTGCAGTTGCTCCCGTCGGACGACCGGTCCAGTGTCACTCACCTGATCCGCGCCCGCGGGCTTGTCGACGTGGTGATCCCACGTGGCGGCGCCGGCCTGATCAAGGCCGTCGTCGAGAACGCGACGGTGCCGACCATCGAGACCGGAACCGGCAACTGCCACATCTACATTCATTCGGCAGCCGATCTCGACATGGCCGAGGACCTGGTGGTCAACTCCAAGACCCGCCGGCCCAGCGTCTGCAACACGGCAGAGACCATCCTCATCGATCAGGCGATCGCCGACACCGCACTGCCCCGACTGACCCAGGTATTGCAGAGCGCCGGCGTGGTCATCCACGGTGACGAGCCGGGAATGGTCCCGGCCACCGAAGCCGATTGGGCAGATGAATACCTGACCCTCGACATCGCGGTGAAGATCGTCGCCGGGATCGACGAAGCCATCGACCACATCGATCACTACGGCACCAGCCACACCGAGGCGATCGTCACCGCAGACCTCGCCGCGGCCACCGAGTTCACCCAGCGGGTTGATGCCGCAGCCGTCATGGTGAACGCCTCCACCGCATTCACCGACGGCGAACAGTTCGGGTTCGGTGCCGAGATCGGCATCTCCACGCAGAAGCTGCACGCGCGCGGACCGATGGGACTGCCGGAACTGACATCCACCAAGTGGATCGCCTGGGGCAACGGCCAGACCCGACCCCGCTAGCCCCCCCCACCACATCCTCGCGCCAGACCCCCATCCTTAGGAGCAACACGATGGCCGTAGAGCCCAGCTTCACCGACGTGCCCGCCGTACGCGAGACGCTCGCCCGCGTCGGCTATCTGGCCGACGAGGCAACCTCGACGTCGGTGTTCCTGGCCGACAGGCTGGGTAAGCCGCTGCTCGTCGAAGGTCCCGCCGGTGTCGGTAAAACCGAGTTGGCCCGTGCGATCGCGCAGTCCACGAACGCCGACCTCGTGCGACTGCAGTGCTACGAGGGCATCGACGAAGCGCGCGCGCTCTACGAGTGGAACCACGCCAAGCAGATCCTGGCGATCCAGGCGACCGGTCAGCGCGGTTGGGACGAGACCAAGGCCGACATCTTCTCCGACGAGTTCCTGCTTCCGCGACCTCTGCTGAAGGCCATTTCCCAGCCCGGGCCGACCGTGTTGCTGATCGACGAGGTCGACAAGGCCGACGTCGACATCGAAGGTCTGCTCCTCGAGGTGCTCAGCGACTTCGCGATCACCATCCCGGAGATGGGCACGGTCACCGCTGCACGACGCCCGATCGTCCTGCTGACGTCCAACGCGACCCGCGAGCTGTCCGAGGCGCTCAAGCGACGCTGTCTGTACCTGTTCATCGACTTCCCCGACGCTGCGCGCGAGCGCGAGATCCTGGCCAGCCGGGTGCCTCAACTCGCCGAGTCGGTGGCGAAGGAACTTGTCCGAATCATCGGTGTCCTGCGGACCCTCGACATCCGTAAGAAGCCGTCGGTGGCCGAGACGATCGACTGGGCCAACACGTTGCTGGCACTGGGTGTCGGCGAGAAGCCGGGCTCGGAGATCGACAACGGGATCATCGCCAAGACGCTGGGCGTCGTCCTCAAGCACCGTCCGGACGTGGCCACGGCCCTCAAGGAACTGAAGCTGAACTGAGCGCGCCGTGACCATCCCTCCTGCGACCACCCCCGCTGTGACTGCCCCCTTCATCACCCAACTCACCGGGTTCGTCGACGACCTCCGGGCGCGCGGGATAGTGGTCGGGCCGGCGAACCTGATCGATGCCGGGCAGGCCACCGCGGTGCTCGATCTCCTCGACCGCGAGAGCTTCCGCGAGGGGATGGCCTGCACGCTGCTCCACGACAACGGACACCGCAAGGTGTTCGACTCGGTCTTCAATCTGTGGTTCCCCTTGGGCGCAGGCGACCGCAGCGGTGACGTCGACGTTGCTTTCACCCGGGACGCGGACGGCAAGATCGACAGGGAAGCCGTGCGCGACCGCCTCGCGCAGCTCCTGGCCGACGATTCTCCGGAATCGGAGGCCGAATTGGCCCGGTTCGCCGCGATGGTTGTCGCGGAGATGGGCAGATACCAGTCGACCCGGGATTCGGCGTACTCCACGTATCAGGCTATGTCGGCTGTTGACCCGCAGACGTTGATCGCGCGGATCGCCGCGGCGATGGCCGTCGGTGCCGGCAATGACGCAGGCGGCCAGGACCCTGTTTTCCGGAAGGCCGCGGCCGACCGGGTGAAACAGTTCCGGACGCTGATCGACAACGAGACCAAGCGGCGGATGGCCGAGCGCAACGGACGCGAACGGGTATCGCAGTATGGGGTGCCGAACCTTCCCGAGCGCGTGAACTTCCTGTCCGCCGGAACCGCCGACATGGCCGAGGTCAAACGCACGGTCGCGCCGCTCGCCCGGCTCCTCGCCTCGCGGCTGGAGATCCGTAGGCGACGTGCTCACCGCGGTTCCATCGATGTCCGCAAGACGTTGCGGGCGTCGATGTCGACCGGCGGTGTCCCGATCGATCTCGTCCGTCGCAAGCCACATCCCGGGCGCCCTGAACTGGTGGTGCTCTGCGATGTGTCGGGCTCGGTGGCTGGCTTCTCGCAGTTCACCCTGCAACTGGTTTATGCTCTGCGGCAACAGTTTTCGAAGGTCCGGATCTTTGCATTCGTCGACACCGTCGACGAGGTGACCGACTTCTTCGACGGCCCCGACCTCGACTTCTCGGCCGCGATCCACGACATGATCGCCGACGCGCGGCTGATCACCCGGGACGGTCACTCCGATTACGGCCATGCGTTCGACGGCTTTGCCAGCGAGCATCTGGACGCGCTGACCCGCCGTGGTGCGCTGCTCATCCTGGGGGACGGCCGCAACAACTATCGAGACCCGAAGCTCGATGCACTGACCAGGATGGTCGACAGCACACGGCATGCGTATTGGCTCAATCCGGAGGCCGCGGTCAACTGGGATTCGGGGGATTCGATCGCCGGAACCTACTCCGATGTCATCGACATGCACGAATGCCGAAACGCCTCTCAACTCGCCAAGGTGATCGCCAACCTCCTGCCCGTTTGAGCTGGTCAGTAGACTCAATCCTCATGCCCGAACCGACACCCATCCCTCGTGCCTCCACAGGCCGGAAGATCGGTGTGATGGGCGGTACCTTCGACCCCGTTCACAACGGCCATCTGGTCGCTGCGAGCGAGGTCGCGGACCGCTATGGACTCGACGAGGTCATCTTCGTCCCCACCGGACGGCCCTGGCAGAAATTCCAGGATGTCGCCGCCGGGGTCAGCCCGCCCGAGGATCGCTACCTGATGACCGTGATCGCCACGGCGTCCAATCCTCGGTTCTCGGTCAGCCGGGTGGACATCGACCGCGAAGGTGACACCTACACGGTTGACACACTGCGTGATCTCCGGCGACTGAACCCGGATGCGGAGCTGTACTTCATCACCGGTGCGGACGCGCTGGCATCGATCTTGTCCTGGCAGGACTGGGAAGTGCTGTTCGAGTTGTCCAACTTCGTCGGGGTTTCGCGCCCCGGCTATGAACTCGGCGCCGCGCATCTGGACAGGCATCTGCAGAAGCTTCCTCCCGATACCCTTCATCTGATGGAGATACCGGCGTTGGCGATTTCGTCGACCGACTGCCGCAAGCGTGCGGCGGCCGGCCGCCCGGTTTGGTACCTGGTACCGGACGGAGTGGTGCAGTACATCAGTAAGCGAAAGCTCTACCAATCGAAAGGCACTCTGTGACAGCGTCACCCGAGGCGGTCGCCATGGCCACCGTCGCCGCCCATGCGGCCGCCGACAAACTGGCCGCCAATGTGATCGTTCTCGATGTTTCCGAACAGCTGGTCATCACCGACTGCTTTGTCATCGCATCGGCCGACAACGAACGTCAGGTCAGCTCCATCGTCGACGAGGTCGAGGACAAGCTGCGCGAGGCCGGTCACAAGCCGGTCCGTCGTGAAGGTGCTCGCGAGGGGCGCTGGACACTGCTCGACTACGTCGACGTCGTCATCCACGTCCTGCATGAAGAGGAGCGCGAGTTCTACGCCCTCGAGCGTCTGTGGAAAGACTGCCCGGTGATCGACGTCCCCGGTCTCGACACCCCAGTGATCGCGACCGGCGGTGACGAAGAAGCCGAGAGTTCGGACGATGAGTGAGTTGTTGCGACCGGATGGCCACGACTCCAGCGTCGAGCGGATGACGCCAGTTGTGCGCCGGCTCGTGCTGTTGCGGCACGGCCAGACCGAATACAACGCCACCAGCCGGATGCAGGGTCAGCTCGACACCGATCTGTCCGAACTCGGTGTCCGGCAGGCCGCGGCGGCGGCGAAGGTGCTCGCGACTCGTGAACCGCGTCTGATCATCTCGTCGGACCTGCGGCGGGCGAAGGACACCGCGGCGGCGCTGGCCGAACAGGTAGGCCTCGAGGTCGGTCTGGACGAGCGGCTACGCGAAACCCATCTCGGCGACTGGCAGGGCTTGACCCATCAAGAGGTGGATGCGCAGCTCCCCGGTGCCCGACGGATCTGGCGGGACGACGCCACCTGGACACCACCGGGCGGGGAAAGCCGCGTGGACGTGGCCCGCCGGAGTATGCCTCTGGTGGAAGAGCTCGTTGCCGAACTCGGTGATTGGGGTCGCGGCGACAGTCCCGACGCGCCGGTTGTCCTGGTCGCGCATGGCGGGGCGATCGCAGCCCTGACCGCCGGGCTGCTGGATCTCCCGCTGAGTCACTGGCCCCTGTTCGGTGGCCTTGCCAACACCAGCTGGGTTCAGCTCAGCGGGCACGGTGAGGACGACGACACCACGTGGCGGCTCGACGTGTGGAACGCGTCCGCCGAGGTTTCCGACCTGGCCGTCCAGTGAGCACGGTGCAATGAGCACCGCACAGCCCGCGCGAGGCAGTCTTCTGGTGCTCTCGGATTCGTTGGCCTACTACGGCCCCAAGGGCGGTCTGCCTGCCAACGATCCGCGGATCTGGCCGACACTTGCCGCGCAGGAGCTGGGTCTGGAGCTCGAGCTGTTCGGGCGGATCGGCTGGACCAGCCGCGACGTGTGGTGGGCGCTGACCCAGGATCCGAACATCTGGGCCGCCGTCCCGCGGGCGAGCGCCGTGGTCTTCGCTTTCGGCGGGATGGATTCGCTGCCGTCTCCACTGCCGACTGCCTTGCGCGAGCAGATCCGTTATGTGCGACCCCCGCGGCTTCGTCAGTATGTGCGCGACGGCTACGGCTGGCTCCAGCCTCGGCTGGCCCGCACCGGATGGCCGCTGGCGCTGCCGCCGGCGCTGACGGCGGACTACCTCGGCAAGATCCACGAGGCCCTCATCGCCATCCGCCCCGATCTGCCGGTGGTGGCCTGCCTGCCGTCGACGCATCGGAGTCCGTACTACGGCAACGTCCACAAGGGCCGGCCGCAGACAGTGGCGGCGATGACGACGTGGGCGCAGTCGGCGAATGTTCCTCTTGTCGACCTCATGCCGCCGACCGCCGCACACTTCGATCGCGGTGAAGGCAACCCGGACGGCATCCACTGGGGCTTCGGATGTCATCGCGAGGTGGCCGATCTCGTCCGCTCGGCGGTGTCACACGCCCTGACGACTCCCGGTGCCTCGACAACTCCTGATGCCCCGACGACTACCGTGGCCCTGTGACCGTTGTCGTCGTGACCGATTCCTCGGCGCGCCTGCCTGATGCGCTGCGTGAGCGGTACCGCATCACGCAGGTGCCGCTGCATGTCCTGTCGGGCGACCTGGATCTGCGCGAGGACGTCGACGAGATCGGTCCGGACATCTACAACAACTCGCAAACCACGACGTCGGGTGTGACACCCGCAGACCTCGAGGCCGTGTACGAGCGCGCCGTCGAGGAGAGCGCGGGCGACGGTGTCGTGGCGGTCCATCTGTCGCGGCGGTTCAGCGGGACGTGGGGCACCGCGCGGGTGGTGGCCGAGAAGTTCCCGGGTCAGATCCGGGTGGTCGACTCACGGACCGTAGGGCTCGGTGTCGGCTTCGCCGCCCTCGCGGCGGCGCAGCACGCGGAATCCGGAGCCGATGTGGATCGGGTGTACGAGGCTGCGATACGAGTCGGATCGACGACCGAATGCCTGCTGTGTGTGCAACAACTGGAGAATCTGCGGTCGAGTGGTCGCATCGGTGTTGCCACCCGATTCTTTGCTTCGGCGTTGGCCATCAAACCGATCCTCAGGGTGGTCGACGGCACGTTGGCGCTCAAGGACAAACAGCGCACCACATCCAAGGCCATCGCCAAGCTCATCGAATCCGGCATCGAGATAGCCGACCAACGACCGGTGACGCTCGGTGTACAGCATTGCGAGGCACCGGATCTCGCGGAGCAGATCATCGAGGCGCTGCAGTCGAAACTGACGATCACCTCGCTGGTGCAGTCCGATTTCGGTCCGGTGTTGTCACGGCACGTGGGTACCGGCGCTGTGGGCATCGCGGTGACGACCTCACTTGACCCGATCGATCTCACCTGAGCTTGTCCCCGTTCCGTTTTCGCAAACGCTCCACATGTGCGAGGACGCTCCACAAATATGTGGAGCGTCCTCGCAGAAGCGGAGCGTTTGGTGTCTGTTGCTGAGGTTGTCCACAGTTCGCCTCTGAACCCACAGGGTCGGTCGTGCCGCCGCTTTTCCGGGGCGAACGGACCTGGTCCGTGTCTACGGTTCTGCCATGGGAAGCAACCTCGATCGCCTGATGGGCCCGGATTCACCTGTGCCGCCGGCCGAACCGGCCCAGTGTGCAGGGGAACAGTCTGTTTGGGCACCGCCGGGCCTGGCGCAGGACGATTCTCCGTGGGCGCCTGCAACAGACCCGGATCCAGTTGCGCCCGATTGGCTGGGCTCGGCGCAGTGGCTGCACGGCCACCAATCACACGAGCCTGACCGCGAAGTCAGCGATCTCACTGCCGACGGCGACGACGAGCCTCATAGACGTCGCTGGTCTGACGACATCGATGATCCGGAATCCGTTGACCCGGCATCCGACGGGCCGTTGCGGCGCCGATGGCGATCCACGCCCGCCGCGGCGATCGCCCTGGTGGCGGTCGGACTCTGCGGCACCGCCATCGCCCTCTATACGGCGTTCGCCAGTGGTGACACCGGATCGGAGGTCCCGGTGAACTTCCCAACCACCGCAGGGATGGCCGCGCCGAGTGCGAGTGCCCCGGCTCCTGCCGAGCCCCAAGCCGAGCCTCCAGCCGAACTCGTGGTGAGCGTGGTGGGTCTGGTGCACCGGCCGGGTCTTGTCCGGCTGGTTCCGCAGTCTCGGGTGGCCGATGCGATCGAGAAGGCCGGTGGTGCCAGGAACGGGGCAGACCTGTTGTCGCTGAACATGGCTCAGCCGTTGCGTGATGGCGATCAGATTCTGGTGGGCTTCGCGGATCCGGCGGGTGGTGTCCAGATGCGTAGTGCTGTGGTCCCGGTTGATGGCGCCGGTGCAACCGCGAGCGCCGCGCCACCGGGATCAACGGCGCCGGGAACCCCGTCCGGAACTCAGCCGGCGGCCGGGGGACTGGTGAATCTCAACACGGCCACCGACGCCGAACTGGATGCCTTGCCCGGGGTGGGTCCGGTGACCGCGGCTGCGATCATCGCGTGGCGGCAGGCCAACGGGAACTTCGCATCTGTTGATCAGCTCGCGGAGGTCGACGGGATCGGTCCGGGCCGTCTGGAGAAACTCCGCGGCAAGGTGACGGTGTGACCGGTCCGGTCGCGTCGGTCGTGCGGGAGCGGACCCGGCTGGACATGCGGTTGGTACCGGCAGCGGTCGGAAGCTGGCTCATCACAACACTCGGCGTACTCAGCTCGATCCCGGTCGCGGGCGCGGCTGCCGGCACGGCATCAGTGAGTACCATGATCTTGATCGTCGTGTTGATGCGGGGATCGCGAATGACGTTGTTGCCGATGCTGATCGGCCTGTCAGGCACCCTGGCCGGATTCGGCTGGGCGATGGTTGTGCGGCAGCATCACATCGCGTCGAACCCGCTGGCCGGTGGAGACGCTCAGGGAACCAAGGCCACCATCACGGTTCGGATTGCCGACGACCCGAAGATCGTTGCCCGCACCAGTCGGGTCGTGGTGGCGGTGTCTGTCGCGAGAATACGAGGCGATGCCGTTCCGGAAGCCGCTGCCACGGTGCTGGCCCCGATGGACGGCTGGCTGGACTTGATTCCGGGGCAACAGGTCTCTGCGGTGTTCACTGTGTCCGAACCACTCAGGCCCGATCTCACGGTTGCGACACTCACCACGTCGGGCACGCCGAAGGTGGTGCGCGGTCCACCGGTCTATCAGCGGTGGGCGGGCACGGTGCGGGCACAGTTTCTCCAGGTGTCGTCGCAGGCGTTGGGAGAGCCGGAGTGGGGGCTGTTGCCGGGTCTGGTGCTGGGGGACACCTCAGCACTGAACGAGGATCTGAAGGACGACTTCCGCGCCTGCGGGCTGACGCACCTGACCGCGGTCTCGGGCGCGAACTTCGCGATCATCATCGGCGTCTTGCTTCTGATGCTGCGCTGCGGTGGCGCCGGACCACGTGTTGCGGTGGCGCTCACCGCCATTGCCATCGTGGTGTTCGTGATCCTGGTGCGGCCGAGTCCGAGTGTCGTGCGGGCGGCTGTCATGGGCGGGGTGGGATTGTCAGCGCTGCTGATGCGTCGGCGTTCGCAGGCGATGCCGGCGCTGTGCGCGGCGATCATGGCGTTGCTGATGATCTGGCCGGCGTTTGCGGTGCAGCCGGGATTCATCCTCTCGGTGATCGCCACTGCGGGCCTCATCGTGATCGCACCGGTTGTCGCGCAATGGCTTCGGGCTCGCCGTGTTCCGGCGGGTGTGGCCGAGCTGCTCGCGGTGGCGGTGGTGGCGCAGGTGGTGACCACGCCGGCTGTCCTGCTGTTCAGCGGTCAGATCAGCGTGGTGGCGATCGTCGCCAATCTCGCGGTCGCGCTGGTGGTCGCGCCGATCACCGTCCTGGGTACCGCCGCCGTCGTGGCCTTGGTGTGTCCGCCGGTGGCGGTGGTGCTGGCCCGTTTCACCGGCCCGGAACTGTGGTGGATGGTGGTGGTCGCGGACAAACTCAGCCGCGTTCCGTTCGCAACGCTGTCCTTGTGGTGACAGTGAAGAGCGACCGGGAGCGCGAATGGAAACGCTGTCGGCCGGGTCTGGCACGATGAGGCGTGTGAACAGCGTGCACCTGATCCTCGGTGATGAAGAGTTTCTTGCCGAACGGGCGACATCCGCGGTGATTGCCGAGGTTCGTGGTGCGGTCGACAACCCCGAGGACATCCCGATCACGCGGTTGCGCGCCGGTGATGCCACGGCGCCCGAACTGGCTGAGCTGCTCAGTCCTTCGCTGTTCGCCGAAGACCGGATCATCGTGCTGGATGCGGCGGGTGAGGCCGGTAAGGAACCGGCGAAGTTGGTCACCGAGGTGGCAGAGAATCCGCCGGACGGCGTGACACTCGTGGTGTGCCATTCCGGTGGTGGTCGAGCGAAGTCGATGGTTGCGGCGCTGCGTAAGTCGGGCGCAGAGGTCCACGACTGCGCCAAGTTGCCGCCATGGGAGATGGGCACATTCGTGCGCGCCGAGTTCGCGCGACTGGGCGTCAAGGCAGGCCGGAACGTGGTCGACAAACTCGTGGAGTCGGTGCGCGCCAACCTTCGTGATCTGTCGGCGGCATGCGCGCAGCTGGTCGCCGATACGGGTGGCAAGGTCACGGTCGAGGCGGTCACGCGCTATTACTCCGGGAGGCCGGAGATCAAGGGATTCGACGTTGCAGACCTTGCCGTCGGCGGCGATCGGGCCGGAGCCCTCGAGGCCTTGCAGTGGGCACACCATCATGGTGTTCCCCATGTTCTGGTGGCCGATGCCCTCGGTGAATCCATTCACGGGATCGCGCGGGTGTACGGCATGGGGAAACCCAATCCCCAGGCCATCGCTTCGGAGCTGGGGATGTCGCCGAGTCGGGCCAAGCGTGTTCAGGCTCAGGCGATCGGGTGGGATCCGCCGTCGATCGCGACCGCGATGTCAGTGGTCGCGACGTTGAACGGTGACGTCAAGGGCCAGGCCGCCGACGCCGACTTCAGTCTCCAGCGGGCCGTGGCCGCCATCGCCGACCTACGTCCTTCGCCGCGTCGCTGACGTACGCCTGCGGCCGACGCGAGTCACGGGCTCTGAACGCACGCCGCTGAACCCACGGCTCTGAACCCATTGCTTTGAGCGCACGGCTCTGAACACCCAGGGGGTCGGCGCCTGGCACCGAACTCCTCTGCACACGACAAAAACCCCGGCGACTGCGTGGGAGCCGCCAGGGGTTATCGCGTCTAGCTGAAGTTATCGCGCCCGGTGAAGGGCGGGGACAATCAGAGCTTGTTCAGCGCCAATGCCATTGCCGACTTCTTGTTGGCGGCCTGGTTCGTGTGGATGACACCCTTGGTGGCAGCCTTGTCCAGCTTCTTGCCGGTGCTGACGAGGAGCTCAGAAGCCTTGTCCTTCTCGCCGGACGCAACGGCCTCGCGGAATGAACGGATCGCGGTACGCAAGGCCGACTTGGTCGACTGGTTACGCAGTCGTGCAGCTTCGTTGGTCTTGTTCCGCTTGATCTGAGACTTGATGTTTGCCACGCGTGTATTTTCCTTAGCTCAAAAGATTGTTGTTTTCGGTGTCAGCACCAGCGAGCCACGTTACCAGCCGCGGGACTGCCACCCAAATTGTCCGATCGCGACGGGCAATACTGCGCTGAGGTCTGCCGATACTCGTCACTTGCGGCACCATATGTCACATGATGGCGGCGACAGCAGCAGGTTCAAAGCGCGCGGGCACTTCTCGGGGCACCGGAACCAACGTGGCAGGCGACACCCCGCCGGTGAAGAAGAAGGCTGCAAAGGTCGCCGGCACCGGCACCGCGCGCGAGAAACCGGCCACGAAGAAGACCGGCCCCGCAGCGGCAAAGCCGGCGAGCGACACCGCGGGGATCTTCGAAGGATATGGAGCGGGGCCGTACGGCGGAGCCTTCGACGAGATGTTCGACGGCTCCGACAGCGCCGAGGTCCGTGGACCGTACAAAGGTATTCACAAAGCTCTCGGCAGCTACGACGGCGCTGATCTGGAGACCCGGGTCGACGCACTCGGCAGGGCGTTCATCGACCAGGGCATCACGTTCTCGCACTCGGGTCAGGAGCGTCCCTTCCCGCTCGACGTGGTTCCGCGGGTCATCTCAGCCGGGGAGTGGGCAAAGCTCGAGCGCGGCATCACCCAACGCGTCAAGGCGCTGGAGATGTTCCTCGACGACATCTACGGTGACCAGGCCATCCTCCGGGACGGGGTGGTGCCGAAAAGGCTCATCACCTCCTGCGAGCACTTCCATCGTCAGGCGATGGGCATCCGACCACCCAACGGTGTGCGTATCCACGTGGCCGGCATCGACCTGATCCGCGACGAGCACGGTGACTTCCGGGTACTGGAGGACAATCTGCGGTCGCCGTCAGGTGTGTCGTATGTGATGGAGAACCGTCGGACGATGGCCCGGGTGTTCCCCGACCTCTTCGCCTCCCACCGGGTCCGCGCGGTCGGCGACTACTCGTCGCACCTGCTGCGTGCCCTGCGTGCGTCGGCGGCGTTCAACGAGGCCGACCCGAACGTTGTGGTCCTCACCCCGGGTGTGGCCAACTCGGCATACTTCGAGCACTCGCTGCTCGCTCGCCAGATGGGCGTCGAACTCGTCGAAGGTAGAGACCTGTTCTGCCGCGACAATGTTGTCTATATGCGCACCACCGAGGGTGAACAGCGCGTCGACGTCATCTATCGCCGCATCGACGACGACTTCCTCGATCCCATGCAGTTCCGCCCCGACTCGATGCTCGGCGTGGCCGGACTGCTGAACGCGGCGCGGGCCGGCAACGTGGTCATCTCCAGCGCCGTCGGCAACGGGGTGGGCGATGACAAACTCACCTACACCTACGTTCCGGAGATCATCGAGTACTACCTCGGCGAGAAGCCGAGTCTGGGCAACGTCGACACGTTCCGCTGCTGGCTCGAAGACGAGTGTGAAGAGGTCCTCGACCGCATCGACGAATTGGTTGTCAAACCTGTTGAGGGATCGGGTGGTTACGGCATCGTGTTCGGACCGGATGCCACGGCCGACGAGCTGAATGTACTGGCCCGCAAGGTTCGGCAGGATCCGCGTGGCTGGATCGCGCAGCCGGTGGTCCAACTCTCGACGGTGCCCACAAAGATCGGTGGACAACTGGCGCCGCGACATGTGGATCTGCGGCCGTTCGCTGTGAACGACGGCGAATCGGTGTGGGTGTTGCCCGGAGGTCTGACCCGGGTTGCCTTGCCGGAAGGGTCACTGGTGGTCAACTCCAGTCAGGGCGGCGGTTCCAAGGACACCTGGGTGCTCGCCTCACGCACGTCTGCCGAAGAGCGCGAATTGGCCGGCGACGAACTCGTCAGCACGTCGGGTTCGGCGCCGAGTACGCCGACGGAACAGGGGCCGGACATAGCGTCACAGCAGGAGCACCAGCAACAGCAACAGCAGGAACAACAGCAGCAGGTAAAGCAACACCAGGACAAACGACGCCAGGACAAACGACGCCAGGACAAACGACAGGGTGGTGATCGCAGATGATGCTCGCCCGAAATGCAGAGTCCCTCTACTGGATCGGCCGCTACGTCGAGCGAGCCGACGACACCGCGCGGATCCTCGACGTCGCTGTTCATCAGCTCCTCGAGGACACCACCGTCAATCCGGATGCCCGTTGCCGGCTCGTATTGCAGGTTCTCGGGATGGAGTTGCCGCCCAAGCGCGAGTTGCTCGATGCGTGGTCGCTGACCGAACGCGTGGCGTACGCGAAGACCCTGCCCGGATCGATCGTCGACAGCGTCGGTCAGGCTCGTGAGAATGCCAGGGGTGCAAGGGAAGTCACGTCCAGCGAGATGTGGGAATGCCTCAACACCACGTACAACGGACTCGGTGATGCCGAGCGTGCCTCACGCAAACTGGGCCCGTACGAGTTCCTTTCGTACGTGAAGAACCGGGCCGCGATGTTCGCTGGACTTGCCGACGCGACACTGAGCCACGACGACGGATATCGCTATCTGTTGCTGGGGCGCTCGGTGGAGCGGGTGGACATGACAGTGCGAATGCTGTTGTCGCGAGCCGGGGACCGGTCGGGCTCACCGGCATGGGTGACCGTGTTGCGTTCGGCGGGTGCGCATGACACGTACCTGCGGACGTATCGCGGTGCGCTCGATGCCACGCGTGTGGTCGAGTTCATGTTGCTGGACCGGCTCTTCCCGCGATCGGTTTTCCACGCGATCAATCTCGCGGAGCAGCAGTTGCTCCATCTCGACAACCGCCCGAGCCGCGTCGGCGCACGGGCGGAGGCGGAGCGACTGCTCGGCCGCGCTCGCAGCGGCCTCGAGTTCATGCGCCCAGGGGTGTTGCTGGAAGACCTGCAACCTCGACTGGTGGATCTGCAGGAAACGTGCCGGGAAGTGAGTGAGGCCGTGACGGCGCAGTACTTCCACGTATCGCCCTACGTCGCGTGGGCCGGGGTGTCGGCCAGCGATTCGGTCAACCGATTCATCGAGGAGAGTGAACTGTGAGCTGGCGTCTGCGGGTAGTGCATTCGACGGGTTTTGCCTACAATGCCCCGGTCACGTCGTCGTACAACGAGGCCCGGCTCACGCCTCGGAGCGACACTCGTCAGAACGTGATCATCAACCGCGTCGAGACGATTCCGGCCACCCGCTCATACCGTTACACCGACTACTGGGGGACCGCGGTCACCGCGTTCGACCTCCACGCCCCACACGAGGAGCTGGAGGTGTCGGGGATGTCGGTGGTCGAGACCGAGCCCGACGAAATGCCGGGTGAGGAAGACCAACTCGGTTGGGAGCAGTTGCACTCCTACGGTGTGGTCGACCGGTACGACGAGGTGCTCAGCAACACCACCTATGTGCCGGGGAGCCGGCAATTGGCGCAGATAGCCAAGCGCCTCACCAAGGGACTGACTCCGCAGGAAGCCGTGCTCGCGGTGTGCCAGTGGGTCCATGCCGAAATGGAATACGTGCCGGGCACCACCGGGGTTCACACCTCGGCTGTCGACGCCTGGAAGGAAAAGAAGGGTGTCTGTCAGGACTACGCGCATCTGTGTCTGGTGATGTTGCGCAGTCTGGGCATCCCGTCGCGATACGTCTCCGGTTACCTGCACCCGAACCGCAAGGCGACGATCAACCGCACCGTGGAAGGTCAGAGCCACGCCTGGATCGAGTCCTGGACTGGCGGATGGTGGGGCTACGATCCGACCAACGATGTGTCGATCACCGAGCGCCACGTGTCGGTCGGGGTCGGTCGCGACTATTCCGACGTGACACCACTCAAGGGCATCTACACCGGTGCCGGCGCGAAGGACCTCGAGGTCAAGGTCGAGATCACCCGGCTCGCCTGACTGCCCGCGCGCCCGCCTCGCGTTCCACTCTGACGCGGTCCACTGTCACACCGGGTTTGGTTCACACTGTGGTTTGGTCTGTGCCGTCGCGCGAAGTCGTGTGACGGTGGTGGAATAATTGCTGCAGCAAAAACATCCGTCGTTCCCTTTGTCGTGACCGCCACCGGGTGCGGTGTGGCGGGTCGAGTCGGATGCGACGCTGGAGCAGTTCGCCGAATTCGTGTCGGACACCGAACGACGGTGCCCGGTCAGTCAGCTGTTCGTGCGTTGCGGTCTGGAGTTCGTGAACAGCTGGACCCAGGCTCCGCTGTCCTGACTGATCGGTAGCGCCTCGAACCCGCAGGCCCCTGAAAACTGTCGAATACCGGGGCGCGCCGAGGGGTATTTTCCCTTGCCGCACCGCTATTCGACAGTTTCCGGGCTGCTGCCTTCAATGGTTGCTGCCGTCAGTGCCAGCCGTATCTGCTGCGCAGGACCGCGGCCACCTGATCGAACTGGGCGCGGGGAACGATCGCGCCTTCGCGGCGGATGCCGCTCTCGGCGATGTCGAGGATGCGGTCGAGGCGGATGAAGCTCTCGCGATGCTCACGGTCCCATGAGCCCGAACCGATGCTGACCCAGTTGTTGTCGTCACGATGGTGTTGCCTGCTCGAGAGCATCAGCCCGAGCAGGGTGGTGTCGTCGCGGCCGACGACCAGCACCGGCCGGTCCTTGCCCTGATCGGGGTCCTCCTCGAACTCGACCCAGGTCCACACGATCTCGCCCGGATCGGCTTTGCCGTCCGGCTCGGGGGAGTACTCGAGCTTCCGGGCACGTTGTCCGCTGGGGCGCGTCGGAGTCGGGCCTCCCGCGGGCCTCTTGCCCGCCGGCCTGTTGCTCGCGGGCTTGGTACTCGAGGGCTTGGTACTTGAGGGCTTGGTACTTGAGGACTTGGTCAGTTCGCGGAGTAGCTTCGGTCCGTGTTCCCGGACAAGGGACATCGCGAGCTGACTGAATTTTCCTGCCATCGACTCAGCCTATTCATCGTCGGTGATCGCGAAGAAGTCGAACACGGCGTCTGCGGCGAGTTGGGGGGCTCCGGAGCGGTCGGGTTTGAGATCGTGCCCCACCTTGGGCAGGTCGATGAGCCGGGTGGGGGCGGGGATCAGGTCGAGTGCGGCGCTCAGTTCGTCGGTGGTGCCGAATGGATCGCTCGCGCCGTGGACAACCAGAACCGGCCGGGTGATCGATGGCAGGTGTTCGGTGCGGAGACGGTCCGGCTTGCCGGGTGGATGCAGCGGGTACGACGTCAGCAGCAGCCCGTCGGCGATCGATGGGTCCTCGGCCACCGCCATCGAGGCCTGACGTCCGCCGTAGGAATGGCCACCGACGATCAGGGCACCGTCGGATTCACCGCGAAATGCGGCACACGCCGCGACGATCCCGGCGCGATCGGCGGCAGCACCGGACGGGCTCGGTGGGCCTTTGGGTCGCTTCTGTCGGTAGGGAAGGTCGATCCGGGCGACCGCGACATCGCGCTCGAAGAGCAGTTCGGCCACCGCGCGCAGCATCGGCGAGTTGTGGTTTCCGCCGGCGCCGTGCGCGAGGACCACGACCGCGACAGCGGTACCCGGCGGCCGGTGCAGCGCCCCCACGACACCGTCGGAATCCCAGTCGATGACAGTCATGAACTCACGCTAGCCGCTGCGTGACGCAACCAATGCCGGTCCCGCGGCGGGCGCATGAGAAACTGGAGGTCATGCGTCGGCCAAGCGCCGACAGAGCTCGGTCAGGCGAAGCTCGACCAGCGTCACCGCGTCACCGCGTCACCCAAGGAGTGAGTTCAATTCCCAGGCTTTCCGACACCACGTTCACTGATCCCGCCAAGATCAGGAACTTCTGCATCATCGCGCATATCGATCACGGCAAGTCGACGCTTGCCGACCGGATGTTGCAGGTCACCGGAGTGGTCGAGGGTCGCGACATGCGCGCGCAGTATCTCGACCGGATGGACATCGAACGCGAACGCGGCATCACCATCAAGGCGCAGAACGTGCGGCTGCCGTGGAACGTCGACGGCACCGACTATGTGATGCACCTGATCGACACCCCCGGCCACGTCGACTTCACCTATGAGGTGTCGAGGGCGCTGGAGGCCTGTGAAGGTGCGGTGCTGCTCGTCGACGCGGCTCAGGGCATCGAAGCGCAGACGCTGGCCAACCTCTATCTGGCGCTCGACAAAGACCTGACCATCATCCCGGTGCTGAACAAGATCGACCTGCCGGCCGCCGACCCGGATCGCTACGCGGCGGAGATCGCGCACATCATCGGCTGCGATCCCGACGACGTGTTGCGGGTCTCGGGTAAGACCGGCGTCGGCGTCACCGAGTTGCTCGACGAGGTCGTCAAGCTGATCCCGGCGCCCGTCGGCGATTCGGATGCCCCGGCCCGGGCGATGATCTTCGACTCCGTCTACGACACCTACCGCGGTGTGGTCACCTACGTGCGCGTCGTCGACGGCAAGATCGTGCCCCGCGAGAAGATCAAGATGATGTCCACGGGCACGCAGCACGAACTGCTGGAGGTCGGCATCGTCTCACCCGACCCGAAGCCCTCGAAGGGGCTCGGTGTCGGCGAGGTCGGGTACCTCATCACCGGGGTGAAGGACGTTCGTCAGTCGAAGGTCGGTGACACGATCACGGTCGCCCGCAACGGCGCCACCGAACCCCTCACCGGTTACCGCGAGCCCCGTCCGATGGTCTACTCGGGCCTGTATCCGGTCGACGGATCGGACTATCCGGTCCTGCGTGAGGCGCTCGACAAGCTGCAGCTGAACGACGCCGCGCTGGCCTATGAACCGGAGACCTCGGTGGCACTGGGCTTCGGTTTCCGCTGTGGCTTCCTCGGACTGCTGCACATGGAGATCAGCCGCGAACGCCTCGAGCGTGAGTTCGGCCTGAACCTGATCTCGACCGCGCCCAACGTGGTCTACCGCGTCGAGATGGAAGACGGCAGCGAACACGTCGTCACAAACCCGTCGGACTGGCCAGATGGCAAGGCCCGCAACATCTACGAGCCCATCGTCAAGACGACGGTGATCGCGCCGAGCGAGTTCGTCGGCTCCATCATGGAACTGTGCCAGCAGCGGCGCGGTGAGCTCGGCGGCATGGACTACCTGTCGGAAACCCGCGTCGAGCTGCGCTACACGCTGCCGATGGCGGAGATCATCTTCGACTTCTTCGACTCCCTCAAGTCGCGGACCCGTGGCTACGCCAGCCTCGACTACGAGGAGGCCGGCGAGCAGGTCTCGAGCCTGGTCAAGGTCGACATCCTGCTGCAGGGTGAAGCGGTCGACGCGTTCAGCGCAATCGTTCACAAGGACGGCGCCGCCGCCTATGCGACCAAGATGACAACCAAGCTCAAAGAACTGATCCCGCGTCAGCAGTTCGAGGTGCCGATCCAGGCGGCCATCGGGTCGAAGATCATTGCTCGTGAGAACATCCGGGCGATCCGCAAGGACGTGCTCGCCAAGTGCTACGGCGGTGACATCAGCCGTAAGCGCAAGCTCCTCGAAAAGCAGAAAGAGGGCAAGAAGCGCATGAAGACGATCGGTCGCGTCGAGGTGCCGCAAGAGGCATTTGTGGCTGCGCTGTCGTCGGATGCGTCGGGCGACAAGCCGAAAGGCAAGTAGCGCACGCTCGTGTCGCGCCGGCACCGCGGCCCGCGACACTAGGATCGGCTCATGGCATCGAATCCTGTCCTGGTTCCGAGTACGCACCTGCACGGCCTGCCCGACTTTCCGTCGATCAGCGACGACGACTTCCTGCCTGCTTTCGACGAGGCGATGGCCGAGCATCTGCGCGAGGTCGAGAAGATTGCCGCGGTCAAGGCCGAGCCGACGTTCGCCAACACGGTCGAGGAACTCGAACGCAGTGGTCAGGCGCTGGCCACTGCGGCGGGGATCTTCTTCAACCTCTCCGGCGCCGACACCAATCCGCGGCGCAACGAGATCTCCAGGGAACTCGCGCCCAAGCTGACCGCTCACGCGAACACCATTGCGCTGCACCCGGGTCTGTTCGCGCGGATCAACCAGCTCTTCGAGTCCCGCGACACGCTGGATCTGGACGAACCGTCGTTGCGCCTCCTCGAGAAGCGGCATCGGGAGGCGATCCGGGCCGGTGCCGGCCTCGATACCGAGCAGCAGCCGCGGATGCGTGAGATCTCGGAGCGGCTCGCGACCCTGACCACCGAGTTCGGGCAACGCGTTCTCGACGGCAGCAACGAAGCGGCGGTTCTCGTCGATTCGGCCGACAAGCTCGCGGGCTTGTCCGACGGACAGATCGCCGCGGCGCGGCGGGCAGCCAAGGAGGCCGGCCACCCGTCGGGATATCTGCTTGCCATCGAACTGCCGTCGAGCCAGTCGACCGTTGCCTCCCTGGAGGATTCGGAAACGCGGCGACGGGTGTTCGATGCGTCCGTCAACCGCTGCTCCCAGGGTGGTCCCAACGACACCCGCGAGATCGTCCTCGAGATCGTGCGATTGCGGGCCGAGCGGGCGCGGATGCTCGGATACCGCGATCACGCGGAGTTCGTGATCGCCGAAGAGACCGCTCCGAGTCCGGAGGCCGTCGAGGATCTGCTGTCAGATTTGGTGGCTTCCGCCATGCGGGCCGGCGGACGGGAGCTGACCGGCCTCGCCGCCGACAACGGCACCGACATCGGTGCGGCAGACCTCACCTATCGGCTGGCGCAGGCCGAGCAGGAGCGGTCCGCCGTGCCCCTGGACACGTTCTCCGACTATCTGGAGCTCAATTCGGTTCTCACCAAGGGCGTGTTCTACGCGGCCGGCCAGCTCTACGGGCTGAGGTTCCGGGAGCTCACGGACGTGCCGGTCTATCACCCCGACGTGCGCGTGTGGCAGGTGCTCGACGAGACAAACGGGTCGGTGGGGCTGTTCCTCGGTGACTTCTACGCCCGGCCCAGCAAGCGCGGTGGGGCCTGGATGAACAACTTCGTCGACCAGAGCTTCCTGCTCGACAAGAAACCGGTGGTGGTCAATGTCCTCAATCTCACCAAACCTGAAGCGGGACAACCCTGTTTGCTGACGATGGATCAGCTGACAACCCTGTTCCACGAGTTCGGGCATGCGCTGCACGGGTTGCTGTCGGCGGTCAAATACCCCTCGCAGTCGGGGACGTCGGTGCCGCGCGACTTCGTGGAGTTCCCCTCCCAGGTCAACGAGATGTGGGCATTGCATCCGAAGGTGCTCGACAACTACGCGAAGCATTACCAGACCGGCGCACCGATTCCCGCCGAACTGGCGCAGGCGGCCCGCGCCAACGCCGATGTCGAATCAGCTCACGGCACAATCGAATACCTGGCAGCCGCGGTCCTCGACATGGCCTGGCACCGCGTCACTGTTGAAGACGAGATCACCGACGTGGAAACCTTCGAGAAGGCCGCGTTGGTGAAGGCGGGTGCGTCGTCCGAATTGATCCCGCCTCGGTATCGCAGCCCGTACTTCAATCACATCTTCGGTGGGGGTTACTCGGCCGGCTATTACTCCTACATCTGGTCCGAGGTACTCGACGCCGAGACCGAGCAGTGGTTCCTCGCCGGCGGTGGACTGTCGCCGGTCCTGGGGGCCGGCTTCGTGGCGAACACGCTGTCCCTCGGCGACAGCGTTGATCCGATCACGGCCCATCAGGCACTGTTGGGTCGTCCGGCCGAGATCGAGCCGCTCCTGCGTAGGCGCGGGTTGCTTCCCGCCTGACCCCCCCTTCCCGCAAACGATCCACCTATACGACGACGAGCCACTTACAAGTGGCTCGTCTTCGTATTTCCGGCTCGTTTGGGGGCCGGTGGTGCGCCGGCGGTCGGGGTGGGCCTGCCAGGCCGCGATCAGTTGGCGGGGATGAAGGTGTTGTGGCCCAACGCTTCTTCGGCCCGGATCACGTGCATCACGGCATTGATCAGTGCCAGATGTGTGAAGGCCTGTGGGAAGTTGCCCAGATGCCGGCCGGTGTGCGGCTCGATCTCTTCGGCGTAGAGCTTGAGCGGGCTGGCGTAGTTCAGCAACCGCTCGCACAGGGTCTTCGCCCGTGGCAGTTCGCCGATCTCCACGAGCGCCGACACCAGCCAGAACGAACAGATCGTGAACGAACCCTCTTCGCCGGACAGCCCGTCGTCGGTCTCTTCGACGCGATAGCGCAGGACCAGCCCGTTCTCGCTGAGTTCGTCGGCGATCGCGATCACCGTGTTGCGTACCCGGGGATCATCCGACGGCAGGAACCGCAGCAGCGGAACCAGCAGCAGCGAGGCGTCGAGCGCGTCGTGGCCGTAGCGCTGGGTGAAAATGCCCCGTTCGTTGACACCGAACTCGAGGATGTCGGCCTTGATCTCGTCGGCGATCTCCGTCCACGTCTTCGCGTACGACTTCTCGCCGTGGATGGCCGCGAGTTTGGCCCCGCGGTCCAGTGCGATCCAGCACATCACCTTCGACGAGGTGAAGTGCTGTGGTTCGCCGCGGACCTCCCAGATACCGCGGTCGGGTTTGCGCCAGTGTTTGACCGCCTCTTCGACCTGGGCTTTGAGCACCGGCCACAACGTTTCGGACACCGTTTCGGTGGCCTTGGTGTTGAGGTACACCGAGTCGAGCATGGTGCCCCAGATGTCGTGCTGGCTCTGGTTGTAGGCGCCGTTGCCGATCCGGACCGGACGCGCGCCGTCATAGCCGGAGAGATGATTGAGCTCGGCTTCTTCGAGAGTCCGCTCGCCGCCGACGCCGTACATCACCTGCAACGGATGGTGCTCACCATTGGTGGCGCCGGAGACATCGGCGATGAAGGAGAAGAAGTCGCTGGCCTCGCGGTCGAGGCCCAGGGTGTACAGGCCCCACAAGGCGAAGGTGGAGTCGCGGACCCATGCGTAGCGGTAGTCCCAATTGCGTTCACCCTGAGGGGTTTCCGGTAGCGACGTGGTCGCCGCCGCGAGCAGGGCGCCGGTGGGTGAGTAGGTCAACCCTTTGAGGGTGAGGGCGCTGCGCTGCAGGTAGTTCCGCCATGGGTGGTCGGGGAATGTGCCCACGTTGATCCACTGGCGCCAGCTCTCGGAGGTCTCCCACATCATCTGGGCGGCTTCGGCCCAATCCTGCGGGGGTGGCTGGCTGCCCCAGCTCATGGCGACGAAGTGGTTGTCGCCCTCCACCATGCGGGTACGGGCCCGGGCTTCACGTCCCTCGAGTCCGAGCTTGAGGCTCGTGGTCAGCTTCAGCGACTGGACATCACCTTCGACACCGGTGGCGGTGGCGATCGCCTCGCCGTACGCCGGACCGGAGTACTCCCACTTGGTGCCGCCCCGGTGATAGTCGAACGCCGGCTCACAGGCCATCGCCAGTTCCACGGTGCCGTTCACACAGCGAACGGTGCGGAGGAGAACGTGCTTGGCATCCCAGTCGGTCGGGGTGCGTTTGTGAGTGCGGGACCGGGCTTCGTTGTCGTGCCACTGGCCCATCACCAGCGCATCGCGGACGATGAGCCATCCGGTATCGGTCTGCCACGTGGTCTCGACCATCAGGCTGCCGGGCAGGTAGCGACGGTCGACCGGGACGTTGACTCCGTAGGGCGCGAGTCGGAAGTGGCCGGCGCTACGGTCCAGGACGGCACCGAAGACGCTGGGGGAGTCGGGGCGGGGGACACACATCCATTCCACCGAGCCGTTGCGCGCGATCAGGCAGTTGCATTCGCAGTCCGACAAGAACGCGTAGTCGCCGATAGGCGGGAACGCGTTCTGCGGCATCCCGGCCGACGAACTGGTGGTCGGCGAACTCAAGGCGGAATGCTGGCGCTTGGGGCCGGCCCCCGCACCGGTGGGCGCGGTCTGGCCGCTGGTGACGAGTCCAGCGATATTGCTGTCCTCAGATGTGGTTGTCATGAACCCATCATGCTGGCGGTCGTAACTCTCTGCCACCGCTGTAGGGATTCTGGCCGGCCACGGGTTTCGGCGTCCGGGACCCCTGGCGATTGCGGCGCCGGACTTTTAATCACAGTGAACAAAAAGCGAGGGGATAGGCTGGCCCGGTGGATTCATTGACCCGATGGTGGGATGGCGTCGAAGAGTGGGTGACGTCGTTGTCGTTTGTGCCTCAGCTGCTGGTGTGCGCGGCTGTTGTCATCCCGCTTGCAATCGGCATCGCTGTGTTGATGAATGTCCTGGTAGATGCATCGTTTCGGCTGTTTGACCGTCGCGATTCCGCTGACGTCGATGGAGGGGAGCGGTAATGCCGCGCTCGAAGGTGACCGTTGCACTGATCGGTCTGGTTGTTTTGGTTGTCGTCGCCTGGTTGTTATTGCGCTGATCTGTCCCGACCAGTCCCCTTGGTCGTCAGGTTCACACGCCAAATTCTGGTGCTAGTGTTCCGCCTATGTCTGCAGCCGTCGGTTACCGCGTGCGCCATACTTTGGCGCTCTTTGCGGTCGACTATCGCTGTGTTTTTGACGCTCTCTGTCGTTGAACGCCGTCTTGTTCGGGCCATAGCCCACCGACTCGCCCTTCCATCGACCCACTGACAGTAAACAAGGGGACACAACCATGCCTTTCCGATTCTCGCGCCATGCGCGGCCACGGGGACGAAAGCGGAGCGCGGCGGTTCGTTCCGTCGTCGGTTCGATTTCCGTTCTGGCCGTATCGGCGGTGGTGTTGTCGGGCTGCGGTGCCGGCTCGACCGACGAACCCGGGGGTCAGGACATCTCCAGCGGTTCGCGTCACGTGAATCTGTACGCCTACGCGGTGCCGAAGGTCGGCTTCGACGAGATCATCCCGGCTTTCCGGGAAACACCGGAAGGTGAGGGCGTCGGATTCTCGGCGTCCTACGGCGCCTCCGGCGACCAGTCCCGCAAGGTCGCCCGCCGGGTGCCGGCCGACGTGGTGAACTTCTCGGTCGCCCCCGACATCACGCGTCTGGTGAAAGCCGGTGTGGTCGACAAGGATTGGGCTGAGCAGAACCCCAACGGAAGTGTGCCGTTCGGTTCGGTGGTCGCGTTGGTTGTCCGTGAGGGCAACCCGAAGAACATTCAGACCTGGGACGACCTGCTCAAGCCGGGCGTCCAGGTGGTGACCCCGAACCCGGGTAGCTCGGGTTCGGCCAAGTGGAACCTCCTGGCACCGTTCGCGGCGAAGAGCAACGGCGGCGTCGACAAACAGGCCGGGCTCGACTACGTCGCCGAACTCGTCCGCGACCACACCCGGATCCAGCCGAAGTCCGGACGTGAGGCGACCACCGCATTCGAGCAGGGTCAGGGTGATGTCCTGATCAGCTACGAGAACGAAGCGATCTTCCTCAAGAACCAGAACGCGACCGCCAAACCCGACCAGCGGGTCGACTATGTCATCCCGTCGCAGACCTTCAAGATCGAGAACCCGATCGCGGTGGTGAACACCAGCGAGGAGAAGGACGCAGCCAACGCCTTCGTCAAGTACCAGTTCACCCCCGAAGCGCAGCGGATCTGGGCGGAGAGCGGATTCCGTCCCGTGGATCCGGCGGTGATCGAGGAGACCAAGTCCCTGTTCCCCGGCGAGATCACAAAACTGTGGACGATCAAGGAATTGGGTGCGGTGCTCGGAGAAGGGACCGCCGCCAAGAACGACGGCAAAGACCTCAAGGGCTGGTCCGCAGTCGACAAGGCGCTGTTCGGTACCTCTGGTGCCATCACCAAGATCTATAACGCCGGAGGCAACGTATGACCACCACTGAAGTAGTGAAGGCGCCGCCGGCCGCCAAGTCCAGGCGCACCCGACGTACCTGGGGCAGCGTGGGGCCGCTCAGTGTCGGAGTCGCGATGCTGTGGCTCACGGTCATCGTGCTCCTGCCGCTCGCCGCGATCACCAGCGCCGCGTTCGACGACGGCTGGAGCGGCTTCTGGGATGCCGTCACCGCCGAGGGTGCCATCGACACCTTGAAGATCACGGTGCTCGTCTCCCTGGTCGTGGCGCTGATCAACGTGGTGATGGGCACGATCATCGCCTGGGTCCTGGTCCGTGACGACTTCTTCGGCAAGCGGTTCGTCAACGCCCTGATCGACCTTCCGTTCGCTCTGCCGACGATCGTCGCCAGCCTCGTGCTGCTGTCGCTTTACGGCCCGAACAGTCCGATCGACATCCAGATCAACGCCACCAAGCCCGCGTTGGTGGTGGCCCTGGCCTTCGTGACCCTCCCGTTCGTGGTGCGCCAGGTGCAGCCGGTCCTCATCGAGATCGACAAAGAGGTGGAAGAGGCCGCCGCATCGCTGGGCGCCAACAACTGGGTCATCTGGTGGAAGATCATCTTCCCGGCCCTGGCACCGGCAGTCCTGTCCGGCGCCGGCCTCGCTTTCACCCGCGCCATCGGTGAGTTCGGATCCGTGGTGCTGATCGGCGGCAACATCCCGGGTGACACACAGGTTGCGTCGCAGTACATCCAGCAGCAGATCGAGATCGACGCGCCCGTCGATGCCGCAACCGTCTCCGTGATGTTGCTGCTGATCGCCTTTGTGGTGCTGCTGGTACTACGTGTGGCAGGTCGTCGGACCTCACACCGTGAGGAGCTGAACTCGTGAAACTGTCTGCCTTCCCTCGTATCTCGCTGCGCATCATCGCGCTGCTCTACTTGTTCGTCTTGTTGGTGATCCCGGTCGGCCTCATCTTCTGGCGGTCCTTCGAACACGGCATCGGTCAGTTCTGGGACTGGATCACCACCCCGGCCGCGATCTCTGCCCTGCAACTGAGCTTGCTGATCGTCGCAATTGTGGTGCCGCTCAACGTGATCTTCGGTGTGTTCACCGCACTTGCGCTGGTGCGCGGGCGTTTCCGTGGACGCGGTGTGATGGAGGCGATCGTCGACCTTCCCTTCGCGGTCTCGCCGATCGTCGTCGGTGTGGCACTGATCCTGCTGTGGGGCTACGGAGGCTGGTTCGGGGGACTGGAGAGTCTCGGCTTCCGGGTGATCTTCGGCCTGCCGGGCATGGTCCTGGCAACACTGTTCGTGACGTTGCCGTTTGTCGTCCGTGAGGTCGAGCCGGTGCTCCGTGAGATCGGAACAGAACAGGAAGAGGCCGCGGCAACACTCGGTGCCACCGGTTGGCAGACGTTCTGGCGGATCACCCTGCCGGCGATCCGGTGGGGCCTGTCCTACGGCGTCGTTCTGACCATCGCCCGAGCGCTCGGTGAATACGGCGCCGTGATCATGGTGTCGTCCAATCTGCCCGGTGTCTCGCAGACGCTGACACTGCTGGTGTCGTCGCGCTACACCGACGACTACAACGAGTACGGCGCGTACGCGGCCGCGACACTGCTGATGATGATCGCGATTGTCGTGCTGCTGCTGATGACCCTCGTCGGGCAGCGAACCGACACCAACAAAGTGACCCGCCGCGTGAGCAAAGAAGCCGCCGCGGCCCCGGCCCCGGCTGCTGACACAAGCCCGAAGACCCAGGAGAGTGAACTGGTATGACCATCTCGGTAATCGACGCGAACAAGCGTTACGGAGACTTCGCCGCGCTCGACAACGTGTCGATCGACATCCCGGTCGGTTCGTTGACCGCACTGCTCGGACCCTCCGGGTCGGGCAAGTCGACACTCCTGCGGGCGATCGCCGGCCTCGACCAGCTCGACTCGGGCACGGTGATCATCAACGGCGACGACGTCACGCGGGTGTCGCCGCAGAACCGGGACATCGGGTTCGTGTTCCAGCATTACGCCGCCTTCAAGCACATGACGGTGCGCGACAACGTCGCCTTCGGATTGAAGATCCGTAAGCGCCCGAAGCCTGAGATCAAGAAGAAGGTCGACGAGCTGCTCGAGGTCGTCGGTCTTGCGGGCTTCCAAACCCGTTACCCGGCACAACTCTCGGGTGGTCAGCGTCAGCGCATGGCATTGGCGAGGGCACTTGCCGTCGACCCGAAGGTGTTGCTGCTCGACGAGCCGTTCGGTGCTCTCGACGCGAAGGTCCGCGAAGACCTGCGGGCCTGGCTCCGCCGCCTGCACGACGAAGTGCACGTGACCACCGTTCTGGTGACCCACGACCAGCAAGAAGCCCTCGACGTCGCCGACCGGATCGCGGTGCTCAACAAGGGCCGCATCGAGCAGATCGGTTCACCGGCCGACCTGTACGACCGGCCTGAGAACCCCTTCGTGATGTCGTTCCTCGGTTCGGTGGCCAAGCTCAACGGTGTTCTGGTGCGGCCGCACGACATCCGGGTCGGGCGCACACCCGACCTGGCACTGGATACCGCTGAAGCCGCAGCCGCGGAGACGGGCGTCCTCAAGGCCCGGGTCAAGCGCGTTGTGTACCTGGGCTTCGAGGTCCGGGTGGAGTTCGTGAATCTGGCGACCAATGAGGATTTCCACGCGCAGATCACCCGCGGTGACGCGGCAGCGCTGGGTCTGAACGACGGCGACGAGGTCTACGTCCGCGCCACCCACATCCCGGAGGCGGCGCTGGCCTGACGCCACCCCACACCGGCCCCCCGAATTCGCTCCGCTTCCCTGCGTTCGCTCCTGTTGCAACCGGATCGAACGCAGGGAGGCGGAGCGAATTTTTGGCGGGGGCGGGCAGGGCAGGGGATGTCAGGTGGACTGCAGGAAGTCGGTGATGAGTTCGGCGGTTCGCTCCGGCTGGTCGAGCATGATCAGCACGTAGGCGTCGAGGACTTCGACGAGCTTGCCTTTCGGTGCGAGGTCCGCCAGCCGCCGACCGTGGTCGCGGCGCATCACGTTCGTTTCGGGTGCCCACAGCACCAGTGTCGGTCCGGTGAATTCGCGTAGCTTCTCGGTGGCGGCGATCAGCGTCGCCTTGTTGTAGGTAGTCCCCTTTCCATAGGCGACCACATCGCGACGAACCGCGGCCGACGCGAGGCCCGGGTCGGTCCACGCGGTGATGATGTCGTCGGGGATCGGCTTCTTTGCCATCAGCCCGAGCACCATCGGCGTCCGCCGGAGTATTCGGTTGCGGAATTGCTTCAGCGCGAACGTGATTCCGCCCGGTACGGTTGCCGCCATCACCGCCATCTTTCCCGGGAATCCGGGAGGGAAGTTGTCGAACGCCTCGGCGGGGCAGATCACCAGCCGACTCACGCGCTCGCCGGTGCGCAGCTCGGGCAGGAACAGCGGCCCGCCCCAGTCGCTGAGGACGATGGTGGTGTCCTGCAGATCCAGCGCTTGCAGGAACTCCGACAGCACACCGACCATGCCGGGCATCGTCAGGTCTGCGTCCGGGTTCATCGGGATGCGATGGCCGCCGAGGGGTAGTACCGGCAACAGGTATCGGAAGTTGCTGGGCAGCAATGGCAGTACGAGGTCCCACTGGTGATCGTTCATGAGCAGGCCGTGGGTGAACACCACCGGAGGGCCGTCGGGATCACCGGCCTCGCGGTACTCGATGGTGCCGGCGGTCAGATCGACTGTTTCCATCTGGATCTCCTGGAGCGCTGGTTCTAGAGCGACTGTTCTAGAGCGACTGTTCTAGTATGTGATGCAGGAGGTTCAGATGGCAAGGGGTACCCGCGAGACGATACTGACGGCGGCGATCGAACTCATGCGCGTGCACGGATACGCGGCGTTGAGCATGAAGCAGATTGTTGCCGCCTCGGGCGCCCCGATCGGATCGATTTATCACCATTTTCCGGAGGGGAAGGGTCAGATCGCGCGGGAAGCCCTGGTCAATTCCGGAGTCGCCTACGCCGCCGTCATTCCGATGGTGATGGCCGAGCAGCTCGAACTGGGTGCGGGCATCCGCGCCGCGTTCGCCCAGGCCGCCGACGACATGGAGAGCGCTGGATACGCGAACATGTGTCCGGTGTCCACGGTGGCGGGGGAGGTCGCCAACTCTGACGAACCGCTGCGACTGGCCGCCGCGTCGGTGTTCGGTGACTGGATCACGTTGGGGCGGATGTACTTTCACAGTCGTGGTCTGGCCGAAGACCTCGCCGAAGAAGTGGTCATCGCGATCATCTGCTCGCTGGAGGGCGCCTTTGTGATGGCGCGAACCCTGCGCAGCAAGACTCCGTTGCTCGCGGCCGGTCGGGCGGTGGCGGGGACGTACGACGGGATTGCGCTCCTCCCGGTACCGGCCGGCTCGCAAACGCTCCTCTGAGAACGCAAACGCTCCGGTTATACGAAGATGCT
>NZ_DATCVM010000273.1:0-10723 GCF_036566845.1 Williamsia sp.
CAACCATTTTCGTCTACGCGGGCCTGTCGATGGGCACACTCATCACCGCTCTGTTCCTCCAAGAGGTCGCGGGATTCTCGGCCCTGATGGCCGGCCTGGCGACACTTCCTGTCCCCCTGTTGTCATTTGTCATCGCCCGGCCGGTCGGCGGACTCTCCGCGACATACGGACCGCAACTGTTCATGGCCGCCGGACCGATCATCGCCGGCTCCGGGTACCTGCTCATGCTCACTGCCGACTCCGACTCCGACTTCGAGTTCTGGTGGCAGATGTTTCCCGGTCTCATCCTCTTCGGCATCGGACTCTCGGTCACTGTCACCCCACTGACATCGGCGATCCTCGCGGCGGTGGAACGCGACCAGAGCGGCATCGGATCCGCCATCAACAACGCCGTCTCCCGGATTGCCGGGCTGGTCGCGATCGCCTGCACCGGCATCATCGTCGGAGGCACCATGGACCTCACCGGCTTTCACCGCGCGACCCTCGTCACTGCGGCACTTTTCATCGTCGGCGGAGTCGTCTCCGCGCTGGGCATCGTCAACCACCACCCACGCATCGACGCGGAAGCCGTTGCAGCAGCAGCCAATTGCTGCGACCGCGCTGGTGCACCGCCGAGCGTGACGACCAGATCCGGGCCGGTATGACTGCCGGGTGAACCCCGATCACGGGCGCACGGGCCCATGTCATCGCACATGGAAACATGTTTCCCCGATGGTGATGCGCGGCAGCGAGATCCGTGGCCGGCTCCACATCGACGCCGAGGGTGTCGCTACCAAACGGCAACTGCAGACCTGTGGATCGCACGCGGTGTGGAACAGGCTCGGCCGTCGGCATGATCTCGCACGCGATGATCACGGATCAGACTTTCGGCCGGTCCCCTGACGGCGCTCCATCCCTACGCTGAGGGGGTGAGCAATCCACTGCGGTCCCTGCTGGAGGAACCCCGGCCCTCGGTCCCACCGGTTCGGGTCTGGCGGGACTGGGCGCTGCTGGCGTTCGTGACGGTCTCCGGGGTGCTGGAGGGTGTCCTGCGTGAGGACATGCCGCTTCCGTGGCTGTCGGTGGTGTTGACGGTGGGACTGGCGCCGCTGCTGCTGTGGCGACGTACCCACCCGCTCGCAGTGGTCGCGACCGCCTTCGGTGTGATCGCTGTCGTCGACATCGGCCTGATCGCAGCCGACGCACCGGCACTCGACGTGTACACGATGCTCTACGTCCTGCTGCTGCCCTACGCACTCTTCCGGTGGGGTACGGGGCGAGAGGCGGCGGCGGGGCTGGCGATCATTCTGGTCGCGGCCACCATAGGGTTCATCGTCGGCTGGACCGGAGTCGGCGAGGCAATCGGCGGGATCGCTGTCCTGATAGCCACGTTTGCCCTGGGTTGGGCCGTGCGTTCGGGACGCGACGCCCGGGAAAGGGGGCTGGAGCAGGTGAAGTCGGAGGAGCGGGTCCTGTTGGCGCGCGAGTTGCACGACACGGTGGCCCACCACGTCTCTGCCATCGCCATCCAGGCGCAGGCAGGGCGCGCTCTCGCGGCGACCAGCCCGTCGTCGCCGCTCGAGGCGTTGGAGGTGATCGAGGAGGAGGCATCGCGCACGCTCGCGGAGATGCGGACGATGGTCCGCGTGCTACGCAATGAGGCGCCGGCCGAGTACGCTCCGCAGCCCGGTGTGGTCGACCTCGAGCGGCTTTCCGGGGGCTCGCCGACCGGTCCCCGGGTGGAGGTGACGGTGTCGGGAGACCTGGCCCCACTCCCGCGGGCGATCGACGCCACCGTGTTCCGGATAGCCCAGGAGGCGGTCACGAACGCGCTGCGGCACGCCCGGAACGCCACCCTGGTCGACGTGCGCGTCGCAGGGGATCAGTCAACCGTGCGCCTCACCGTCCGCGACGACGGTGACGCGGGTCCGGGGGACCTCGACCCGGACGCAGGCTTCGGTCTCACCGGGATGGTCGAGCGCGCACTGCTCCTGGGCGGCACGTGCAGTGCGGGCCCGTGCCCCAGAGGTGGCTGGGCCGTCATCGCGACGCTCCCGCTGCGGGTGCCGGCATGAGTATCCGGGTCCTGGTCGCCGACGACCAGGATCTCGTGCGGACCGGGCTGCGGCTGATCCTGGGAACGTTGGACGGCATAGAGGTCGTGGGGGAGGCGCGCGACGGGCAGGAGGCGGTGCGACTGGCCCGAGAGCTCCGTCCCGATGTGTGCCTGATGGACATCCGGATGCCTGTCCTCGACGGCGTCGAGGCGACCCGTCTGCTGGCCGGGCCGGGGGTCGAGGACCCGGTCGCGGTCGTCGTGATCACCACCTTCGACCTCGACGAGTACGTGCACGGCGCGCTGCTGGCCGGCGCCACCGGCTTCCTGCTGAAGGACGCCGGACCCGAGTTGCTAGGCGAAGCCATCCGGGCGGCCTCCCGAGGTGACTCGCTCATCTCGCCAAGCATCACCCGCCGGCTGCTGTCGACGTTCGCGCGCACGGGTCGGGCGGCACCTCCCGCCCAGCCCATCGACCCGCTCACCGAACGCGAGGAGCAGGTGCTGCTCACCATCGCGCGCGGTCGCACCAACGCAGAAATCGCTGCCGAGCTGCACATCAGCCTCAGCACGGTGAAGACCCACATCGGCAGCCTCATGGCCAAGCTCGGCGCCCGCAACCGGGTGGAGGTCGCGATGTGGGGTTACGAGACCGGCCGGGTCCGGGAGTAGAGGGTCGGCAAGCAGACCGGAGGCGGTCGTCGTGTGTGTGCCTACTTGACCTCGGAGCGGCGCAGGAACAGCACCCCGACGATGAGGGGAATGACGATCCAGATCATCGTGGTCGAGCCGAGCATCGCCCACTTCTCACCGGTGTTCGTGGCGCCCTCGAAGAGCACCACCTGCGTTTCGTTCCAGTCGATCCACGGCTGCAGGGTCTCGAACCACGATCGCACCTGGGCCAGGAGGACGAGGATGCCCGGCATGACCAGTGAGACGACGAAGTAGCCCACGATCGCGGCCGCGGAGTTGCGCAGCACGACACCGAGGGTGAAGCCGATGGTCATGCCGACCAGGTTGCCGAGCACCATCTGGGGCGCCATGGACAACGACACGTCCCACACGGTGTCGGCGCCGGCGAGTGCGGAACCGGCCAGGTTGCCGACGGCGCCCACCGCGAGGGCGACGGCCGTGGAGCCGAGGCCCACGACAAGGATCGCGATCGCCTTGGCGCCGATCACGCGTCCGCGGCCCGGCACCAGCGTGAACGTCGTGAGCCCACTGCGCTGGCTCCACTCACTCGTGACGGCCAGGATCGCGATCATCGGCAAGATCACCGACATCGGGAACCCGATCGCCCTCGCGAAGTTCTCGTACGTGACGTCGCTGTCGGGAGCGAAGATGACGACCGCCCCGGTCGCGACGACCGACAGGACGCCGATGCTGATGAGCATCCAGAATCCCGAGCGGGTGTCGAGCATCTTGCGCAGCTCGACCTTGACGAGCCGTGTGGTCGGGATGGGACGGACGACCCGGCGGGCCGGGTCGGTGGTGTCCGGGGAGATGGTCGTGGCGGTCATGCCGCAACTCCTTCGCGTTGGGTGTCGGCAGTGAGCGACAGGAACATGTCTTCGAGCCCGGCGCCCTCGGCGGAGCGGAGCTCGGTGAGCGCGATGCCGGCAGTCAGGGCCACGGCTCCCACACGAGCGGGATCGGCATCCGTGCGGACCGAGCCGTCCCCGGCGAGCGTGCTGGGGATCCCGGCCTGCTCGAGCGCGTGGACGAGGTCGCGTGGTGACGTCGACCTGGCGAGCGTCCCGGCCGCGGCGAGGAGTTCCTCCTTGGTACCGGCCGAGACGATCTTGCCGTTGCCGATCACGACCAGGTCATCGGCGATGACCTCGATCTCGCGAAGCAGGTGCGAGGACAACAGCACCGTGCCGCCCTGGCCGGCGAAGCCTGTCAGCAGGTCGCGCATCCACCGGATCCCTGCGGGGTCGAGCCCGTTGGCGGGCTCGTCGAGGATCAGGACCTTGGGATCACCGAGGAGAGCAGTGGCGATTCCGAGCCGCTGGCGCATGCCGAGGGAGTAGTTGCGCACCCGGCGCTTGGCCTCGGTGGGTGTCAGACTCACCAGCTCGATCATCTCGTCGACCCGGGTGCGGGGCAGACCCATGGTGTCGGCGGCGACCACGAGTATCTCGCGGCCCGTGCGGCCGGCGTGCTGGGCCGAGGCGTCGAGGAGGACGCCCACCTCGAGGCCGGGGTTGGGGAGATCCGCGAACCGCTCTCCGTTGATGGTGACCGAGCCGGATGTCGGGATGGTCAGACCGACCATCACGCGCATCGTGGTGGACTTGCCGGCGCCGTTCGGACCGAGGAAACCTGTCACGCGGCCGGGCCGGGCGGTGAAGGAGACGTTGTCGACGGCGGTGAAGCCGCCATACTTCCGGGTCAGGGACTCAACTGTGATCATGGGTCAACCCTCGCCGCATCGCGTCGTGCGCGTATCGGTTCGATGGCCAGTCTTGTCCTGACCGAAAGTACGAGGCCGGGGCCGTGTCTCGGGTCGACTCGAGCAGCAACCCCTCGGCATCTCCTTCGCATTCACCGATGAGTTCCCGCAGCCTCGGAGGTCTCCACCCACGTCAACCACATCGATTGTGCGGGAGCGAATAGTGACACAGCTGCTTCGGGTCCAGAACTTCAACATCTCGAGCGACGGAATCGGGGCGGGGGTTGATCAGAGCCTCGAGAGTCCGTTCGGCCTCGACCCTCAGGGACTGTTCGCCTGGGCCGGCGCCACGGCCAGTTGGCCGATGCGCACCGATCCCGGGGGCAGCCGGGGGCTCGACGACTACCTCACCCGCGACTATGCCCGCAACATCGGCGCGGAGATCATGGGCCGCAACAAGTTTGGCCCGCAACGCGGATCTTGGGAGAACCTCGAATGGGAGGGCTGGTGGGGCGACGAGCCTCCGTTTCGCACGCCGGTGTTCGTGATCACCCATCACCACCGCCCCTCCATCACCCTGTCGGACACCACGTTCCACTTCGTCGACGGCGACCCGGCATCGATCCTCGAGCAGGCACGGGCGGCCGCCGACGGCAAGGATGTGCGCCTCGGCGGTGGAGTCACCACCATCCGTGAATTCCTCGACGCCGACCTCATCGACACGATGCACGTGGCGGTCTCACCGGTGAAGCTCGGATCCGGGCTGAAACTCTGGGAGTCACCCGAGGAGTTGCTGGACCGGTTCCATCTCGACGTGGTGCCCAGTCCCAGCGGCGTCACCCACCACCTGTTCTGGCGGAAGTAGAGCCCGATCGAGTTGTCGGCGGAAAGGTTTCGACACCGCCGCAGATCGGTACTCTCATGTCGTCCGGTCCGCGTTTGGAGGAAGGGAAGCACATGAGTGCCGCATCGAAAGCCATGTACAAGCCACTGTCGATCGCAACAGGTGTACTGGGTGGACTGGTTGCTTCCGCTGCCTTCGGGCAGGTGTGGAAACGGTTGGGAAATGACAAGGAGGTCCCGGATCCGAAGGACCTCAAGAAGAGCACCACCGAGGTACTGGCCGCCGCAGCTCTGCAGGGTTTGATCTTCGGCCTCGTCCGGGCAGCGATCGACCGCGTCGGCGCGCGTGGCTATAAGGCCGTGACACATGAGAATCCGACCTGAGCCGTCCCTGGACGGGCTTGATCGTCGTCACGTGAACGGTTCGAGCGCGAAGCGTCCCCACGCCAGAAAGGCGAACAGCGACAAGAAGAACACGTCCCCGATCAAGTACATCCACTCACTGCGACGGAACCTGGTCGTCGCTGCGCCGGCCATGAAGAGCATCAACCCGGATGCCGCGAGCGGGACCAGCGCCGGCGCGATGTCGCCCACGGCAGGCAGCACCAGACCCACCGCCCCCGTCATCTTGATGATTCCGATGGCCTTGATGTGGCCGGCACCGAAATCGTCGACCCAGTGCTGACTCGCACCGAGCGACCGATACTTCTCCTTGGGCATCAGGACCTGCGCGGCACCACCGACCAGGAACGCGACTGACAGCACACCGGCGATGATCCACAGAGTGGTGTTCACAAATACTCCTTCATCGTGTTACCTCTGCCCTTGAGGGCTCGTCATACCCATGACGGATACCGGCGGCAGAAGGTAACGACCATGACCCCGACCGCTTTCGAGGGGCGTCCCTATATGTACGTATTCCGGTACACTAGACGTACTGGAATACGTACAGGAGACAACATGGAAGCGATCAACACCACCACCGCCCGAAACAAGCTTTTCGGACTGGTCGAACAGGTCAACAACGACCACAGCAGCGTCGAGATCGTCGGCAAGACCGGCAACGCCGTGCTCATGTCCAAGCAGGACTACGACGCCATGATGGAGACCCAGTACCTCCTATCGTCCCCCGAGAATGCAGCCAGGTTGCTCCGGAGCCTGGATGCCACCCGGCGAGGCGAGTACACCGTCCACGACATCTCCACGTTCGACGAATGAACGTTGCCTTCACCGATGACGGCTGGGCAGACTTCACCCACTGGGCCGTGAAAGACCGCGCCAGGCTGAAGCGGATTCTCGCGCTGATCAAAGACATGCAACGAGATCCGCACACCGGCATCGGCAAACCCGAGCGACTCAAACACGTCTCCGGGACGGTCTACTCCCGCAGGATCGACCAGGAACACCGGTTGGTGTACGTCGTCCTCGACGACGGAACCCTCGTCATTCAGCAAGCCCGCTACCGCTACTGACAGCACACCGGCGATGATCCACAGAGTGGTGTTCACAAATACTCCTTCATCGTGTTACCTCTGCCCTTGAGGGCTCGTCATACCCATGACGGATACCGGCGACAGAAGGTGACGACCATGACCCCCGACGTTGATCTGGCCGGCGCGTTCGAGAACGAGCGGGAACGTCTGCTGGCGGTCGCGTACCGGATGCTCGCCTCGCGCGCGGACGCCGAGGATGCCGTGCAGGAGGCGTGGCTACGTCTGGCGCGTCAGGATCCCGACTCGCTGGCAAATCTGTCGGGGTGGCTCACGACCGTGGTGGGCCGGGTCTGCATCGACATGTTGCGCTCACGCAAGACCCGGCCCGGTCCGCTGTACGACGATGGCTTCCTGGACCTGGTCGTGACCGAAGACGACGACACACCCGAGGACAACGCGGTACTCGCGGAATCCGTCGGACTGGCTCTGCTGGTGGTCCTCGGGTCACTGCGGCCCGATGAACGCTTGGCTTTTGTCCTGCATGACATGTTCGGGGTGCCGTTCGCGGACATCGGCGAGATCATCGGCAAATCGGCAAACGCCACCAAAATGCTCGCCAGCCGCGCCCGTCACAAGGTCAAGGGCACACCTGCGCCGGCCGCCGGTCGCCGTCGGCAGCGCGAAGTGGTCGACGCGTTCCTCGCAGCCGCGCGGGACGGGGATTTCGAGAGTCTCCTGCAGGTCCTCGATCCCCAGATCACCTGGCACACCTACACACCGCGCGGTGTCACCGTGAAGGTGGGCGCCACCGAGGTGGCCGACGCGATCAGGAACGGGGCACGCGCGGCCACGGTTGCACGCCGTGTCCTGGTCAACGGAGACCCGGGAATCCTGTTGTGGGGTCCGAACGGCAAGCCCGTCTCCGTCATGGCGTGCACCGTGGTCGACGGCCGGGTGGCCGAGGTCGTGGCCGTGCTCGACCCCGCCCGTCTTCGAGCTATGGATCTCCCCGAACCAGGCGTCACCGACTAACTGGTCAGCGTTGCTGCCCCTGCTCCGGTCAACGCACCGGCCGGCAACACCCGACCCGACACCGCCAGGAGCAGATCGATCGCCCGCCCGCGAACCTCGTCACCGGAATCGGCGCCGTGCTCGAACTCCGCGTCGACCGCGATCAGACGCAGACCCGCGATCCGCTCCCGCCCACCACCGAATCCGGCCGCGGTCTTGGCCTGGTAGCGCAGCGCGGCGACAACGAAGTCGACCGGATACTGCGAGGTGATGTCCAGCGGACGGCGGATGTCCTCGCCGTGGACAAAAGCTTCGACCAGCCTCGTCGCCGGATCGGCGGGCGGCGTATCGGTCGACCCGGCAACGGCACGCAATGCCTCGAGTGTGTCGCGGGGGTCCTCACACTTTCGCCTCGCGATCCCGGTGGCGTTGTCCCGGTCGAAGTCGAAGCGAGCCCGGATCATCCGCCGCGCGAAACCGAATCGTGTTGTTGTCGCGGAATCCACGAGGTGCGCCAGCACATCGTGGACATCCCACCCCGGACAGAGCGAGGGCGTCGTCCACGCGTCGACGGGGAGGTCATTCAGATCGGCGACGAGCCGCTCTCGCTCGGTGTGCACAACCGGCCACACATCCGCAAAACCATGTTTCATGCCCACTCAGACCTCGGCAGGCACGGAAACTCATCGCGGTGAAGGCCACAGTGACCGCTCTCATTTCAGGGAGCCTGCCGCCACCAGGCGAACACATACAACGCCATCGCCGTGACCAGGCCGGCCACCACCCAGAGCACCACCGTGTAGTCGACCCAGGACCCGAATGGCGGTGCACCGGGGAAGATGTTGCGGAGCGGAAGCACGGCGAACAACATCACGGCGAACCAGGTGACCATCGGGGGCTGGAATGCCTTGCGGCGACGCACAGTCTGGATCGCAACGAAGAGTGTGCAGACGGGAAGCACCACCAACATCACGCAGAGCGCCAGATCGAAGATCACCGATCCGGCGGACCGGGATGCCTCGATGGACACCGCCTGCCCGTCCCCTGTTTTGTCATCGCCCGCGTCGATGTCCCAGCCGGTGAGCGAATCGGTGACCGCGACCTCGGTCTCGAGTGGGATCTGTACATCGTCGACCTCACTGAACCCGCGGATCGAAACCGACTCTGTCGAATAGTGATCGAACGGCCACGTACGGATGTCGCCGTAGGTGTAGAGCGACACCGGCCGGACTCCGGGTCTGGTGCCGGCGGCGAACTCGAGTTGCTGGTCGGCGATCATCGGCGCCACATCGATGAACAGGTCTTCCTCGAGGGTCCCATCCGCGTTCAGGAGATTGCTACCGGGATACACCGATACGTGGCCGCCCAGCGAATACTCCGATCCCTCAACGGTATCCACATCCAGATACACCAGGACCCCATCGGCCGACGGACTGCGGTCATCGGGATGATCATCAGAACCACTGAGGGCGTACAGAACCAGAACCGCGATGTAGACCACCAGAAGTCCCGCCACGATGGCCAGGGTCGTCAGCAACGTCGACCGTCGTACCGCGCGTGCCATCTGTTCGCCTCCACCTACCGGCTCCGTCGCATCGGACCGATCTCGACTCCGGCCGGACAACCAGGTCCGGTCGGAGTCGAGTCTGTCAGCAGTTCTATGAGGCCACCAGTCGATTCGGCAGATCACCGATCTGGTCCTCCACCTGTGCAAGCTGACCGAAGTCGAGCTTGACCAGCTGATCGGCGAGATCGAAGTAACGATCGTCGTGGGTGATTACCACAACGGTCTTGCCGGCCTCTCTGAGGTCGTTCAGGATGCGACGGTAGAAGAACTCCCGGAACTGCGGTTCCTGATCGGCGGCCCACTCGTCGAAGACGTAGATCGGGCGATCCTCCAGCAGGGCCGTCACCAGTGTCAGCCGCTTGCGTTGTCCCTGTGACAGATTGATGGTCGACAACTTGCCATCCTGCACACTCACCTTGTGCGCGATCTGCAACTGATGCAGGTAGCCCCGAACCTCGTCGTCGATGCCCGGCCGGTCGAAACCGAGGTAGTCCTCGAACAGGTGGAAGTCGGTGAAGACCGCCGACGCGTTCTGCCGGTACCACTCGACATTGCTGTGATCGATCGGTTCGCCGTTGAGCACCACCTGCCCGTGGTGCGGTGCGTACAAGCCCGTGATCAGTTTGGCCAGAGTCGATTTGCCACTTCCGTTGCCACCGACGACAAAGGTCACCTGACCGGGCTCGAGCGTCAGATCGATCGGTCCGAGGTGGAAGCCCGAACCCTCACCTGGGCCACCTGGAGGAGGTCCTGGAGGGCGTCCGCCCGGCTTCTGCGGGCCGGACGGTGGGGGCGGCGGCGGACCGGTGAGCTGTTCACCCTGATAGGCGTATCCGAGACCGCGCAATTCGATGTGGGCGTGCGAGACCGCCGGCCGTTCGACGTACGGCAGATTCGATTCGTCGTGTGCCGAGTCCAGTGACAGGTTCATCTCCTGGATCTTCGCCAGCGCCACATCGCCGCGGAGGATGTCCGGGATCAGGTGCATCATGTTCTGCATCGGCATCGACAAGAAGGTCGTGATCAGGACATAGCCGATCATGTCGTCACGCGGAATCTTCAGCAGCACAGCCAGTCCGAACAGGATGAATGCCATGGTTCCCAGTTGGCACAGCTGCCCGAAGCCCTGCGCCATCGAGAACCTGGTGCCGGCCGAGACGTTCTTGCCACGCAGGTCTTCGGCGGTCCCGAGCAGATGCCGGTCCATGAAGTCGCGACGGCGGCCCCGGTGCAGCTTGAGTTCTTTGATGCCGAAGGTGACCGACTGGAACGAGCGGAGCAGGTCGTCTTCTCGCTCACGGGCGTGGTGGTAGATGGACCGCACCCGTCGCAGAACCGTTTCCACACACAGGATTGCGGCGAGCGTCGACCCCACGGTGATCGCAAAGATCGGGCCTGACACCATCGCGAGGTACGCCAGGCAGCCGACGATCGTCGCG
>NZ_DATCVM010000274.1:0-20196 GCF_036566845.1 Williamsia sp.
AGCGTGCCGGTGAACTCGACCACACTGCTCCTGCACTTCACCCGCAACATGTTCTTCGCGCTGACCGGCTTCGTGCTGATGTACCAGAACTTCGACCGGGCCGATTTCCGGACGGTCCATTTCTGGCGCCGCCGGATCAAGCTGGTGATCATCCCGTATCTGATCTGGTCGTTCATCTATTGGGTGGTCGAGGACATGTGGGACCACGGACGTCTCAGCGACGTGCCCGGGAGCCTGGACGAGTTCTGGGATCTGCTGAAGTGGGGCCTGTCGGGCTTCCACATGTACTTCCTGTTCGTGATGCTTCAGGTGTATCTGCTGTTCCCGCTGGTCCTGTGGCTGGTCCGGGCCACCCGGAACCACCACGTGGCGTTGCTCGCGGGCAGCTTTGCGTTCCAGGTCGCGATCACGTCGATCATCACCTATTGGACGCCACCGGAGAGCTGGTGGGGCGTCTGGTGGCACTACTACGCGACCTTCGTCCCCTATCAGTTCTTCATCGTGCTGGGCTCGGTTGCCGCCGTCCATCGCGAGAAGGTCCGGCTCTGGTTGCGGGGCAAGGGGTGGTGGCTGTTCGCGGCGCTGATGCTCACCGCGGTGTTTGCACTGGCGACGTTCTGGCGCCGGGTGTGGGGGCTCGATCAGATCCCCATCTACGCCAGCGCCGCATTCCAGCCGACGCTGCTGATCTTCCTGGTGACCGCCATCGTCTGCCTCTACGCCGTGGGCCAGCACTGGGCCGACACGTACCGGCAGCAGACGCCGCGCTTCGATCGCGTGGTCAAGTACGCGTCCAACCGGTCGTTCAGTGTGTTCCTGTGCCATGCGATCTTCATCTTCCTCATCCTGCATCCGCAGAAGAACGGTGAGCCGTGGATCAACACGCTGGGCTCACCGTGGGCTCCGATCCTGATGTACATCGGCGTGATCACCGGTTCACTGCTGCTGGTCGAGATCCTGCGGCGGCTCCCCGGCTCGGCATATCTCACGGGACGTCCGCGCCTTCCCCTGCCGAAGCTGCAGCAGACAGAGAAGCGCAAGCAGTCCGTCTAGTTCGTCACGGCGGTCAGCAGGGCACGAGGCCCGGCCAGGTACGTCTCGCGGATGTGATTTCGCACCACCGTCCAGGTCGCGCAGGCGCAGTCCGCGTAGACCCCGCGAGCGTCGACGCCGGCATCACGGCACAACGCGATCGCGCGACCCAGGTGAAAGTCCTGTGTGACGATCAGTACGTCGTCGAAGCCGAAAACCTCGCGGGTCCGCAGGCAACTGGCGGCGGTGTCGTAGCCTTCCGGGTCGTCGATGATCGCAGTTGCCGGCACTCCCCGCTCCTCGAGGTATGCCCTCATCACGGCCGGCTCGTTCCCGGCCACGGGTTGTCCATTGCCGGAGTTCAGGATTCGCTCGACACGCCGCGTTTGATACAGCTCAAGCGCGGTGTCGAGGCGGCCCCGGACATATGAGCCGGGTCCGTTCTCGTCGACCCGCGACCCCAGCACCAACACCACCGAGGCCGATGGGGCATCCTGAACAGGGAACTCGCGGTCGAACTCCGATACATAAATCCAGGTCGCGGCCAGCGCGACCACACCTTGGACACTGACCACCACCGCGCCGACCAAAGCAACAAGCCTGACGCGGTTTATGGCGGACATCACAATGGACCTTACCGATTAGTAACTTAGGTCAACCTGCGCAATAGTGCTGCACAGACAAGCCTTAACGTACCTAGTGGAGAACACTGTGTGCGCTCTGCGCTCTGTACTGCCATCCGGTGTGAACACTCAGGCACTGCGCGAAATAGCCGTAGCAATGGCCGTGAAGTTCCCTGACAGAAAGGCCGTGACGCCGTGAGTACCGCGACGATAATCATCGGCACGATTACAACGATCATCAGCCTCGTCTGCTGGGCGATCTTCTTCGGGGGCGTCACCAAAATGGTGCGCGTGATCTCGATCGGCCAGCGAGACATCTCCCGTATCTTCCCAGTGCTGCCACGAATGACGCAGATGGTGAAGGAGTTCGCACTTCACACCAAGATGGTGAAGTTCCGGACGGTCGGGTGGGCGCACTGGCTGGTCATGGTCGGCTTCCTCCTGGGTTTCCTCTTCGTGTTCGAGGCCTACGGACAAGCATTCGACCCTGACTTTCATTGGCCGGTCATCGGCTCCTGGCCCGTCTACTCCTTCGCCGAAGAAGTGCTCGGCCTCGGAACGGTCATCGGCGGCGTCACCCTGCTGATCATCCGACAGCTCAACCACCCACGTGTTCCCGAACGTCTCTCCCGGTTCTCGGGGTCACGGATGGGAGCGGCTTACTTCGTCGAAGCCGTCGTCATCATCGAGGGTCTGGGCATGCTCGGGGTCAAGGTTGCAAAGATCGCGTCCGGACTCGATCACCAGCCGGTGTGGACCTCGTTCGCCACGCACTACATCGCGATGCCGTTCGAAGGCATCCCCGAATGGACGGTCTCGGCGGTGGCCGTGGTCAAGCTGCTCTCGGCCATGATCTGGCTCGCCGTCGTCGGCCGCAACATCACCTGGGGTGTGGCCTGGCACCGGTTCGCCGCGTTCTTCAACATCTACTTCAAACGCGAGGACGACGGCGGCGTCGCCCTCGGTGCGGCCAAGCCGATGATGTCGGGCGGCAAGGTCCTCGACATGGAGACCGCCGACCCGGACGTCGACGCATTCGGTGCGGGCAAGATCGAAGACTTCTCCTGGAAGGGCTGGCTCGACTTCACCACGTGTACCGAGTGTGGTCGCTGCCAGAGCCAGTGCCCGGCGTGGAACACCGGAAAGCCGCTCTCGCCCAAGCTGCTCATCATGTCGCTGCGTGACCACGGATACGCCAAGGCCCCGTATCTGCTCGCCGGCGGAAAGAAAGACCTCGGCGGCGACGAGGTGGGCCTGGTCGACGCCGACGGCAACATCCAGCAGGACAAGCTCGACGCGATCCCCGAAGCCGCCCGCCTCGAGGCCGAGCGCAAGCTCGTCGGCGAGAGCGAAGGCACGACCGGCGCCGTCATCGACACCGAGACCCTGTGGAGTTGCACCTCGTGTGGCGCCTGCGTGGAGCAGTGCCCCGTCGACATCGAGCACGTCGACCACATCATCGACATGCGTCGCTACCAGGTCCTGATCGAATCGGATTTCCCGTCCGAGCTCGCCGGACTGTTCAAGAACCTCGAGAACAAGGGCAACCCCTGGGGCCAGAACTCCAAGGACCGCACCAAGTGGATCGACGAGATGGACATCGAGATCCCGGTCTTCGGCCAGGACGTCGAGAGCTTCGAAGGCTTCGAGTACCTCTTCTGGGTCGGCTGCGCCGGTGCCTATGAGGACCGCGCCAAGAAGACGACCAAGGCCGTTGCCGAACTCCTCGACATCGCCGCCGTCGACTTCCTGGTCCTCGGCGAAGGCGAGACCTGCACCGGTGACTCCGCCCGACGCGCGGGCAACGAGTTCCTGTTCCAGATGCTGGCTCAGCAGAACATCGAGATGCTCGGCGAACTCTTCGCCACTGCTCCGCAGCAGAAGAAGAAGATCGTCGTCACCTGTGCGCACTGTTTCAACGCGCTGGGCAACGAGTACCCGCAGGTCGGCGGCAAGTACGAGGTGGTGCACCACACGCAGTTGCTGAATCGGCTGGTTCGCGACAAGCGCCTGATCCCGGTGGCCGAGGTCAACGAGGACATCACCTACCACGACCCGTGCTTCCTCGGTCGCCACAACAAGGTCTACGACGCTCCCCGTGAGCTGATGGCCGCCTCGGGCGCGAAGCTCGCCGAGATGCCGCGACACGGCGAGCGCTCGATGTGCTGTGGCGCCGGTGGCGCTCGCATGTGGATGGAAGAGAGCATCGGCAAGCGCATCAACATCGATCGGGTCGACGAAGCACTGAGCACCAACCCCAAAAAGGTTGCCACCGGTTGCCCGTTCTGCAAGGTGATGTTGACCGACGGTGTCACCGCGCAGACCGCAGGCACCGAGAACGAGGGCAAGGTAGAGGTTGTCGACGTCGCCCAGCTGATCCTGGAGTCCGTCAAGCGCGGCGCTCCCGAGATCAAGCGCGGTGGACGCTTCCTCGGTGCCGCCTCGCTGGGTCTGTCGGCTCCGACAATCGAGCCGGGAGAGAAGAAGGCACCGGAACCGGCCAAGGCCGCAGCGCCTGCTGCAGCGGCCACCGCCACCGCGACCACCACCGAGAAGCCCAAGGTCGGCGGCGGTCTGGGTATCGGCGGCGGAGCCAAGAAGCCCGGTGGCGGAGCACCGAAACCGGGTGGCGGAGCACCGAAGCCCGGTGGCGCAGCCAAGAAGCCCGGCGGACTCGGTATCGGCGGCGGGGCCAAGAAACCAGGCGGCGGCGCACCGAAGCCGGGGTCCGCAAAGCCTGCAGCAGCAGCGGCAGCGCCCGCCGAAGCAGCACCGGCAGCCGAGACCGCAGCACCCGCAGCCAAGGGTCTGGCCATCGGCGGCGGCGCCAAGCGTCCGGGAGCACCACGACCCGGCGGCGCGGCCAAGAAGCCGGGCACGGCAAAGCCCGCGGCGGCAGAACCGGCCGAGCAATCGGCACCGGCAGCCGAGGCGGCACCGGAAGAGGCGAAGCCGGCAGCCGCACCAGTGAAGGGTCTGGCCATCGGCGGGGGTGCCAAGCGTCCGGGAGCACCACGACCCGGCGGCGCGGCCAAGAAGCCGGGCACGGCAAAGCCAGCAGCGGCAGCACCGGTCGAAGCGGCACCGGAAGACGTTGCACCGGAAGAGGTTGCCCCCGAAACCGTCACCGAGGCCCCGGCCGAGCCGGAAACCCCGAAAGAGCCGTCGGTTCCGGTGAAGGGTCTGGCCATCGGCGGCAGGGCCAAGCGTCCGGGCGCAAAACGTCCCGGAGCGAAGCCTGCCGCAGCAGCACCGGCCGAGCCTGAGCCTGAAACAGAGGCCGCGCCGACCGAGGCAGCCGAGCCGGAGCAGACCGAGCCCGAGACCCCTCACGCTGAGGCACCTCAGGAAGCGGAGCCGGCGGATACCCCGTCGACAAACGGTGAGGCGCGAACGCTCAGCGAATCCGGTCCGACCAAGGCCAAGGGCTTCGGCATCGCGGCAGGCAAGAAGCGGCCCGGTAGGAGCTGACCGGGGCGCAACAACAACGAATCACACTGATCGCGGTCGTGGCCGCCGGTCTTGGCGATACAACGCCGAGCCGGCGGCCGCGGCCGTTTCTGCGCTCGTGTTGGTACTCGAGATCGGTATGAGTGAAACCCACTTGCGCTTTACTGGCACCATTAGGGGCGTGAGCAGACCCCACGTTTCGCATGTTTACCGCGATCTGAAACCCCTCGAGCAATCGGCGAAGCTACGCAACGTCGCCTATGAGATCCGTGGACCAGTGACGGCCCACGCCGCCCGCCTGGAGGCCGACGGCCATCGGATCCTCAAATTGAACATCGGCAATCCCGCCCAGTTCGGCTTCGAGGCCCCGGACGTGATCATGCGCGACATGATCCATGCTCTCCCCTATTCGCAGGGCTACAGCGAGTCCCTGGGCGTCCTGTCGGCCCGCCGTGCCGTCGTGACCCGGTATGAGCTCCTGCCCGACTTCCCGTACTTCGACGTCGACGACGTGATCCTGGGGAACGGCGTCTCCGAGCTGATCACGATGACCATGCAGGCTCTCCTCGACGACGGCGACGAGGTGCTGATCCCGTCGCCGGACTATCCGCTGTGGACCGCCATGACGGCGCTGTCCGGCGGTAAGGCCGTCCACTACGCGTGCGACGAGAGCAACGGCTGGAACCCCGATATCGAGGACATCGAGGCCAAGATCACCCCGCGCACCAAGGCGCTGTTGGTGATCAACCCGAACAACCCCACCGGCGCGGTGTATTCGCGCGAGGTCCTCACCCAGATCGTCGAGCTGGCGCGCAAGCATTCGCTGCTGATCCTCGCCGACGAGATCTACGACAAGATCCTTTACGACGAGGCCAAGCACATCAACATCGCCTCGCTCGCGCCGGACCTGTTGTGCCTGACCTTCAATGGCCTGTCGAAGGCCTACCGGGTGTGCGGTTACCGGGCCGGATGGGTGGCCATCACCGGCCCCAAGGACCACGCCAAGGGGTTCGTCGACGGCATGAAGATGCTCGCATCGACGCGTCTGTGCGCAAATGTGCCCGGCCAGCACGCCATTCAGGTGGCACTCGGCGGGTACCAGAGCATCGATGCCCTCGTCCTGCCCGGCGGCCGTCTGCTGGAACAGCGAAACGTCACCTGGGAGAAGCTCAATGAGATCCCCGGCGTCAGCTGCGTGAAGCCGATGGGCGCGCTGTACGCGTTCCCGAAGATCGATCCCGAGGTGCACGAGATCCACGACGACGAGAAGTTCGTCACCGATCTGCTCTTGCGCGAGAAGATCCTGGTGGTCCAGGGAACGGGCTTCAACTGGCCCAGCCCCGACCACTTCCGGGTTGTCACCCTCCCCTGGGCCCGCGACCTCTCCGACGCCATCGACCGCCTCGGCAACTTCCTGGCCAGCTACAAGCAGTAGCTGATCCAATCCTGGCCGCATTCGAATCTGCAGTTGTGAAGAACTGTTCTCGGCTGATGCCTTCACACCTGCAGATTCGACGCAGCTTCGATGGCCTGTCGTACTCTGGCGACCACAATGTGCGGGCGCTGCGCGAGTAACTCCGCACTGACTCGCACCACCCGCCAGCCCATGGCCTCCAGCTCCGCAAGCCTGTCGATGTCCCGTGATCGCTGTCGAGGTGTCGCCCAATGATGTTCGCCGTCATATTCGACCGCGACCTTCCACCTGCGCCACCCCAGGTCGAGACGGATGTGTGCGTGGCCGTAAGTGTCAACGATCTTGATCTGCGTCTCGGGCACCGGTAGCCCCGATCTGATGAGCAGCAACCTCGTTCGGGTCTCCGGAGGCGACTCGGCACCGCCATCGACCAGTGACAACACCTCTCGCAATTGTCCCAGTCCGCGAACACCGCGGTGCGCGTGCACCAATCTCTCCACGTCGGCAGACTTGACACCTGAGGCATTCATCAATGCGTCCACGGCCTCGACCGCCCGATCGAAGTCCAGCCACCGGCCCAGATCGAATGCCGTTCTCGCCGGCGTCGTCACCCGCAGCCCACGCACGTGACAAACCTCGTCACCGAGCAGCCGTTCCGCACGAACAACGATTCCCGAGACAGCGCGCTGTCCGTGGCGATTGAGCTCGACAGGGATGTCCTCGTCCACCCACTTGCTGCCATGTAGGGCCGACGCCGCCAGCCCAGCCACGGTCGCCGGATCCCTGGACCAGATCAACGCAGCTTCGATCCGCAGACGCAAGCTGAGTTGGGTACCCCGCCGCACGTAGACGCCGCGGTATACGGGAACGAAGTTCTTGCGCAGCTCGTGGGTGGTCAGAACGCCACGCCGGACCGCCACCCGACCCAGGAATGGTGCATCCAGCGTTCTCATCACAATGTGACGCGAGGTCGGCCCCGTCGGCTCCCCCACAGTTCGAATCTGCAGTTGTGAAGGCATCGGTCGATAAGGACTCTTCAAACTTCAGCTTCGATATGTGCCGGCCCCCACGGCCGGTTGTTTTATATGTGACTGATGGTAACGTGTAATACATCGAGCGAGCTCAAAGGGGAGTTGATGACCGCTATTGATGAGAGGGTCGACTGGCGACGACGAACGATCGTTCGCGCCGGGACCAAGCTGGCCGTGTACGAGATCGGTCACCGGACAGCGGATCGGCCGACCGTGGTGCTGGTGCACGGATGGCCCGACACCCACCACCTGTGGACTCCGGTGGCCACCGAGTTGGCGTTGCGTTACCACGTAGTCGCCTATGACACGCGCGGTTACGGCGAGACCGACCGACCGGATGGGGATGCCGCCTATCGCCTGCCAGAACTGGCAGCCGACCTGTACGCGGTGATCGATACCGTCAGTCCGGACCTACCGGTTCACGTGGTCGCCCACGACTGGGGTTCGGTGCAGACCTGGGAGGCCGTCAGCGAGGTGGGCGCCGAGCGCCGGATCGCGTCCTTCATGTCGGTGTCGGGACCGAACATGGACCATCTGAGTGTGTGGACCCGGGAGAGGTTGCGACGCCCGACGCCGAAGTCGTTGGCGCAAGCACTTTCTCAGGGCCTATCGTCCGCGTACACCGTCGTCTTCCAGCTTCCGGTGATCCCGAAGATCCTGCTGAGCACCGCGGTGAGCCCGCGGGGCTGGCAGAAATTCCTTACCAAGTTCGAGGGCACCGACCCCGCCAATCTGGCTCTGGCACCGACTTTTCGGGCCGATACGATCTCCGGTTTGCGGTACTACCGGGCCAACATTCGGGAACGACTGCGCAAGCCCAACCCACGCAGCACAAAGGTACCGGTCTTCGAGATCGTCAACACCCGAGATCTGGCGCTGCGCAAGGCGATCTACGTCAACAGCCATCGCTACGTGGATCGGCTGTGGCGCAACGACACACCCACCGGGCACTGGTTGCCGTACACGAACCCCGATTACCTGGCCGACATGGCGATCCAATTCATCGAGACGATCCGGGGAACCGGATCATCACCCGTCATCGATCGGGCGCGCCAGGACGGCCGCCACCGCCTGCTGTCCGGCAAGCTCGCCGTTGTCACCGGCGCCGGCAGCGGAATCGGTTGTCGTGCAGCCTCTCTCCTGGCCGATAGCGGCGCCGAGGTGATTGTCACCGACGTTGACCTGGTATCCGCCGAGCGGACCGCTGCAGCCATCGTGGCCACCGGGGCAACGGCGCACGCCTACCAACTCGACGTCACCGACAGCGGTGCGTTCGCGGCGTTCGCCGACGACGTCACCCGGCGGCACGGCGTCGCCGACCTGGTGGTCAACAATCCCGACGTTGGGCAGCCGACCGACAACAGTCTGCTCGCGATCATCGCCGGAAGCCGTCTGTTCGGGCAGCGGATGGTCGAGCGCGGCGTCGGCGGACACATCGTGAACATCTCGTCGACCGGCAAAGCCGGAGTTCTGATGTTCACCGAGACGCTCCGCTCCGAACTCGCCGAACACCACATCGGCGTCTCGGCGATCTGCTCCGACGTCCCCGACGCGAGCAGTGTCACAGATCAGATCCAAGAACAGCTGCAGGACGTGATGGACGACCTGCAACGGCGCAGCGGCTACACCCCGAAATGGCTCGAAAAATGGTCGGGGCGAGGCCGTTTCGGGAGGGTATGATGTACAGCTTCGATCCGGGCCCAGTCGAACTCCACGCGCGCAACGTGGAGTTCGACTGGAAGGACACACCGCTGCACTGGATTCCGGACAATCCGGTCCCGTCCAACGTGGTGAGCATGCTGAACCTGTTGTTGCCCGAGGGCGAGCGATGGTTCGTCCAGACGTACAACGAGGCGCTGCCGCTGGTGAAGGACGAGGAACTCGTCGTGGCCATGCGAGGATTCATCGGCCAGGAGGCGATGCACGCCGAAACCCACGACCAGGTGCTGTGGGAGTTCCTGGAATCACGCGGACTCGACCCCACCCCGTTCCAGAAGCAGATGGAGTGGGTGTTCCGCAAAGTCCTCGGGCCGTCGCAGGATCCGAATGCCGATGTGCGGCACAAACATCTGGTCGAGCGCCTCTGGCTGATCGCCGCCATCGAGCACTACACCGCCATCCTGGGCGACTTCGCACTCAATAACACCTGGACCGAGTTCAACGCCGACCCGGTCATGGCAGACCTGTTTCGGTGGCATGGTGCCGAGGAGGTCGAGCACCGCGAGGTCGCGCACGACGTGGCCACCTACTTCGGTGACAGTTACCTCAAACGCGGACGTGCGATGCTCGCGGTCCTACCGGCTCTGCTGTTCATGATCAACCGGGGCACCAGATTCCTTGCCCTCAATGACCCGAACGGCAAGATCGGCTACACGCGGTTGCTGCTCGGATATTTCCGCGGAGCCCACCGGGGACTGCTGCCCACGGTGCGGTCGATCATCTTCGCCACCTTCACCTATTTCAAACCCTCGTTCCGGCCGTCGCAGGTCGGATCCACCTCGCAGGCGCTCGCCTACCTCGCGTCATCGCCGGCAGCAAGGGCCGCGCACAAGTGAATCAACGCCACCTCGAGCACGCCACCCACATGACCTCCGCACCTCCACATCTGCGGGGGCGGTATCGGCGCGACCCCGCGATGCGGATCGCGAGCGCCATCGGCAAGGTCTGGTTTCCGTTGTGGGGCACGTTCACCCAGGTGAGGATTCCTGATCCCGCCGATCCGATCACCACTCTGCGGGTGGTCGGGCGAGAGGTGGTGGCACACGACAACAATGTCGTCGCGCTGACCATGGCCGCTCCCGATGGTGGTGAGCTCACGCCCTGGTACGCCGGGGCACATCTGGACCTGTTGCTCCCGTCGGGGCGGATGCGGGAGTACTCCCTCTGTGGCGACCCGGCCGATCGCCACCGCTACCGCATCGCGGTCCGCCGGATCCCTGACGGTGGCGGTGGGTCGATCGAGGTGCACGACACCCTCGCCGTCGGCAGTATTGTCCGGATCAAAGGTCCGCGCAACGCATTTCCCCTGGCCGCTCCCGGCCACGGATCTCCGGCGAAGAAGCTGCGGTTCATCGCCGGCGGTATCGGCATCACCCCGATCCTGCCGATGCTCAGTGCCGCCCACCGCCTCGGACTGGACTGGTCGATGGTCTACACCGGCCGCGACACCGGAACCCTGCCGTTTCTCGAGGAACTCACCGACTACGACGACAAGGTGACCATCCGCACGGACGACCGCCACGGGTTGCCCAGCGCCGCAGACCTGCTCGGTCCGATGGATGCCGGGACCGCGGTGTACTGCTGTGGTCCACCGCCGATGCTGGATGCGATCCGCACCGAGCTGCTCGGCCGCGACGACGTCGAACTCCACTTCGAGCGATTCAGTCCACCACCGGTGGAGAACGGACGGCCGTTCACCGTCACCCTCGCGTCGACCGGGCAACAGATCCCGGTCAGCGCGACGGAATCCGCACTCGCAGCAATACGACGCGAGCTACCGTCGGTCCCCTACTCCTGCCAACAGGGATTCTGCGGGACGTGCAAGGTCAGGGTCCAGGACGGCACCGTGGATCACCGCGACAACATCCTCACCGCACCCGAGCGCGATGCCGGCGTGATGCTCACCTGCGTATCCCGCGCCGCAGGCGATCACCTTCGCCTCGACCTCTAGACTTCCCACCACCTCAGCCCAGGAGACATCCCATGGCAACACCCGACATCTCGCAACCCGACCACACCGTCGCCATTGTCGGCGCCGGGTTCGGCGGCCTCGCCGCCGGAATCAAGTTGCAGGAACGCGGTATCGACGACTACGTCATCTTCGACCGCAACGACGATGTCGGTGGCACCTGGCTCGCCAACCAGTATCCCGGTGTCGAGGTCGACATCCCCTCGGTCACGTACTCGTACAAGTTCGCGCTCAATCCCGAGTGGTCGCAGGTGTTCGCCCCCGGGGCCGAACTCCTGCAATACGCCCGCGACATCGCCGAGCGATACGGCATCCGCGAGCACATTCGTTTCGGAACCCCGGTCACCGCAGCCGATTTCGATGACTCCACCGATATGTGGACCATCACCACCGCGGCCGGCGACACGGTGACCGCACGATTCCTCATCTCCTGCCACGGCGCGCTGTCGACGCCGGCCACCCCCGACCTGCCCGGGCTGAACAGCTTCTCGGGCAAGGTGCTGCGGTCGGCATCGTGGGATCACGACTACGACCTGACCGGCAAGAAGGTCGCGGTCATCGGCACCGGCGCCACCGGCATCCAGATCATCCCGACCATCGCCCCTGCGGTCGAGCACCTGACCGTGCTGCAGCGCACGGCGATCTGGGTACTGCCCAAGCCCAACGCGCCCATCCCCGGCTTCCTGCGCAACATCTATCGCTTGATCCCCAGACTTCAACTGCTGCCCCGGTTTCTGATCGACTCGACGTTCGAGATCGCGGAGACGGTCGGGGTGGTCTACAACAAGCAACTGCCGGCCATCACCCGCGGGATGGAGAAGCTGTGTCAGCGACACCTGCGTAGTCAGATCAAGGACAAGCGCATCCGCGAGCAGCTCACACCGCACTACGGCTACGCCTGCAAGCGTCCATCGTTCTCCAACGACTACTTCCCCACCTTCAACCGCGACAACGTCGATCTGGAAACCGCATCCATCTCCCAGATCACCAGCACCGGAATCGAATTCGACGACGGCCGCAACCTCGACATCGACACGTTGATCCTGGCGACCGGGTTCAAGATCTTCGACCTCCCCTACCGGATCAGCGGCGTCGGCGGCCAGGATCTGGGGCAGACGTGGGATTCGGAACGAATGCACGCCTACGAGGGCATCACGGTTCCCGGTTTTCCCAACCTGTTCTTGGCTCCGGGTCCCTACGGCGTCATCGGCTTCTCCTGGTTCGACACCATCGAGTTGTGTGTCACCCACGCCGTGGAGGTGGTCGCCAAGGCCGTCCACTCCGGTTCGCTTCGCGTCAGCGCCACTGACGAGCAGACCACCGAGTTCGTGCAGAAGATGCGCAGAAAGGTGCGCAGCACGGTCTTTGCAAGTCCGCGCTGCGCCGGGTCGAATACGTATTACATCAACGCCCAGGGCGATTCGCCCTACCTTCGGCCGACCAGTCGGATCGAGTCGGCACGTTCACTCCGTAAGGCACTCAAAGAGGGCTACGAGTACTCGGCCTGACGTTCCGGCTCGAGCGTGACATCCTCGGCCGCACCATCTTCCGGCACTGCATCTTCCGACAGGACGGCGTTTCCGAGTGTCTGGCCTCGCAACGTGAACCAGGCGATCGGCGCTGCCAGTCCGGCGGCCGCGATCGCCGCGATCACGGAGATGTGCAGTCCGTCGACAAACGCGTCCTGAATGGTCACGAGAACCTGCTGACCCGAGTCCCCGCCGATGCCTGTTGCCATCTCCACCCCGGCCATGACCGAGTTCTTGGCGGTGTCAACGGCTTCCGGCGGCAGTCCGACGTTGTCGAGGTCGCTTCCGATCTGGGCGGTGTAGACCGAGGTGAGGATGGAGCCGAGGACGGCCACGCCCAGGGTTCCACCGATCTCACGGGTCACGTCGTTGACCGCCGAGCCCGCTCCGGTCTGGTCCGCCGACAACGAGTTGGTGATGATGTTGGTGGCCGGCCCCTGGACCAGCGCGAGTCCCATCGCCATCAGACTCATCGACCAGATGATCAGCCCCCAGTACGAGGCATCCCGGCCCGCGACCAGGACCAACGCGAATCCGGCCGCCATCGTCGCGGAGCCCAGCGCTGCCACTCGACCGGGGCCCAGGCGCCGGGCGAAAATCATTGCCAGCGGCGAGAACACAGCCATCACCACCGCGAACGGGAGTGTGTGCAGACCGGCAGAGAGCGGCCCGTACCCCTTGACAGCCTGGAAGTACTGGGTGATCAGGAAGATGAATCCGAACAGGCTGAAGAACGCCACTGCGATCAAACCTGAAGCCACCGAGAAGTGCCTGTTGGCGAAGAGCCGGACATTGAGTATCGGATGCGATGATCGCAACTCACGCAGCACAAAGAGCGTGAGAATGATTGCCGCACCGATGAATCCGAGAATACTCTCCGTGGATGTCCAACCGTGGTTGGGTCCTTCGATCACGGTGTACACCAGGAGCGCAACGCCGGTGATCGAGGTGATCGCGCCGATGGCGTCGAACGGTCCCGGTTGCGCCTTGCCGCCACTCGGCACGGCCAGCGCAACACCAACCAACACGGCCGCGGCGATCGGCAGATTGACCCAGAACACCGAGGACCACGAGTAGTGCTCGAGCAGCCAGCCGCCCAGGACCGGGCCGATGGCCACGGCGATACCCGATGTGCCGGCCCAGATCCCGACGGCGATCGCGCGTTCCTTGAGGTCCGGGAACAAGCCGATCAGCAGTGACAGTGTCGCCGGAAAGACCATCGCGGCAAACACTCCGAGCCCAGCCCGGGTCGCGATGAGTTGGCCGAGCGTCTGCGATGAGGCTGCGACAACCGAGACCACGGCGAACCCGAGGACACCGATCACCAACAGTCTGCGGCGGCCGAAGCGGTCCGCGAAGTGCCCGGCGGTCAAGAGCAGTCCGGCGAAGGTCAGCGTGTAGGCGTCGACCACCCACTGCAGGCCCGAGTTGTCGGCGGATAGGTCTCGACTGATGGTCGGCAGCGCCACGTTGACGATCGTGTTGTCGATCATCACCAGTAGTACCGCGCCGCAAAGGGCGACCAGTGCCCACCAGCGTTTGTTCGTTGCCGGCGATGACACCGGCGTCTGCAGGGTTCGGTCACTCATCGCAGGCTCCTCGAATAGATTGTTGCTCTACAGTTGAAGTACGTTGTTCTACTCAAGTAGAAGGCCGTGCCACAATGGTGTCAAGTGAAATCCAGAAGGTTTATGAAAGGATCGAGGTCGTGGCAGCCAGATCGCCGGGAACGGCTACGCGCACCCCAGCAGGCGACGTGCGCGGACTGTTGCTCGCCGCCGCATTGCGTGTGCTCGACGAACACGGCGAAAAAGGCTTGACGGTCCGCGCGGTCGCCACGGAAGCGGGGGTGGCACCGATGGGCGTCTACAACCACTTCGCCGGCAAATCCGGGTTGATGACCGCGGTGGTCACCGAAGGATTTGTGCAACTGCGCGCGATGATCGGCAGTGTGGTCGACTCCGACACCACCGCCCGACTGCGGGGCGCCGGAGTGGCCTACCGCACCTTCGCATTGCGATCACCCACGCTGTACCGCCTGATGTTCTCCGGTCAGTGCAAACCCGAGGGCGACCTCGGCGAGACGGCCCTCTACGCCCTCACCGAGATCATTCGGCACGGGCAGGCTGCGGGAACCATCAGGGACGGCGACCCGATGGTGCTGACACTGCAGATCTGGGCCTGCGTACACGGCGCGGTCAGCCTCGAGATCGATTCGCGCGAGTTCGACGGGGGTGGACCACCCGGCACCAACTCCCACTGGCCCCATGTCTATGAGCAGACCCTCGACCTGATCGGCCGCGGCGTCGCGCCGTAACTGCAGTCCTCAGGGCAGAACGATCGGGGGCTGCCCCGGAATCGGATTCGGGATCGTGTTCGGAAGAGGGTTCGGGATCGGGTTCTGGCGTGGCCGCTGGGTGGTCCGTCGTGTCGTCGGCGGCGGGGGTGGCGGCGTTGTGTAGCTGACGATCGGAGCGAGTGCGGCCCTGGTGTTGATCGGCGGGTTCGTCGGCGTCACCGGGAGTGCCGACGTGGAGGTCGCGGCTGTCGATCCGCTCGATGTCGGCGCCGTCAGATACCGCTGCGACTCCAGACCCGCAGCGTCTTCACGCCACGGCCCGACAGCCGCAGTGATCCCACCCGCCACGATCACCGCTGCGATCGCGGCCGCGGCGGCCATCACGAATCGGTTCTGCTTTCGTCGACGGTCGGCCGCCCGGACATCGGGCACCGGCGGCGGCTCGATGATCGGTCCGGGAAACGGCTCCGGCAACGGGTCCGGAAGCAGATCCGAGACCGTTGTTTTCGGCGACTCTGTTGCCGGCTCTGCTTTCTCCGACTCTGCTTTCCCCGACTCTGCTTTCCCCAACACAGTCGCCGACCTTGTCTTCGCAGCCGACTGCACCGGCATCGGAGTCGGTTCGGTTCGTGTTTCCGGGACGTAGGCCGGGACCGGGAACGGGAAGCCGCGGCGTTCGGAACTGTCGGACCCGCGCGAGTGTTTTCCCTGTCGGACCGGTGTCAGCGATGCGCGTATCGACAGCACGGGCAGCTGACCGGCGAATGCCTTCGACATCTCGTCGGTCAGGCCCGGCCATTCGACGTGGTGGGACATCACGACCACAGCGCAGATGGGGCTGGGAGAGGCCAGGGCCACCGACCGGGCCACGCTGATCGCCCGGACCGTGGACGGGTTGAGTGCGGCTTCCACATCGGCCCTGGTGACCCGCAGCAGGCCGACGTCCTGCTTGCCCATCACGAATGTTGCCTCGGTTGTGCCGAGCAGAGTCCTGGCCTGGGCCATCATCCCGATCAGCTCGCGGGCCCATTCCGGGGTGGCCGGCATCCTGGCCCTGCCGGTGCGAACGAGGTGGTCGGCCATCGCCCGATCGAACGATGCGGAGTGCAGGGTGTTGTCGTTGAGTTCGATGAGACATTGCCCGGTGGCGGCGTCGACTGCCGCGCCGCGCAGGCCGCCGTCATCTAGGTCTACCAGGGCAAACGCCGGTCCGATGCCGCCGAGTTCGGCGGTCAGCAGCTTCCGGACGTCGGCGAACAATGTCTCCTGGAGCCAGATCGCACGGCTCGGCGCCAGTGCGAGTTCAGGATCGTGGTCCACCACTGCCTCCCGCCGTGTGCCGCCACCTTTGCGAACGTGTTCGCCGCCATTCTGCCCAACGCACCCCGAGCTGTCCTCTTCGGGACCGATTTCCTCCTCTAGAATCAGCCATCAACCACTGTGAACACCGGGCCGATGACAGTGCGGGATCGAAAGCGGATTGATGACCGAGTACCGGATCGACGACCTCGCGCGGGCCGCGGGAACGACCACCCGAAACGTCCGCGGGTACCAGGATCGAGGCCTGCTCCCCCGGCCGACACGACGTGGCCGCATCGCGATCTACACCGACAACCACCTGTCGAGGCTGAAGGTGATCAACGATCTGCTGCACCGCGGGTTCACCATTCGCCACATAGGCGACTTTCTGCACGGTATCGCGCACGGAGCCAACCTGGAGGACGTCCTCGGTATCCGCGAGGTGGTCACCGAACCGTGGTCCACCGCGCGCACCGAGAACATCTCGGCCGACGGGCTCAAGGCATTGCTCAACTCCGGCAACCCATCTCACCATGAGAAGCTGATCGAGTTCGGTCTCATCGAACGACACGGCGACGGTTACACGCTGCTGGACCGGGAGACGGTGCACGCGTTCGGGAGACTCACCAAACTCGGACTCTCGCTGAAGATGATCCTCGACGTCCACGGCCGCGTCGAAGCGGATATGGCTCAGGTCGCCTCGACCCTGATCTCGGCGGGACGCAACGTCATGGCCGAGGGACACGGCGACGGGTGGGTGCCCACCAACAACTCCGAGTCCGAGTGGGCCGTCGAACTGCTGCGCGAAATGCGCAAGGCAGGAACGATTTCCGCGCACAACGCCCTCGACCGTGCGCTGGACCGCGACATGGCCAGCCAACTCGACGACTACCTGGCCCAAGACCCGACGTGATCTCGCTATGGCCGCTGCGCCGCCAGTTCCGGGCGGCGCTGCGCCGGCAGGTCACGCGCGGGCCCGCCGAGGCTCGCGTACGACCATCCGGCCCGCCGCCATGCACTCGCATCCAGGCATCGGCGGCCGTCGATCACGTTCATGCTGCGGACCAGGGGGCGCAGGGCCTCGGGGTTCATGTGTACGAACTCGGTCCACTCTGTCAGCACCAGGACCGCGTCGGCCTGCCGGCAGGCGTCGTGCGCCGAACTCGCGTAGGTGAGCGTCGGAAAGACCTTGCGGGAGTTGTCCATCGCTTTCGGGTCGAAGACGCTGACCGCTGCGCCCTTGAGCTGGAGCTGTCCGGCGACGTTGAGCGCAGGAGAGTCGCGGACGTCATCGCTTTCCGGTTTGAAGGCGGCACCCAGGACGGCAATGTTCTTGCCCAGCAGGGTGTTACCGCAGACCTTGGTGGTCAGCTCGACCATCGCGGTGCGGCGACGCATGTTGATGGAGTCGACCTCCCGCAGGAATGTCAGCGCCTGATCAGCTCCCAGTTCACCGGCCCGTGCCATGAACGCACGGATGTCCTTGGGAAGGCATCCCCCGCCGAAACCCAGCCCGGCATTGAGGAACCTGCGTCCGATGCGGTCGTCGAACCCGATGGCGTCGGCCAGCATCGACACGTCCGCGCCGCTGGCCTCACACACCTCACTGATGGCGTTGATGAATGAGATCTTGGTTGCCAGAAAGGCATTCGCCGAGACCTTGACCATTTCGGCGGTGGCGAGATCGGTGACCAGGAACGGCGTCCCTGTTGCCAGGATCGCACTGTAGAGTTCACGAACCTGCGCTTCGGCGGCACCGGCCACGTCAGCGGTGTCGATTCCCAGGACGATCCGGTCGGGACGCAGGGTGTCGTCGACGGCGTGACCTTCGCGGAGGAACTCCGGATTCCATGCGATGTCGATCTCCGCGCCATCACCCGATGCGATCTGCGCACGACGCTTGAGCTCTTCCGAAGTGCCCACGGGCACGGTCGATTTGCCGATGATCAGGTGTTTGCCGGCCAGCCGCGGCGCCAGCTCGTCGATCACCGAGTGGACGTGACGGAGATCGGCGGCGTACTCACCCTTCTTCTGCGGGGTGCCGACGGCCAGGAAGTGCACGTCGGCGAAGGCTGCGGCCCGGTCGTAGTCGGTGGTGAACTGCAACCGCCCGGCAGCGAGGTTGCGCCGCAACACATCCGGCAGACCGGGTTCGTAGAACGGCAGGTCGCCGTTCTGTAGACCGGCTACCTTTGTCTCATCGACATCGATCCCGAGCACCTCGTGCCCGAGTTCGGCCAGACAGGCAGCGTGCGTGGCGCCGAGGTAGCCGCATCCAAATACCGTGACCTTCATACCCCTGTGGGTACCGAACGGGGTTGGCCATCGGGCAACCACCAGGTGGCGCGTCGGCCACGGTGAGCGAAACCCTCAGGTCGGGGGGTCGGTCAGGCTGGTTCAGTCGCGCTGGTTCTGGGGGAAGTTCAGGTAGGCCTTCGACGGGGTCGGGCCGCGTTGCCCCTGGTACTTCGAGCCTGCCGCGGCGCTGCCGTAGGGCGCTTCCGCCGGGCTCGACAATCTGATCACGCACAGCTGACCGATCTTCATGCCCGGCCACAGCGTGATCGGCAGATTGGCGACGTTCGACAGTTCCAGCGTGATGTGCCCGGTGAAGCCCGGGTCGATGAAGCCGGCAGTCGAGTGCGTCAGCAGGCCCAGCCGACCCAACGATGACTTACCCTCGAGACGCCCCGCGAGGTCGTCCGGGAGAGTGCAGACCTCCAGCGTCGACCCGAGGACGAACTCACCGGGGTGCAGCACAAACGGCTCCCCCTCGGTCCGTTCGACCAGCGTCGTCAGTTCATCCTGACGCTGAGCGGGGTCGATGTGGGTGTAGCGGGTGTTGTTGAAGACCCGGAACAGGCCATCGAGCCGGACGTCGATGCTGGACGGCTGGACCAGCTCCGGATCGTACGGTTCGATGGCCAACCGGCCGTCAGCGATCTGGGCACGGATGTCGCGGTCTGAGAGCAGCACACGACGAGGTTAGCTGCCGCCCGCTCAGCTCCACGTCGTGCCTGCGGGTTCTTGAATCGTGACGTTGATCCGGTTGAAGAAGTTGATGGTCGCGATCGCCAGGACGAGACCTGCCATCGCCTTCTCGTCGAAGAGGTCGGCGGCCTCATCCCAGATTGCATCCGGGACTGCCGTGCCGGGTGAGTCGGCGAGCCGGGTCGCGGCTTCGGTGAGGTTCAGGGCGGCACGTTCGGTGTCGGTGAAAAAGGGTGATTCGCGCCAGACGGCGACGGTGTCGATGCGGTCGTCGGATTCGCCTTCCTTACGCAGCGCCGCGACGTGGCCGTGCACGCAGGCTGCGCAGCCGTTGATCTGGCTGGCCCGAAGCATGACGAGCTCGCGCAGCGTGGCGGGGACGCCGCCTTGCTCGATCGCGCCGAGCAGGTGCGGCACGGCCTTGGTGGCCTGCGGCAGGATGGTGGCCGGGTTGGTCATACGTGCAGACATGGGGTGCTCCTCATGATCGGCCGGCGGTGTGTTGTCACATCGGCGGTGTCGGGCGGTTCATAGCTTTGACACCCCGGAGAAAGGAAATGTGACCGATGGACGGAAACGACTTTTTGCTCACCGAGTTCGAGGCCAATCGCGGACACCTTCGCGCGGTCGCCTACCGGATGTTGGGGTCGCTGCCGGAGGCCGAGGATGCGGTGCAGGAGACGTGGCTCAAGGTCTCGGCCGCCGATACCGATGACATCGCGAACATCGGCGGCTGGTTCACCACGGTCACGTCGCGGGTGTGTTTGAACATGTTGCGGACGCGACGGACTCGGCACGAAGAGTCCCTGGACATCGTCCACATCCCGGATCCGATTGTGG
>NZ_DATCVM010000275.1:0-26273 GCF_036566845.1 Williamsia sp.
GATGCGCCTGCTCCTGCAGGAGCTGGGCGATGGTGGTGTCCTCGACTGTTCGCGCGGTGGCGTTCCACTCGTGGAAGCGCTGAAAATCGTCCGGGGTGGTCACGGAGATCTGTCCGACCGACGCATCCAGGTCGGACGCCATCGCCGTCAAGACCAGCACAAGCCGATCGACGATCGCCTCCACCTCGTCCTGCGAATAGATGTCCCCGCGGTAGGAACAACGCACTTCGATCTGTTCGCCGGGGAATATCGCGACCGACAGGGGGTAGTGCGTGGAGTCGTCCAGTTCATCGGCCACCACCCGGATCTGGGCATCCGCCGGGCCGAACAGTCGCCCGGATCCAGCTGTCGCGAACGGCATGTTCCTGATGATGCAGAGGGTGTCGAACAACCGGGGGGCGCCCGCGATCCGCTGTATGTCGGTCAGCTTCAGGTGAAACGCGTCCAGCACCCGGGCGCTGCGTGCATGGTGACCGGTCAGCAGTTCCCGGATCGAATCGGCCCGGTTCGCCTGCACGTGCACAGGTACCGTGTTGAACAGCAACCCGATGATCGTCTCCGACCCTGCCAGCTCCGGAGGGCGTCCCGACACAGTGCTCCCGAAGACGGCATCGCTCCGATTCAGCAACCGGCCCAAGACAATTCCCCATGCAACATGCAAGAAGGTACCGACCGTGACCCCCGCCTCCCGACAGGATGCGATGATCCTGGTGTGCAATTCCGGATCGAGGTGCCGATAGACGTCACGGGCGGCGCCGGCGTCCGCCACGATCCCCTCCGCCTCGGGGGCCACGATGGTCGGATCAACCCTTCCGGACCCGGTGTCGCCACCGAAGTAATCACGCCACGCGGATTCGGCGGCTGCGTCTTCACGGGTCGTCAGCCATTGCACATAGTCGCGATACGGCGTGCGCTCGGGTAGCGATCGGGCGCCGATCTCGTCATAGAGCGCGAACAGGTCGTCCCACACCAGGCCAAGTGACCAGCCGTCGAAGATGAGGTGCTCGAAGGTCAGCGCCAGGATCCACTCACCCCGTGCTTCCTCCAGGAACAGGAAACGCAGCAGGGGCGGCCGGTCTGCGGAGAACTCCGCGCAGCGCTCCTGCGCCAGAATCACTTCCACGTCGTCGTTGATGTCGGCCACGCGAATCACCCGCACGGGCGTGGGCACGGTGTCGGGGATGACCTGCACAGAACGGTCACCGATGGTGACGAACCCGGCCTTGAGATTCTCGTTGCGCGCCAGAAGCAGGTCGACGGCCCGGCTCATCCGGGCAACGTCCAGATCACCACGGACGCGGCCCCGAGACTGGGACGCATACAGATCCGTGGTGCCGGCTTCATTGGCCATCTGCAGGTGGTAGAAGAAGCCCTCCTGCAGCGGAGACAGCGGCAAGACATCGGCGATGTCCCCGAAACGCGATTGCAGCAGTGACTTTTCAGCGGCACCGAGCCGCACCAGAGCCGGCTTGGCCGGTTCCACCGACAACAACCGTGCCGTCGCATCGGCGACCGCGGACGTCTCGTCACCGCCCGGCCATGCCGCACCGGCCTCCTCGGAGGAAAGGACATCGATCAAGGTGGTCAATTCTGCCTCGACGCCCGGCCGGGTCTGGACCACCACCTGGGTCCGTCGTCCCCGCCGCCCCTCGGTCCCCAACACCACAGTCACCAGGACGACATAGCGCCCCCAGTACTCCTCGTCGGCACCTTGGACTCGAATATCACTCTGGCCCTGCAGAACCCGGACCAGCCCGGTCGCTGCCGGCACGCCATCGAAGATGCCCTGGGTCTGTTCGCTGTCCCAGTACATCAAGTCGTAGTCGGCAGCGGTCTGCTCGTCGGGCGGCAGGGTTCCGGCTTCGCGCAGCGCAGCGGCCGCCCCAGGTCCGGGCGCCACCGAGTCGGCCCCGGCCGGCAACACCGGGAATCGGGTGGCCAGTCGTGCCGGCACGTGCAGGCTGTCCCGGTCGCCGATGAAGCATTCGACATCGTAGAACATCCCGTCCGACGGCGAATCCTTCAACTCGGCACCGAGCCAGATCAATACCGACGCCACCACATCCTCGGCGTCCAAGCTGCTGTCGGTGACGCCGACGAAGGTCTGCCCGCCGCCCGAACCCATGTCGGGTAGCGGTGTTTCGCGGTCTGTGTGCTCCTCGGCGAAATCGATCCAGTGGTCGTTCTCGAGGATGTCGGCCGAGGCTGCCCGATGGGTACGCCGACTGGTCACCGCACCGCCATCCGGTGCGGCAAAGGCGACGCGGTCTCCGGCGGAGCTCGCGGTTGCGGAGACTGTCAGCGTCTCGACCAGCACGTCGACGGCCACGGCGTCGATGTCACCTGCGGCCAGCACGTAGAACTCGCTCACCTCTCCGGCAACAACTCCGCAGAGTAGTGCTGCCGAACCCGCTGCCGGCCGGTACGACGCGATGAAACCTTCGGTGTCAGAGTCGATATGGATCTGCGATCGCAACGAATCGGCACACGATGCGGCAGCAGGATCCGCCTTCAGGTACCCCAGAGCCCGGATACACCGCGCAAATGCATCGGCGACCGCCGACGCGTCGACACCGATGAGCTCGTCCACCTTTCGTACCCATTGCCACAGGGCCGCCGGCCGCAATCCCGCCTCGGCATCGGCTCGTGCAAGCAGGTCGAGCTGCCCACCCTCGGGCAGGTCGGCTTCTGCCGCCAACCGGACGGCCGCGTCGATCTGTCCGGCAACCAGCTGCGCCGGTTCGGTGACCGGGAGCGAACGCATGACCGACTCGATCAGATCGAGAAATCGTTCAACCGTGCCCGTATCAAACCGATCGCCGGCAAACGCGCATTCCAGCGTCAGCGCTTCATCTCCCGATGCGAATGCGAGATCTACGTCCCTGGCACCTGAACTCGACTCGACACCGCCCGTGCCATCGCACGAGACCACAACTCGCGGGGCAGATGAGCCGGACGACAACGCGCTCTCGATGAGTTCCGGCGAAATCGAGTCATGCTCCACCGCCGTGCCGATCACCCGCTGCACCGCGCACAAGAAGTCCTCACCGATGGCATCGGCCGAAGTATCGAGCCTCAGGGGGACCAGCTGAGCCGGACCGGCCACCGGACGCCACAGGGTCAACGCACGATCACCGGTCAGCTGACTCATCGCTGACGCCACCACGCCGGTGATCACACCGTCCACGGGTAGTTCCACCCGCGCGGCAACGGCCTTCACAGCGGCCAGCGCATGGGCGCCGAGTACGCGCCCCGTCCTCCGGTATTCGCGCTCTGCCGTATGCGATTCGGGACGATCGGCCGGGATGGGCGCGCCGGGCCTCGTCGACTGACCGACATTCCACCAGTACCGCAGATCAGCGATGACCGTTGTCAGATCGAGGTGCCCTCGCCGCGCGAAGTCGAACACGATCGAATAGAACGGGTGATAGTCGGCCAGCACACCCAGCGCTGTGGCGCGATCAAAGTTCTGGTGCTCGCGAAATGCTCCAATACCGGCGAGCTCGCGCATCCCGAAATAGGATTCGGACACCGCATCCGGCCCTGTGGGACCCGTTGCGGCGCCCACCGACGACGTCGCCCGTAGGGAGGCCAGCGTCGACACAAAAATGTCGTGACAGTATTCGCTGACAGTGGTCGTCAACGACTCGAGCGTGACGTCGTCGGCGAGGTCGAACATGATCTGATCGACGATCGCGCCGGTATCGATTCCATTGTCGACCCTGTGCACCGTGACCCCGAAGCGGCTCTCGCCGTTCAGAATCGCGAACACGGCACCGACCATCGGTATGCCACGGTAACCCGGCAACGGCCCACCGTGAATGTTGAAGATGGACAGTTCGAGGTCGAGGATCGGCTTCCGGAAGATGAACGGGTTGCCGGTCGACCACACCACCGGGTCGTCCGCCGCCGCAGCGGCGAACACGTCAGCGAGGTCGTTGACATCAGTTGTTGCTTCACAACGAATCTCGGCGGCCCAGCCGGGCACCACCTCGCCATGGGGGTGGACCACCAAACCCACCTGGCATCCGACCGATCCGGCATGCTCGACCGCACGCCACAACAGGGCACCGGAACCGACAAAGATCATTGTGCTCACTCTCGTCACGTATTCGTTTTCGCAGGCAGCAAACGACCACGCTTCGACCGCACTAGCCGTCCTGACAGGTATGACCGGATCACCGGCGGAGGCGGCAACTATCGGGAGGACAACTGATCAACCGCACCGGGAACGGGTTCCGCGGGATCGTTGCCCAGCGCGACGATCCGGTTGCCCGAGTCCACGTGCACAACCTTCGGCTCGTGGACCACCACCTCCGCCTCATCGAGCTGGTGGAAGGACATGATGATCACGAGATCGTCCGGATTCACCAGATGCGCGGCGGCGCCGTTGATACAGATGACGCCAGAGTCGGGCGCACCGGTGATCACATAGGTCTCCAAACGCGCACCATTGGTGACGTCTACCACCTGAACCTTCTCGCCCTCAACCAGGTCGGCAGCCTTCATCAGGGTCTCGTCGATGGTGATCGACCCGACGTAGTGCAAGTCGGCCTGAGTGACGGTGGCGCGATGAATCTTCCCGTTCACCAATGTCCGAAGCATTCGTTCTCCAGTAATCTATGTCGAAACATTCAGTTGGACAGTGCTTTTTGTTGCGACGACGAGTCGTCACGACTCGGATCCATCGCGTCGCGCAGACTCTTCGGACGCATGTCGGTCCAGTGTTCCTCGACGTGGTCGAGGCACGATTGACGAGATGCCGAACCGTCCGCACCGTGCACGATGCGCCAGCCTGTGGGTACCTCGGCAAAGGTCGGCCACAGCGAGTACTGCTCTTCGTCGTTGATGAGTGTGTAGAACGTGCCGTCTTCGTCGTCAAAGGGATTGGTGGACAAGAATCTGCTCTCCTTCGGTGGTGGCGCGGCCCGATCCTGATCGAGCATCGGCCAGCGAGGTGACGAGTTCACCCGAGCGCACCGCAAGATTCGACAGCAACGTCGAGGTGAGCCCGTGCGAATGTTCCGTGTTGCCCTGCAGGTAGATCGCACCACCGATGCGGTCGCTGGTCATCAGCTGGTAGTCCCGTGCCACCAGAGGCCGGCCGAGTTCGTCGAGTTCACATTCACCCGCCAACGCGCCGAGGAGATCCGTCAGGCCGGTCGGCCGGAACCCGGTGGCGAAAACTATTGCATCACAATCAAGATCGAGGACATCCTGCGAAGGCCGGTGCTCGACACGCACGGCCACGCCGGTGTCGGACTCGACGACCTTGCTGATCTCGGAGGCACCTCGGACGAACAACCGACGACGGCCGGACACCCGCTCGGTGTATTCGCGGCGGTACAGCTCCTCGATCAGGGGCGGATCCACCGCCGAGTAGTTGGTGCCGCGGTGATAGTCGAGCAACTGTTGCCGAAGTTCTGTCGAGGACTGATGGAAGTCCATGACCGCTTCCGGATCGAAAATTCGATTGGCGTAGGGACTGTCGTCGGCGGGAGTGTAGCCATACTTTCCGAACACCGCATGGATCTCCGCATCCCGATAGAGATCATGTAGGTGAGCGGCGACTTCCGCCGCGCTCTGCCCGGACCCTACAACAACGAAACGCTGGTGACGAAGCGATGGGATCTCTTGTATGTGGTCGAGAAGACGATGATTGTGGAACACCCGAGCACTGGGACGTATATCCGCCGGCAGCTTCGCACTCAGCCCCCCGGCAAGAACCAGACTACGCCCGCGCACTGACGGCATGCCGTCGATCTGGACCTCGAAAGCCTCACCGTCCCATAGGACACCGGTAGCCGTCGCCCCATACTGCACCGAGGCATTGACCCGCCCTGCCGCCCATTCCAGATAGTCGTGGAACTCCAGTCTTGTCGGAAAGAAGCTCTGCTGATTGATGAAGTGAACCAGCCTGCCGCGCTCGGAGAGGTAGTTCAAGAAGGAGAACTCGCTACAGGAGTTTCGCTGGGTGACAAGATCTTTCAGGAATGAGATCTGCATCGTGGTCCCTGGCAACAACATTCCACGGTGCCAGCCGAACCGATGCTGCTTCTCCACGAAATGCGAGGTGATCCGCTCCGACGGATCAGATGTTCGGTTGTGCTCCTCGATAGCTATTGCCAATGCGAGGTTCGACGGCCCGAATCCGACCCCCACCACATCAACTGGGTCGCTGCTGTTCATAGACACAAATCAATTCCTCCCTCGCAGGCCTCGCACCGAATCGCTGCACACTCTGCACATCAGAGCCTATCCTAACCTATATGACGGCCATATGGATAGGCTATTTTTCTCGCCGATGGTTCAGAACCTACGGCTCAAGGATCACCGCAACAGCACCGCTGCTGCGAGGTGGTCATCGTGGACTGTGGCGTGTTTGGGGCGGCTGTCGATTCCAGGAAGTCGGTAGCGAGGCCGGTCGCCGGATCGGTCACTGATTCGGTTTCGGTCAGGTCGACTTTGTCGACCTGCCACGGATACGGCTCACCGGGGTTGTAGTAGTTGCCCGCAAACCCAACCGGCGCGATGCCGACCGCACCGAGGGCGTCTTCTTCGTTGGTGAGTGCAACGACGCGTAGCGGTCGATTCTTGATCTCGGTACTACCCTGACCGTGTTCGACCACACCTGCAGAAAAGGCCTCGGATGACGGCGCGGCCTCCGACTCGTCGTCGGACGAGTCCCCACACGCACTCAGCGCAAACAATGCCGCCAGTGTGAAACAACCGTCTTGAATGGAGCGCCAGTCTTCCGCTCACCCAATCTGATCACAACCTCGACAGTAGCTTGGCTAAGCTATTACCTATAGTCCCCAACCCAGTGCCGGGGCTGGCCACTGCAAGTGTTCACCGCGCGACAAGATCTTCAGGAGCGCGATCTGCCCCGTCGGTCAGATACCCGCCGCCGTGAGGAAAGAAGTCCAACGCGTTGTGCTCAACATCGTCATCGGTCCGGACCCGTTCGAGGACCAGCCCATGGTTCTGACCCCGGTGCGCGTTCGGCCCGGCCACGATCACCATGCCGTCGGCCTCCTTGATGAAGATCCGTCCGGGTGTGCCACCGTAGATGCCACGCGAGACCCGCGCCTTGGTGATCCGCAGGCGTTGGCCACGAACAAACGTGTACGCGTTCGGGTACGGATCGGACAAAGCACGGACGAAGCGATCGAGATCTTCTGCAGGCCAAGTCCAGTCGATGAGGCTGTCACGCTCGGACCGCTTGTGGAAGAAAGTCCTCTCCTCCAGGTTCTGCGGAGTCCAGGTGGCGGTGCCTGACTCGATCTGGCCCAAGGCATCCAGCAGGACCTCGGGGATCAGATCGATCGTGGCACCGACGAGTTCGGTTGCGGTGTCCGTCGGACCGATCGGAACCGACTTCTGCACCAACACGTCTCCGGTGTCGAGGTCGTCGTCCATCCGGTGCGCCGTGAGCCCGGTTTCGGATGCTCCGCTGATCATCGACCAGATCACCGGCGAGAATCCGGTGTACCGCGGCAACAGCGAATCGTGGAGATTCAGGGTGCCGTGGGGAGGAAGGTCGAACAGCTCGCGCGGCAACCAGGTTCGCCAGTTGTTGGCCACGATGATATCGGGTTCGGCAAGCTTCACCCGCGCGATCAGCTCCGGCGTCGGACGCTGCGCGAGCTCGACATCGATCCCGTTCGACCGCGCGAGGTCCTCGACCGAATCGGCCCAGATCGACTCGTATCGCTGTTCGCTCACCGGGTGGGTCACCACCAGGGCAACCTCGTGGTCTGATCCGATCAGCGCCTCGAGGGTTTTGTGCCCCCACGTCTGATATCCGAACATCACGACCCGCATCGTTCACCTTCCATTGATTCTTCGGCCACGCCCTCACACGGATTCGCCGACATGGCTGGAGGCTCCGTCCTCGACTCTGCCACCGACACGCTGGCTCGCGGCGAGTGAATCGACCAATTCCCCTGATCGCACAGCCAGATTCGACAAGAGAGTCGAGGTCAGACCGTGGGTGTGTTCGGTGTTCCCCTGCAGGTAGATCCCGCCTTTGACGCGATCGCTGGTCACCATCCGGTAGTCACGATCGACCAGCGGCCTGCCCTGCGCATCGGTCTCACACTCCGCCGCCAGCGGACCGAGCAGTTCCGCGATTCCCACCGGACCGAATCCGGTCGCGTAAACGATTGCATCACAATTGATCTCGGTGTGACACTGCCGCGCCCGATGTCCGATCCGGACGGTGACGCCGTCCCCGTAATCGACCATGTCGGAGATCTCCGACGCCCCATGCACAAACAACCTCCGACGCCCGGACACGCGTTCGGAGTACTCCCGCCGATAGAGTTCCTCGATCAACGGAAGGTCGACAGCGGAGTAATTGGTGGCGCGGTGATAGTCCATCAACTGCTGACGGTGTTCGACCGACGTTCCGTGGAACTCGGCGACCGCGTCCGGGTCGAAGATGCGGTTGGCGTAGGGACTGTCGTCGGCCGGCGTGTAGCCGTACTTCCCGAAGACCGCATGGACCTGCGCCTCCGGATACGAATCGTGCAGGTAGGCGGCGACTTCGGCAGCACTCTGACCCGCCCCCACCACCACGTACCGGTGGTGGGTGGGCGTCGGCAACACCTTGAGATGATCCAGCAGTTGATGGTTGTGGAAGACCCGGGCACTGGGGGTGACACCGTCCGGGAGCTTGGCGCGCAGCCCGCCCGCAAGCACCACGTTCCGGGCGGTAACCGGGGCACGGCCGCTCATCGACACCTCGAATACGTCACCGGCCTGACGCACACCCGTCGCCTGCGCCCCGTACAGGACCGGGGACGCGACGTGCCCGGCCGCCCATTCGAGGTAGTCGTGGAACTCGATCCGGGTCGGGAAGAAGCTCTGCTGGTTGATGAAGTGATTCAGCCGACCGCGCTCGGAGAGGTAGTTGAGAAACGAGTACCGACTGGTCGCATCGCGTTGCGTGACCAGATCCTTGAGAAACGATATCTGCATCGTGGTGCCGGGCAACAGCATCCCGCGATGCCAGCCGAACCGGCTCTGCTTCTCGACGAAGCACGACGTGATCTGGTCGGGCGCAGCCAGATCACGATTGTGGTCTTCGAGCGCGATTGCCAGCGCAAGGTTCGAGGGGCCGAACCCCACACCCACGACATCGAACGTCGCATTGCCGTCGATCCCCACGAGCACTCTCCTACCTCAGCCGGTTGCGATCGATCCGAGGCGAAATCTCGTCAACCAATCAAACCGTAAGGTTAGCCGAACCTAATGCCAGTATCCAAAGGGGACGAGACGGGATAGGTTATTGCTCGCGACGCCCCCGCGACCAGGCGTTCCACAGTTCGCAGTACCGGCCGCCGCGGGCCACCAGATCGGCATGGGTGCCCACCTCGGCGATCCGGCCCCGTTCCATGAACACGATCCGGTCGGCGCGGGCCGCCTGACTCAGGCGATGTGCCACGATCAGCGCGGTGCGGCCCTCGAGCGCGGCCTGGGCCGATTCCTCGAGGACTCCCGCGCCGACACTGCCGGCGTCTGCGGTGGCCTCGTCGAGGATCGCGACCTTGGGGTCGAGCAGGACGAGTCGTGCCAGGGCCAGCTGCTGCGACTGCATCGGTGTCAGCTGGTACCCCTCCGCACCCACCTCGGTCTCGAGTCCGTCGGGCAGATTGCCCACCCACCGCCCGGCGCCGACGAGTTCGAGTGCCGCGGCCAAGGCGCCGTCGGAAGCATCCGGGGCGGCCATCCGCAGGTCGGCGGCAAGGGTTCCCGCGAACACGTGGACTTCCTGGGTCACCAGCGCGATCGACCGCGACAGTTCCGACGGGTGCACCGACGCGATGTCCACACCCTCCAGCAGGACGCGCCCGCCGGTCGGCGAATGGACGCCCGCGACGATGGTCGCCAAGGTGGTCTTCCCGGCACCCGAGGACCCCACCACCGCCACGTGTTCACCCTCGGCCAAGGTCAGCGAAATGTCGTGCAACACCTCGTGTTCCGCCGAATACGAATGCCGGATGCCGTCGAACTCGAGCATCGGCGCCTTGGCATCCCGGGGATTCGATGCGATGGGGTCGTCGACCGACTTCGATTCCTCGATCACACCCACGATCCGGCCGAGCGCCGCCGCACCAGACTGCAGGTCGTCCACGACGAACAGCAGCATACCGATGGGGTCGAAGAGCAAGAGGAAGAACAACATCGCCGCGGTGACCGCACCGATCGTCAGGGAGTTCCCGTCGACGAGGACAAAACCGACGATCAAGATCGTTGTCATCCCGACGAATTCGCCCGCATTCATCCGGACACCCAGGCGACTGAACAGAACGCTGGCACGAATCGACCAGCGGACCACCTCCCAGGAGTGTCGATCGATCCGCCGGTTCAGCAGGCTCGACAACCGGAATGCGTGCACGGATTCGATCCCATGGATCGCTCCGAGAACATGATGGGCCCGGTCTGCCGTGGCCTCGCGCTGCGCCGCATAGAGGCCGGGTGCGCGCTTCAGATAGATACGAATCCCGTTGAGATACACCGGGGTGACCAACACGATCACGATCAGGAACCGCCAATCCAGAGCGGCCAGGCCGATGAAGGTCACACCGATGGTGAACACCGCCGTCAGGACCCGGGGCACTGCTTGGCTGATCGCCTCGCTCACCGTGCTGACATCCGCCGTGGCCCTCGACACCAGGTCTCCACTGCCGGCGGCTTCCACCCGTGATTGCGTCAAGGTCAACGACGCCTCGAGCATGTCCTCACGAAGATCGGCGAGGATGGACTCGAAGATCTTGGCGGAGATCACGATTCCGAGGCCGGCAAAGATCGCCGAGACGATCGCCGAGCCCGCCATGATGCCGGACAGCCGCCAGATCTCGGCCGCATCACCGGTACCGCTGTCTCCGTTCACGATGTCGATGATCACGCCCAGCGACCGCGGCGTGACCAGACCGAATCCTGCCGCCACCGTCATGATCACCGCGAGCAACACCAATTGACCGGTGTGACGGCGGAACTGGGCTCGCAGGTACCCCATAGTCACCGAGAAACCGGCGATCGCGAGTTTGTTGTTCGACACCGGAGCGCTCACGACGGTCCCCCGGTCGCCGCGCCGTCGGCCATGGAGTCCACACCCGAGCGCGGCCCCTGGTATCGGAGTCGCCCGGATTCGATGATCACAACCTGATCGGAAACGTCCAGCAATGCAGGCGAATTCGTGAACACCACCGTCGTCCGTCCGGTCCGCGCCCGGCGTAGTCGTTCCGCCACGGTCGCCTCGGTGACCGAATCCACAGCCGTCGTCGGATCATCGAGAACCAGGATCGCCGCCTTCGCCGCCAGCGCCCTGGCCAGGCTGACCCGTTGACGTTGACCACCGGACAACATGCGCCCCGCCTCCCCGACCGGGGTGTCCAGACCCAACGGCAAGACGTCCGCGACATCGTCGCAGGCCGCCGCGAACGTCGCCGTGGTGATACGCGAATCACGGTCGGGCCCTTCGCCGGCCCCGGCCCCGATGTTCTCCAGCACGGTGCCCTCGAACAGGTCCGGGGTATGCGGCACGGTTCGGACCAACTCGTGGCACACGTCCTCGTGCAGATCGAAGATGTCGGTGTCCCCCACCCTGACCTGTCCGGATTCGGGGAGCCTCTTCCTCGCCAAGATGGCGACGACGGTCTCGGTCACCTCGGGAGGACAGATCACGGCGACCATCCCATCGGTGGGCAACGTCAGGTCGAGCCGATCCAGCGGTCCCGCGCTGACCTGATGGAAACCCAAGGCTCCGGCGGCATCCCGCACGGCGCCGGTGCTCGCCGCGGGCTCGGCCTGCAGCACCGACAGCACCCGCTTCGCGCAGGGCACCGCACCGTTCCACACGGCACCGAAGTTGGAGCCCAGATTGTTGAGCGGGCCCATCATGAACTGGGTGAGACCGACAACCGTGATGAGTTCACCGAGGCTCATCTGCCCATCGAGAGCCATCAGCCCGGCGGCAACCCCGACCCCGACCACGAACAGGGCCGAGACCATCTGCATCACACCGGTGTACGCACCCTGCGATCGACCGGCCCGGATGGCCGCGTCCCTGGCTCGCGAACTCGCCGCCCGGTACCGGCGATCGGCCTCGGCCTCCGCGCCGAGACCTTTCACGATGCGGAGCCCGGCCACCAGATCCGTGGCGGTTCCGGCCGCCTGACCAGCGACCTCCTGCTCGTGTTCGGTCCGCGACCGCAGTGGCCCACCGGTGAGGTCGAGAATCCACAGCAGCAACGGGGCGCCGATGAGTATCGCCAGACCCAGCGGCCACGAGATGAACAACAGGACGCCACCGGCCACGAACACCGCGGCCATCTCACCGAGCGGAAAGACCCCGAGAAAGACAGCCAGCGACAACCGGTTCACGTCAGACGTGGCGATGTTCAGGGACACCCCGGGCAGCCGGGCCGGGCCGGCCATACCCTTCGGGTCCAAGATCCGATCGGTGACCCGCATCCGGAAGTGATGCTCGACCATCGTCTGGCCGTAGACGGCCAGACGCTCACCGAAACGCCAGGTGTAGGACAGCAGCATGAAGTCGGCGGCGAGCGCGATCACCCAGATCACCAGCGATCCGGCATCACCGGTGGCCACCGCCCGATCGATCGCGATACCCATGATCACCGGGACGAGCGCCTCACCGACGAAGTGACCGATCATCAGGATCGCCGCCGGCACGGTGTATTTGTTGGCGCCGAAGATCGTCCGCATGGCCAATTGCCGCGGCGTTGTACCGGTGTCGACCCGGATCTCTTTTCCACGCACCGGCTGTGCAGGTGGAATGAAGAACTCCGGCCACCGGTTGCCCGAGTCGTACCCGTCGGAATCCACCACAACCCTCCACCGCGTGATCAGTGATCACGTCACAATCTTCAGTAACTCAGAGCACACCCTAGTGGTGACCTGCGTCCACCGGATCCAGGGGCCACCTGCACCCACGGGTCAACGAAGGGCTGGTGCGGCGACTAGAGCCCGACGCTCTCGAGTGCGTCGTCGTATTCCTCCGCCGCCACCTTCGGGGACTTGCCCTCGGCGAGAGCCTGCGAATAGACGGCCAGCGCCTCGGCACCCTCGGCCTCGAATTTTCGAGCCCACAACTCACCGTCGAAACGCCAGTAGCCGATGATGTCGCACTGGTCGGCCTTCCAGCCGTACTGACGGCGCAGGTGTTTGCGGACCGCGCGCGAGGCCTTGGCCTCCGCGGCGAACCAGCAGTAGCCGCGCCCCTCCGGATGCTCGAATTGCTCGACTGCTCCGTCGAGGCGGCTGTCGCCGTAGCCGTTGCCGCTACCGACCAGGGTGATGAGCTCGACGCCGTCGTGCGTGGGCAGATAGTGGAGGTCGCTCTCGTCGACGACCTCCACGATGGCCGTGGCCCGAACCCCGGTCGGCAGCTCGTCGATGATGCGCGCCAGCGCCGGCAGTCCGGCCAGGTCGGCCACCAGCAGTTGCCAGTCGGTGGTGGGCTCGGGACAGTACCAGCCGCGTCCGTGCGCCATTGCCACCTCGTCGCCGACCTGCGCCCGCTGTGCCCACGTCGTGGCGATGCCGTGGTCGTGGACCACAAAATCGACGGTCATCACGGTGGAATCCGGTTCGATCGCGCGGACGGTGTAGTTGCGTCCCTCGGGCATCGGATCGACGTCGTAGTAGCCCCAGACCCCGTCGCGGCACTCCATGTCGGGAGGAGAAACCTGGCCGTCGACCGGGAAGTACATACCGACAACCTCGTCGGGCTGGTTCGGCAGTGCGAGGTCGGGTAGGTCGGGAACATCCAGCCGAATCCTGCGCAACCGCGGATTCAGGACAACGGACTCGACCACCGTGGCACGCGAAAAACCCATGAACCGAAGGGTAGCCTAAGTTACCGCGGAGGCGACAGGTCCGCGCGACTGAGGCAGGCTTGGATCCATGAGCGCAGACACGCAGCCACGCATCGGGATCATCGGCGGATCCGGCTTCTATTCATTCTTCGGCACCGGCGCACAGCAGGTGAAAGTCCGCACCCCGTACGGCGATCCGAGTGCCGCGATCACCGTCGGTGACGTCGACGGGACGCCGGTCGCGTTCCTGCCCCGCCACGGCGTCTCCCACGAATACGCCCCGCATACGGTTCCGTACCACGCCAACGCCTGGGCACTGCGATCCCTTGGTGTCCGCCGGATCTTTGCACCCTGCGCGGTCGGTGGACTGTCCACCGATCTGGAACCCGGAACGATGGTCATCCCCGACCAACTGGTGGACCGCACATCCGGCCGCTCCCAGACCTTCTTCGACGGTCCGGCCGTCCACGTCGCGTTCTCCGACCCGTACTGCCCGGCCCTGCGAGCGGCAGCCGCGGTTGCCGCTCCGGATGCGGTGGTCGACGGCACCATGGTCGTGGTCGAGGGTCCCCGCTTCTCGACGCGGGCCGAGAGCCAGATGTACGCGAGCCAGGGATTCACGCTGATCAACATGACCGGCCAGCCCGAAGCCGTCCTCGCGCGCGAACTGGAGATGTGTTACGCCTCGATCGCGCTGGTCACCGACACAGACGCCGGTGTGGTGGCCGGTGAAGGGGTGACGGCATCGGAGGTGTTCGCCGTATTCGAGCAGGGCCTCGGCCGCATGCGAACGATGCTCACAGCCGCGATCGGCGAGGCCGCGCGGCAACCGGAATGTCTCTGTGCGCGCGGGGAACACGACATCTCGGACCTGATGGATCCGGTGTCCTGACCTGCCCGTGCGCCACGCACCGGCACACTGACGGGCCTGAAGACAGATGACTCCGGTTGAGCTACAGGGTCGGGGGTCGTGCAGCTCAACCGGAGTCATCTGGTTCATCGCAGTGCCGAAGTGATGCGTTACACCGTCACAAAATCTGTTTGATGACTGTCACGGTGCCCTTCCGCGGGCGTGATCAGGCCTCGATGATGGTCGTGACGCCCTGCCCACCGGCGGCGCAGATCGAGATGAGGGCACGGCCGCCGCCGGCCTCCTTGATCTGCTTGGCGGCCTGGGCGACGATCCGTCCACCGGTTGCGGCAAACGGATGTCCGGCGGCCAGCGACGAGCCGTTGACGTTCAGCTTCGAGCGGTCGATGCTGCCCAGCGCACCGTCGAGTCCGAGGCGTTCCTTGCAGTACTCCTCGGATTCGAACGCGGCCAGCGTGCACAGCACCACCGACGCGAACGCCTCGTGGAACTCGTAGAAGTCGAAGTCCTGCAACGTCAGTCCGTTGCGTTCGAGGAGCCGCGGGATCGCGTAGGTCGGGGCCATCAACAGACCGTCGGGTCCGTTGACGTAGTCGACCGCAGCCGTCTCGACGTCGACGAGATGTGCCAGCACCGGCAGCTTCTGCTCCGCTGCCCACTCGTCGGTGCCGAGCAGGACCACGGAGGCGCCGTCGGTCAGAGGTGTCGAGTTGCCGGCTGTCATCGTGGCGTCGCCCAGCGAGACCCCGAACACCGGCTTGAGTGTCGCCAGCTTCTCCACGGTGCTGCCCGGACGCAGGTTCTGGTCGCGGGTCAGGCCCTGGAACGGCGTGATCAGGTCGTCGAAGAACCCGCGGTCGTAGGCAGCGGCCATCTTCTGGTGGCTCGCGGCCGCGAGTTCGTCCTGATCTTCGCGCTTGATCCCGAATTCTTTGGCCGTGATGGCCGCGTGGTCACCCATCGACATGCCGGTCCGGGGCTCTCCGTTGCGCGGGATCTCGATCCCCAGCGACGTGGGCAGTTTGGCGATTGCCTTGAGGCGATCAGCCGTGCTGCGAGCCCGGTTCACGGCCAGCATGGCCTGACGCATGCTCTCCGAGACACCGATCGGCGCGTCCGACGTGGTGTCGACGCCCCCGCCGATACCGGCGTCGTACTTACCCGTGGCGATCCCGTCGGCCACCGCCGAGATCGCCTGCAATCCGGTGCCGCAGGCCTGCTGCAGGTCGAATGCCGGCGTGTACGGCGACAGCGGTGATCCCAGAACCGACTCGCGGATGAGGTTGAAGTCGCGGGAGTGCTTGAGCACGGCGCCACCGGCCACCATGCCGAGACGTTGCCCCTGCAGGCTGAACCGGCTGACGAGGCCGTTCAGTGCCGCGGTGAACATGTCCTGGTTGCTCGCCTTGGCGTACGCGCCGTCCTGGCGGGCAAACGGGATCCGGTTGCCGCCGATGATCGCCACCGGTCGCAGGCTGCGGGTCTTCCGTGCGGTGGTGCTTCCACCATTGGTCTCTGCGGAGACCGTGCTCGCTCCGTCTGTGTTCGCGTTGTCTGATGCCCCGCTATTTGATGCCACTGCAGATCTCCCAAGTTGTGGATGACTCTTATGGCGTATTCTTACTCCCGAGTAAGTTAGTTGTCGACTCCACCCCACGGCGAACGCCCGATCGGGTGGCGCACACAACACATATGCCGTCTGCAAGCCCCGTCCGAACCACAAGGAGTGCATGTGCCTTCCAACGGAACCACCGACCTGTATTCGACGTTTGTGAACTCCGGCCCGGGGTCCTTCCTCGCCGGCAAGGTCGGCCTGCCACAGCCGCCCCACCTACGTCGATACCGTGCCGGTGAACCCGCCCTCACGGGCCCGGTCCTGCTCGGCGGCAACGGCCGGCTGATCGAGCCGCTGCGTGAGATCCTCGGCGATCCGGACAGTGGATACGAGCTCATCCTCAACAACACCGCAGGTCGGGGTGCCGACAAGCTCGGCGCCGTGGTCCTCGACGCCACCGGGATCACCCAGTCGGCGGAGCTGTCGCTGCTCTTCGAGTTCTTCGGTCCGGCCATCCGCGAAACCGGCAGTTGCGCCCGGTTCGTGGTCATCGGCACCACGCCCGAACTGGCCAAGACACCCGGAGAGCAGATCGCCCAGCGGGCGCTGGAAGGTTTCACCCGCTCGCTCGGAAAGGAGCTGCGCAAGGGCGCCACCGCACAGCTCGTCTACGTCTCCCCTGACGCCAAGACCGGACTGTCCGGACTGGAATCCACCCTGCGCTTCCTGCTCTCGGCCAAATCCGCGTTCGTCGACGCCCAGGTCATCCGGGTCGACGAAAAGGACGCGGTCGCCCCGGCCAGCTGGGACAAGCCGCTGCAGGGCAAGGTCGCACTGGTGACCGGTGCAGCCCGCGGAATCGGCGCCACCATCGCCGAGGTTCTCGCCCGCGACGGCGCCCACGTCATCGCCGCCGACATCCCCGCCGCCGGTGACGCACTCTCGGCAACCGCCAACAAGGTCGGTGGCACCTCGCTGCCTCTCGACGTCACCGCCGAGGACGCCGGAAAGAAGCTCGCAGAGCACGTACTGGCACGCCACGGCGGCCTCGACATCATCGTCAACAACGCCGGTATCACCCGCGACAAGTTGCTGGCCAACATGGACGACGCCCGCTGGAGTTCGGTCATCGGCGTGAATCTCATTGCGCCGCAGAAGCTTGTCGACGACCTGCTCGAGGCCGGGGCACTCCGCGAAGGCGGCTCGGTCATCGACGTCTCGTCGATCGCAGGTATCGCCGGCAACCGCGGCCAAACCAACTACGGCACCTCCAAGGCCGGTGTCATCGGCCTGGTGAACGCCTATGCGCCGATCCTGGCCGAGAAGAAGATCACCATCAACGCGGTCGCGCCCGGTTTCATCGAGACGGCCATGACCGCCGCGATCCCGCTCGCCACCCGCGAGGTGGGCCGCCGGATCAGCTCGCTGCAGCAGGGCGGACAGACCGTCGACGTCGCCGAGACGGTTGCCTACTTCGCCAGCCCGGCGTCGAGCGCCGTCACCGGCAACGTGGTGCGCGTGTGCGGTCAGAGCATGCTGGGGGCCTGATATGCCGAACACTGTGATCCTCGACGACTTCCCGGCCACGGGCGACATCTATCTGCGGGCCGTGACCGCGATGCTGCCGGTGGTCGGCAAGTCCGGTCGAGTACCGGCCGATGCCGTTCTGCCCGACCGGACGCTGCGACTACAAGATGTGAAGGTCGACCTCGACCAGCTGCGCGACTACTGCGCCAGCACCGGACAACAGTACGGCGACACCCTGCCGCTGACGTTCCCGTTTGTGTTGCAGTTCCCTCTGGTGATGAAACTGCTTGTGACCAAGGACTTTCCGTTGACCGCGATCGGTTCGGTGCACATGGAGAACACCATCGAGCGGTTCCGCCCCATCAACGTCCGCGAGCCACTGACCATCGAGACCCACGCCGAGAATCTCCGTGAGCACCGCAAAGGCATGCTCGTCGATGTCATCTCGGAGTTCTCGGTGGGCAACGAACTGGTCACCCGCCAGACCGCGACGTTCCTGAGCCAGCAGCGCACCAGCCTGTCGGATGAACCTCGTCCACCGGCCCCTCTCGACCACCGGCCGCCGCCACCGGATGCCACTCTGGTGGCCAACCTGGGTTTGATCCGCAAATATGCCGCGGCCAGCGGGGACCGGAATCCGATCCACACCGGCAACCTGAGCGCGAAGGCGTTCGGATTCCCGCGAGCCATCGCGCACGGCATGTGGACGGCCGCGCGGGTGGTGGCGAACACCGAGAGCCAGCTCGGCGACAAGGTGACCTACAACGTGAAGTTCGGCAAGCCGCTGATCCTGCCCGCAAAGGTGAATGTGTACTCCAAGCGAGTCGAAGGCGGTTTCGACCTCTCCGTCCTCAACCCGAAAAAAGGCTACCCGCACCTGACCGCCACCCTGCGCTGATTTCCCGGAGGGGTGGGTTTACGCAGACGCTCCGGTTGTACGAGGACGCTCCGCATACATGTGGAGCGTCCTCGCACAACCGGAGCGTTTGTGGTTTCGGCTAGGGGCGGTCTCCGGCGAGGCCGCGCCAGCCCATCGAGACCATGAGGTCGGCGGCGGAATCGAGGTCGATGTCGCCCTCGGCGATGCGGTCGGCCACGGCCTCACCCGCCCCGACGAGTGCCACCGCCATCAGTTCGAAGTCGGTATCGCTGGGATGCGGGACGGTGGTGCCGCGTCGCAAGAGGTCGGCCACCATCTCGATCAGCCGGGCCCGGCTGGCGTCGACCAGGCCGACGAACTTGGCCTGTCCGGTGGCGAGGCGATAGAGCACACGCCACGATTCCCGGTTGTTGTGGACGTAGTAGAGGAAGTCGTAGATGACCGTGCGGGCCTGATCGCGCTGTTTGAGGTTGGGGTCGAATCCGGCGCTCATCGCCTCGATGAACCGGCCGCCCTCTCGGTTGATGCAGGCACCGAAGAGTTCGTCTTTCGAGCCGTAATAGAGGTAGAGCATCGGCTTGCTGATGTTGGCCTCTGCGGCGATCGCGTCCATGGAGGTTTCCCGGAAGCCGTTCGCGGCGAACACATGCACCGCGGCATCGAGCATCTGCTGCTCGCGGACGGCGCGCGGCAGACGCTTCGTTCCTCCGGCCACGACACCAACTTCCCTCGGTAAACTTCGGATCGCGGTCACATTACCAGCCGGTAAGTTCTGGCGGACCGACGGTCCGCACCGCGTCTCAGCAGTCGAGGACACCCTTGGCGCGCAGCACCCGGACGACCGAGGCATCCACCTGATCCGCCGGCAGCTCACCACCCTCCACCGCCGCGGTCAACGTATCCAGCACGGCCGGAACGCTGTCGGTCGAGAGCCACAGCGCGAGGTCGGCACCGGCGGACAACGCGAGCGTGGCCGCCTTCTCGATGCCGTAACGGGCCGAGATCGCCGCCATCCCGGACAGGTCGTCGGTGAAGATCGGACCGTCGAAGGGCGGGGCGCCATAGCCGGTGCCGTCCCGCAGCAACGACATCGCGGCCGGGCTGATACTGGCCGGGGTGTCCGGCTCTGTCAGTCCGGGGACCTCCAGGTGACCGACCATCACGCCGACGCCGGGCCCGACCAGCGTGCGGTAGGGAACCAGGTCGCTGTTCTGCATCTCCGACAACGGCGGCGTGGCGACATTGCCGGTATGCGAATCACCCGAGCCGTGGCCGTGGCCCGGGAAGTGCTTGAACACCGGCATGATGCCCGCATCCTTCAGGCCCTGGGCGTACGCCTGCGCGTAGGCGGTCACCGTCTCGGGGTCGTTGCTGAACGAGCGGTCGCCGATCACGTCGTCGGCGGGCTCGTCGCTGACGTCGGCCACCGGCGCGTAGTCGACCGTGACGCCGAGTTCCTTCATCTGCAGACCCTGCGACTTCGCCAGCTCGCGCACCTGCTCGGGGGTCTGGGTCTGCGCCAGCTCGCGGGCCGACGGACTGTCGATACCCAGCGACGAGAGCCGCGACACCCGACCGCCCTCCTGGTCGACGGTGATCATCACGGGTGTCTGTGCCGCCTCCTGCACCGACTTCACGCCACCGTCGGAGAGGATCGACAGGTCGGTCCAGCTGCCGATGAAGACCCCGCCGACCTGCTCGGTCTGCACCACGTTCAGCGCATCAGCGGTGCCGGTGACACCGACCACCAAGAGCTGTGCGAGTTTGCGACGCAACGGCATCGCCTCGAGCTCGGACGCCCCACACGCCGCGGGGGTCACCATCGGCGTCCCCGACGGCTGCGCGGACATCGCCGGCGAACCGGGTGACAACGTCCCTGACACCGTTGTGCTCAAGAGCACCTCGGGCTCGTCACTGCCGCCGCTGCACGCGGCGAGTACCGACGCGACGGTGATCGTCAGGGCGGCCAGGACACGGCGGGTTCGGCGTTCGGCAAACATGAAACGAGTCTTGCACGCCATCGAGGTGTGATGTCCATTACATTCCACGGGTATCCTCAACAGCGTAGGACCTGCACAGGAGGCAACCATGTCCGGTCAACACACGATCGGTAAGCCGGGCGAGACCCGACAAGACACCATCATGATCGCCTACGACGGCAGCGAGAACGCCGATCGCGCGATCGACTACGCCGGCAGATTCCTCCGGTCCCACAAAGCGTTTGTGGTGACCGCCTGGGAGTCCGGCGTACACCAGAGCGCGCGCCTGTCAGCCCTGTCGGGCGGAATGCAGCCGGTCCTGCACTCCGTCGTCGACCAGGGCATCGACGACGCACTCCACGACGATGCCCGCGACCGCAACACCTGGGGCGTCACACGCGCGACCGCGGCCGGCCTGCACGCCGAGGGACGCCTCGCCGAGGTCGACTCGACCGTCTGGGCAGCCCTCGTCGACGCCGCCGACACGTTGGAGGTCGACATTCTCGTCACCGGCACCAGCGGTTCGTCCGGACTGCGGGCACTGCTGCACAGCAGCGTATCCGAGCATGTCCTCAAGCATTGCCACCGCCCGGTACTGGTGGTTCCCGCCGGATGCGCACGCCGGAACGAAGAGGCACGGGCACTACGTAAGTCGAAAGCCAGGATGGTAACTTCGCACCCATGATGAACAACCGCCTGATTGCGGGCGCGGTAGCCGGAGTCCTGGGCGTTGTATTCGCCATTGCTGCTGTCTTCCTCGGCGGTGTGCTCTCGTCTGAAGACTCGCCGGCCACGAATGTGAACAGCTTCAACGCGGAGGACGGCTTCGTCCAGGGGACCGTCGACTACGGCACCCGCGACAACGCCGGAGTCACAAACTGACCAAACGAGGACTGCTCTATGCAGCTCTCGTGGCGCTGTTCGCGTCGTTCCTCCAGTCTCCCGGTCTGATATCGGCTGACACCAAGCTCGACCTGACCGGGGATCCGATCGGTTTTCTCGGGCGGGCGGCACATCTGTGGTCGTCCGTGGCGCCGCTCGGGCAGGTCCAGAACCAGGCCTACGGGTATTTCTTTCCCCACGGCGCATTCTTCGCTCTCGGCGACCTGTTGTCGTTGCCCGCGTGGATCACCCAACGCCTCTGGTGGGCCCTGCTGCTCTGGGTCGGTTTTGTGGGATTCGTGCGGCTCGCCGACGCCCTCGGTGTCGGCTCACGGTGGTCCCGGATCTTCGCGGCCCTGGTCTTTGTCGCCAGCCCCCGTGTCCTGACAACCATCGGCTCGATCTCGTCCGAGACCCTGCCGATGATGCTGGCGCCGTGGGTTCTTGCCCCGGTGGTGATGGCCCTGGGCCATCTGGCCCCGGCCAGGACGCCACGTCGTCTGGCGTTCGAATCCGCCTGCGCACTCGCCCTGATGGGTGCGGTCAACGCGGTGGCTACCCTGGCCGCCGCGTCGGTGGCCATCATCTGGTGGCTCCTGCACACTCCGCTGAGGGGACACGCAACCCGCTGGTGGAGGTTCGGAGCGTGGTGGCTGCTCGGCGGGATGATGGCCTGCCTGTGGTGGATCGTCCCGCTGCTCATCCTGTCCCGGGTCAGCCCGCCGTTCCTCGACTTCATCGAATCCTCGCGTGTGACAACCGAGTGGGTGTCACTGACCGAGGTCCTCCGCGGCACCAGCGCGTGGACGCCTTTTGTCTCTCCGGAACGGGTGGCCGGCGCCGGACTCGTGACCCAGCCGGTCGCGGTGGTGGCAACGGGCATCCTGGCCGCCGCCGGCCTGACCGGACTCGCGATGCGCGCGATGCCCGCGCGGGGCCGCCTGGTCGTCATCCTGATCATCGGCCTGCTTCTCATCTGCCTCGGCTACCCCGGCCAACTCGGATCACCTGTCGGCGAATCGGTTCGGGTGTTCCTGGACGGCGCCGGAGCCCCACTGCGCAACGTCCACAAATGGGAACCACTGATCCGGATCCCGTTGGCACTCGGCACCGCACACCTGCTGGCCCGGGTCCCGACCCCGGACATCGCCGGATGGCGCGGCACGCGAACGGCTTTCGCACACCCCGAGCGGTCCCGGCCGATAGCCGCCGCGATCGTGGTGCTGGTGGCACTCCTGGCCGCCGGTTCGATGGTCTGGACCCGATCGCTCGCCGCCCCCGGCAGCTACAGCGCCATCCCCTCGTACTGGAAAGACACCGCGAAGTGGCTCGAGGACAACGGCGCCGACGAAAACCGGCGCGCGCTGGTGGTACCGGGGTCTCCCTTCGCCAACCAGACCTGGGGCCTGACCCGCGACGAGCCCCTGCAGGTTCTCGCCGACGAGCCCTGGGCCGTTCGCGACGCCATCCCCCTGACCCCGCCGGGCGCTATCAGGGCGATGGATTCGGTCCAGCGGGCGATCTCCGACGGCAGGCCGATGCCAGGCCTGGCCGCCACCCTGGCACAGCAGGGCATCTCGTACGTGGTGGTCCGGGCCGACCTCGATCCGTCCACCTCGAGGTCGGCCCGCCCGGTGTTGGCGCGCAACGCAATTGCCGGATCGCCGGGGATGACCCAGGTGGCTGGGTTCGGGCCGCTGGTGGGTCCGAACACCATCGACGACGACATCGTGTCCGACAGCGGTCTTCGCCCAGAGCTGCCCGCGATCACGATCTTCGAGGTCGATTCCACGGACGGCTTCGACGGGACCCGGCCGGCAACCGTCCCGCTGGATGCGATGCCGCGCGTCTACGGTGGACCCGAATCCCTTGCCCAACTGCAGAACAACGCGGCCGTCGCCGGGCAGCCGGCACTGGGACCGGTTGTCCTCCAGTCCGACGCGCAGGCCGCCGGTCTCCCCGAGGCCCCCATGGTGGTCACCGACACCCCGACCAACCGGGAAGTCGATTTCGGGCGTGTGGACAACCACAGCTCCGGCATCCGCACCCCGGACGACCCCCGTCTGACGCAGAACGCAGTGGCCGACTATCCGGTCGACGGCCAGCCGCTGGTGCAAGGCCAGTGGCTGCTCGACGACCAGCCGGATCAGGTGTCGGTCAGCGCATCCGGATCAGCTTCCGATGCAACACAACTGGGACAGAGTTCGCCGGGCAGCGCACCCGCGGCCGCCTTCGACGGGAGCCCCAACACCAGCTGGGTCAGCCGGGGGCTCGACTCCGCGGTCGGACAATGGCTGCAACTGGACTTCGCCCAGCCCCGTTCCAGATTGGCCCTCGACATCACCCTGGGCACAGCACTCGGGCCCGGGGTCTCGACGCTGCTGATCACCACCGAGGCGGGTAGCACCGTCGCGTCCGGGGTGTCCCCCGGGACCGCGACCAGGGTCGTCCCGCCCAGCGGCCGTACCCGCTGGATACAGATCCGCGCCATCGAAACCGAAGATCACACTGCCGGAAATCAATTCGTGATCTCCGAAGTCGAGTTGCGCGACGCCGCAGCCGACCGGGTGATCCCGATCCGCCATCGGGTGGTGCTGCCGGAACTTGTTGCCGGTCAACAGGTGTCACAGTGGAGCCTGAGCCCGGAACTACCCGGCCGCGCAGCCTGTGTACCCGATGGCGACGTGACCCTGTGCTCCGACGCGCTGAGCCTGCCCACCGAGGAGCCGGGTACGTTCGGCCGGGTGCTGTCGGTGCCGTCGGCGGTGTCGGTCAATCCGTCGGTGACCGTGACACCCCGACCGTCAGAAGCGTTGACCCGCTTGCTCTCCACCCCCACAGAGGTGACCGCGACCGGCGATTCGGCCATCGTCGACCCGCGCGGAAGTGCGGCGGCGGCCGTCGACGGAGACCCGGGGACCAGCTGGATCGCTCGCACCCCGAAGCCCGGCGAGCCCCGGCCCACACTCCAGCTGCAGCTCCCCACGGCCCAGACGGTCACCGGACTGAAGATCACCGTGCCGCCGCGGCAGTTCCCCGCCGATCCACTCCTCGTCGGCATCGACCTCGGCAACGGACGGCAGGTACGTGAGGTCGCCGACAACGGTGTCATCCGGCTCGATCCACTTCAGACCGCGTCGATCGCGATCACGGTGCTGGAGAAGGACGAGATCCTCGACGCCAACAGCCTCGGGTTCGCCGACCTCGCCCCGACCGGTATCGCCGAGGTCGAGGTCCTCGGCACCGGCATCGCACCGGCCGACCCGGACCGGCCGATCGAGGTCGATTGCTTCGATGGCCCCGGACTCACGATTGCCGGTGGCACCGCGCGCTTCTCACTGCAGACCACCGCGGGCGCACTGCGGTCGGGCGCGCCCACCTCGGCGACATTGTGCGGCTCGGCGGCGCTGGCGCTGCCGGCCGGCGAGCAGGAACTGGCGGTCAACCCCGGGGAGGCATTCTCGGTGTCGGCGGTGACGCTGACCGCGACGACGGCGCAGATCCCCCGGGCCGTTCCCGAACCGACCACCGTCGCCCGGTGGAATGCCGCCGATCGTCGGGTCGAGGTGACCGCCGCGCCCACCGATCGGGTGCTGATCGTGCCCGAGAGCGTCAACCCCGGCTGGGAGGCCGAGGCCGGCGGCTCAGAGCTGAAGCCGCTGACCGTCAACGGCTGGCAGCAGGGCTGGATTGTCCCGGCCGGCTACTCCGGCGCGATACACCTGACATACCCGCTCGATCAGCCGTACCGCTGGTCGATCGGCGTCGGCCTGGCGCTGGTCGCGCTGCTCTTCATCGCCACCCTGGTACCGGCTCGTCGCACACCCGCGGCCATCGGAGCTGTGGCGCAGCCCATCCGGCCCGGCATCGCGGCACCCCTGCTGCTCGCGGGTGCCGTCTTCCTGCTGACCGGACCGATCGGACTGATCGTCTTTGCCGCGTGCGCCGCCGCGGTCACCGCATCAGCCCTGTTCGCCCGCCGGACCCGGCGTCATCAGTTCGGTGCGGCGCTGGTCGCGGTCCTGATGTTGCTGGCGACCTTCGGGCTCGCGTCCGGACCGTGGCGGTCGTCGCTGGGCTACACCGGCTGGGACTGGTGGGTGCAGCTACCGGCTCTGCTCGCGGTCGCGGGAGTCGCGTGGCTCGCGATCGACGTGCCGCGCTGGCTGGTTCGACTGGCCTCTCGGCGCCCGGTCCGCAGCCGACCTGGCTAGGGCCGCCCGTGCCTCGCTGTTGCGCAGCCATTGTCGGGTAGGTTCTTCGATCCAGGCATAGCTGGCCGCCGAAACCCCGATGGTCAGCAGCAGTGTCAGGACGAACACCACCACCATCGATCCCGAGAACGGAACGATCCCGGCGAGCGGGAAGACCGCGGCGAGCACCACCAGGTGCCAGAGGAAGATGGAGTACGACCACCGGCCGAGGGCCTGCATGGGCGCCGAATCCAGGATCCGGTGACCGCGGCCGGGATTCAGGGTCAGCGGGGCGATCAGCCCGAAACCGAGCACCGCCCCCAGCACCATCTTGACGGCGAACTGCCACGGCTCGAGCGGGGCCAGTCCGGTCGGGCCGGCCAGCTCAGTGCAGGAGAGCGCGAAGGCCACCACTGCAATACCCGCCATCCACCGGCGTCGGCCACCGAGGCGGACGAGTCGTCCGCGAACGCCTACCGCACCCATCTGGGCCGTCCCCATCTCGGCGAGGATGAGTCCACACAGGAACCAGGGCAGAT
>NZ_DATCVM010000276.1:0-4001 GCF_036566845.1 Williamsia sp.
GAACACCGGCGCTCGAAGTATCTCAACAACCGGGCCGAGAACTCGCATCAACCGACCAGGCAGCGCGAACGCGCCATGAAGTTTTTCCGCTCACCGGGTGCAGCGCAACGGTTCCTGGCGGGTTCAGCGCGATCTCGCCGCACTTCCGGCCCGGCCGACACAAGCTCACCGCGAGCGATTACCGTTCCGAAATGACCGAACGATTCGCCACCTGGAACGACGTGACCGGCATACCGGACGCCGCCTGAACTGCTTTCCCACCAATAGAATCCGCCCAAGAGTGGACAAATTATGTTGATTCCCAGTCATGTTCAGTTAAGTTGACAGAGCCCCGTGCGGTCCCTCGCAGACCTCAACCGGTCAGACGAGAAAATGCCTCGTATTCGCCAGCCCGGCGGCTAGCACCCTGTCGGACGCGGTGGGATCGGAGATCGCCCGCGCCAGCTGGAGCGTCGCCACCAGGACGGTGATGAGCCCAATCGCTCTGGTTCTGGCCTCGGCGGCATCCGCGACGTGAATACGAGCAGCCAGAACATCGAAAATATTGACGACGCCGGAGGCGTACGCCTCGCGCACAACGGGTTTCGATCGTCCGACATCCCCGAGCAACGCCGCCGACGGGCATCCCTCTTCCGGATGGTCACGGTGGCGGGGTGACAGATAGTCGGCGATGAACTCCTCGAGTGACGCCCGATCGTCGGGCAGGGCCTCGATGGTGTCGTGCTGAAACTGCAATTGGTCGGCGACTGTCGCGGCGACGAGTTCGTCCTTCGAGCCAAAGTGGGCGTAGAAGGCGCCGTTCGTCAGCCCGGCGTCCTTCATCAAGGTGCTCACGCCCGATCCGTCGATTCCGTCACTCTTGAGCCGGCGCCCGGCGTGCTCGATGATGCGCGTCCGCGTCTGCTCCTTTTGGTTGCTGCTGTAACGGGTCATCGGTGGTCCTTCGTCATGATCTGGTCGAGGCTCTTGCCTATCAGCACTGTATCCCATAGTCTTACGATCGACATATTACGACCGTCATTCAATACGTCGTCGACGACACGTACACGAAAGGACCTCGATGTCCGCACTTCGAGACCCGTTGCCGCTGCCCTGTGGCCTGGTGCTACCCAACCGCATCGTGAAAGCGTCGATGAGCGAGGCGCTGGGTGGTGCAACGAACGCTCCGAACGTGCGTATCGAACGTCTGTACCGAACGTGGGCAAGCGGTGGCTACGGGCTCCTCGTCACCGGCAACGTCATGGTCGATCGCGCACAACTCGGCGAGGTCGGCAACGTCGTGATCGAAGACGAGCGAGACCTCCCGGCCCTGGCATCCTGGGCCAAAGCAACCAAGGATGCTGGGGTCCCGATCTTCGTGCAGCTCAATCATCCGGGTAGGCAGGCGAATCCACTGTCGATCGGACACACGCCGGTTGCTCCCAGCGCAGTTCCCCTGAATGTTCCCGGCGCCTCGACGCCGCGTGCTCTGACGTCGGTCGAAGTGGAGGGCATCGTCGAGAGGTTCGCCGTGGCTGCACTGGTGTGCGAGACCGCGGGGTTCGACGGTGTGCAGATTCAAGCAGCTCACGGTTACCTGGTCACCCAGTTCCTCTCACCCATGACGAATCAGCGCACCGACGAATGGGGTGGTGACCCGAGCCGGCGACGACGATTTCTCATCGAGATCGTCCGCGCCATCCGCGCTCGGGTGTCGCCCGGCTTCGCGGTATCGGTGAAACTCAATTCGGCAGACTTCCAGCGCGGCGGCTTCACCGAGGCCGAGTCTCGCGATGTGGTGGAGGCACTCGCCGCCGAGGGTATCGATCTCATCGAAATCAGCGGTGGCACCTACGAATCCCCGGCGATGAGCGGGTTCTCGGCGGCAAGCACCCGCGCTCGAGAGGCCTACTTCCTTGAGTACGCCCGCACGGTTCGCGCCGTCGCCGGCGACGTGCCGCTCGTGGTCACCGGTGGATTTCGGACCGAAGCGGGCATGTCCGAGGCGATCGAGAGCGGTGACTGCGACGCGGTAGGCATTGCGCGTCCCACTGTCCTCGATGCCGGTGCTGCGCGTTCCGTCCTGACCGGGCGGACCCGCGCACTCGCCACCCGAGACATCAGGCTTCCGCTCCGCGACGCGCTGGGGAAACTGACCGATCCGTCCGCCATCGAGAGTGTTCTCACCATCGGGTGGCACACGGACCAGTTGCACCGTATGGGGGACGGCCTGGCGCCCGATCCAGACAGAGGGCGAGTGCGCACCATGGCGGCGATGGTGCGTCGTAACGGCCGTATCACTCTGAACCCGAGACGCGGCACACGATGAGCCGGACGAAGTACGACCTGACGGGAAAGGTCGTCGTCATCACCGGCGGATCCAGCGGTATCGGTGCCGCAACGACAGCCGAGATGATCCGGCGCGGCGCCAAGGTCGCTGTCCTCGACATCGATCCGACCACACCCGAGACCGTGTCGTCGCGGCATCCGTTCTCCGCGGTCGGTCTCGTCGCGAACGTGACCGACCGCGCCGACCTGGACAAGGCGATGGGTGAGGCGGTCGACCGTCTCGGCCGGATCGACGCCGTCATGGCCAATGCAGGCGTGTTGGCACGGACGAGCACGTTGCGCAACACACCACCCGAGGCGATCGACACGTTGTTCGCAGTCAACGTCTTCGGAGTGATCAACACCGTCCGGGCGGCGCTGCCGCACGTGATCGACAGCCGCGGTCAGATCGTCCTGGTCAGTTCGGTATTCGCCTTCCTCAACGGGATGGGCACGATTCCGTACGCGATGAGCAAAGCGGCTATCGAGCAACTCGGTCGGGGGCTTTGGGTCGAACTCGCCATGCACGGCGTGAGCGTCACGACGGCCTACTTCTCTCTCATCGACACACCGATGATCCGGAACGGTCTCGACACCGATCGCGCCGCCGGTGACGTGATGAAGGTCCTTCCCCGTCCACTTCTCAAACGACTGCAGCCCGACGAAGCCGCACGTGCTGTCGTCGACGGGGTACAAGCTCGTGCACCCCGAGTCATGCGGCCGGGGCGATGGTTGCCCTTGTCCGCTGCTCGAGGTCTGATCAACCCGATACTCGATACCGCACTGACGAAGAATGCCGGCCTTCGCGCACTCCTGACTGAGCTCGACAACCGCTGATCATCCACACTCACAACACTATTGATCTCAAGGGATCGAAAAGAGGAACTATCATGTCCACAACCGACGAGAAGCCCGACACGCAAACCGCCTGGCGGGACGCACCGACGAAATTCGTCAGCGTGGACGGAGTGCCCTTCGCGTACCGCGAACTGGGCCCGACCGGTGGCGTGCCGGTGGTGTTCCTGCATCACTTCACCGCTGTCCTCGACGATTGGGACCCCCGCGTCATCGACGGTGTCGCGAAGGGTCATCACGTGATCGCATTCGACAACCGGGGCGTCGGAGCCACCGGTGGATCGGTACCGACCAATCTCGAGCAGATGGGTGCAGATGCGATCTCCTTCATTCGCGCTCTCGGCCTCGACAAAGTCGACCTCGTAGGCTTTTCGCTCGGTGGCGGGGTTGCGCAAATGGTCGCCTTGCAGGCCCCCGAACTCGTTCGTCGACTGGTGCTCACCGGCACCGGACCGCGCGGCGGCGGCGGAATCGACAAGATGGCGCGCATCGTTGGGCTCGCGTACGTCAAGGCTGCACTCGCGCGCAAGGACCCCCGGCACTTCCTGTTCTTCCCTCGCACCGACGAGGGGAAGCTGGCGGCGAACGACTACTTCGGGCGCCTCGCCGAGCGTACGGACAATCGGGACAAGCCGATCTCCGTCCGGGCAGGTATCGCGCAGCTGCGGGCCATCGTGGGCGGCGGAAAGACGACACCCGACGACTTGTCCGTGATCACTCACCCAGCTTTCGTCGCCAACGGCGACAACGACATCATGGTCGCCAGCAAGCACTCGGTCGAACTCGCGGAGCGACTTCCGAACTCGCAGGTCACGATCTACCCTGATTCCGGGCACGGT
>NZ_DATCVM010000277.1:0-40064 GCF_036566845.1 Williamsia sp.
GTCAGACCCCGGTACGCCCAGGCCAGACCGAGCACGGGGTGGATGCAGAAGAGCGGGGTCCCGGTGCCCTGTTCCCGGATCGGCAGGACGACATCGAATACACCTGCACCCGAGGCGGTTCCGGAGTCAGCGCTCGCCGCGATCCCGGACACCGTCGGGTCGACGAAGATCGCCCGCAGGGACATCGGTGTGCCGAGCGCATCGGACAACCGCGAGGCGAGCCGCGTGGCCGACAGCGAATTCCCACCGAGGTCGAAGAACGACGCGTCCGCCGAGACCCGGTCGAGGCCGAGGATCTCGGCCAGGACATCGGCGACGATGCGTTCGGTCTCGGTTGCCGGGACCACGTACTCCCCCGCCTGATGAAACTCGGGAACCGGCAGTTGTTTCCGGTCGAGCTTGCCACTGGGGTTCAGCGGGAACTCATCGAGCACGACCACCGCATCGGGCACCATGTACTTCGGCAGTGAGCGACCCACCGAGATCCGCAACTGCTCGGTGTCGAGGTCGTTGCCCTGATGCGCGATCACATACGCGATCAGGTGATCCCCCGTGCGCGGATCCTTGTGGACGAGGACCGCGGTCTGGCGAACCGGCGGGTACGTCAGCACTGCCGATTCGATCTCCTCGAGTTCGATCCGCTGTCCCCGCAGTTTGACCTGGAAGTCGGTGCGTCCGATGTACTCCAGTGCTCCGTCCGTGCGGCGGCGGACGAGATCGCCGGTGCGGTACATCTGCTCACCCGGATGTCCGAACGGATTGGCGACGAACCGGTCGCAGGTGATCCCCGGCCGTTGCAGGTAGCCGCGCGCGAGCTGGGTGCCACCGAGATACAGCTCACCGGCCACACCTGCCGGCGTCGGCCGCAGCCCGGAATCGAGGACGTGTGCGGTGACGTTCCACTGCGGGACACCGATCGGCACGGTCTGCGTATCTGCCGGGCCCACTGGCCAATTCGTCACGCTGACAGCCGCCTCGGTGGGGCCGTACATGTTGTTCAGGCTGGCCGAACACAGCTCACGGAAGCGCTCGGCGGTCTCCGGCGGCAACGCCTCTCCGATCACGAATGCGTGGCGCAATGTCCGCAACGCCGACCGGTCCGCCTCGGCCACGAACACTCCCAGCGGCGAGGGCACAAACGTCGCGGTTGTGATCCCGTACTCGGCGATGAGCGACGCGAGGTAACGCATGTCCTTGTGCCCGTCCGGCTTTGCGATCACCAGGGTCGCGCCGTTCTGCAATCCCCAGAAGAACTCCCACACCGACACGTCGAACGTCATCGCGATCTGCTGCAGCACCACATCGGCGGGTCCGAGTCCGTACTCGGATTGCTTCCACACGAGCTGGTTGACGATCGCGCGATGGGTGATCACCACACCTTTCGGCTTGCCGGTGGAACCCGAGGTGAACATGACGTACGCGGTGTTGTCGGGCCGCAGTGGTGCCGTCCGGTCCGCGTCCGTGACCGGACCGTCCGGGAGCTCAGAGAGATCCAGGGTGTCGATCTCGATGACTGCGAAGTCCGCCGAGACATCGATTCCGTCACCGCCCGTGGTCAGTACACAGACCGGGTCGGCGATCTCCAAGACGTAACCGGTGCGGTCCGCCGGGTGGTCGGGATCGATCGGGACGTACCCGGCTCCGGCCTTGATGATCCCGTAGATCCCGACCAGGAGGTCGAGTGACCGTCGCATCGCGATGGCGACCTTCGACTCGGGACCCACACCCATACCGATGAGATGGCGTGCGAGACGATTTGCGCGGGAATCGAACTCGGCATAGGTGAGGACCTCGCCCTCGAAGACGAGGGCATCGGCGCCGGGTGTGCGACGCACCTGGGCATCGAACATGTCGACCAGCGTGCGGGCCGGTACATCGACCTCGGTCGCGTTGAACCCGGCGAGTTGCTCGCGCTCGGCCGGCACCAGCACATCGACCCGGCCGACCGGGATGTCGGCGTCGGCGACGATCTGGGCGAGCATCTGATCAACCCGACTCAGGATGATCTCGACCTCGTCGTGACCGAAGACGTCGGCGAGGAACTTCGCCTGCAGGCGTACCCGGTCCCCCGCGGTGACGAACAGCGACAAGGGAAAATTGTTCGCGTCCACGCCGGACACGTCGTGCACCCGCAACCCGTCGATGTCGGTGACCGATCCGGCCGCCACAGCGTCGACCGGATACGACTCGAAGACCGTCAGGGTGTCGAAACCGGCGCCGGCACCGACGCGCCCGGCGATCACCGGCAATCCCACATAGTGGTGTTCGACCAGTTCGGACTGTTCGACCTGCAATCGCACCAAGAAGTCGGCGATGGTCTCGGACCTGTCGATCCGGGCTCGGACGGGCAGCGTGTTGATGAACAGACCGATCATTGACTCCACCCCTTCGAGGTGGCCGGGCCGGCCCGAGACGGTGGCACCGAATACCACGTCTTCGCGGCCGATCAGTCGTGACAGCACCAGGCCCCAGGCCGCCTGGACGACCGTGTTCATGGTCACCCCAAGGTGTTTCGCCACCGCATCGAGATCCGCGGTCCGTTCGGGACTGATCTCGAGGAGCATCTCGCCCGGCATGCTCTGCTGTTCGCGGGCGCGATTCGCCGGTGCCAGCAATGTCGGTTCGGTGACACCACCCAGCGCTGTGGCCCACTGCTCGGCGGACGCCTGCAGATCCCGGTCGGCAAGCCACGCCAGGAATCCCCGGTAGGAGCGGGGTGCCGGCAACACCGTTGCATCTCCCCTGGTGGCGTACAGCGTGAACAGTTCACGCAGAACCAGCGGCATGGACCAGCCGTCGAGGAGGATGTGGTGACTTGTCATCACGAAGTCGACGCGGTCGGCATCGAGCCGAATTGCCGTGAATCGCATCAGCGGTGGTGAATCCATCTCGAACCGCCGACTCCGGTCCTCATCGAGGATCTGGGCGCGGACCACATCCGCGTCAGTCGTGGAACCGAGGTCGTATTCGGTGAACGACGCCACCGCGGATTCGACGATCACGGCGACCGCCTCGTCTGCGAGGTCGTCCCGGAACGCGGTCCGCAGATTCGGATGGCGGTCGAGCAACGCCTGCGCCGCCAGCCGCAGTCGTCCGATGTCGATGGTGCCGCCGAGCCGCAGGATCACCTGGGAGGTGTACACGTCGAGCGAACCTTCGGCGAGCCGCGCATGGAACAACATTCCGCGCTGCAACGGCGACAGCGACCACACGTCGGTCATCGACGGGTGGTCGACGGCCAATACGTCGATCGCGCGTTGATCAAGCTCCACCAATGACAGATCGGACGGTGTGAACACCCTGGTGGGCGCGTCCGACGACCACCGTGCAACAGCCTCGGCGGCCCGCTCCCACAGGTCTGTGAACGCCCGGACCTCGGCCTGGCTCAGCAGGGTGTTCGGGTACGCGAAGGTGGCCTCGAGCCGGTCTCCGGTCACTGCGGCGTTGATGTCGATGGCCGCGGCCACCGGCATGTCGGGATCCGGTCCGGCCGATGTGGTGAGCTCACCACTCGGCGCCGGCAACCAACCGACCGATTGCGCTCCGGCGGCACTGTCGGTGCCGATCCGGCCGAGGTAGTTGAAGCCGATCGCGGGTTGCCCGAACTCCGACAACTGTTGTGCGGTATCCGGATTGAGGTATCGCAGCATCCCGTATCCGATCCCTTTGTCGGGGACCGCAAGGAGCTGCTCCTTGATCGACTTCACCGCGTCGGCAATCGCGGGTCCACCGCGAAGCGCGTCGTCGATGTCGACCCCGGTCAGGTCCAGGCCCAACGGGAACATGGTGGTGAACCATCCCACCGTCCTCGACAGGTCGGCCCCGGAGACGATGTCTTCCTCGCGTCCGTGACCTTCCAGTTTGATCGTGGTGCCGTCGGTCGCGATCCCTCGATCACGAAGCCAGGCGACCGATGCGACGGCGAGGATCGCCAGGAGTCCGTCGTTGACACCACCGCCGAAGACCCGCGGAACCGTGGTGAGAAGCGCATCGGTGACATGCACCGGCAGGTTCAGCTTCACCGTTTCGACGGTGCCGAACACATCGACGGCCGGATCCAGCGGTCGGCAACCGAGATCCACACCGCCACGGTCGAGGAGGTCTGTCCAGAAGCCCAGTTCCGCAACCCGATCCGCAGCGGTGGACTGCTCAGACAGCGCGTACGCCCAGCGTCGCATCGACGTGGCGACAGGCTTCAACTCCGGCGCTCCGCCCTGCCCGATCGTCTGCCAGGCGGTGACCAGATCTTCGACCAGCACCCGCCAGGACACACCGTCGACCACCAGGTGATGGGCGACGATGAGCAATCGGCCGAGACCGGACACACCGGGGCCGGGCTGCAGCCATACCAGCCGCAGCACCTGTCCCCGAGCGAGATCCAGTTCCGCGGCGGCGCGTTCGAAAGCCGGTTCGACGAGGTCGGAGAACGCGGGTGTTCCGGGCGTGGCAGAAGCACCGAACTCGACCCGTTCGATCATCTCCGCGACATCCGTGATCTGTCTATCTCGAACGTGGATCATGTTGTCCGGGTATGAGACCGAGGCCCTGAGCATGTCATGGTGGTCGATGACGGCCGAGAGCGTGGCCACCAGTTCGTCGTGCCCGATACCTTCGGGCAGCGCCACATACAGGGGCATGATCAGGCGACTGTGACCACCCGGCCGCTCCAGCATCCATCGCACGATCGGAGTCATCGGCAACTCACCGACACCTCCGCCCGGCAACTCTTCGAGCACTGTGACGGCACTGTCGGTGGTCATGGTCGCGACCCGCGCGATCTCGGCAACCGTTTTGTGTTCGAAGATGTTTCGGGCGGAGATCAGAACCCCCGCCGCCTTGGCGCGGGACACCAGCTGGATCGAGATGATGCTGTCGCCGCCGAGTGAGAAGAAGGAGTCCGTGACGCCGACGCGTTCGACTCCGAGCACATCCGCAAAAACCTTTGCCAGTATCTCCTCGGTGGGTGTGCCCGGTGCCACGTATGCCTGATCCGATTCTTCGAAAGTCGGTTGTGGCAGCGCCTTTCGATCAACCTTGCCGTTGACGGTCATCGGCATCTCGTCGAGTACCATCACCGCTGCGGGCACCATGTGGACCGGCAGCGACCGGCCGGCGAACGTGGTCAACTCCGAGGTGTCCACCGACGACCCCGGTGCCGGCACCACGTACGAGACCAGCATCGTGGCACCCGAGGGACCCTGCACGCCCTGGGTCAAGACGAACTCCACCGAGTCGTGCTCGGCGAGAACCGCATCGATCTCTCCGAGTTCGATGCGGAAGCCGCGAACCTTGACCTGGAAGTCGCTGCGACCGATGTACTCGACCTCCAGCGCGCCCGACCGGGTGCGAATCCAGCGGACCACGTCTCCGGTGCGGTACATCCGGTGTCCAGGCGCCGCGGGGTCGGCGACAAAACGTTCGGCGCTCAATCCGCTCCGGGCGTGATAGCCGCGCGCCAACTGTATTCCGGAGATGTACAACTCGCCGGGGGCGCCGACCGGCACGGGTCGGAGGAACCGGTCTCGGATCGACGCCGACACACCACGGATGGGTCCACCGATCGTCGGCTGGTCTCCGGGGAGCAATCGGTCGCTGATCGTCACCATGATCTGGGTCTCGGTCGGTCCGTACCCGATGTAGAAGTTCCGGTGCGGTCCCCAGATCTCGAGCAGCCGGTTCGGCACCGCCTCCCCGCCGACTGACAGGTGTTGCAGGCTGTCCAGTCCGGCCGGGTCGAGAGTCGCGAGCGCGGCCGGTGTGATGAACGCGTGGGTGACCTGGTGCTCACGGATGATCGCCGCGAGCTCCTCGCCACCGTAGATCCCCGGGGGAACGATCACCAAGGCCGCACCGATAGGGACCGCCAGGAGCAGCTCCAACATGGATGCGTCGAAGCTCGGCGACGAAAAGTGCAGTGCCCTGGCATTTCTGGTCAGGTCGTACCGCTGAGCCTGTTCGGCGGCGAAGTTCGCCAGACCGGCATGCGACATCACCACCCCCTTGGGGAGTCCGGTGGATCCCGAGGTGTAGATCATGTACGCGGCGTTGTCGATTCGAAGCGCACGAGGTCGTTCTTCCGGCAGCAACGACTCGTCGCGCTGGGTGGAACACTGCATCTCGAACTGCTGATCGTCGAGCACCAGCCATTCGATCGCCGCGGATAGACCGGTTCGATGGGCAGCCATCGTCAATCCGATTCGGGCACCGGAATCACGGACCATGTGCTCGATGCGGTCGGCCGGATACGCCGGGTCCATCGGGACGAGAATGCCACCGGCCTTCGCCACCGCCCACAACGCGAGGTGCGAGTACACCGAGCGTGGCAGCGCCGACGCCACCGCGACCTCTGGTCCGATACCGACGGCGATGAGCTCGCGCGCAAGGCGATTCGACCAGCGATCCAGTTCTCCGTACGAGACCCGGCGATCGCCGAGTATCAGCGCGGTGGACTCGATACCCGCAGCGGACACCGTGGCCGCCAGCAGTTGTGGCAGCGAAACCGCTCGGCTTGCCGTCGCTCCGCTGACCTGTTCGAGTTCGCCTCGTTCGCTACGGGAGAGTACATCGACCGACGCCACCGACGCCGCCGGCCGGGTGATCAGTGCCGTGACCGCGGCGACCAGCCGCTCGGAGATGCGCTGCATCGCCGGCTCGTCGACGAGATCGGGCGCATAACTGAACTTGAACTTCAGCGCTCCGCGCATGCTCGCGGTCAGGGTCACCGGATAGTGGGCGGCGTCCCGACCGCTGAAACCCGTCACTCGCATCCCGGCGATGTCGGTCTCTGCTGTGGCACCGGCCATGTCGACCGGGAACGACTCGAAGACGGCCAACGTGTCGAACTGTGCCGCTTCTCCGACTGCTCGCTGGATATCGGCCAATCCCATGTGTTGATGGTCCAGCAGTGCCGATTGTTCCACCTGAACCCGGGTGAGCAGCTGATCGACGGTCTCCGATCCGGAGATCCGGACCCGGACCGGAATCGTGTTGATGAACAACCCGATCATCGACTCGACCCCGGCCACGTCCGCGGGGCGGCCGGAGACCGTCGCACCGAAAACAACATCGGATCGGCCCGTCAACGCGTTCAGCACGATCGCCCAGGCCGTCTGAACAAAGGTGTTGGGCGTGACTCCGAGTGCTCTGGACCGGGTCTGCAGTTCCGCGGTGGATTCTTCGGTGATCTCCACCTGCAGCTCTGCGACGCCCTCATGCTGGCGGCGCCCTCGGTCACCGGAGACCAGCAGGGTCGCACCTTCGACGTCGGCGAGCTGCTCGACCCAGGCCGCCCGCGATTCCTCGGGCTCGCGGCGGGCCAGCCAGGCCAGGAAATCTCGGTACGAGCGCGGGGCCGGCAGCACCGAGGCGTCACCGCCGGTCGCGTACAGAACCAGCAGCTCCCTGATCAGCAGCGGCGTCGACCAACCGTCGATCACGATGTGGTGGTTGGTGATCAGCAGTTCGTACCGGTCGACGGCGGTCCGCAAGAGCGTGAACCGCATCAGCGGCGGCTTCTCCATGTCGAACGGGGCCTGCAGATCCGCGGCCGCCAGATCCGCGCGGGTGCCCGCGGCGTCCTGCTCGTTGTGAGGATCCGTGCAATCCACTGTCCGCCAGGGTATGTCGACCTCACCGAGCACCACCCCGACGGTGTTCCCGGTCTCGTCGGTGACAAATGCGGTCCGGAACGCCTGGTGACGTGCGATCAAGGCCTGTGCACTGCGGCGCAACCGCTCGGGGTCGACGGTACCGGCCAGGTGCAGCGACATCTGCGCCGAGTACACATCCACGGCCCCCTCGGCGATGCGGGCGTGAAAGTGCATGCCCCGCTGCAACGGTGAGAGCGGCCAGATGTCGTCCAGACCCGGGTACCGACGTTCGAGAGTCTCGATCTGCGGTTGGGACAGCGCCACGAGGCGCAGATCGGACGGTGTCAGACCGCCGGCCCCCGGTGCCGACGCATATCGGGCGACCTGTTCGAGTGCCGCCGACCAGGCGGCGGCCAACTCCCCTATGTCGGCCCGGGTGAACAGACCGACCGGAAAGTCGATGGCCGCCGACAACCGCTCCGAGCCCTCGCGCTCGGAGACAACGGCATTGACTTCCAGTGCGGGGACCGGCATGTCGGGGTCCAGTGCCGAACCCAGTTCACCGCCGTCTCGGGCCGGTACCCAACCGATCTCGCGCATCTCGTCGGTGAACTCGATCGCCGATGTGCGACCGAGGTAGTTGAAGCTGATCTGGGGCTCCGGTCCGGTCAGTTCGGCGGCCGTATCGGTGTTGAGATGCCTCAGCAGGCCCCAGCCGATGCCGTTCCCGGGTGCGGACCGGAGTGTCTCCTTGGTCGACTTGATCAGCCGGCCGAGGTCGTCACCGCCGGCGAGTGCGTCGTCCAGATCAAGTCCCGCGAGATCGAGCCGGACCGGATACGCCGTGGTGAACCAGCCGACGGTCCGGCCGATCTCCGCCCCCGGCAGCGTATCTTCCTCACGGCCGTGGCCTTCCATCTGCAGATAGACGTGCTCGGCCGACCGGCCTCGCCGGGACCGCCATCTGGCCAGCGCCACCGAGAATCCCGCGAGCAGACCGTCGTTGACGCCACCACCGAAGGCCTCGGGGACCGCCGTGATCAACGCCCGAGTGGTCTCCTCGGAGAGTTCGAGGCGCACACGCTCCGTGGATCCGACGGTGTCGACCGCGGGATCGACCGCTCGTTCACCCAGCAGCGGGTCGTCGACATCGATCACGGAGCGCCAGTAGTCCACTTCGGTCATTCGGTGCGGGGCGCTCGCCATCTCGGCCAGCCCGTGCGCCCACCTGCGTAACGAGGTACCCACCGGCTGCAATGCCGGCCCGCTGCCCGTCAGGATGCCGCCCCACGCCGCCGCCAGATCAGGTAGCAGGATGCGCCACGACACACCGTCGATCGCGAGGTGGTGGATGACTATCAGCAGCCGTCCATTGGTCGCCGCGCCCGGCGCGGGATCGAACCAGACGAACTGCGCGACCACGCCGGCCTGTGGATCCAGCCGGTCGGCGGCGGCGGTGAACTCACGCTGCACAAGGGACTCGAAGTCGACTGTGCCGGGCAGGCTTTCGAATTCGACCCGACGAAGTATCGATCGCGCGTGTTCGGGCTGCGGTTCCTCGACCCGCAAATGTCCCAGCGTCTCGCCGGAACGCACCCATCGCAGTCGAAGCGCGTCGTGATGCGATACCACCGCCTCCACCACCGATTCGATGGTCGACGGATCGATACCGTGCGGCAGCGTCACGAAGTTCGACTGAGAGAAACGGTTGTGCCCGCCGGGCGCGGACCCGAACGCGGCCATGATGGGGGTCAGCGGCAGGTCTCCGACCCCGCCCCCGGGGAGTTCGGCGAGCCGGCTGCGCCTTTCGTCCGTGGCATCGGTCGCCACCGTGGCCAGAGCGGCAACAGTCTTGTGTTCGAACACATCTCGTGCGGTCAGGCCGATGCCGAGCGCCTTTGCGCGGGAGACGAGCTGGATCGACATGATGCTGTCGCCGCCGAGCGCGAAGAAGGACTCGACCGCGCTGACCCGGTCCCGTCCCAGCACTTCGGCGAACACCGCGGCGATCTGGACTTCGGTCTCTGAGGCAGGCGCCACGTACGCGGCGCTCTCGACGTCGAGTACGGGCTCGGGTAGCGCTTTGCGATCGAATTTTCCGTTCGCCGAGATCGGCATGGCGTCGAGCACCATGAACGAGTCGGGGACCATGTAGTCCGGCAACGATGCGCCGACGGCGGCGCGCAGGGCCGCAACGTCGATCGCCGCGCCGTCGGCGGGCGTCACGTACGCGGCGAGCCGACGTCCGTGTTCGCTCGCCACGGCCAGGACCGCTACCTGTCCGATCGAGTTGTGCCGTGCCAGGACCGCTTCGATCTCACCGAGCTCGATCCGCAGACCGCGGATCTTGATCTGGTGGTCGGTTCGGCCCAGGTATTCGATCTGGCCGCGCCGATTGATCCGGGCCAGGTCTCCGGTGCGGTACATGACCGTCCCCCGGTCATCGAACGGATCGGCGACAAAGCGCTCTGCGGTGAGATCGGGCCGCCCCAGATAGCCTCGGGCCAGCTGGATTCCGGCCAGATACAGTTCTCCCCCGGTACCGGGTACCACGGGACGCAGGCGTGCGTCGAGGACGTAGGCCCGCGTGTTCTGGACCGGTGTACCGATCGGGATGGCGCCGGGCTCCGTGCCGTCGACCCGATGCGCGGTCGCGGTGATCGTGGTCTCGGTGGGTCCGTACTGGTTGTCGAGGAATGCGTTGTTCAGTTCGAGGAACCGCTGTGCCAACGATTCCGGGAGGGCTTCGCCGCCCACGACGATGCCGCGTACCGATTCCGGTAGGGCCAGCCGCTTCTCGCTCAGCAGAACCGCGAGCATCGACGGAACGAAGTCGAGCAGGGCCACATTCCATCGGCGGACGGTGTCGATCAGGTACTCCGGATCGCGGTGGCCGTCGGGTTTGGCGATGACCAGATGTCCTCCGCAGGCGAAGGGAACGAACAACTCCCAGATCGACGCGTCGAAGACCAACGGGGTCTTCTGGAGGAATGTGTCATCCGCGCTGCACCCGAAATAGTCCTCCAGCCAGCGGATCTGGTTCACCGCAGCCGCATGGCTGACCACCACACCCTTGGGCTTCCCGGTGGAACCCGACGTGAAGATCACGTAGGCGGAGTTCTCCGGACGCAACGGCCCGCGACGTTCGGACTCGGTCAGCGGGTCGGTCCCGAACCCGGTCAGGTCGACGCGGTCGATGTCGATGAGTGTGCCGTCGACGACCGATTCCATCCGATCCGGTGCGTTGGTGAGCACACAGAGCGGTGCAGCCTGTTCGACAACACCGGCGATCCGGTCCCGCGGCTGCTCCGGATCCACCGGGACGTAGACGCCGCCGGCGGTGATCACCGCGTGGATTGCGACCATCATCTCGAGCGACCGGCGCACCGCCACGACCACGGTCACCTCAGGACCGACGCCCTCGGCGATCAGCCTCCGGGCCAGGGCGTTGACCCGGGCGGCGAACGACGCGTAGTCGAGCGTCTCGTCTTCGTATGTGACGGCCGGAGTGTGCGGGGCCAGATCGGCTCCGGTGGAGAGGAAGTCACCGAGGATCCGGTCGGTCACCGTGGTCGCGGTGTTGTTGATCTCGTGACGGATCAGTGTCCGCTCCCGCTCATCGAAGATGTCGATGTCGCCGACGCGCAGATCTGGTTCGGCGACTGCGGCGCACAGCACCCGAAGGAATCGCTCGCACAGTGCCGTGATGGTCGACCGGTCGAACAGCGCGGTCGAATAGGCGAAGACGCCCGAGTATCCCGACTGCGCGCCATCGGCATCGGTCGTCGGCGACAGGGAGAGTTCGAGGTCGTACTTCACCTCGAACAGTTCGACCGGCAACGGGCTGATGCTCAGATCCGGCAGGTCCAGCGCCGGTCGATCGATGTTCTCGAAGCCGAATGACACCTGGGCCAACGGCGCATAGGCCGTCGACCGTTCCGGATTGAGGACCTCGACCACACGCTCGAACGGGACATCGGCGTGTGAGAACGCGCCGAGGTCGGCTTCACGCACCGTCGCCAGGGTCTGCGTGAACGTGGCATTGCCATCCACCGGTGTCCGCAACACCAGTGTGTTGACGAACATCCCCACCAGTCGGTCGAGTGCCTGCTCACCCCGTCCCGCGATCGCGGTACCCATCGCGATGTCACCGGACCCCGAGATCCGGGCGAGCAACACCGCAAATGCTGCCTGCAGCACCATGAACGGCGTGGTTCCGGTGGTCCGCGCGATGTCCTCGACCGCGGTCGCGAGTTCGGGCGACACCGAGAACGGCAGCCGCTCGCCCGTGGTGGACTGCACCGGGGGCCGGGGGCGATCCCCCGGTAGCTCGAGCACATCGGGAAGATCCGCCAAAGCCTCACGCCAGTATGCAATTTGCCGGGACAGCACCGACTCCGCGTCGTCCTCGGAGCCGAGCACCTCCTGTTGCCACAGCGTGAAGTCCGCGTATTGCACGGGCATCGGTTGCCAATCGGGATCGCTGCCCTGCTGCGCGCGCGACAGATAGGCCAGCATCACGTCCTGGGCAAGCGGTGCCATCGAGGCGCCGTCGGCACTGATGTGGTGCACCACCACGACCAGCACATGGTCGTCCGGTCCGATGGCGAACAGCGCGGCCCGCAGAGGCACCGACTCCGCGACGTCGAATCCCTGCCGGCCGAAAGCAATTGCGGCCGCGACGACCTGATCTTCGGAAACCTCGACGGTGGTCAGCGACACCCCGGCCTCGACAACGGACAGGACCCGCTGCTCGGGGCCTTCGGGACCGGACGGGAAGACGGTGCGCAGCGATTCATGCCGGCCGAGAACGTCATCCATCGCCACACGCAGGGCATCGACATCCAGCGATCCGGTCAGCCGCACGGCCATGGGGATGTTGTATGCGGCCGACGTGGTGTCGAACTGGTTGAGGAACCACATCCGCTGCTGGGCCATCGACAGCGGGATCCGGGCCGGACGGTCACGCCGGGTGAGCGGCGGATGACCGGACTCACGCTTTGCCGCATTCGATGCGGCGGTCGCGATACCCGACACGGTGGGGGCATCGAAGATCGCCCGCACCCCGAGCTGGACATCGAGGGCCTCGTTGACTCGCGCAACCACCCGTGTCGCCGACAGCGAGTTGCCGCCGAGCTCGAAGAAGTCGGCATCGCTGGACACCCGGTCGATACCGAGCACGTCGGCGATCACTCCGGCAACGATCTCCTCCACCGGTGTCCTCGGAGCCTGGAAATCTACGGCCTCCCACACCGGTTCCGGAAGCGCCCGGCGATCGGTCTTGCCGTTGGTGGTCAGCGGCATCGAGTCCAGTTCGACAAACGCTGCGGGCACCATGTGTGAGGGCAGGTCTCGCCGCGCATACGACCGCAGTTCCCGCGTATCGATGGCAGCGCCCGTGGCGCTCGTGACGTAGGCGACCAGCGCCACTGCCCCGCTGGGTGTCCGCACGTCCACGGTCGCCGAGGCACCGACGTCCGGATGCCGGGTCAGGACGGCGTCGATCTCACTGAGCTCGATGCGGAATCCACGGATCTTCAGCTGGAAGTCCGCCCGGCCGATGTAGTCGATCACGTACTCGCCGTCATTGAAGACCCACCGCACGACGTCACCGGTCCGGTACATCCGGCTGCCTTCGGGCCCAAAAGGATTCGCGACGAAGGAGCCCGAGCTCAGGCCGGGCCGGTTGAGGTATCCCCTGGCCAGTCCACCACCGATCATGTACAGCTCGCCGTCGACACCGATCGGCACCGGTCGCAGCCGGGAATCGAGTACCACCGCCTGCATGCCCCGGAACGGTGCACCGATGTCGACCGCCCGGTCACGACGCAACGGCACACTGACCGTGCAGATGATGGTTGTCTCGGTCGGGCCGTACATGTTGAGTACATCCCGGCCGTCGGCCCACGCCGCGATCAGCTCCGGTGGTGTCGACTCGCCGCCGAGCACCACGGTGCGGTAGGTGTCCAGGCCAGTGGGATCAACGGTTGCCAAGGCGGCAGGTGGGATGAACGCCACCTCGACAGCCTTGTCCCGCAACAGGTCGGCCAATTCGCGGCCGCCGTACACGCCGGGCGGGACCACGATCATCGTGTTGCCGCCTCCTGCGCCGAGCAGGAGATCGAATATCGCACCGTCGAATCCGGGTGAGGAGAAGAGCGCCGAGCGGACCCTGGTCTCGCCCCGGACCACTCGCTTCTTGATGGCTTCGTGGACACCCGCCAAACCGCGGTGGGTGGCGACCACACCCTTCGGCTTTCCGGTCGAGCCCGAGGTATAGATGGTGTACGCGACATTGTCCACCGACGCCCGGACGCGCTCGGCCTCGGCCAGAGGCGTATCAGAAGTGTGGGCGAGGTCATCGCGGGTCGCCGGATCGTCGAGCACCAGCCATTCGATGTCGGCCGGCAGTCCGTCCTTCAGCTCGGCAGTCGTGATCCCGAACCGCGCGCCGGAATCGGCGACGATGAACTGCATCCGCGACATCGGGTACGACGAGTCCAGTGGGACGAATGCCGATCCCGCCTTGCCGACGGCCCACACCGTGGTGATCCAGGCGATCGACCGAGGAAGTGCCACCGCGACGAACGTCTCAAGATCAGCTCCGCACTCGATGAGCTTGCGGGCGAGCCGATTCGACTCGGCGTCGAGTTGCCGATAGGTGATCGACCGGTCGTTCTCCACCATGGCGATCGCGTCCGGATCCAGTGCCGCGCCGCGCGAGATGAGCTCGGCGAGCGTCATCGGTGCCGGATCCGGACCCGCGTTGTAGGGCACGACGATGTCGCGCTCGACCGCATCGAGGAGATCCAGCGTTCCGATCGCGACCTCGGCGTCGTCGACGACGGCACGGCAGACCCGGACGAAGTAGTCGGCAAAACGCTTCGCCGCGGCCGGATCGAAGAGGTCGGCCGCGTAGGTGATCGTCGCGTCGAGCACCGGACCCTCATCGGTCTCGCGTTCCATCATCATCAACTGCAGGTCGAACTTGGCTGTCTCCAAGCCGGATTCGACCGGTGCGATGACCAGATCCGGGAGGTTCAGCTCAGCCCGCTCGACGTTCTGGAACGCGAGCGCCACCTGCGCCAACGGTGAATGAGAGCGGGACCGCTGCGGGTTCAGGGCCTCGACCAGTTGTTCAAACGGCAGCTCGGAATGACTGAACGCCGCGAGGTCGGTCTCCCGAACCTTCGCCAACAGGTCGACGAAGCGCAGATCGGGATCCGTGCGGGACCGCAGTACCAGGGTGTTGACAAACATTCCGACCAGGTCGTCGAGCTCACGTTCGCCGCGGCCGGCGACCGGGGTGGCGACGGCGATGTCGTCACCGCCGCTCAACCGGGACAACAGCACAACCAGGCAGGCATGCACGGTCATGAACAGGGTTGCCCCGCCGTCGGTGCCGATCGCGCTGAGACCGGCCCGGGTCGCGGCGTCAACGGTGAAGTCGACCGTGCCCGCCCGGAAGGATTGCACCGGCGGGCGCCCGAACGTGGTGGGTAGTTCGAGAACCGTCGGCAGTTCGGCCAGCTCGGTTCGCCAGAAATCCAATTGTCCGGACGCGACCGAGGCCGGGTCGTCGATCGAACCGAGCCAATTACGCTGCCACACGCTGAAGTCGGCATACTGCACCGCCAGTGGAGCCCAGGCGGGCGCGCCACCCTGCATGCGAGAGACGTAGGCGGTGACCAGGTCCCTGGCCAACGGAGCGCGGGACGCTCCGTCGGACGCGATGTGATGGATCGACATCAACAGCACGTGCTCGTCGACGCCGAACTCGATCAGCGCAACACGCAACGGAACACGTTTCGCGACGTCGAAGCCCTGTGAGAAGAACCGGATCATCTGCGAGGCGAGATCATCATCTTCGCGGCAGGTGATCCTTGCGACGTCGATGTCCGCATCGGCGACGTCGAGGATGTGCTGCTGTGGTCCCGATTCGGCATCGGGGAAGACCGTCCGCAGCGACTCGTGCCGTTCGAGAACGTCGAGGAGTGCTGCGGTGAGGACGTCGACGTCGAGGCTTCCGGTGAGTCTGATCGCAACCGGGATGTTGTACACCGGCGAACTCGTGTCGAACTGGTTCAGGAACCACATGCGCTGCTGCGCAAGCGACAATGGGATCTGCGCCGGGCGCACCGTGGCGACCAGTGGCGTGCGCGACCGTCCTTCCCCTGCCCCGCGGCCGAGTCGCGCGGCCAGAGCGGCGACCGACGAACTCTCGAAGAGGTCACGCAGCCCCAGTCGGGCATTCCCCGCGGCGTTGAGGCGGGCGATGACACGGGTGGCGATCAGCGAGTCGCCACCGATATCGAAGAACCGGTCATCGACGGACACCTGGTCGACACCGAGCACCTCGCCGAACACCGCCGCGACCATCTCCTCGTACACGGTGACCGGAGCTCGGTATTCACTTTCCGCACTGCCGAACTGCGGATCTGGCAGTGCCCGTCGATCGAGTTTTCCGTTCACGGTGAGCGGCAATTCGGCCATGACGACAACCGCCGCCGGAACCAACGCCGCGGGCAGCACCTGGCGTGCCCGTTCGAGCAGATCATCCGCAGCGTCGGGTGCGGCGCCTTCCGGGACCACGTAGGCGATCAGCCGGTCGACACCCTGCGGGTTGGTCTTGAGCGCCACCGCGCAATGCCGAATCCGGTCATCTGAACCGAGCGCGCCCTCGATCTCGCCGAGTTCGATACGGATGCCGCGCAGCTTCACCTGCAGGTCGGCGCGACCGAGATAGTCGAGTGTTCCATCGGTCCGGCGCATCGCCAGGTCGCCGGTGCGGTACAGCCTCGTCCCCGGTCCACCCTGGGGATCGGCGACAAACCGCTCCGCGGTCAGCGCGTGCCGTGAGGTGTATCCGCGGGCGACCTGTGCACCGCCGAGATAGAGTTCTCCGATTGCGCCGGGTGGTGTCTCACGCAACGCTCGATCAAGCACGCGCGCAACAACATTGGCAACCGGGAGACCGACTCCCACAGACCCGTGCAGCACATCGTCGGCACTGGTCTGCAATCGGGTGGCCGTCACGGTCGACTCGGTCGGTCCGTACTCGTTGTGCAGCGACGCGTTCGACATCGACCGGAAACGGTTCAGTGACGTCACGGACAGCTGTTCACCACCGCAGAAGACCATCCGCAACGAGGAGATCTCGTCCGGCTCGACGGCGGACAGGAATACGTCCAGCATCGACGGGACGAAGTGCATAGCGGTGATCCGATGGCGCGAGACCGCCTCGGCGAGGTAACGAGGATCGCGATGGCCGTCCGGGGTGGCGATCACCAGTGCGGCACCGTGTGTCAGCGGCCACCACAGCTCCCGCACCGACGCGTCGAAGGTGAACGGGGTCTTCTGCAAGATCCGGTCGTCGGGTCCGAGCCGGTAGACCGATTGGCGCCAGCCGATCATGTTCACCACGGAGCCGTGGGTGATCTCGACTCCCTTGGGCAGCCCGGTTGATCCCGATGTGAACACCACGTACGCAAGGTGATCGGGCCGCAGCGGCGACAAACGTTCGTGTTCGCCGATCGGCGTGTCGACCTGATTCGCGAGTTCGCTTGCCGGCGAATCGATCTCCAGTACGGGCACACCATCCGCGATGTCGATCCGACGTGCCGAGGTGGTCAGGGCCAGCATCGTTCCCGACGCGCGCACCACGTGTTCGATCCGCTCACGCGGAGCATCGACATCGACCGGCACGTACGCGCCGCCTGCCTTCGCAACGGCATAGATCGCGATCATCAATTCCATCGACCGCTCGATGGCCACGGCGACGCGGGTCTCGGGCCCGATCCCTCGGCCGATCAGAACCCTCGCGAGCCGGTTGACGCGAGCGTCGAACTCCTTGTAGGACAAGACACCGCCGTCATCGATGACCGCGGCGGCACCGGGTGTCCGGGCAACCTGGTCGTCGAAGAGATCGACCAGCGTCCGGGCACCGATGGGCTCCGGCGACGGATTCCATCGCTCGATCGCGGCATGTTCATCCGGTGAGGCCGGCTGCAGCGAAGCCAGGCGCGCGGTCGGATCGGCGATGAACGACCGCAGCACCCGCAGGAGGCGATCGAGGTGGGATCCGGCAACATCCGCGGTGAAACTCTCGCGCGCGAATTTCGCGGCGAAGTGCAGGCGATCGGTGTTGGCCGCCACGATGGACAGCGGAAAGTGGCTGGCCGCAGCGGATTCCACGTCACGCAGCCGGGCGCCGGCGATGTCCACACCGCTGCCCACACCGGCGCTGTCGACCGGATACGACTCATAGAGCACTGCGGTGTCGAACACGGCCCCGGTCCCACCACTGCGGTGAATGTCCGCCAGGCCGAGGTACTGGTGGTCCAGCAGGTCGGACGACGCACTCTGCAGCCGTAACAGGAACTCGGACACATCGAGGGCATTGTCGATCCGTACCGCGACCGGCACGGTGTTGATGAACAGGCCGATCATCGATTCCACTCCGGTGATCACCGGAGGCCTGCCGGACACCGTGGATCCGAAGACCACATCCCCACGGTTTGTCATGGCGCCGAGCACAATTGCCCAGGCGCCCTGCACGAGGGTGTTCATCGTGACGCCGAGGCGGCCGGCCAGGGCCGTGGCCTGCTGCGTCTCGTGCGCGGTGAGTTCACGCGTGATCACACCCGGCACCGACGCGTGGTCGCGGCCCCGCGACTCCGGCGACAGCAAGGTCGGTCCGTCGACGTGGCCCAACGCCTGCCGCCAGGCCTCCGCCGACGCGGTGCGATCCTGCTCCTGCAGCCATTGCAGGTAGAGGCTGTACGGCCGGGTCGAAGGCATCGACGACGCATCGGCGTCAGTGGCGTAGAGCACCATCAGTTCGCGGAGCACCAACGGCGTCGACCAGCCGTCGAGGACCGCGTGATGGTTGGTCACGACGACGTCCCAGCGCTGCGGGGCCAGACGCAGCGCAGCGAGCCGGACCAGCGGCCCGACAGACATCTCGAAACCGGTTGCGCGATCGGCAGCCAGTATCCGGGCGCGCTCGGTGGCGCGGTCGGCGTCGGCGACCGTCGTCAGATCATGAACCGTCACACCGATCTCGAGGTCGGTGCGCACGAGCGCAATCGCGCCGAGGTCTTCGTCGATCACGAAGGTCGACCGCAGGCTCTGATGTCGGTCCAGCAAACCCGTCGCGGCCCGGCCGAGCCGGTCGACGTCGAGGTCCCCGTCGAGGCCCAGGACGAACTGCGCGACGTAGACGTCGACGACGGCGGTCGATTCGCGTGCCATCAAGGCGTGGAAGAGCATTCCGTGCTGCAGCGGCGACAGCGGCCACACGTCGGCGATTCCTGTATGCGCACTCTCGAGCGAGTCGAGTTGCCTTTGGGTGGCGCTCACGAGGGTCAGATCGGAGGGAGTCAGTCCGCCCGCATCGGGCTGCGTCGCGTGGTGGGCCAGGGCTGTGGCCGCGGTTGTCCACCGGTCGGCCAGCGCGGCGATCTCGGGTTCGGTGAACAGGGCTCCGGCATAGGTGAATGTGGTGGACAGCGTGCCGTCGCCCACCACCGAGACGTTGACATCGATCGCCGCGCCGAGCGCCATGTCGGGATCGGCCCGGCCACCGAGGGTTTCACCTTCGATCACCGGGACCCAGCCCTGCCTGGTCATCTCCTCGGTGATCTCCTGACCACCGAGACGCCCGAGATAGTTGAAACTGACCTGTGGAACAGGAGCAGCCGCGAGGACCGGCGCCGTCTCGGTGTTCAGATGGCGGAGAAGGCCGTATCCGACGCCGTTGTCGGGAACTGCCCTCAGCAATTCCTTGATCGCCTTGATCGCACCCCCCGCGGCTTTGCCTCCACTCAGCGCGTCGTCGATGTCCACATCACAGACGTCCAGGCGCACCGGATAGACGGAGGTGAACCAGCCGACGGTCTTCGAGAGATCGGCGCCCGGGGCCACACTCTCCTCACGACCGTGGCCCTCGAGTGTCAGTGCGAGCGACGAGCGTTCGGTGACACCACGGTCACGGCGCCAGGCCGCGATCGCCAGCGCGAGTGCGGTCAGCAGGCCGTCTTGTGCTCCGGCGCCGAATGCCCGGGGAACAGCCGTCGTCAACGCGTCGGCGAGCTCTGCGGGCAACGTGACCGCATGTTTCTTCGCAGTCCGCACGGTGTCGATCGCCGGGTCGAGGGCACGTGCACCCAGGGCCTGCTCCGACGGATCGGTCACCGCCTGCCAGTGGGTCATCTCGTCGATGCGCCCCGGTTCGGTGGCCTGTGCGGTCAGGGCATGGGACCACCGGCGCATCGAGGTCACTTCTGAGCCGAGGTCCAGGGTCACGCCGGCCGTCAGTTCGGCCCACGCGCCGGCAAGTGCGGGAACGATGATCCGCCAAGAGATCCCGTCGACCGCGAGGTGGTGCAGCACCAGCAGCAACCGGCCGTTTCCGTCGACACCGGCTGCGGGTTCGAACCATACGAACCGGGCCAGCACTCCGGCGGCCGGGTCCAATCGATCCGCGGCGTCGTCGAGGGCATCGTTCGCGGCTGCGGTGAACGCCGCGGTGGCCGGGACCTCGTCGGACCCGAATTCAACTGTCGTCAGTGCCGATTCGGCGTCGACGGAGCCCGCCGCTTCGATCACGAGCTCGCGAGCCCCCTCGCCGCCGGCAAGTCGTGCGCGGAGCAGGTCGTGGTCGTCGACGACCTTCTGGAGCACGGCGACGAGCGTGCTGCGGTCGATACCCATCGGCAGTGTGAGCATCACCGCCTGCGAGAAGCGATGACCCATGCCGCGCTCGAGAGCCCAGTGCATCACCGGGGTCAGCGGCATGTTGCCGACACCGCCTCCGGGGAGCTCCTCCAGTACCGGCGTCATGTCGGCGGACTGCAGCACCGCAACCTCGGCCAGGCCCGCAACCGTCTTGCGCTCGAACACGTCTCGCGCGGTGATCTGAACACCGGCGGCCTTGGCTTTGGAAACGAGCTGAATCGACACGATGCTGTCGCCACCGAGCGCGAAGAACGAATCGGTGGCCCCCACCCGGGGTACGCCGAGGACCTCGGCGAACACCCCGGACAGAATCTCCTCCAGCGTCGACGCCGGCGCCACATACGATTCGGTCGCGATGGCCTCGAAGTCAGGTTCCGGCAGTGCCGAACGGTCGAGTTTGCCGTTCACCGTCGTCGGCACCGAATCGAGCACCATGACAACCGACGGGACCATGTGATCCGGCAGGGATTCGGCGGCGTGGCCGAGCAATGCCGCGGTGTCGACCGTGAAGCCTTCGGCCGGTACAACCGTGGACACCAGGATCGTGGCACCGGTCGGTCCGGTGCGACCCTGGGTCACCGCGAAATCGATCGACTCGTGGGCCTGCAGAACCGCGTCGATCTCGCCGAGCTCGATCCGGAAACCGCGCACCTTCACCTGGAAGTCACTGCGGCCCAAGTATTCCAGATCGAGCTGACCGGATCGCCCACTCGTCCACCGCACCACGTCACCGGTCCGGTACATCCGGCTTCCGGGATCTCCGAAGGGATTCGCCACAAACCGGTCGCTGGTCAGCCCGGCCCGGCGGTGATAGCCGCGAGCCAGCTGCAGACCGCTGATGTAGAGCTCGCCGCCGACCCCGACCGGTACCGGCCGCAGGCTCCGATCGAGAACCATCGCGAAGACTCCACGGATCGGACCACCGATCGTCATCGCATCGTCGGGTTGGAGCCTGTGCGACATCGTCACCATGATGATCGTCTCGGTGGGACCGTATCCATTGTGGAAGTGACGACCCGGTGCCCATTCCCTCATCAGGTTCTCGGGTACCGCTTCACCGCCGACCGCCAGTTCCCGTAGCGACTCTGCATCATTTGCGTTGATGGTGGCCAACACCGACGGAGTGATGAACGCGTGGGTCACCTGGGCGTCGGTGATCACCCGGGACAGTTCCTCACCGCCGTACACCCCCGGTGGCACGATCACGAGCGCTGCCCCGGCAGACACCGCGAACAGCAATTCGAGCATGGAGGCGTCGAAGCTCGGGGACGAGAAGTTCAGGACGCGAGCCTGCGGCGTCACGGAGTAGCGCTCGCGCAACTCCGCGGCGAAGTTGGCCATGGCCCGGTGGGTGACCACCACACCCTTCGGCAGACCCGTCGAACCCGAGGTGTAGATCATGTACGCGGCGTTGTCGATTCGCCGCGGCGCCAACCGGATGCCGATGTCGCCACCGGTTCGCGCGGCGTCGTCCAGGTTCTCCGCGATCTCCGGCTCGTCCACAACCAGCCAGCGGACCGAATCGGGTAGCTGCCCGCGATGTTCGGCGATGGTGATGCCGATGGCAGCCCCGGAGTCGGTGATCATGTGGTCGATACGGTCCCGCGGGTACGCCGGGTCCACCGGCACAAATGCAGCACCTGATTTGACCACCGCCCACAGCGCGACCTGCTCGGTGAACGAGCGGCCGAGCGCCAGTGGGACGAACTGATCGACGCGGGCTCCTTCGGATATGAGGAGCCGGGCCAGCGCGGTCGACCTCCGGTCCAGTTCACGGTAGGTGTGGACCTCATCGCCGACGATCACCGCGGGCGCGTCCTCATCGACGCCGACTGCCGAATGCAGAAGCTCGGCGAGAGTGACCGGTTCCTCCCCGGCCGGTCCCGCGACGGGGCACAATGCGCCGATCTCGGCATCGGAGAGTACGCCGATGCGAGCGACCCGAATATCGGGCTGCGTGACAACGTGATTGAGGATTCGCAGGAACCGGTCGGCGAGGTCCCGGATCGTGCCCTGTTCGAAGAGGTCCGCTGCGTAGACGAACATCCCCTCCAGACCACCGGCGCCCGTCGGATTCAGCGCCAGCTGCAGGTCGAACTTCGCAAACGTGACACCGCTGTCGTACTCCGTCACCGACAGGTCGGGCGCCTCCAGCACCGGTGGCTCGTTGTTCTGCAGAGCCAGGGTCACCTGGAAGATCGGTGAGTGGGCGGTGGTGCGTTCTGGCGCAAGAACTTCCACCAACCGCTCGAACGGGACATCCGCGTGCGCCAGGGCACCGAGGTCCGCGTCACCCGTCGCCCGCAACAGTTCGGCAAACGTGTCCCCCGGCCTGATCCTGGTGCGCAGCGCGAGGGTGTTGACGAACATGCCAACGAGCCCGTCGAGGTCTCGATCTCCACGCCCCTCGATCGGGGTCCCGATGACGATGTCGTCCATTCCGGACAACACCGAGAGCGTCAGCGCGAAAGCCGAATGCAGCACGCTGAATTCGGTGGTGTCATGCTCTCGGGCGAGTGCAGCCAGCCGACGGTGCAGCGGCGGCTCGATCGCGAACTCCGCCCGGCCACCGAGCATCGAGGGCGCAGACGGCCGGGGCCGGTCGAGCGGAAGTTCGAGCACCCCGGGTATGCCGTCCAGGACGTCGGTCCAGTAGGCGATCTGCCGGGAGACCAGCGCCTCCGGATCGGACTCGGATCCGAGTAGTTCGCGCTGCCAGAGTGCGTAGTCCGCATACTGAACCGGCAAGGGCTCCCATCGGGGGCCGTCGCCGATCGACGAACCCAGGTACGCGGTGACCAGGTCACGGGCCAGCGGGGACAACGAAGCCCCATCGGCCGCGATGTGGTGCAGCACAAAAACCAGCACATGCGAGGTCGGACCGAGCCGGAAGATCGCCGGCCGCACCGGGACCTGGGAGGTGACGTCGAAACCCTGTGACGCCAGCGCCGCGAGGCGGACCCGCAGGTCCGCCTCGTCGACGACATCGATCGGGTCCAGGGTGAGATCCAGCTGGGTGGGGTGGAGGACCTGCTGCCACGGTTCGCCGTCATGCGCCGGAAAGACGGTTCGCAATGCCTCATGACGTTCGATGACCGCCCGCACCGCATTCGCGATGAGGCTCAGGTCGACCGAGCCGGTGAGCCGTACCGCCAATGGGAGATTGTATGCGGGAGAGGAGGTGTCGAATTGATTGATGAACCACATCCGGGACTGCGCCAGCGACAGCGGCGGACGATCCGGGCGCTGCCGGGGTTCCAGTCGCGGACGATCGGCCGTGCCGGCCGCCGCCTCGGCTACGACCGCGAAGCCTGAGACCGTCGGATTCCGGAACAACTCGGCAAGGCCGACGTCCGAATTCAGCGTCGAGTTGACCCGGGCCACCACCCGCGTCGCGGACAGCGAGTTGCCCCCGATGTCGAAGAACGAGTCGTCGGCACCCACCCGATCCATCCCGAGGACCTCCGCGAACACGGCGGCGACCGCGGACTCCGTCTGTGTGTCCGGTTCCCGGTAGGGGGTGGTCGACCGGGCGGCCTGCGGCTGCGGCAACGCCTTGCGGTCGAGCTTTCCGTGCGCGGTCAGCGGTAGCTCGTCGAGCGCGAGTACCGAGGCCGGAATCATGTAGTCGGGCAGGAACTCTGCCAGCTGCTGCCGCAGCGTGTCGATGTCTTCGACATCCAGGGTCGGACGGACCACATAGCCGACCAGTCGTTCGAATCCCGAGTCGTCGGTGTGGACTGCCACCACTGTCCGCATCGCGCCGGTCACTTGCGACAGTACGGTCTCCACCTCACCGAGCTCGATGCGGAAGCCTCGCAATTTGATCTGAAAGTCAGTGCGTCCCAGGTATTCCAGTTCACCATTGGGTCGGCGACGACCTTCGTCGCCGGTCCGGTACATCACCTCGCCCGCCGAACCTCCGGGATCGGCCACATAGCGCGCGGCGGTCAGATCGGGACGGTTGACGTACCCGCGCGTGATCTGGGGCCCCGCCAGATAGATCTCGCCCGGAACACCTGGTGGAACCTCTCGCAGCCGCCGGTCGAGCAGGTGCGCACGCAGCCCCGTGTAGGGCGTACCGATCGCGACCACCGGCAGTGAGGCGTCATCGTCGGTGCACGCGTGCCTGGTCCCCGACACCGTGAACTCGGTCGGGCCGTACTCGTTGCTCACCGACACGTCGAGTTTGGCACGGATCTGCCCGAGGAGTTGCGTGGTCAATTGTTCTCCGCCGCTGAGAATCTCGCGGAGAGATCGACCTTCTCCGGGCGCCAGCGCGTCGACAAACGCGGCGAGCATGGACGGCACGAAGTGCATGACGGTCACGCCGTACCGATCGACCGCGGACGCGAGATACCTCGGGTCTCGTTGCCCGTCGGCCGTCGCGATCGCCAGGCGTGCTCCGCTGACCAACGGCCACCACAGTTCGCGCACCGCCGCGTCGAATGTCACCGGCGTCTTCTGCAACATGGCGTCGGCCTGACCGACACCGTAGACCTGCTGCCGTCGTGCCAGGAACTCCACCACCGACCGATGCGACACCACAACACCTTTGGGGCGTCCGGTTGATCCCGAGGTGAATATCACGTACGCCGGGTTGTCGGCGCGCAACTGCGACCGTCGTTCCGCTCCGGTGACCGGGGTGTCGTCGTGTGCGGAGAGATCGAGCGAAACCAGGTCCACCACATCGGTTCCATCGGGGACCTGCAGACCGTCTCCGCTCCTCGTCACCACGCAGAGCGGTGCGACCGACGAGATGACCTCCGCGATACGGGCGGCGGGATGATCCGGGTCGACGGGAACGTAGGCGCCACCGGCCTTGACGATGGCGTAGATCGTCACCATCATGTCCAATGATCGGCGGATCCCCATCACCACAGGAACTTCCGGCCCGACGCCGAGACCGATCAGATGACGGGCCATCTGGTTCACCCGCCGGTCGAACTCGGCATAGGTCCAGCTCTGGTCCTCCCAGATCAGCGCCACCGCATCCGGCGTCGCCGCCACCTGACGGTCGAACAGATCGACCAGAGTCGCGGTCGCCATCGACGCCGACTCGGCCTCCGCCGCCGTCAGCACCTCGCCGACCGCACTCGCCAGGACACCCTCGACGGCCGCAATTGTCGGAGTCAGGCCCGAGATGACAACGGAGAGTATCTCGTACGTTCCCATCCCGCGTTCGGACAACGGGCCTGCGAGGATACCCAGGCGGGCTTCGAGGTCGCCCCAGCTGACCTCGGTCCCCTCGTGTTCGAAGGCAACGGCACCGGGATCACGAGCTGTCAGTCGGCTGATCGCATCGAGCAACTGCGCGAACGGCACTGTGTCCTCCTGGTAGAGCTTCGATGGTCATCACGGGCGCAGAGCAACTACTTCGACAAGCAACCAGGTCAGGCGATCCGGGCTGAGTTCGCCGCGTGCGACGCCACGAGCCGTGCCGCCGACGCCGCGTCTTCGACAAGGGTGTCCACAACCTGCTCGAGGGTGCGACCGCCACCCGGCACGAGCAGTTCCGGTGCCAATCCGGACAACGCCGTCATCACCACGGCGTCGACCCCGACCCCGGTGGGGGCCAGCGATTGCTGCAAGATCGTCAGCCGGTCGTGCAGGTCGCCGAACGTGACCGGAGTCGACGCCGACCTCAGTGCGGTCCGGTCGGGATCCTCGCCGGCAACCAGCGCCACGAGGTCCGGCAGGTCGGCCACCGTCGTCTGCTGGCCCAGTGATTCGCGCAAGCTCTCGGTGTGCGTTGCCGCAGACCAGATGTCGATGTCGCCGACGACCGCACGCGGATCGGCGGCCACCGCCTCCAGGATCCTGACGAGCTGGTCGGCAAAACGCGCGACCGTGCTGCGATCGAACAAATCGGTCGCGTACACAAACGACGCCGCCAGCGGACCGACAACGCCGTCGTCGTCACGGTTGTCGGACAGTGTCAGCTTCAGGTCCATCTTCGCCGGGACGACTCCCCAGTCGTGTTCGGCGACGGTCAGGCCCGGCAGCAACAACCCCGACACCGCCGGGTTCTCCATCGCGAGCATCACCTGGGTCAGTGGCGAGAATGCCTCACTGCGAACCGGTTTGACCCGATCGACCACGGAGTCGAAGGGCACATCGGCGTGCGCGTAGGCCTCGAGATCGGCCTTCTGGACTCCGTGCAGCAGGTCGATGAACTCCGCTCCCGGATCGACGCCCACCCGCAGCACCACCGTGTTGACGAACATCCCGATGAGGTCGTCGAGGGCTTCTTCACCACGGCCTGCGACCGGAGTGGCGATCGCGATGTCGTCACGACCGCTCAACCGTGACAACAAGGCGGAGAATGCCGCGTGCATGACCATGAACAGCGTTGCTCCGTGCCCGGCCGCAATACGATCGAGCCGCTTGACCAACTGCTCATCGATCTCGACATCGACCCGGGCACCGCGCATCGACTGTTGTGGCGGGCGCGGGCGGTCGGTGGGAACCTCGAGAAGTTCGGGCATGCCCTGCAGGGTGTGCTCCCAGTACGACAGCTGTCGCCCGGCCACGGTCACCGGATTGTCCGCGTCGCCGAGCAGATCTCGCTTCCACAGCGTGTAGTCGACGTATTGCACACCGAGCGGCTGCCAGGCGGGTTCCTCACCCCGTGAGCGTGCGACATAGGCGACCATCAGGTCACGCGCGAGCGGTCCCATCGACTCACCGTCCGCGCTGATGTGATGCGCCACCACGGCCAGCACATGGTGCTCGCCGGACACCCGGAGAAGACGCATGCGCAGCGGTGGTGCCGCGGTCACGTCGAATCCCTGTGCTGCCAGATCGATCAGTTCGGCGTCGAGATGTTCGGCGGAGACCGGAACCGGATCCAACGAGACCGGGGCCGCCGACGGAGGCAGGACGACCTGACCCGGAACCCCGTCACGCTCCGGGTAATGGGTACGCAACGATTCGTGACGGGCGATCACGTCGCGGGCCGCCTGTTCCAACGCCTCGACATCCAGATTCCCCTGCAGACGCAGGGCCCCGGCGATGTTGTATGCCGGAGACGTCGGATCAAGTCGGTTGATGACCCAGATACGCTGCTGCGCAAGCGAGAGCGGCAAGAACTCCGGGCGCGCCATCGCCGTCAGCTTCGGGACGGGACCGACTCGGGGCGCCGCGGCGACGCGAGCCGCGAGTGCGGCCGCCGACGACGCCTCGAAGAGGTCGCCCACCCCGAGCTGACGACCTGTCGCGGCACTGATGCGGGCGGTTGCCCTTGTGGCCGACAGGGAATCGCCCCCGAGCAGGAAGAACGAGTCGACAGCCGACACCCGTTCGATCGAGAGGACATCGGCGAAAACCTCGGCGATGGCGATCTCGTCCGGCGTGGTCGGCGCGACGTAGACGGTCTCGGTGGCGCTTCCGAAGTCGACCTCGGGCAACGCCGCACGATCGAGCTTGCCGTTGACGGTGAGCGGAACCGTATCGAGCACAACGATGTTCGAAGGAACCATGTGCGCCGGTAGTGTCTGAGCGACAAAGCTGACCAGTTCGGCGGTGCTCACCGTCGATCCCGGGACCAGAACGGTGTAAGAAACCAGCACCGTCGATCCCGACGGAGCCCGCCGCCCCACGGTGGTGACGAAGTCAACCGAGTCGTGGGCCGACAACGCCGCGTCGATCTCTCCGAGCTCGATCCGGAATCCCCGCACCTTGACCTGGAAGTCGCTGCGCCCGACGTATTCGATCTCCAGTCGCGGGGCTTCGCCGGGTGCGGCGCGGTCAACCCACCGCACCACGTCGCCGGTGCGATACATCCGCCGGCCGGGATTGTTCGGGTCGGCGATGAACCGCCCCGCGGTCAGACCGGGCCGGTTGTGGTAGCCCCGCGCCAAACCATCACCGGATACGTACAATTCGCCTTCGGTACCGATCGGCACCGGACGCAACCAGCTGTCGAGGACCACTTCTGCCACTCCGACGATGGGCCCGCCGACCGTCACCGCCGAATCGTCCGGCCGCAACTGCGCACTGACATTGGTGGCAACCGTCGCCTCGGTGGGTCCGTAGGCGTTGAACATCGCCCGCCCCACGCCCCACCGGGTCACGAGATCGGCACCACACGCGTCACCGCCGACGACAACGGTCCGCAGCCGTGGCAGCCCGGCCGGGTCGACCGTGGCCAGAGCCGCGGGGGTGACGAACGCGTGTGTGATCTCTTCGGTGGCCAGGAGGTGATGCAATTCCTCACCGCCGTAGACGGTCCGGTCGGCGATCACCATCGTCGACGATGCCGCGGTCGCGAGGAACAGTTCCAGGATCGAGGCATCGAAACTCGGAGACGAGAAGTGCAGCGTTCGGGAGTCGGCGGTCAGCTGGTAGCGCACGCGCTGATCCTCGACGAAGTTCGCCAGCCCGGCGTGCGTCACCACGACGCCCTTTGGCATCCCGGTCGAGCCCGAGGTGTAGATCATGTACGCCGCGTGGCGCGGTAGCACCTGATAGGGCCTGGCAGAGGGGATCTCGGAAGTGCGGACAGACGCGCACCACTCGCGGAGTTCGGGTCGGTCGAGTTCCAGCCACATCACATTGCCGGGGAGCTTGCCGACATGCTCGGACGTGGTCAGCCCGATCGTCGCGCCGGAGTCGTTGATCATGTGTGCGACCCGGTCCGCCGGATAGCTCGGATCGACGGGCACGAAGGCGCCGCCCGCCTTCGCCACCGCCCACTGGGCGACCTGCGATTCGACCGAGCGACCGAGCGCGATCGCCACGAAGTGGTCAGGTGCCACACCTTCGCCCACCAACACTCGTGCCAGCGAGCTCGACAGCTGGTCGAGCTCCCGGTATGTGACGGTCCGGTCGCCGGTCACGATGGCAGTCGCACCCGGAGCGTTCCGCGCCGCCGTCCGCAGCAGCTCCGGCAGGGTTGTCGTCGGTGCGGCGGTCGTCCCCCGCACCGGCATCAGCAGACGTGCCTGCGCGGCACCGAGAATCGGCAGTGTCGACAGCCGGCGTTCGTGATCCTCGGCGAATCCCGCGATCACCGACAGCAACCTGGTGGCGCAGTCTTCGACGGACGCGGCACTCAGCGCCGAGGGCAGATACTTGAAGTTGATCTCCAGCTGCTCGCCGGGTATGCCCACGACCGCGAGCGGATAGTGCGAACCGTCCCGCACCCGGGCGCCTCCGAGTCGCATGCCCGCGATGTCGGTGTGCTCCGACAACCCCTGCTTGTCGATCGGGTACGACTCCAGCACCAGCAGCGAATCGAACAGGTTGCCACCGCCGGCGGCGGTCATGATCTCGCTCAGGGCCAGGTGCTGATGGTCCAGCATCGCGGCCTGCTCATCCTGCAGCCGTGACAACAGGGTCGCCACGGACTCCTGCGGGTCGAGACGGACCCGAACCGGCACCGTGTTGATGAACAGTCCGACCATCGTGTCGACCCCGCTCAACTCCGCGGGACGGCCGGCCACGGTCGACCCGAACAGGACATCACGCCGACCTGTCTTGCCTGCCAACACCATTGCCCAGGCAGCTTGCAGAACCGTGTTCAAAGTGACGTCGAGCGTGCGCGTCATCGACGTGAGCGCCCGGTCCAATTCGGGGGTGAGTGTCCTGGTCAGGTCGACCGGTACATCCGATGCGTCCGACGCGAATCGTTCGACGAGCATCGTCGGTTCGGATTCCCGGAGTGCCTCGGTCCACCGGCGCGTGGCCTCCGCCTTGTCGCGGGCCTGCAGCCAACCGAGGAAGTCACCGTACGAGCGCACCCGCGGGAGCGCGTCCGCCGAACCGAGCACGTACATGGTCAGCAGATCGCGGATCAGCAGCGGCGTCGACCATCCGTCGGCGATCACGTGGTGGTTGGTGATCGCCAGAATCCAACGGCCGCCATCGCACCGGATGAGGTGCATCCGGGTCAGCGGAGCAGACGCGAGATCAAACCTCTCGGCGCGTTCGGCGTCGAGCAATCCATCGCGCGCAGTGTCCTGATCCGCCGCCGACAGGCCACTGAGATCGCTGAAACGCCAAGGCAACTCGGCCTCACGCCGCACCACCTGGATGACATCGCCGGTACCGACATCCTGGGTGATCGCCGCCCGCAGTACGTCGTGCCTGGCCAGCAGTCCCTCTCCGGCGGCGCGCATGCGTTCCGGATCGACCACACCTTCGAGTTCGAGCACGATCTGAGCGGTGTACATGTCGCCGCCGTCGGCCAGCAGCGAATGGAAGAACATCCCCTGCTGCAGGGGTGAGAGCGGCCAGACGTCCGACAGGCCCGGGTAGCGGCTCTCGAGGGTCCCGATCTGGTGTTGATCCAACTGCAGTAGCGGCAGATCGGACGGCGTCAGCCCGCCGGTTCCGGTGGCGCCGGCGTGATTCGACAGGGCGGTCATCGCCTCGACCCACAGTGCGCCGATCTCCCTTACGTCCGATTCGGACAGGACTCCGGTCGCGTACGAGAACGAGGCCACCAACCGAGCCGCGGCCCCATCGCCCTCGACACCCGCGTTGATCTCGAGTGGGGCCGTCAACGGCGCACCCGGATCCACGGTCGCCATGAACCCACAGGTGCCGACCGCTTCATCGGGCAACCACGCGGCCGCGGCATCGGCACCCGATGCGCCGACCGCACGCCGGCCCAGATAGTTGAAGACCACATGCGGCTCCGTGCCACCGGACAACTGGCTCGCCCCATCGGGATCCAGATAGCGCAGGATGCCATATCCGACACCGCCGTCCGGGATCTCCAGAAGCTGCTCCTTGACCGCCTTGATCGCGCGGGCGGCGTCTGCGCCACCGGCAAACGCGTCGGCGAGGTCGGTGTCCGAGGGCAGACTCAGCTGTACCGGGAACAAGCTGGTGAACCAGCCGACGGTGCGCGAGAGATCCGCACCGGCAACGATGTCGTCGTCCCGTCCGTGACCTTCGAGGGCCACCAGGATCGCATCCGACTCGACCGAGCGCAGTTGCCGCCAGCGGCTGACCGCGAGCAACAAGGCCGTCAGCAGACCATCGTTGATCCCGCCGCGGAATGCGGCCGGAAGACTCGTGAGCATCGCTGCGGTCACATCTTCGGGAGCCGCGACGTGCACGGTCGCGACCGTCGCCGCCTTGTCGACGTCCGCGTTCAGCGGCCGCGATCCGAGCGGCTCGTGCGACGAGTGGACGGTCCGCAGCCACAGTGGCAGTTCGTCCCGACGGCTGCCGGCGGCCGCGATCTCGGCGGTCGCGTGCGACCACCTGCGCAGCGAGGTTCCCACCGGATCAAGCGAGATCGGAAGCCCCGCAGCATGTTGCGACCAGGCGATCGCCAGATCAGGGAGCAGGACCCGCCACGAGACCCCGTCGACCGCGAGATGGTGCCCGACGAGCAGCAACAGGCCGCCGGTACCGGACGCGTCCGGGAGGTGCACAGCCTGAAGCATCACTCCGCGCCCCGGATCCAGCCGCTTGGCCGCCAATTCGAGTTCGGCCGCGATGAGATCACCGGTCGGGGTGTGGTCGTCCATGACCGCGCTCAAGGCACCGATCACATCGACGGCACCGCGCTCGCGGACATGCATCCGCCACCGGCCATCGACCTCGATCAGCCGCGAACGAAGAACGTCGTGATGGTCGATGATCGCCTGCAGTGCCGGTTCCAGGCTGTCGCCGGCCAGGCCTTCGGGCAATCGGATGGCTGTCGCCTGTGCCAGCCGGGTCCAGTGCTGCTGCTCGATCATCCAGTGCCCGATCGGCAGCAACGGCAGGTCGCCCTCGCCACCGCCGGGTAGTTCCTCCAGAACCTCGGCCACGTAGTCTGTTGCTGCCCGCTGGGAGATCAGATCCGCCAGTGCGGCAACAGTTTTGCAGTCGAAGACATCCCTGGTGGTAAAGGTGACCCCGGCCTCGCGCGCATGCGCGACCAACTGGATCGACATGATGCTGTCGCCGCCGAGCACAAAGAAGCTGTCTGTCGTACTGACGCGGGCCAACCCGAGGACCTCACCGAACAGGCCCGCGATGGTTTCTTCGAGTTGCGTGGACGGGGGAACGAAGATCGTCGAGCGGACTCCGAACTCGGGCTCCGGCAACGCTTTGCGATCGATTTTCCCGTTGCCGCTCAGCGGCATCGCGTCGAGCACCATCACCGACGCCGGGACCATGTACCCCGGCAGTGACTCCGACAGGTGTTCGATCACCGCCCACCGATCGGGCTCGGTGCCCTCGGTCGCCACCACGTAGCCGATCAGTCGGGTGCCCGCCTCACCGGAGTGGACGGCCACCACGGCCTGGGCCACGTCGGGGTGCGAGAGCAGTGCGGTTTCGATCTCGCCCAGTTCGATGCGCAGACCGCGGATCTTCACCTGATGGTCGGCGCGGCCGAGGTACCGCAACTCCCCGTGCCGATCCCAGCTGACGACGTCACCGGTGCGGTACATACGGCCACCGGATCCGTGCGGGTCGGCAACAAAACTCGCGGCCGTCGTCGCGAACCGATTCGCGTAGCCCCTGCCGACGCCGACGCCGGTGAGGTAGAGCTCGCCCGGAACCCCCTGCGGCACCGGCCGTAGCCGCGAATCCAGCACGTAGAGCCCGATGTTGTCGATCGGCCCACCGATCGGCACCTGTCCGGACGCGTAGGCGTCGGGTGCCTCGTCCATCCGGTGGTAGGAGACGACATCGGAGCACTCGGTGGGGCCGTAACTGTTGTAGATCGCGGTTCCCGCTGCCAGATGGTCGCGCAGCTGATCCGGTCGCACCGGCTCGCCGCCGAGGACAAGCGATCTCACCGACGTCGTGGCCCTCGACGGGTCGTGTTCCGAGAGAACTGCGAACGCACTCGGCGCCATGTTCATCAGGGCTCCGGCACCGGCGTCGACGCGGGCCACGATGTCAGCGGGGTCGAATCCATCGTTCGCCAGATTGATCGTCGCGCCGTCCGTCAGTGCAGCCCAGACGTTCTTCTGGGTGAGGTCGAAGCAGGCCGACGACGCGACCAGCACACCGTCACCGTCGCCGAGCGCCATCGTCCGCCGGTACCAGGCCAGTGTGTTCGCCACACCGGCCATGGGCACGAGCACGGGCTTCGGGCGGCCGGTCGAGCCCGACGTCGAGATGACGTAGGCGAGGTTGGCGCCAGAGCCGGACTCCGACCAACGATCGGCCGGTGAGGTGGATTCCCGCCGGGCGATGGTGGCAGCGCAGCGCGGGTCATCCAGGACGACGACGCCGATGTCCTTGGCGGGCAGCGATTCCGCGGCCACCCACGACCTCGTGGTCACCACGACCTTGCTGTCGCAGTCGTCGAGGATTGCCGATATCCGGTTCCGCGGGGCGTCCGGGTCGATCGGTGCATAGGCGGCGCCCGCCTTCCACGTCGCCAGCATCGCCACGACCCAGTCGGGAGTGCGCGGCAGTACCAGTCCGACGACGTCATCCGGTCCGACACCGCGCGAAATCAGTTCGTTGGCAAGTTTGTTCGCCCGTTCGTCGAGCTCAGCGCGGGACATCGTCGCGCCGGCGCCCACCAGGGCTGGTTGATCCGGCCCGGTCGCGACCTGCTGGTCCCAGGACGTCAGGGGGCTCGGATCCACCGCCCGGACCGCCCCCCTGCCCGACTCGAGGATCATGCCTGTCTCTGCCTCGTCCAGGAGTTCGAGGTCGCTCACCGCGACGTCGTCTCCCGCGGTGAGGTACCGGCGGAGGAAGGCGAGGAAGCGCCGGTGGTGATCCGCCAGCTCCGCCTCGTCGTACAGATTCGGGTTCGCCTCGAAATCGATTCTCAAACTGTTCGATTCACCGGTGTAGATGTTCAGCGACAGATCCAGAACCGGTCCGGTGCTCAGGACATGCGTGGTGCCGATCGCCGTTCCGAGTTCCACGATCGGCGAGAACATCATGATGTTGACGGCCGGACCGAAGCGCCCGTGTTCGCCGGCGATACCGATGTCGCGGCGCATGTCCTCGTGCCGGTAGAGCTGATGCCGAAGGGCACCCGTCAACTCTGTCTGTGCCGCCGTACGCAGCGCGCCCACCGAACGGTCACCGGCCACGCCGAGACGTAGCGGAACGATGTTGGAAACCATACCGCCGCAACGCCGTAGCGCCGCGGTGTGCCGGGCCGAGACGGGCAGGCTCAGAACCACGTCGTCCGCCTCGCACATCCGCGACAGATATGCGGAGAATGCTGCGACGACCACGGGTGCCGCGCCGCCCACCGACTCGGCCGCGCGGGAGAGCAGAGCGTCCGTCTCGGGGCCCAGTTCCTCGGACGCGACCAGCGAATAGGCACCGGGCGCTGCGACCTTGGAGCTCAGGGACAGCGCTGCCGGCAGGCCCGCCGTGCGATCCGACCAGTAGTCGCGGTCCATCGTGAACCGGCTGGACTCCCGATACCGCTGTTCGTTGGCGACGATCTGAGGAAGATCCGGAGCCTTGCCCGGCGGCGGTGTGCGTCCGGATGCCATCGCCGTGTACACCTCGGCGACCCGGCGCATTCCGACCATCGCGGAGAATCCGTCGGCGGCGATGTGGTGACTGCGCAGGTACCAGAAGAATCTGTCGGACCCGATCTTCAAGAGGGCAGAGACCGCAAGCCTGGAGGTGAAAAGGGCGATGGGACGGCCATAGTCGGCGCGCATCCAGGCCATCGCCGCCTCGAGGGGATCCGGCTCCGTCGTGAAGTCGACGAACTCGATCGTGTCGTCGAAGCGGCGGTCCACGACCTGCATCGGAAGGCCATCGGTCTCGATGAGTTTCAGATACCCCGACGCGGTCTCGTGTCCCACGGACCGGGTTGCCTCTGTCAGCAGTTGCAGATCGACCGACCCCGAGAGGTCCACGAAACTGGCGATATTGATGGGAGTGTCACCGAGAGCCTGCTGCGCGAACCATATTCCACGTTGGGCGGCAGAAATAGGAAAGGCGCTCTCGCGAAGTTCAAGCGAACCTGTAACCGCACCGCTCACAACCACTGCTCCGATCCCGAACCGGATGTCCATGTCGTCATTGAAGAACACTCCCCCGAATCTTTTCCGACAAAAGTCACGAGAATGACAGCGTATCCAAATCGACTACGCGATCTGGCAGGATGAGGGCGTGGTCGTTTGAAGGGATGACATTCATTCTCGAGCGTGCGCCAAAGAATATCTCAAGCAATATCTCTCTCGATCTCCCATGCGTTACATAGCGTTTTACCGGCGTCGGCCCGTGGAACACCTGACAGTGGTCTTATCGAACCGAAGCCCGCAATGGTTCTCGCGGCACTCATAAGGTCTCATCGCTGCTCTCCGCCCTGTAGTTACAGTCAGTCAGGCGACTGATTCCCAGGCCGGCCGCTTCGGACCTCTGGGATAGTCACGGTCGGCGCGAGCCGGAACATCGGCGAACCCGACGTTCGCGTGCCTCGGGGCCCGGACGCAGGCCGTGTCGGGGCACTGCTCTTGTCCTATCGCCGCAGCTCAACGCCAACCGCAATCACCGTATCGACCCACGGGTGGTTGGACACGAGTAGCCGGTACCCGAAAACCCGACAAACGCGATATCGCGATCTGAGTAGTGGTTCAGATCAGTCATTCACATCGGGCCGAACGTCGGCGCCTGAGCATTTCGGCGACGCATCCGGCGCATATGATCACTTTTGTTTCGGACATTTGGACGTAGTTTCCGAAGCCCGCACGCCGACGGCAGATCTTGCCTACGCTTGGACGAAGCACGCGGACGTGGAGCATCGTCCTCACGCCTGTGGTCGACCCTGCTTTTTTCTGGTTCGAGTTCCTCGGTCGTCCGAATTCACCGTGAGCCCGTCGGCGCGGACGGATTTCGGTCAAGCTGCGCGAAATCCGTTTGGCGACACCCCCGATCACGCATATTCTCTACTCGAATGCACAGATCACCGGAGACGGTTACCTACGGTAATTAAAAGCATTGCTAACAGCTGGGTGAAACAATCCGCGAGCACCTCGCGATGAATAGATTGGTACACCAGAATGGTGATTGTTGAGTCGGCGCGGTCGGGTGACATGGCGCGGCGGAACCGGACCTGGCGATGACCATCGGGGGCGACAAGAATCTGACAGTCCGCTCGGCGCGGACTAGAACGGACTGGACTATGCAGGTGCAGGCGCGACCTGACACGGCCGACTCCGACGGAGCCGACACACAGAGCACAATGCCCCGCGCGCGCCATCGGGCACCGGAGACACCGTCGAACTCGTCGGTCCGGGTCGGCCCACCGCAGGGTGATTCGCTCGCCCGTGACCCCCACCCGGACACCGACAACGCACCGGCCGACCACCCACCGGCACCGACACCGAAGGCCGCCGCCGGCCCGACAGGGGTCGCCGACGCGGTTGTCGCCGACGCGGTTGTCGCTGATGCGGTTGTCGTCGAGGGGCTCGTCAAGCGGTTCGGCGATTTCACCGCGGTCGACGGAATCAGCTTCCGGGTCCCGCGCGGTCAGGTCCTCGGCCTACTCGGTCCCAACGGCGCGGGCAAGACCACAACCGTGAACATGTTGTGCACGTTGCTGCGTCCCGACGGTGGCCAGGCGTTTGTCGCCGGACACGACATCACCAAAGAACGTGCCGCCGTTCGCAAATCGATCATGCTGACCGGACAGTTCGCTGCCTTGGACGAATCCCTCTCCGGCCGTGAGAATCTCGTCTTGTTCGGGCGGCTGATGGGTCTGTCGAAGAAGGCGGCCACGCGTCGCGCCGACGAGTTGCTGACCGCCTTCGATCTGGAGGTGGCCGGATCTCGCCGGGTCGGCAAGTTCTCCGGTGGAATGCGCCGCCGCATCGACATCGCATGCGGGTTGGTCGTGCGCCCCGAAGTGGTCTTCCTCGACGAACCCACCACCGGGCTCGACCCCCGGAGCCGGCAGGAGGTCTGGAAGATCGTCAGTTCCCTGCGTGATCAAGGCATCACGACGGTCCTGACCACCCAGTACCTGGAGGAGGCGGATCTGCTCAGCGACAACATCATCGTCATCGACAAGGGCAAGGTGATCGCACAGGGCACCGCAGCCGAACTCAAAGAGCAGGTCGCCGGAACCTTCTGCGAGATCGTCCCCAACCTGCCCGGCGACATACCGCGCGTCCGGGAGTTGCTCGTCGGTCTGGTGGCCGAGGACGCGATCCGGGCAGAGGCGGCGGGCACTTCGCTGATCGTTCCGGCACCCGATGGCGCCGCAACACTCGTGGAGATCGTGCGCCGCACCGGCGAAGCCGGAATCACTCTGGCGGATATCGGCCTGCGCCGGCCTTCCCTCGACGACGTGTTCCTGACGCTGACCGAACAGCCCCACGTCGAGCAGGACGACCTGTGACCGCCATCGTCAATCCCGGCACCCTCGATCCGGTCCGCCCGGCGATACATCCGTTCCGGCAATGGCTCGCACTGAATCGTCGGTTCCTGACCACCATGTGGCGACACGGCGAGTTCGCGCTGTGCGTCCTGGCACCGGTGCTGCTGACCCTCTGCTTCTTCGTACCCTTGAACAAGGTCATGGGTCTGTACGCCGGGGTCGACTACGCGCAGTTCCTGATGCCGATCATCTGTCTGCAGTCGACGAGTTTCGTGGCCACCTCCGCGGCGATGCGTTCGGCCAACGACCTCACGATCGGTGTGACCACCCGACTGCGGACCGTACCCATCAACCCGATGGTCTCGCCACTGTCGCGGCTCGGTGCCAATACCGTGTTGCTCGTGGTCTCCCTGACCTCAGCCATGATCTCGGGCCTGGTCATCGGCTGGCGGGCGCACCACGGTCCCTGGTATCTGCTCGGCTTCCTGCTGGTGGCTTTTGTGGTCGGCGTGGTCTTCGCCTTCGGTGCCGACGTGATCGGAACTCTCGCAGGCAATCCGGAATCGACAAGTCAGGCTATGACGTTGCCCGCGCTCATCCTCGGGATGTTGTCCACCGGGTTCGTTCCCGAGTCGCAATTCCCCGAGTGGATACAGCCGTTCGCGCGCAACCAGCCCGTATCTCAGTTCGCCGCGCTGATGCGACAATTCGATGACGGAGCGGTGACATCCGGGCAGGTCGTCCCGGTCGTGGCCTGGACCGCCGGGCTCATCGCACTCGCACTCGCCGGAATCGTTCTGGCCGCCTTCAGGACCTCACACGAATGACAACCCTCGACGATTCGACGCCGGAGTCGACCACCCCACGGCACCGGTCCGCCGGCACCGATACCCAGAACCATTGGTGGCAGGCCCATCTGGACCCCACCCGATCGAGGACACGGCGCGCGGCGGACAGCCACGACAGCGAGACGATCAGCTTTCCCGGGACCGGGTCATTGCGAACCGCCGTGGAGCCCTGGGTGGCAGAAAGACCCGCCCCCGAGAACCGGACCCAAATCGGGCCGGCCGATGTCCCACCGGAATCGACGATTGCGTCGGACAACATCCAGTCCGAAGAGCGGGCGGTGGCACTGGCGACCACGTTTCCACCGGATACGCACGCGCAAGAGGTCGGCCTCCGGGCGTATCTACTGCACACCTCGATCCTCTCGGCGCGTCAGCTCACGGTGTGGAGCCGCGACAAGAAGGTGCTGATCCAGAGCATCGTCTTTCCCGCATTGAGCATGATCATGTTCAAAGTCGTACTGGGCGACGCGATCACCGCGGCGACAGGCGTCAACAGCGCCTACGGCACGGTTCCCCTGGTGGTCCTCGTCGGCGCCATGTTCGGATCTCTCATCGCCGGCATCAGACTGCGGCGTGAGCAACGCGCCGGACTCCTGACCCGCCTGTACGTCCTACCGGTCCACAAAGGGGCCGACCTGAGCGCACGGCTCATCTCAGAGCTGGCCCGGATCCTCATCGCCACAATCGTTCTGACCACCTTCGGCATGCTCATCGGGTGGCGATTCAACCAAGGATTGCTCCCGGCACTGGGAATCTTCCTCGTGCCGCTGCTTTTCGGTGCCGCGTTCTCGACGGTCATGCTGGCGGTGGCGATGTCGTCGACCAATCTTCCACTGGTCCAATTGATGTCGCTGCTGTCGAGTCTGCTGATGTTCTTCAATTCCGGCTTCGCACCCGTCGCCGCTTACCCACAGTGGATTCAACCGATCGTGCGCGAGCAACCGATGACGTGTGCGATCGACAGCATGCGCGCGCTCGCACTGGGCGGGCCCGTCGCCGAGAGCTTGACGAAGACCGTCCTGTGGGCCGTTGTCATCGTCGCGATCTTCGTCTATCCCGCGATCCGTGGGTTCCGACGGGCCGCCGCGACACGAACCTGAGTCTCACCCCGTCATATCGAGCGACGCAATGATCTTGGTCGGTTCGATCCAGATCACCAGTTCGCCCGGTACGCCGTTCCGGTCGCCGAATTCCTGAGCCCGGTCGGCACCCATGTACCGGGCCCCACACGCGGATGCGATCCGTCGCACCTCGGTCAGATCGTCGCTCACCCGGGCGACACCCTGCACCTGGACAAAGGCGTAGGGCGGTTCTTGCAGATCGACGCACAGCACCAGACGACCGTCGCGGACGACCGCCTTGCCCTTCGCGGTGTCGGCTCCGGTGTTGAACGCCAGGCGATCCCCGTCGACCACAAACCAGATCGGGGCCACCAGGGGTCTGCCATCGGCCGCGGTGTAGCCGAGGTGGCCGGTCCGCGTTCCCTCGACGAGGAACGCCCGGATCGCAGGATCAGCTAGTGTCCTGCGCCAGAGATTCGTTGGATATATCTGGCGAGTGAATCGAGGATTTCTTCGGCGGTCTTGGTCCAGACGAACGGTTTGGGGTCGGTGTTCCATTGCG
>NZ_DATCVM010000278.1:0-35624 GCF_036566845.1 Williamsia sp.
GTCAGATGAGAACGGCTTGACGACCCATACCGCGACAAGGACGCAGACAACGGCCAACAACACAAGTCCTCTACTACGCAGAGCCCACACACCGAGTCCGTGGTGGCTCCGCCCTTGCCCGAATACCCATTTCATCCCGAGAAACTCACCGCCGTGTCGAATCCCCACATCAGGATTGTCAGAACCATGTCCAGTGACACGATCAGGACCAGACTTGCGCGAATGGCGCGACCTGACGCGACCCCGACGCCCTCGGGCCCGCCGCTGGCGTAGAAGCCGTAGTACGAGTGCGCGATGATGACCGCGACGGTGAGGATCAGGACCTTGACCACCGAGTAGACGACATCCACCGGCTCGACGAACATGTGGAAGTAGTGTTGATAGGCGCCCTCGGACTGCTGATAGAGCACCGACGAGACCAATTGCGCTGAAAGGTAACTCACCGTCAGGGCCGCCAGATAGATCGGCACTATGGCGAGCATCCCGGCGATGACACGCGTCGTCACCACAAACGGGATCGGGCGGACTCCCTGCACCTCGATGGCGTCGATTTCCTCGGCGATCCGCATGGAGCCGATCTCCGCGGTCATCCGGCAGCCGGCCTGGGCCGCGAAACCGACGGCGGCGATCATCGGGGCTATCTCGCGGGTGCTGGCAAGTGCTGACAACAGCCCGCTCATCGCACCGAGGTTGAGCGTGCTGAGCGACGTGACGCCGAGAACCCCGATCATCCCGCCGGTGGCAGCGCCCAAAATGATGAGAACTCCGGCGATTCCCCCGCCCACGACAACAGAACCACGCCCCCAGGTGACGTCGTTGAACGCAACGAGGACATGCGACCGATACTTGGTCAATGCCGGCAGGAAGCCCGCGATCACCTGCGCGACGAAATGTACAAGATGACCGAGGCGTTCAGGTGCGGCCCAGAGCCGGGGACCGAACCGGACCCGGTCGATCCACCTGAAAATCTGCGGCCGATACCGACTGGGGGTGCTCACTGGCTTCACGTCATCATTCCTCAGACGAGCTGCGGTGGATAGAACATCGACGTCACCTGGGTGATGACGAGGTTGAGGACAACAGCAACAACGATCCCGAGCACCACCGCCGCGTTCACCGCATCGGCAACTCCTCGCGGTCCACCTTTTGCGTCCAGTCCTCGGTAGCTGGCGATGATGACCACGACATATCCGAAGATCACAGATTTGAAGACGCAGATCGCGAGGTCGGTGATCGATGCGAAACTCCCGAACGACTGCCAATAGGAACCGCTGACGACACCCTGCCCCATCACCGCGACCACAAAGCTGGCCAGGACGCTGACCAGGATGATGAAGATGGCCAGCACCGGTGCGACCAAGGTCATCGCAACCAACCGGGGTGCCACCAACCGGCGCATCGGATCGATGCCGAGCACACGCATGGCATCGATTTCCTCGCGGATGGTGCGGGCGCCGAGGTCGGCCGCAACCGCCGAGGCCCCCGCACCACCGATCAAAAGCGCTGCTGCCATCGGCGCACCTTGTTGCATGACACCCATCCCACCGACCGCACCGGACATCGACGATGCACCGAGATTGCTGGTGAGGCTGCCGATTTGAACGGCAATGATGACACCGAATGGAATCGACATGAGAATGGCGGGCAACACCGTGACGGTCAGCAGAAACCATGCCTGCACCACGGCGTCGCGGAACGGAAACCGACCGGTCGCCACGTCGGTCACAACGTAGATCGAGGTGAGGGCGCCTAGGCGGACTGTACGACCGAACGTTCTCATCCGGTCATCACCTCACTGTCGGCGAGCACATCGAAGAGTCCTCCTGGGCCACACTGACTTCGAACGACCGCTGAGCATGGTCGACCGGACGACATCGCTGGATCGATCACCCGAATGACGTCTGGGCGACGTTGTCTTGCGCATCGTCCGGCTCTCCGACTCGTGGGACGCTGTCCTTGATCGCCCCGCCGATCGCCAGTACCAGGCCGACCATCCAGATGCCGAAGATGATGATCCCAAGCCAGAAGTCGAGTAGACCGTTCCAGGCGAAAGGTCCGGTGCGCCAGACGAATGCCGGCAAGAACAGCAGCTCCGACACCGCGGCCCACACGCTGACGTAGCCGAACCACAGCGGCAACACCTTGCCGCCGTTGACGAAGATCGCTATCGCAATGATCGAATATTGGATCAAAAAGCCACTGATCACTGCGATCAGGATGAGGTAGCAGACGTCGTTGAGCATCTGGATCATCGCCGGGTCTCGTTCAGGACGGAGGACGAGCACACCCCAGATCGCGGTGAGGGTTCCCGTCGTCGGCAACATGACCGCCGCATAGACACCCAGATAGATGTTCCCGAACAGCTTTCCACTGCGTGGCATCTTCCGGATGAACGCGATGGCCAGGCCCTGCAACGGCACCTGCAGACCATTGACGAACAGCAGGACCACGATCGGAATCGAGATCAGGCTGGTACCGCGGTAGATCTCGGCGACTTCCTCCGGGTTCTTCGACGGCGCAATCGGCGGCATGAGCGGTCCGATCGTGAACATCGCGAGCGTCAGCGCGACCATCGCCACGGGGTACATCCACAGGCACACCCATTGATCGAATGTTCGCCTCGTCGGCCGAAAGCCGAAGGGGTCGTTGCGCTTTTTCTTGCCCATTGCCGTCGTCGACGTGGTGTCGAGCGTGGTCATACCGTGCTCCTGCCGGACTCCTGAATCTCACCCTCGACGCCGGCCAACTCGGTCATCTCGTCGAGTTCGTCCTGGACCTGACGTTTCAGCGCAGCGCGGGTGAGCATCCACAGCACAATCAGGAACAGGATGTAGGAACCGAACCTCAGGTAAAACGAGATGGCACCGTCCCACGCCAGCGGACCGTCGGTCGTGGACACGGCCAGTGCACTCGGCGCGATGCACACCGCCATCGCAATGGTGAACCATCCCGACCATCTCGGGAAGACCGGACGCCGACTCTGATCGAGCAGGATCGCCGCGCCGAGGAGGCCGATCTGGACGACCAGGACCCCCACGGGGGCAACGAAGCAGATCCACCCGATGTCATTGAGCAACTGGATCAGTTCCGGCTGCCTGTCCGGACGCAGGGCCGCGGCCAACCACGCAACATCGGCGACTGCGAACAATCCCGCATTCGATGCGACGCACATGAAAAACGCGTACAGAAGAGCCTGATTCCACAGCTTCATCCGACTCATCTGCATCGCGACCACAACAAAGAACGGGACGACGAGCGCCGACGCGGCGTTGATGATCAACAGACCGGTACGGATCGGACCGACATTGTCCCGGTAGTACGCCGCAACGTCTTCCGCCGACATGTTCGGGGACATGGGCGGCAGGAAACCTGCAATCGCCATCGCAGCAATGAGGAGCACCACGAAGATCGGTGCCAACCAGAGACAAAGGCTCTGGTCTCTTGTATTCAGTGACATTTGTTGAACCTCACAGCAGGCCGAAGGGATAGAAGGAGATGATCGTCAGCCCGACCAGAACGACCCAGACATCGCAGATGGTTCGCAATCGACGCGGAGCCTCGCGAACCTCCATGAAATAGCGGATGACAAACCAGACCTTGATGATTGCGATGAGCAGCACGATCGTCGTATAGACGTCGCGAGCGTTGCCCGAGTCGCCGAGGCCGGCGATCGTGACGGACCCCACCCACCAGGAGATCAACGTGCTGACCATCAAGAACAGCCAAACTCGGACCACCGTGGTCCGTAACGCCATTTGAAGCATTCAGATCACCTCACCAAGTAGAGAAGCGGGAACAGGATGATCCACAGCAGGTCAACCATGTGCCAGTAGATGGCCGCCGAATCCACCAGTTGCCAGTTGGGCTCGGGTCGCCGACGAAGATGGGTCACAATCGCGAAGAGTGCAATCAGTCCTACCACCACATGACCCAAATGCAATGCGCACATCATGTAGTAGTACGAGCCGAAAGCACTTGAGCCGAAGGTCAATCCGGCTCGGATCTCGATGGTCCACTCGATCGACTTGATGACCATGAACAAGACGCCACAACCCATGGCAGCGTAGAGCAAGCGATATGCCACTCCGCGTTCGCCGAATCGGACAGCAGTCAGAGCCAGTACAACGAACAGGGAACTTGTCAGCAACACGAGCGTGTTGATCGCCCCAAAACCCTTGTGGACATGCTCCTGGGCTGCGGCAAAGGCATCCGGATTGTCCGAGCGAGAATAGGCGTAGGTCGCGAACATGACAACAAAGATCGTCATCTCCCCGAGGACGAACAGCCATATCTCCCAGCCACCCGGGATGCTTCTGTCGTTTTCAGCGGTGTCCACTCCGGGATCGGAGTCTGCGACCTTGACCGCCAGCGTTTCACGGCCGACCGGTGTGTTCACGTGCTCGCCACCAGCTCCGGACCGATCAGACCCCCCAGCCGATCGGTGACCACCCCATTGGATCGAGTTTTCTTGCAAGACAAGTCGTTTCACTTTCCTTTCCGGAAAGGCAGTGTCCCTCGCACCGATCGAGCGGTTGCGGGAGGGTCTTCCGCCTGGGGGTCGCAGTCGGCCAGGGAGGACGTCCTTGAATGTTTGACACGATTACGTCTCTACATCTCAGAGTAGCACCCGTCACACTCCCGAGCAAAGATCCTGCACATCACTGCACCTGGCACCGACCAACACTGGTGAGTTCGAGTCGAGGGTGTGGATACGATGAGCGCACCACAATCAGAAAGGTCGATCACGACATGGCCCTGGGGCGACCGCTGCGCACAACTGCGAGTCCGGAACAGCAAGGTCAGCACATTCTCCAAGCTGGTTACGCGGAGTTCTCGACCGTCGGCATCCGACGGGCCAATATGGAACTGATCGCGCAAAGAGCCGGCGTCAGCCGAAGCACCCTCTATCGCCGATTTCCCAGCAAAGAAGCCCTGCTGTTCGCTGTCGTGAGTGAGACATCGGGCTCGATGATGAGCCGACTGGCGACCGAGTCGAAGGCACCCACACCGCAGGAGGCACTGGTACGCGCCACGGTGACGGCCGTCCGCTACTCGCGCGAAGATGCGCTGATCAGGCAGTTGGTCTCTTCTGATCCGGAGATGTTCAGCGGCTTCTTCGGTTTCACCAACCCCGGAATGGACTCCGTCCTCGAAGCGATCACCCACATCGGCGCCACCCTCCTCCAGGACACCGGGGCCAAAATGCCATTCGATGACCTGCGCACGGCCGTCGAAGTGGCGGTCCGGGTGACGACGTCGATACTTGCCGTTCCATCGAACGCAGTCGACATGAGCAGTGACGAATCGGTCGGCAAATTCGCCGCAACATTCCTCGCACCAGCCATCTGGTGACCTGATCAGCAGGGGCATCGACCCCACCGTTCCACCGGCAGCGGCACCGTTCGCCCTAGAGTTGGCAACTTGGAGCAAACCTGTCGTTTTGTGTCGTCACGTGTATATGCTCACCCCATGCCACGTAGCCACAACCTGTCTCCCTTTGCGGAAGACTTCTTCGATCGGGCACCGATCACCTATCGGATCGACACCCGCATCCCGGTGCGGCCGGAGCGCGCCTGGGCGGAGCTGACCAGGGAGAACACCCTTGACTGGTGCAGCGAAATCAATTCGATCGAGTTCACTTCACCAGAACCGCACGGCATCGGCACCACACGGTCTGCGGTGCTCGGCCACGGCCGAATCAAGCTCTCCGAGAGATACTTCATCTGGGAGGCCGACACCGAGGCCAGTCGGTACCGGAACGCATTTCTGGTGACCGATGCGAACATTCCGGGACTGCGCCGCTTCGGTGAGTACACCGAAGTGGTTGCCGACGGCGACGGTTCCCGACTTCGATGGACCTTCGCGGTCGAACTCGCGACTTCATCCACGATCGCCCACTCGGTGGTCGGCGGCGTCTTCCGCATCCCCCTCGGCCGGGTCAAATCCGACACGATCAAACATTTCAACACTTTGCCCATACAGAACTGACCTGCAATCCCGGTAGAAAGGTATCTCCGTGTCCGAACTCAGCGCTAGCCGCAACGCCACCTGGTCGACCCAGATCCGCCACCACGCCGACAACCGTCCAGACCAACCGGCACTGCGGTTCGGTGGTGCCACCACGACGTGGTCCGAGCTCGATCACCGTGTCTCACAGGTGGCCGACTGGGCAGTCAACTTCGGTGTCCACCAGGGTGATCGGGTGGCATTGTTCATGGGCAACCGACCTGAGTTCTTGGAGGTCACATACGCCTGCGCCCGCCTCGGCGCCATGGTGGTACCCATCAATTTCCGACTCACCCAACCAGAAGTCGAATACATCCTCGCCGACTCCGGAGCGACGTTGCTGGTCACCGACTCCACGTTCGGCGCGGTGGCCAGGGCCGCGGCGGCGACCGCCGGTATTGCCGTGGTGATCGCCGATTCGGACGGAACCTCCGCTGTCGGCGCCACCGACTACGACGAGATCATCAGCGGGAAATGGCCGGCGCACGCACCGGCTACCGTCAACTCCGACGATCCCGCCGCGATCATGTACACATCCGGAACCACCGGGCGCCCGAAAGGCGCGGTCCTGACCCATGACAATTTCGCCGCAACCACCGATGTGCTGGTTCGCGCCTGGAAGTTCGTCTACGACAACGAGGTGGTCCTCGCCGCCACTCCCTTGTTCCATATCGGTGGCTTCGGGGCGACCACGGCGCCTATCCGGTTCGGGCGGCCGCTGGTGATCCTGCCGAGCACCCCGTTCAACCCGGACGATGTCCTCAACCTCGTCGAGAGCGAGGGCGTCACAACCACATTCATGGTCCCTCCGCAGTGGCAGGCCATCGTCGCGGTTCCCGACGCCGGCGATCGGGGCCGCACTCTGCGCGCCATCACGTGGGGCGCGGCACCGGCATCGGTTGTCCTGCTCGAGACGTTGGGCACAACGTTCCCGACCGCCGAGATCGTCGCGATCTTCGGACAAACCGAGATGTCACCCATCACCTGTGTGCTCTACGGCGACGAGGCAATCGCGAAGCAGGGGTCCGTCGGCCGTCCGGCTCTCAATGTCTCGATCCGGGTGGTCGACGACGAGATGAAGGATGTCGGCCCCGGAGAAACGGGCGAAATCGTCTACCGGGGGCGTGGACTCATGCGCGAATACTGGAACAACCCAGAGGCGACCGCGGCAGCGTTCGAGGGAGACTGGTTCCACTCCGGCGATCTGGTTCGTCGCGACGCCGACGGCTACGTCTTCGTCGTCGATCGGAAGAAGGACTTGATCATCTCCGGCGGCGAGAACATCTACTCGGCCGAAGTCGAGCTGACATTGAGCACACACCCCGCGGTCGCGGATGCCGCAGTGATCGGCCGCCCCGACGAGAAGCTCGGCGAAGCCGTTGTCGCGGTGATAGTCCCGGCCGACGCCGACAACCCTCCGGCCCTCGACGAACTGATCACGCATTGCCGCAAGAGCCTGGCGTCCTACAAGAAGCCCCGGGATCTGGTGATCGTCACCGAATTGCCTCGCAACGCGACAGGAAAGATCATGAAGCACACGCTGCGTGCCGATACCACGGCGGTTCCGGCAACCTCCCGCACCTGACAACCGTCGACGAAGAATTTCGAAAGGAACTGACACATGGGACGTTTCGAGGACAAGGTAGTCTTCATCACCGGTGTTGCACGCGGGCAGGGGCGGTCACACGCTGTTCTCGCGGCGCGAGAAGGTGCCAATGTCATCGGGGTCGATCTGGCCGGCCCGCTACCGCATGTCCCCTACGATTCAGCCACCGTTGCCGATCTCGACGAAACGCGCCGCCTCATCGAAGAGGCCGGTGCAAAAGCACTTCTCGTCCAGGGCGACGTTCGAGATCTCGACGCGCTGAAAGCTGTCGTCGATGAGGGTGTGGCAGCGTTCGGTGGGCTCGACACCGTCATCGCCAACGCCGGGATATGCGTCCCCCAAGTGTGGTCTGACATCACCGCAGACAGCTTTCGAGACACGATCGACATCAATGTGACCGGTGTCTGGAACACCATCACCGCCGGCGCCCCGCACCTGATCGCCCGCGGTGGCGGCGCAGTGGTACTGATCAGCTCGCTGGCAGGCAAGAAGTTGCAGCCGTTCATGGTTCACTACACGACCAGCAAGCACGCCCTCGTCGGGATGACGCGCGCGTTTGCCGCGGAGCTCGGCCAGCACAATATCCGGGTCAACAGCGTGCACCCCGGTGCCGTCAATTCGCCCATGGGCACGGGTGAGATGATCCCGCGCATCGTGAAGACGAACGAAAGCAATCCGCGTCTGGCCGGCATGGGTATGCCTTTCCTCAATCAGTTCTCGGCAGAGCCCGAAGAAGTTGCGGATCTGGTGGCCTTCTTGGTGTCGGAAGAAGGAAAATTCATTACCGCCGAGCACATTTCGATCGATGGCGGATCGCAATACTTCTGACGGAACCGACGATCGAACGTTGGACGGGCACGTTCACCGGCCCGTCCAGCGCGGTGCCCGACGCTCGGTGAAGGCCCTCGGGCCTTCAGTGGCATCCTCCGACGCAAACACCGGGTCGGTGTAGGCAGACTGACGCTCGAACGCTTCGGCATCGGTCAGTGTCCGGGACTCGAGGGCAAACGCCTTGCTCGCCTGAACGGCCAGTGGAGCGTTGGCGGCTATCGTCACCGCGAGTTCGCGGGCCACGGGCGCAGCGGAACCGTCCTCCACCACCCGATTGATCAGTCCGTATCCGTGAGCGATCTCGGCAGTGATCGGCTCCCCGGTCAGCAGTAACTCCATCGCGACCGCCCTGGGAAGTAGCCGTGGCGCCCGGAAGATGCCTCCCGCACGAGCTGCCAGCCCTCGCTTCACCTCGGGCAGACCGAACTTCGCACCGGCACCGGCGACAACAAGATCCGACGCCAACACCAGTTCGAACCCACCACCGAGTGCCCAACCTTCGACCGCCGCGATCAGCGGTTTGCGTGGCGGCGCCTCGACGAGACCGCCAAAACCCCTGCCCGCGACGACTGGACGCTCACCGAGCTGGAACCGTCTCATATCCATCCCCGCGCAGAAGGTGCCGCCGCTGCCCGTGAGGATCCCGACACGTACATCAGGGTCGTCGTCGAGACGGACCAGCGCATCAGCGATCAACTCGGACGCCGCCTTGGTCATCGCATTGCGCTGTGCCGGACGGTTGATCGTGATCGTTAGGATCCCACCGCGCGACTCGACGAAAACCTCGCTCCCCTGTGGATCCGTCATCGGGGCGCCATCCGGATCGCACCGTCGAGACGGATCGTCTCACCGTTGGCGTACGAGTTCTGCAGTAGTGTCAGCGCCATGCCCGCGTAATCGGCGGGCAGTCCGAGACGCTTCGGGAACGGGACGCCGGCCGCGAGACCCTCGCGGATGTCGTCGCGTAGCCGGGCTAGCATCGGGGTGTCGAAGAGTCCGGGAGCAATGGTGTTGACACGAATCCCGACACTGGCAAGGTCACGCGCGGCAACCAGGGTGATTCCGTGGACCGCTGCTTTCGATGCCGTGTAAGAGGTTTGACCGATCTGGCCATCGAACGCGGCAACCGACGCGGTCAGGACGATCGCACCCCGCTCACCGTCGACCGGCTCGTTCCGAGCGATGCGCGCAGCCGCGAGGCGCAACAGATTGTAGGTGCCGATCAGGTTGACTTCGACCACGTTGCGGAAGCTGTCGACCGGCGCCGGATTGCCGTCGCGGTCCAGGATTCGTAGTCGGTCGCCACCGCGGCCCGCGCAATGGACCGCGCCCCGTAGCGGCCCGTGTGAGCCGGCGGCATCGAGCGCTTCGGACAGGGACGTTTCGTCCGTGATGTCGGCAGGGACGAACGTGGCCGCGTCACCGAGGCGCTTTGCCGTCGACTCACCATCGGAGCCGCGTAGATCGACGATGACGACGCGTCCACCGCCTTCAACGATGGCTGTGGCGGTCGCCTCACCGAGACCGGATGCACCACCGGTGACGAGGAATGTGTTGTCTGTCAGCTTCATTGGATCCAGACTCTTGTTGGGTTGACGACGACTCCTGCACGCGCTGCTTCAGGCAGGGAAGCGGCGGGCCAGGTCACGCCCAATGATCTCTTTCATTATCTCTGTGGTGCCACCGACAATTGTCTGGACCCGCGCATCGGCGTACGCGCGCGAGATGGGGTATTCGTCCATGTAGCCGTATCCGCCGAATAGCTGTAGGCACCCGTCGATGACACGCTTCTGCAATTCCGTCGTCCACCACTTGGCCTTGGCCCCGAGCGTGGCGTCGAAGGTGCCCTCGTTGTAGGCCAGGATGCTTTGCTCGAGGAACGTACGCGTGATGTCGACCTCCGTGGTGAGTTCGGCGAGCTTGAATCGCGTGTTCTGGAAGTCGATGATCCGCTCTCCGAACGCCTTCCGCTCACTGGTATAGCGAACCGTCCATTCCAGCGCGGCCTCGGCGGCGCACAGCGCCCGCCACGCGATCGACAATCGCTCCAGCGGGAGTTGCGCAGTCAAGTGATGAAAGCCTCGGCCTTCGTCACCGACGAGGTTTGCCACCGGTACCCGCACGTCCCTAAACGAGATCTCGGCTGTGTCCTGCGCATGTAGGCCGAGCTTGCGAAGTTTTCGACCGCGACCGAAACCCGGTGTGGTCGTGGGTATCAGGATGAGTGACAGCTGCGGTCGTCCCTCACGCTCTCCGGTACGCGCGGCGGCAAGAACGAGATCCGACGAGAAGCCACTCGTGATGAAAGTCTTCGCACCGTTGATGACCCAGTCGTCACCGTCACGTATCGCAGTGGTTTTCATCCCACGCAGGTCACTTCCGGCCGCCGGTTCCGACAATGCGATCGACGCGACGACCGAACCGTCGGCCATCGGTGAGAGCCATTGCTGCTTCTGGGCGTCGGTACCGAATGTGGTCAGATACGAGGCGACGATGTCCTCATTGATGGAGAACGCCGAGGCCAGGGCAGCCGCACCGACCTGGGCGAGCTCTTCCTGGACAACGCATCGAAAGCGGTAGTCCGCCGTACCGCCACCGCCGAATTCCTCGGGGAGACGAATACCCAGGATGCCGTGGGTACCCGCAGACTTCCACACGTCGCGTCCGGTGCTGCGATCCTCTTCCCACCGATCCAGGTTCGGGACCACTTCCCGGTTGACGAACTCACGGACGACCCCGCGAAAAGCACCGTGGTCGGCATCATAGAACGGTTGCGGCACAGCGCTTCTCCTGATCGGTGATCTGGCGATAGGGCTCGGTCGACGAAAGGGCCGACTAGGACAGGAGTTCGTAAATTGTCGCATTGGCGGTGCCGCCACCCTCGCAGATGGTCTGCAGCCCGTAGCGCAATCCCCGGTCACGCATGTGATGGATCAATCGCGTGGTCAGGATGGCGCCGGACGCTCCTAGAGGGTGCCCGACCGAGATCGCACCGCCCAACGGATTGACGCGATCGGGATCGGCGTCCAGTTCGATCTGCCAGGCCAACGGAACCGGCGCGAACGCCTCATTGATCTCGATGACACCGATGTCATTGATGTCGAGACCTGTGCGGGCGAGCACCTTTCGCGTGGCCGGAATCGGCGCGGTCAGCATCAGTACCGGGTCTGCCCCCGCGACCGAGCCGGCGACGATACGGACCATCGGGGTAAGCCCCAGTTCGGTGGCCTTCTCGGGCGTGGTGATCAGGACACCGGCGGCACCATCGGAGATCTGGGACGCGTTTCCTGCGTGGATGACTCCGTCGTCGCGGAATGACGGTTTGAGCTTGGAGAGGGTCTGAAGGGTGGTACCCCGCCGCAATCCTTCGTCGACATCCAGCTTACCGTCGAGGGTGTCGACCGCGACCAACTGAGCATCGAACCCGCCACTGTCGATCGCATCAGCGGTGAGCCGATGAGAACGAGATGCGTACTCGTCGAGCCTGGCACGCGACAGTCCCCACTTCCGGGCGATGAGCTCGGCGCCGGTTCCCTGGTCGAGATGATCTGTATCGTACCGGTCCAGAACCTTCTGGCCGTAGGGAAATCCTGACGCCCGGGCAGCACCCAGCGGAACTCTGGACATCGTCTCGACGCCACCTGCCACAGCGACGTCGTAGGCGCCGGAGATCACCGCGTGTGCGGCGGATTCGATTGCCTGCTGGCCTGATCCACATGCCCGGTTGATCGTCACTGCGGGCACCGAGTCGGGCCACCCCGCGGCCAAAACCGCGAACCTGCCGACATTGCTCGACTGATCGCCGAGTTGGGTGACGCACCCCCACATGACGTCGTCGACGATCACTGGATCAATCCCCGTTCGCAGCACCAGCTCTCGCAGGACGATCGCCGACAGATCCACCGGGTGTATTCCGCTGAGGGAGCCGTTGCGCTTACCGATGGGCGTACGGACCGCCTCAACGATCACTGCTTCGCGGCTCTGCATGTTGATTGACTCCGATCGATACAAGTGGGATGCACGTTGACAGTTCGCGGGGGAGGCATTGCTACCCAAAAGATAGATTACATGGTTAACTACGTCAAACACATGAGGAGAGAGTGCCATGGACTTCGCGCTGAGCGACGAACAAGAAGCCCTCGTAGACGCCGAACACGCCTGGCTGACGAAGAACGATCCTTTGGTTCGGCTACGCGAATCGCCGGAAGGCAAAGCACCCCGGCTGTCACCTGTCGAGGTCCGGCACCTCACCGAATCAGGTCTGATCGGCCTGCTGACGGCGGAGATCGGCGGCACGCACGTGGACCTCGCGGTACTCGTCGAGGAACACGGTCGCAGCTGCAGCCCGATACCGCTGGCCGAACTCGCTGTGGCGGCGCGATTACTCGATTTACTGCATCACCCACTGCGCGGCGACGCCGAATCCGCAGCGGAGATCGTACTCCCGGCCCTCGGGTCGCTCGAGCGTTCGGCACTGCATGCCGAAGTTGACGGGAGAACCTTGACGTTGAACGGGACCACCGGGCCGGCCACCGGACTGGCCGACGCGACGCACATCCTCATAACGTGCGTGACGACATCCGGATCCGAGGTGGCGGTGGTGCTACCGGTCGCAGCGGTCACGATCCGCACACTCAGAACTCTGGATTTGACCCGATCGTGGTCGGTTGTGGAGCTGAACACCACAGTGCAGGCCGACCAGTGGTTCAATCTCTCGACGGGAACAGTGGCGTTTGTGCATGACGAGCTCACCGTCTACCGAAGTCTCGACGCGCTCGGGGCCGCCCGCAGACTGGTCGATACCACCGTGGGATACGCGCGACAGCGCACCCAGTTCGACCGACCGATCGCGAGCTTCCAGGCGATCAAACATCATTGCGCGAACATGGCCTTGTCGACCGAGACATCGCGAGCCGCGCTGTGGGCCGCGGCCGTCGCCCTGGACGGTGACGCCGACAACCGAGGCCGGGCAGTCTCAGCTGCCGCGGCGTTCGCCGGAGAGGGGACCAGCACCACAGCCCAGATCGCGTTGCAGGTCCATGGCGGCATTGGCTTCACCTGGGAACACGACCTCCATCTGCTGCTACGGCGAATCAAGGTCGACGAGTTGGTCGACGGATCGGTCTCGTTCCATCGGCGCCGGCTTGTCACGGCCTGAAGCCACACGGTCGCGGCCCCTGCGTCCGGTCGTTCCCGAACGTCGGCGATCAGCGCTGGTCTACCAACTCCAGGATGGTGGCATTCGCCTGTCCGCCACCTTCGCACATGGTCTGTAAACCGTAGCGAATGTTGTTGCGCTGCATGTGAACGATCATGTCGGTCAGTATTCGCGCCCCGGACCCACCGAGCGGATGTCCGAGGGCGATGGCGCCCCCGTTGGGATTCAATCGCTCCGGATCGGCTCCGATCTCCCGTAGCCATGCCAGCGGAACGGGCGCAAATGCCTCGTTCACCTCGAAGATTCCGATGTCATCGACCGTCAAACCCGACTTCGCGAGCGCTTTGGCGGTTGCCGGAATCGGAGCGGTCAGCATGATGACCGGGTCGGCGCCTGCGACCACCACCGTGTGAACGCGTGCGATCGGGTGCAGACCATGTTCGGCCGCGGCCTCCTCGCTCATGATCAGCAGTGCGGCGCTGCCATCGGAGATCTGAGACGCGTTACCCGCGTGGATCACTCCGTCTTCTCTGAAAACCGGCTTCAAAGTGGCGAGCTTGTCCACCGTGGTGCCCCGGCGGATTCCTTCGTCGCGGGAGACAACGGTACCGTCCGGAGTGGTCACCGGGATGATCTGCTTCTCGAAGTGGCCGGCATCCTGTGCCGTAGCTGCCTTTTCATGCGATCGAGCCGAGAAAGCGTCCAGTTCGGTGCGCGTGAGACCCCATTTCTCGGCGATCATCTCGGCGCCGACCCCCTGGTTCGGCGCGGTCTCGTACCGGGCCAGGAACCCCCGGCCGTACGGGGACCCACCGACTTTGCCCGCCGAACCCATCGGGACACGCGACATGGATTCCACACCGCCGGCGATCACGACGTCGTAGTGCCCCGCCTCGACACTCGCCACGGCGAAGTTCAGCGACTGTTGCGACGAGCCACACTGCCGATCGATCGTCACACCCGGAACAGAGTCAGGCCAACCCGCCGACAAGACAGCGTTCCGGGCGATGTCATTGGCCTGATCGCCCAATTGCTGAACGCATCCCCAGATGACGTCGTCGACGATGACCGGTTCGATGCCGGCTCGTTCGACGAGCGCGCCGAGCACCACCGCGGACAGATCAGCAGGGTGCACTCCGGCGAGTCCACCGTTCCTTCGTCCGACCGGTGTGCGGACCACTTCGACGATCACTGCGGGCAAGGTGTACTCCTCGGTGGTGCGGGTCCGGACTCATGTCCGGGAACGATTGCAATGGAACGTGATTCAGACTCGAGTCGTGGTCAAGGCGGCAACCATCTCCAGCACTCGTCGACGGTCGACCTTCATCGATGCGGTTCGCGGCAACGCCTCGACGGTATGAACTGCCACCGGTACCTCGTAGCCGGTGAGCTGCCCTCGCACGAAGGTTCTCAGCTCTTCCTGGTCGACTGGGGGTGCTCCGGCAACCAGTTCGACGACCGCAATCGGTACCTGCCCGAGCCTTTCATCATCCTGGCCGTAGACCGTGGCGTCATGGACCGAGCCGTGGCCGCGCAAAGCGTTGCAGACCGTCTCAGGTTGGACCTTGAACCCCCCACGCACGATGGCGTCATCCGCCCGCCCGTCGATGTACAAGAATCCGTCCTCGTCGAGGTGCGCGAGGTCACTGGTCCGCAGCCACCCTCCCGCACCGCTTCCGACCTGCTTCGCCGACACTTCCAGGCGACCGACACCGCCCACTGGGAGAACGGAACCGTCATCATCGACGGTTCGCATCCGTACGCCAGGAAACGGGCGTCCAACGCTGCCGCGCTTGAGTTTCCACCACTCGCGAATGAGCGGCTTGCTCCAACCGGCCACGGCGCCCCCGAACTCCGTTGCACCATAGACGATCATGACCGGGATGTCGTATTTGCCGGTGAACTCATCTGCGAGATCCGGGCTGACAAAAGTGGTCCCGGCGGTGACCGCGCGCAGACTCGCCAGTTTCTCTCTCGGGACATCGGCAGCCAGGACCGACCGCATCGCGGCGGGCGGAAGACTCGCCACACGCAACTGATGCTCGTGTATGGCGTTGGTCCACCCCTCGACCGTGAATCGCGGCAGCAACACGAAGGGCCGAGCCTCGGTCAATGCCTGCACGACACTGAACATCCCGCCGATGTGCACGATGGCGAGCGTCACGAGTGCAACCCCACCGGTGAGTGGATCGCGACGCGGCTTCGCGGCGCCCGTGTGTCTGTGAACGGCGGACATCGACGACTCGAGCTGACGCCAGGTCAACGGAATACGCTTCGGCGCCCCGGTTGTTCCGGAGGTGAACATCTCCACCGCAACAGGATTGGCGGCATCCGCGGGCGCATGATCTCTCGCAGATCCGGCCACACGCTCCTCGACATCGGGCCCGTCGACGGCTAAGCCGATGATCCCCGCACCGCGGGCCTGAGCCTCGAACTCCGCGCCATCCCAGAAATCGGCCGGCGCGAGGACCACCTGCGGTTTCGACGCCACCATGTCATCGGCAACACGGAGAGGCGGCTGCATGGGATTGAGCGTGATGATGGTCCGGCCCTTACCGAGCGTGGCCAGCAACGCCGCAATCGATTCCAACCTATTCCCGAGCACCACACCGATCCGGGCTCCTTCGCCGCAACCGGCACGCGTCAACTCCGCGTCGATCTTCTCAGTCAGTAGCCGCACCTCACCCCAGGTGTGCCAGCGCTGTTCCTGCTGAATCATGTTGATGCCGTCGGGCGCCGACCACAATTGTGTCAACGCTTCTCTGATGCTCGTCATCCGATGACTCCACTTCTGCCGACTACAAGACGGGGATCCGCAGCCGATCGGCAACGACCGTGCCCATGGCCCGCTCGCCGGTCATTCCTAAGCGAACACGCGTTCAAAGATAGATTACATAGTTAGATAGGTCAATGGTCAGCGCGGCATCCCCAATCCACGCTCCGCGATGATGTTGCGCATGATCTCCGAACTGCCACCGGCGATGGTGTAGGCGCGGGCATAGAGGAATCCGTCCTGCCAACGACCACGGTCGATCGCATCTGGGTCGCCTTCCACCAGAATCCCTGCCTCGCCGCTCAATTCGAGGGCAAACCGTTCCATCTCGACGCCGATCTCACTGAAGAGGAGCTTCGCCATAGGGGCGTCGTAGGTGCGTTCGGTCTTGCGTGACCAACGGCTGATGTTCGCATAGACCAGCGCGGAGAGGGCATCCACAGACGCTGACAGTGATCCGAGACGTTCCTGGACATGTCCATCCTCGATCGCCGGCCTGCCGTGGCGTGAGACGACCTTTGCCAGGTCGATCAGCGCCTCCACGTTTTGCCGCAGGCGTACCGCACTGGCCGCGACACCGCTGCGTTCGTGTCCGAGGCTCGAATTGGCAATGAGCCAGCCCTTGTTCAAGTCACCGACGAGCGCGTCGGCATCGATGAGAACGTTGTCGAGGAACACCTCGTTGAAGTCCGATGTACCGGTCATCTCGCGCAAGGGTCGGATGTCGATGCCCGGCGAGCGCATGTCAACGACGAAGGCGCTGATGCCCTTGTGTTTGGGGGCGTCGGCGTCCGTTCTGGCCAGTAGGTATCCGAAGTCGGCCCACTGACCGTGAGTGGTCCACACTTTCTGGCCGGTGACCCGGTACCCGCCACCATCGACCGGAACGGCTTTGGTACGCAATGACGCCAAGTCGCTGCCCGAACCCGGTTCACTGAACAGTTGACAGAAGATCTGGCGTCCGGACCGGATGCCGGGCAGATACCGCGCACGCTGCGCATCCGTGCCGAAATCGAACAGCGCATGAGCGATCAGATTGCCGGCCCCGGTCATGAGTGGCGCCCGGGCCCGCGCGATCTCCTCACCGACGACGACGCTGTGCTCTGCCGAATACGACGGACCGGCGCCACCGTATTGTTCTGGCCAATCACCGCCGAGGTATCCGGCCGCGAAGAGTTTGCCGGTCCACACCTTCAACAACTCGAGCTCTTCGGCGTTCTCCGCGCTCCGGACCCCTGCTTTTGGTGCGATGGCCGGTTTGTGTTCGGCGACGAACGCGCGAACCTCGGCCCGGAACTCCTCTAGCTCCGGCGCCATCCCGTAGTCCATGTCACGTCCTCACATCATGGGTCACGCCGGGCCACGAATCTCGAAATCGCGGGTGGGCACCGAATTTCGGTCCACCTGCGCCTTGCCAATCGGGTTTCCGATTACCGTGTACGACATGGCGGTGGCGAGTGCGTGTGAGCGGCCGGTGTCTTTCGACTCCCAGATCGCCCGGACGGTCCCCTGGATGGCCGCCGGCGGCTTCGTCGCGATCCTCCCGGCCAGGATGTCGGCCCGATCCCATAGTTCCGCGCGGGGCACGATCTCGCTGACGAATCCGATCTGGTGGGCGCGTTGGGCCGACATCCGCTCGTCCAGCCCCAGCAGCGCCATCCTGAGGACCTCACCGATCGGAATCCGGTGAGCCAGGCCGATGGGCTCCAGCGCTGCAACGATCCCGTACGACACGTGTGGATCGAAGAACTGGGCGTCCTCGCTGGCGATGATGATATCGGCCTCGTTCAGCCAATACAGCGCTCCACCTGCAGCCATTCCGTGGACGGCACAGATCAGCGGCTTCCAGCAACCGTTGTGTTTCGGAGAGAGGTCAGCGCCTGGGTCTGTCCGGCTGAAGGGATTGTCGGCAACGTAGGTGCCTTCTTTGACATCCATCCCGGTGCTGAAAGCGCGATCTCCACTGGCACGCAAGACGACGACATGGACGCCATCCGTTTCGTCCGCGTACTGCCACAGATCGCGAAACTCCGCGCGCATGGTGTTGGTGAACGAGTTCATCCGATCCGGGCGATTGAGCGTGATCGTCAGAACATGATCCTTCAGTTCGGCTATCACCGTTGTCAGGCTGCCCAGATCCACAGTTCCTCCTCGAATACGCGGTAGAGCACCATCATCGCGCCCCACTGTCAGCTACTCCAGCTATTCGGCGCGCCTGGCCGCAGAGAGCTCGCCGTGGCGCTTGAGCATCCGGGCCGCGATGGCACTCAGGTGGGCGGGTGGGGTGCGGAGCCCGGCGAGTCCCGTCTCGCGACTGGGCAGGGACACCGTTGCCGTCGCGGGGCACGTGACCTCGCCGCGCTGACTCGTCCCACGGAACTCCAGATCGACGAGATAGCGATCGCCTTCGACCCGTTTGCCCACCACCTCGCCGGTGAAACGATGGGTGTCTCCCAGGTAGTTGAATCTTCGCATCTGACTCGACATCGTCTCGATCCAGCCGTCATCCCCGATCCAGTCGGTGAGGAAGTGCGTCAGCCAGCAATCGCGGAGCATGCCGTAGTCGTAGGACGATGGGAGTCCGATTGACCGCGCGTATTCCGCGTCCCAGTGGATGCGCTGCGCGACATCGGGAATCCCCTGTTCATTGGCGATATAGAACGCCGCGATGCGCTGCCGGTTCTTGTAGGCGAGCCGGCCCGTGCACGGTGTGTACGGAGCGAATCCATAGCCACCCGAATGGAAGACGACCATGTCGGTCGTCGTCAGCGGCCCCTTCGCCATCAGACCCAGGCTGTCGCCGACCGTGGTGTCTTCCCAGTATCGGATGTCGGCGCCGCGTCTGACCTCGGCCGCGTAGATCGCGTCGATCTCGGCGATCTCCTCCGGTGTGTACGTCGCCGGTTCGATGGCGTCGTACTTCTTGCGCTTCTTGGACTCGTGACGCTCGGTGTGGATCGTGAGGACCTTCTGGATCTGGACGATCTCCGCGCGCTGGTTGAACTGCACGTGGATGCGGGTCACGACCAACGAACGACCGGCGAACTCCGACTCTTTGAGCTCGACGTCGTGGAAACCCTCGAACGAGTAGACAGTGTCGCCCTCGTATACCGGCTTGTACCAGTCGGTCGTGGATCCGGAGACAAACACGTGGATGCCCCGAAACGGCGGTCGCCGATGTTCTCTCGGCATCTTGTCCGCGAGGAGGTTCTTCGTCAGTGCGATGTTGATCATCGGCGGGGCGATCTGGCTCCCCCACCGGGTGTCCAAACCGTAGTCCTCGTCGGCGAACAGCGGATTGTCATCGCCGTAACTCCGCGCGAAGGCGCGCAGGACATCCGGGGTTGCGCGCGAGAATTGCTCACGACGGGTGACCGCGTGATACACGCCGACGATGTCCCGTGCCCGCTGAATGTCCTCGTCTTTGAAGCTGTAGATCTCCGGCTTCTTCTCGGTGGTCTCGATGGTCAATGCACTGCCTTTCGAAGTCGATGGGAACCATGGCGATTCGGGGATCTCCCGGTCAGACGGCCGACCGTTGACCGGTCAATCTCTCGACCACTTGGCGCCGGACCAGCTTCCCGGTCTCGTTGCGGGGCAATTCGTTCCAGTAGACGATCCGCTCCGGGGTCTTGCTGCTACGGAGCGAGGCGCGCACGAAATCCCGCAGCACGTCCACGTCGAGGTACGTGCCGGGCCGCAGGACGACAACAGCTTCGATCCGCTGGCCCCAGTCCGGATCCGGCACACCGACGACAACGGCGTCGAGCACGTCCGGGTGCCGGAGCAGCACGTCCTCGATCTCGGCCGGAGCAATGTTCTCCGCACCCCGGATGATGGTGTCGTCGACGCGGCCGCCGACAAACAGGTAACCCTCTGGATCGAGGTATCCCTTGTCTCGGGTATCGAAGAATCCACGGTCGTCGACCATCCGGCCGATTCCGGCGTATTCGGCCGAAACCTGTTCACCGCGAACACAGATGCGGCCGGTCACACCGGCCGGGACCATTTCGTCGGCAGCATTGCGGATCTCGACTTCGACACCCGGCACGATCTGGCCGACCGAACCCATCCGCGCGCGGACGGCTTCATCGTCGCTCTCCATGGCAACCCGATGATCGACCGGGCCGAGTACAGCGATCGTCGAACTGGTCTCTGTCAACCCATATGCGTTGACGAAACCGACATCCGGCCAGACTTGCAGCGCAGTCTCGATCACCCGCAACGGCATCGGCGCTCCCCCGTACGCCAGCCCGCGCAGTGACGGCAAGGACTTGTCTGCGGTGGACTCCACGATCCTCGCGAGCATCGTGGGGACAACGAGCGCATTTGTGATCCGCTCCGCCCGCACCACATCGAGCCACTGCTCTGGCGTGAACCGTTCCAGCACCACCGTGCGGCGACCGGCGAAGAGATTGGTGATGACGTTTGCAACCGCCGCGATGTGATACGGCGGCACGCTGACCAATGCGGTCTCATCATCAGCAGCTGCCGCAAACTCGACCGATCCCAATACGTAAGACAACAGATTGTCATGACGCAGGAGCACACCTTTGGGCGCCGACGTCGTTCCCGAGGTGTAGATGATCACCGCCGGCGCATCGGAGTCGACGGCATCGACAACGCCGCCGGCGTCACCGTCCGCCGAGGCCGTCAGAACATCGAGCCATTCACCAGGCTCGAATACCCGCAAACCTGCTTGCGCCAGAGTGTTCACCTGTTCGGGATCGGCGATAGCCAGGGCCCGTGGATGATTCGCCAGCAAAGAATCGAGTTGCTCCTGTCCGAGGCGGTAATTGACCGGCACGAGCGGCACACCGGCCCGCGCTGCCGCAAACATCGCCACCGGGAACGCCGGACCATTGACGGCCAGGTAGACGAGCGCGTCGGCCCCCGAATCCCGGATCACTCGCGCACCCGCCGCAGCGAGTTCCTTCAGGCGACTCGGATTCAGCCCGTGCTGGAGACCGCCGACTACGACACGATCGCCGAACCCGTCGACCGCCATGTCGAGCAACAGCGAGATGTTCATCAAGGCACTCAATTCAGTTCGGCCGGCGCCACTGTGATCAGTCGGACGACGGAAGTGGTTTGGCGGTCTTGATCAGAAGCGCGGCGCCGTTGGCCTCGAGCCGACCAACACCGCCTTTGGTGCACAGCAGTTCCAACCCGGCATGGTCGTCGACGTACCGCTTGCCGAGTTGTGCACCACCGGTGTGAGCGGCGGCGATCGCGGATCCATCACCACCGGCCACCTTGCCCGGGACCATCGGCACTCCGCCGCACGTCAACGTGATCTCGTCCGCCGGCGCACGGACCACGATGACGGTGGTCGTGTCCACCGCGCTGGCCAGCGACTGACCGGTTTCGAGAATCATCACTGCTCCGCTACCAATGAATCTGACATAGTTTAGATAGTACTACAAGTTACCTATCGAGCACATCCGTTCCGGGGAACGGCCTACGTACCCACTTCGTGCTTGCAATGCCAAGCCCGGCAACGCAATAGCGTGTCAAGTAACCGCACCGGCGATCTTGAGCCCGATCAGTTCGTCGTCATCGAGTCCCAGTTCGCGCAGGATCTCGTCGGTGTGCTCGGCGAATTGAGGGGCTCGATCGAGCTGCACAACCGCGTCGTCGAACTTCACCGGATTGGCGACCAGCCTCTGTATCGTGCCGTCTGCGTCGACGACCTCGGCAATCCGACCGTTGGCGATCAACGCCTCGTCGTTACCCAGGTCCCAGCTGTTCTGGACCGGCGCCCACGGACCACTCAGTCCCTGCAAGGCTTCGATCCATTCGGAATAGGTGCGAGCAGCAAAAGTGTCGGCGAACCAACCACCGATCTCATCGCTGTGTGCCGAGATGTCCTGCAGGGTGGTGAATCGCTCGTCATCGACGAGATGTTCCAGGCCGATTGCAGTCACGAACTCGTTCCAGAATCGGGTCGGCTGAAGCATCGAGAACTGCAGCCAACGGCCGTCGGATGTCTTGTACGATCCCGTGAGCGGGTTGCCGACCGCGGCCGACTTCTTCTGAACCTTTGGCAACGGCCCTCCCGAGAACAAGGCGAGGTTCACAGTGAACTGCGTTGCCCAGGCCCCGACACCCAGCAGTGAGACATCGACCACCGAGGGTTCCCCGGTCCGCTCCCGGCCGACAAGAGCGGCGCTGATGCCACCGGCGATCGCCATACCGCCAATGTTGTCGCCGTACGCGCCCGCAGGCATGAATGCCATCTGATCGGCATCGGCAGGCATCACCCCGTCAGCGCTACCTCCGCGCGCCCAGAAGCCGGTCGCGTCGTAGGCACCGCGGTCGGAATCGGCGCCCTGGCTTCCGAATCCGCTACCCGTCACATAGATGATGTCGGGATTGATCGCCCGGATGTCCTCCACTGTCAGACCCAGCTTCGTGCGAACACCGGGAAGATAATTGGTGAGGAAGACATCGCTACGACGGACCAGCTCTTCGAGCACGGGACGGGATGAAGGGTTCGCAAGATCGATCCCGATACTGCGTTTGCCGCGGTTGGGCCCCTCCATGATCGGGGCAAACGACGATCCAGACCGATGAGCGTCGTGGCCCAGGACGCGGACGAGACCTCGTTGGGGATCCCCGGTTACGGCGTGCTCGACCTTGACGATGTCCGCACCCCAGTCCGCGAGTACGGCTCCGGCAGCGGGCACGAACGTGAACTGCGCGACCTCGAGAATGCGGATCCCTTTCATGGGACGGTCCATACGAACTCCTCAGACTTGAAATGGGTGGTTCCGGTTGGTCGATTCACTCGCGTCGCAGGAGCACTGCACCCGACGGGATCCCGCCGCCCGAGGTCACCACTGCGACCCTCGGGTTCGTTACCTGGCGACCGGGCGCCTGGCCGCGCAACTGCAGGACCGCCTCTCGGAAGAACCCGTATCCGTGAGTGCGGCCAGCCGACAGCTGACCCCCGTGCGGATTGAGCGGAAGACGTCCATCGATCGCGATACCCGCACCCCCGTCGATGAACTCGCGCGCGCCGCCGAGTTCGCAGAAGCCTAGGCCTTCGAGCCAGGACAGGGCGTTGAACGTGAATCCGTCGTAGAGCAACGCCACATCGACGTCGTCGGGACGCAGCTCCGTCCGGCTCCACAAATGTTGCCCAACGCCGCGTGCCTGCGGTAGATGCGAGAGTGTTCCCTGGTCCCACGAGAGGTTCTCCGAGACCGCGGTACCGACGGCGTCGACCAAGACCGGTCGGTTTGGACCGTCCCCCGCGGCGTCCAGCGCTGAAACCACCACTGCCACAGCGCCGTCAACCGGAACATCGCAGTCATACAGTCCGAACGGGGCCGACACCATGCGCGCCTGGAGATAGTCGTCCAGCGTGATCGGATCACGATAGACCGCCTCGGGGTTCGCCGAGGCGTTGTCTCGCGTGTTGACCGCGATCGCACCCAACAGCTCGCGGTCACCGCCATAGCGGTGGAAGTAGTTCGACGCCTGACAGGCGATCCAGTTGGCCGCAGACATCGCACCGAACGGTGCCCGATGTTCCATCATGCCCACCGCTGGGCCACGCGCGGCCTTCCAGCGCCCGGTCTTCACGAGCTCGGAATGAGTTGACTCCCAGACGGTTCGGAAGCACAGCACATGACGACACAATCCGGCGGCGACCGCCAGCATCGCGGCGACGATGGATCCGTTCTGGCCAGGCAGCTCGCTGCCACCGTTGACCCACGTCGGCCGGACCTGCAGAACCTGCTCGACCGCCATGATCCCGCCCTCCGACATCCCGCCGACACCGGCACTGCCGGGATAGGTCGACAAACCGTCGATGTCGCCGAGGGTCAGACCCGCATCCGCAACGGCCTCGAGGCAGGCATCCACGGTGAGCGAGAGCGGCTCCACCATCAGCCGTCGGCCGATGGCCGACTGCCCGACACCGGTGATCGCAACCCTGTGCTCGAACCTGTCCCGCGAGACGTGCGGGCGCAAGCGCTCTTGCAGGTCGTCCTCGGCGGGTAGTTCACCGTCACGCGCGCGATCGGGGTCCGGCTCGAACAGCGGAATCCATACGTCGTCAGAAATCTGTTCGAAGAGCACGCGAACCGAATCGCCGACGAGCACGTCGTCTGGTTCGGTATTCACAATGTTCGTCGTCAACCGGATCCGCGAGTCCTCCTCCAGCGCAACGATTGCGACCGCGTAGGGCGGAGGAAGGTCCGGCAACCACCGCTGGTGGTTGACAGTCACCCCGACGACGGTCGCAAGACCCGACACCGGCCCCCAACCGATGTCACGGCCTTGGCATTGCGGGCACAACACGACCTGAGGATGTATCCACCGCGAGCAGGTCCGGCATCGGGCGATACGGAGAACTCCGTCGGCTCCTGATGCCCAGAACGGTGCACGCCCGGGGGTCGGCTGTGGGACCGGCCGCCCGGTATCCACGAGTTCGCTCACGGCGCGTCTCTCCGTCGATCCCGGGTCAGTTCCGAGTCTTGACTCGAACATGTTCGGCGACAACATCATCTGCCGAGCCTCGCGGCGAGGCTCTTGCGTATCTCGATCATCGCCGCGAGTCTTCGCTCCATGTCGGCTTTGCTCATCACGATGACATCCTCACCCTCGCCTCGTTCGAGACGGTCGAGTCGTCCCCGCTCTGCGATGATCTCGTCGTCGAGCAGGGTGCCCGCGAGATCACGGGTGAGTAGGTCCTGGTCGACCCAGTCCGCCTCGGGAATCTGATCGATCGGCTCTTCCATGGCGATGAGTCCTTTTCGGTGGCGATGCGACGGCGATGCGCAGGTTCAACTACGGGGAAAGTTCAGCAGTCGACGGGCATTGAGTTCAACCATCTTGTGCACGTCATCGTCTGGGACGTCGAGCATCGAATCATGAACCAGTTTACGGCTGTTCGGCCAGTTCGAATCGGAGTGGGGGTAGTCGCCCTCCCACGTGATGTTGTCGATACCCACTATTGCGCGGTTCGCGATTCCGAACTCGTCCTCGATGAAGCATCCGAACAGGTGCTTTGCGAACAGGTCAGACGGCCGGATCCTCTGATTGATGTTTTGATAAAATCGATGCTTGGCCCACACTGCGTCCATCCGCTCGAGCATGTACGGCACCCAACCGATCCCGCCCTCGGACAACATGAACTTCAGGTCCGGGTGGTTGTGGAACGTCGGCGAGAACAGAAGATCGGCCGTGGCATACATCGAGTTGCATCCGAACAGTGACGTCATTACCGCCATGGGCGCCTCGGGCGCCGTGATCGGCGCCTTACCGGAGGTTCCGAAATGAACGCACAGCGGCATACCGGTATCCACCGACGCCCGGAACACGGGGTCCCAGTGATCGGTGTGGAACGACGGTAGACCGAGGGGGGAAGGGTTCTCCGGGAACGAGATCGCCTTGGCGCCCTTGGCTGCGGTGCGGTAGACCTCCTTCGTCGCCTCCTCCACGGACCAGAGCGGGAGTATGACAAGCGGGATCAGCCTGTCGGGCGCGGAGGCACACCACTCGTCGAGCACATAGTCGTTCCAGGCCTGCACCGACAACAGCGCTAGTTCCTTGTCTTGGCCGTCCAAGAAGACGGTACCGGCGAACCGGGGAAACGACGGAAAGGACAGTGTGGCCTGCACTCCATCGATATCCATGTCTGCGACACGGGCTTTCGGCTCGTAACAACCGGGGATCATGTCCTCGTACCTCGTCGGCTCCGCGCCGTACTCCTCGGGAGTCTTCCCGGCCACGGCGTTCAGTCCGATGTACGGGTAGATACGCCCCTCGTATTGCCAGACCTCGGCGAGTTTGGTGCCGGTGTCCCGCGCACCGTCTCCGGCGTGGATCGACTTCGGCATCTCTTTCTCGATGATCTTCGGCCCGGCTTCGAGAAATTTCTTCGGCAGGCGGTCCGACCAGAGGCGGGGATGCTCGATCAGGTGATCGTCGGTCGAGATGAGGTGCATATGACTCTGAAGTGGCATGTGTCCCTACCTTTCCTGGTTGGTGGCCGCAAACCTACGGTCTTGTGGGTTGCGAGTGCCCTGGGGCTCCGGGTACGGCCGTCATGTGTGCTGTTGTAGATGGCCGGAGGAGGGATAGCCGCACGTTGCATCACGCTTCGGCCGGATACCCAGGTGATGGCTATCAAACCCCTGATGCGATCCGGCGCGTCGGCCTTGCCCGATTGGAAGGATGGCTGCGTAAGTGTAAGGTGCGCAACGCTATTGCGATCACCCAAGCCGCCATAGATGCTGCCGAACAGCAGTGTGTCACGATCGGTGGCCAACAGCTCGCGGCCCAGATCGTCGTCTGACCGGCCAAGGATGTGATCGCCCTCGATGACGAAATCGCCGAAACCGAAACGCTCATCGCCGAGCGATTTCGCCGCCACCGGTATGCCGAAATCCTGACCAGCATACCCGGATTCGGGCCGACAGTCGGCGCGGAGTTCCTTACTGCCACCGGTGGTGAGATGACCGTGTTCGGCAGCGTCGATCGTCTGGCCGGCGTCGCCGGACTCGCACCTGTTCCGAAAGACTCCGGCCGGATCAGCGGCAACCAGCGCAGACCGCGGACCTACAGTCGAAAACTGCTGCGTGCCTGCTACCTCGCCGCACACATCGCATCCCGCAGCGACGCGGTCTCGCGTACCTACCAGCGTAAACTCCGGGAAAGCAAAACCCACACCCAAGCGGCCATCGCACTGGCCAGACACCGACTCGACATCCAAGGGGCCACGCTCCGCGACCTCAAGCGCTACACACCGACAGTGCGCAACTAAACCAGTGGCGGCGTGACACCCCATCAAACAACTCACCCCCTTGCGGGGTTGACAACTTCATTGAGACCCCCTGAACAGTGCGTGTCAACGCAAGAAGGCGGTTACTTGTTTAACTTTGTGAAGTCTAGCAGAGAGTGTTGCCTGCGTCACCATTCTCGCCTGGCGGATCGCGACGCCTTGGCATGCACCATCGATCGGTGAAACGACCGACGTGTCCACCAACTGCGGTATGGCGCGCCACCCGGACCTGTATCGTCCAGCTCTCACGGTATTGCATTCGGCCGGCGAAAGACGATGGCTCGATCTACCCGAATCGCCTGCACAATCTGCAGTCGACACAGAACCCGACCGATCTACCGCCCCGTGCCCACGTCGTGAGCGGCCGTCCGGGCGGCGGACGCGCGGCAACGGCCGAACATCAGATGCTTTACTAGGTATTCGACGTCAATCAGGAAGGGCAAGCTGTGACCCCAGACTCTGGAGCGTCGACGACGTTCGATCGGCTCGACACCACCGGGCGACGGCTACGCACCCCCAAGACGGCCGAACTCGTCGCCCGCAAACTGCGCCGGATGATCGTCGACGGGCAACTCGTCGACGGCGATCACCTCCCGCACGAAGCCGAACTCATGGAACATTTCTCGGTCAGCCGCCCGACGCTTCGCGAAGCCGTCCGGGTCCTGGAGGCAGAGCGCCTCGTCGAGGTTCGGCGCGGGTCTCGGACCGGCGCTCGCGTGTGCGTACCAGGCCCGGAGATCGTCGCGCGGCCAGCATCACTGCTACTCGAGCTGTCTGGCGCGACCGTTGCCGACGTCCTTGTCGCCAGCGAGGCCATCGAACCCGCAGCGGCAGGCATTCTCGCGGTCGACGGCTCCGAGGAAGCCTTCGACGAACTCGAAAGACTCGTCGATGAAGACATCCCTGCGGCCCAGGCGGCGGGCGAGTTCGGACGGGCGGCGGCCCGGTTCCATCTGCGCATGGTGCAGCTCTCGGGCAACGCCACACTCGCCATCGTCGCGGGCATGCTCAACGAGATATTCGAACGTCACACGGTATCGGCGTCGCGTGAGATGACACGCGCGAACGCCGAGACCTCGGAGGCGAACTACAAGCTGTTCGTCCGGTCCCAACGGCGACTCATCAAACTCCTTCGGGCAAGGGATAGTGCCGGCGCGATAGCCCACTGGCAGAAACACATGGTCGTGGCCCGTTCGACGGTGATGGCCAACCATCAGGACGTCAAGGTGCGAGATATCCTGCACTGAGCTGCCGTCAGCCCTGCAGAAAATCAGTGACACAGATCACTCCATGTGCCATAGTCTCCTTAGTACTTAGTTATCTATGTAACCTACCAACCGAATGTGGCCGGAACTCGCGAATCGTGCGGACAGAGGATTTCCATTGCCGTGCCACAGATACGGTCGACCAAGGAGTCTTCACATGGGAAAGCTCGACGGAAGAGTCGCCTTCATCACCGGCGCCGCCCGGGGACAGGGCCGCAGCCATGCCCTGGCATTGGCCGCAGAGGGCGCCGACATCATCGCGGTGGACCTCTGCGCTGACATCGAAACCAATTCGTACGCACTGGGGACCGCCACCGACCTCGAAGAGACCCAGCGCCTGGTCGAAAAAGAGGATCGCAGATGCTTGATCTCCATCGCCGACGTCCGCGACATCACCCAGTTGCGCCAGGCCGTCGAACGCGGAGTCGCAGAGCTCGGGCGCCTGGACATCGTGGTCGCCAACGCCGGGATCTGCCCCCTCGGTCCACAACCCCTCAGAGCTTTCCTCGACGCCGTCGATGTCGACCTCGTCGGCGTCATCAACACCGTCAGCAGCGCCTACCCCCACCTCTCTTCGGGGGCTTCGATCATCGCCACCGGGTCGACGGCAGCGATGATGAAAGGTGGAAGCGACAGTCCCGCCATGGGTGCCGGGGGTGCCGGATACACCCACGCCAAAAAGGGTGTCGCACAATTCGTTCACGATCTGGCCAAAGCACTTGCGCCCGAATCGATCCGCGTCAATGCGGTACACCCGACCAACTGCAACACCGACATGCTGCACAGCGACGGGATGTACCGGGTCTTCCGTCCCGACATAGAGAACCCCACCCGCGAAGACACAGTCGACGCCTTTGCCTCCACCCAACCCATGCCCACCCCCTGGGTCGAACCGGCCGACATCAGCAAGGCCGTACTCTTTCTCGCCTCCGACGACGCCCGATTCGTCACCGGCCTGCAGATGAAAGTCGACGCCGGACAGGCACTGGCGCACACAAACCCCTACGCGCTGCGCTGACGACCGTCTGGCAGACCTCGACAGTCGTCGCCAGGCAGCAGGCAGCATAGGTTCTACACCCCGCTCCGGGACAGAGTCGGCCGGCGAGCCGCCGGTCCGGCCGGAAGTCGTTGTGCTACAGAACTTCTCCGAGGCCGACCCTTCGCTGGCCCCACCCCGACGTTCCCGATGATCCATCACCCTCACCAGGCGAAGAAGTATCCAGCAATTTTTGCAACTCAGTGACCCAGGTCTCGCAGCTGTGCCATAGTCGCACCCACATAGTTATCTACGTATACGAAGACGCACCCGTCGCCCGGCGCGGTATCTGTCACCGCGCTCCCTTCCCCCGCCGATGCCCCTCTTGCGATCCAACGAAAGGAACCCAATGTACAAAAACAATGGCCAGAGAGGCGCGCAGGTGGTGGCAGCGCTCGTCACAATCGTCACCCTGACCGCCCTGTCCGCGTGTAGTGACGACTCGGGGAACAACGATGACCCCTCGTCGGCAACAATCGAAGCACCCGAGGGCTCTTATCCCGGGAAGGTGGCCATCGGTGAACCCGTGAAGATCGGGCTCATCAACCCTGAAGGCGGACAGGCAATTTCGTCGCCAGAGAATCGCGAGACAGCTGAGGCAGTCGTGCAATACGCGAATGAGAACCTGGCCGGGATCGGCGGGAGACCGATCGAAATGATCTCTTGCAAGGACCACGAGGAACCGGCATCCGCCCGCGATTGCGCGAATCAGATGGTCGAGGCCAAGGTGTCCGCGGTCGTCGTGACCACCACCGGACTGGGCAACATCATGGCGCCGATCATCACCGGCGCGGGCATTCCCTACATCTCGGCCTCCGGTGGTAGCTCGGAAGAAGCGACCCGTGACAGCTCCTACCTGTGGACGGGTGGCTACCCTGAAAACCTCACCGCCATGGCCATCTACGCCGGTCAGCAAGGCTACAAGAGCGTCACCGCTTACACCATCGACGTGCCCACCGCGGTCGGCGGGCTCACTGCCATCGGGGTTCCCGCATTCAAGGCCCAGGGCATCGACCTCAAGGTCGTCACCATTCCACTGGGGACCGCAGACGCCACCCCCCAAGTCAGCGCCGGCATTGCCGATAACCCGGAGGCCGTCGTGGTCGTAGGAGACGCGACCTTCTGCACGACGGCACTGAAACCGCTTGGCACCCTGGGCTACAGCGGCGAAAAGCTCTTGCTCCAGACCTGCGCGACACCCACGGTTGTCGACGCCGTGGGATCCAGCATCAACGAATCAAAGGTCTTCAGCATCGCCCAGACGGTGGGAGACCATCCGGAGACCCTCCTGTACAAGAGCATCATGGACAAGTACTCACCGGACACCGACATCTCCGGTTACGCCTACGTCGGTTACCAGGGAATGCTCGGTCTGGTCCGGGCCACCCAGTCAGTCCAGGGAACGGACACCTCACCGGCAGCCGTCAACGCAGCCATCAAGTCCGCCAAGGACGTTGTGCTACCTGCCGGAGGTGGACTGACCTTCACCTGTGACGGGACCATCTCCCCGACCATGAAGGCCGTCTGCGGCAAGGGCACCATCCTTCTCACCCTCGAAGACGGGCAACTGGTCGACCCCGAGGTCATCGTCAACTGATCCCCTGGGTACCGCTCGCAGATCATCCCGGGCAGCCCAGCCCTTCATCGAGGTCGGGCTGCCCGGGAGTTCAGCGCCGACCGCCGATCCGGGCAGTTGACCCGACCTACGAGCGACGACGGCACAGCTTCCCAGCCCTTGCGGTGACGCAGGACACAAGGTACTACTAGTTAGACAAGTGCGCGGGCACGCCACTCCGGTCACTGCGTTCTCGCCCGGACGCCCGCGAGCCAGGCCTTCTCTGGCACCACGGTCTGCGACCTGACGGAACCGAGCGGGCACCGCGGACTTCAGAATTCATCAAGGAGATTTGTATGAGCAACGACGCAGGGGTGGCGATTGACGGCTCTTCGCGCAGCACACTGCGCTACGCCGTGATCGGAGGTGGCGCTGCCGGAATCCTGTCCGCCGTGCGCCTCCGTGACCGTGGCCAGGACAATTTCGTCGTCTATGAGAAGCGGCACCGGATCGGCGGCACATGGCAGGACAACCGGTACCCCGGCCTACACTGCGACGTTCCGTCACACGCCTATACCTATTCATTTGCGCCGTACGCGGAGTGGAAGTCCTATTTCGCGCGTGGTCCGGAGATCCGGGACTATTTCGAATTCGTCGTCGACAAGTTCGGTGTCCGACCCTGGATCGAGCTGAACTCTGAAGTCACCGAATGCATTTACTCCGACGACGACGGACGGTGGCACCTCACGCTCGCCGATGGGCGCACCGACGTCGCCGACGTGGTCTTGGCTGCGAGTGGAGTCCTGCATCACCCGAAGATCCCCGACATCAACGGCCTCGCGGATTTCCAGGGGCAGTGGTGCCACAGCGCCCAGTGGCGCGATGACATCGAGACGAAGGGCAAGAGGGTCGGCGTCGTCGGGAGCGGTTCGACCGGAACCCAGATCGTCGCCGAGCTCACCGAAGAGGCCGCCGAGCTCGTGCACTTCTCCCGCACCCCCCAGTGGATCCTGCAACTACCGCAGTTCGACTACACCGACGAAGACCGCGAGCGGTTCCGCGCGGATCCGACGCTGATCAACGAGATCCGCTACGGCGAGGACTACCAGACATTTCTGAAGACCTATTACACAGCAGTGGTCGACTCGAACTCGCCGGAATATCAGGCACTCGACGCCACTATCCGACAGAACTTGGAAGACAGTGTGACGGATCCCGAACTCCGGGAAAGGCTGCGCCCTGACTTCCTGCCCATGTGCAAACGGCTCGTAATGTCGTGGTCGTACTACGACGCGATCCAACGCCCGAACGCGGTCCTCGAAACCGAGGAGATCGACCATCTCGACGCGACCGGCGTCGTCCTGGCAGACGGTACCCGCCGCGATATCGACACCCTTGTCCTTGCCACGGGGTTCAAGGTCGACAGCTTCATCCGGCCGACGAAGGTACTGGGTGTGAACGGCGTCGATCTCAATGACGTCTGGGAAGAACGAGCGGTCGCCTACCGATCGATCTCAGTTCCGGGATTCCCGAACATGTTCTACCTGAACGGCCCCAACGCGCCTGTCGGCAACTTCTCCCTGATCGAGATCGCCGAGCTGCAGTGGAAATACTTCGAGCATCTTCTCGACCTGATCGACTCCGGCGAGTGCACCCATGTCACCGCAACGCCGGAGGCGCTCGACGAGTTCGAGACCGCCCGGCAGGCAGCGGCCAAGAACACGATCTTCGCCAGCGGATGCACCAGTTGGTATCTCGACAAACAAGGCATACCAGCCGGCTGGCCGTGGAGCTTTTTTGAGTTCGAACGAACCATGCAAGAACCGATACTCGCGGACTACGCGCTCACCACCCGGGTTGGCGAGGATGACGCCGCGCCGGTCGGCTGACCGACCATCGGCGACGGCACGACGTCATTGTCGAGCTCAAATAGGAAGGTAGACATGATACTTCACACGTCTAGACTATTCTCCGCCGGCTTTCAGTTCCTGGAGTCGCCACGGTGGTACGACGGCAAGCTGTGGGTCAGCGACTTCTTCGGGCACCGGGTGGTGACGCTCGATTCCAGCGGAACCCCGTCGACGTTCATCGATGTCGACGACGAGCCGTCGGGTCTCGGCTTTCTCGCTGACGGCTCAGTGCTGGTCGTCTCCAAACACGACGCGACCGTCCTCAGGGTCGGCTCGGACGGAGCGATCGAGAAGTACGCCGATTTCAGTGAGTTGGCCGACGGGCCCGGCAACGACATGTTCGTCGCGTCGAACGGTCATGCCTACGTCGGAAACTACGGGCCACAAGGCGGCACAACCAATTTGGTGCACGTGGCACCCGACGGCTCGGCCAGTCGGCTCGCTGGCGATCTGTCGTTCCCCAACGGGATCGTCCAGACACCCGATGGAACGCTGCTGGTCGCCGAGACGCTCGGCCACCGGATCACCGCATTCGACATCGCCGAAGACGGATCCCTCGCGAATGCGAGGGTATGGGCTCAACTCGATGATTCCCTGCATCCCGACGGCATAGAACTCGACTCCGACGGCGGTGTGTGGTTCGGCAACGCCATCGCGCTCGGCGAGGATAGCGGTTTCTACCGCGTAATCGAAGGTGGCGAGATCACAGATAAGGTCGCGATCGCCGGTGCGTGGGCGGTCGCATGCACATTCGGAGGCCCCGACCTGGCCACGCTCTACATGACGTGCAACGTCACCGATCTCGAACAGTTCGAACTCAAGCACTCGTCGGGATACATCGCGGAGGCCGCGGTGGGTCGTCGCGGGTCACTCTCGAACGAAGGATGATCCCGTTGCCTGACTTCATCGATCGTATCGAGGGCAGCGCGCACTATCGAACCCTGGAAGTGCTCGCGGATTCGGATCGCGCGCTCGGCTCCGCACCCGAGTTGGCCATCGACGATGTCCACCGCCTCGAACAGATAGACAGACCGTGGCTTTCCGAGGCACTCGCCGGCAGTGTCGCCGAAGCACAACTCTTGGAGGTCGTGGACACCGACGCCCACGACGGTATGACCGACCGTAAGAGCTGGTCGCTGACGTGGAACGAGCCGGGTGTCGCGGCCGGACTCCCGACCTCCGTCTTCGCAAAGGCGACCCCGCATACGGCCAACCATCGGGTGATGCTCTCTGTGCTCCACATGGACGAGGCGGAAGCAAAGTACTACGCACAACTGCATCCGGAGAATCCGGGACTCGCCCCCGCCTCGTACTACAGCCGCAGCTACGGCGGCGGACGCTCTGTGATCATCCTCGAGGACCTCAAAGCTCGCGACTGCCTGCCCTACACCCAGGCCGACGCCATCGACATCGAACATGCTCGGGCAATCACGGTCGCGCTCGCCAAGTTCCATGCGAAGTACTGGCGTAGCGACCGACTCGACAAAGACCTCAGCTGGGTCCGGCCCCGGCTACAGAGATTCGGCTGGCCGTGGCTCTACCAGGTGAACAACGCAATGCGCGAGAAGTTCCTGTCGACCGCCACTGAATCGGAACTCCCCCCACACGCCAGGAAGGTCCTCGAGGCATGGCAGGAGAACAGTCTTCGCGTCTACGAATACTGGGATGCCCAGGACCTCACCGTCATCCATGGTGACAGCCACCTCGGCAACACCTATTCGGCGCCGGACGGCACCTCAGGACTCTTCGACTGGCAGGTGATCTTCGCAGCTCCCGGCGTTCGCGATCTCACCTATTTCCTCTACTCCGCCTTCACCGACGAGCAACGCCAGAAGTACGAGCGCGAATGTTTCGACCTGTACATCGACACGCTCGCCGAGGAAGGCACGACAGTCAACCGCGAGAACGCGTGGAACGACTTCCTGCTGTTTGTCCTCGACCGCTGGGACGCCGGGATGATGTCGTTCGTGCACGGGACCTACGGGCATGCCCGCGATGCTCAGCTACGTGCGTTCGACACCGTCGCCGGAAGTGTCGAGGACAATGAGATCTACGACCGCCTGTCGTCCCTACTGCGCCGACTTCCCTGAACCACAACAGGTCTTGGCATGCCGCCCCAACAACAATCTTCTCGAGAAGGATCATCTTGTCGACGTATGTAGACCCAGAAATCGGCGCGGCACTGGTTGCGGCCGCCGAAGCGGCCCAGGGTGTGTCCCTGCCCGAGCGTGATGACCCACTCGGCCTCCGCGAGCTGACGAATCAGACGCTCGTCGGCACTTTCGGTGCACTGCCTGCCACCCCAGACGTCTCTGCAACGACGTTCACCGCAACGGCCGACGACGGCACCGGGATATCGGCGAGGTGGTACGTCCGCGGTGACTCCACCCCGGGCTCCGCGGTGGTGTATCTCCACGGCGGCGGGATGATCTGCGGTTCAGTCGACCTGTACGAACCGCTCGTTCGCCATTACGTCCAACTGACGGGCGTGCCGATCCTGTCGGTCGACTACAGATTGGCGCCCGAGGTCCACAACTCCACACCCGCTACCGACTCGTTCGCGGCTCTGCAGCTGTTGCACAAGAAGGCCGACAGCCTCGGCGTCGACAGGTCTCGCATCGCCCTGATGGGCGACAGCGGTGGTGGCGGGGTCGCAGCGTCGACAGCAATTCTCGCGCGGGACAACGGC
>NZ_DATCVM010000279.1:0-2023 GCF_036566845.1 Williamsia sp.
GATGAGGCTGATGTCGCTACCCGCCGTTACTGGTTGGGGCTCGGACTGACTCCGGTTCCAGCCGACTCGTTCGTCGCAGGCAGTGTCGGCGATACTCCGGACGTCTCGCCGTGAGCTGAGGCAGAGACACTCGCTCGTGCCTCCTTGTCAGGCGTCAGGGAACCGGGCACACGCGGTGAGTCCGAGGCCGCTGCCGCCCCCTGGATCAGGTTTCTCGATAGCTTCGAGGAGCAAGACCGATCGGAAAGGATGAGGCGAATTGGTGGACAAAGACAGTCCGTCGTTGTTGATGATCGACGCGGAAACCGCTCGCGATCGCGACGACGCGATCTCTGTAACCCGACTGCCGGACGGCGACGGATGGTCACTCGAGATCCACGTCGCCGGTGTCGCTGATGTCGTTACCCACGGTTCGATCGCCGACGAACAGGCATTCCTTCGGGGTGGGACCCGATACCTCCCCACACGCACAATTCCGATGCTCGGGGAGGAAGCAGAATCAGCTGCCACGCTCACCGCGGATGCCGACCGCACAACTTTGCAGGTCACCGCCGTAGTCGACCGAGACGGCGCTCTCCACGATGTGAGCGTGGGCAGAGCCAGAATCGCTGCGGGCCGCTGTGTCGCGCTCAATCATGGCCAGGTTCCGTCGATCCTCGCTGACCAAAGCCACCCGCTGCACCAGGACGTCGCCGCCGCAGACGAAGCGGCGCAGGTGCTGCTGAATGCGCGCAGGGCCAGCGGCGCGCTCGCGATCTACGATCTCGCCGCCGGCTGGGCGACGGACGAAGACGGTTCCCTCGTGCGAATCGAGGCGCCCAACCGCACCAGTGCATATGTCATCGTCCAAGAAATGATGATCGCCGCCAACGAGGCGGTGGCGATGTGGTGCATCGAGGCGGGTTTGCCAATCCTCTTCCGCAATCATCGGATGAACCCGGTTGCCGGGAGCGCCGAGGACCTGATGCACGAGTATGTCGCCGCCTCTGGTGATGCGACGCTGTTCGACAAGCTTCGAAGCCGGATGCTCGCAGCCGTACGGCCCGCGACTTACGAACCGACAGTGCACGGTCACCACTCCCTTCGGTTGGCCGCGTACACGCACGTCACCTCTCCCCTGCGGCGGCTGGCAGATCTGGTGAACCAACGAATGATCTTCGCTTACCTCGACCACGATCCCGTGCCGTATTCCGGTAGTCAGCTCTCGGCGATCGGGACCGATCTCAACCGTCGTGCTCGGGAGCGGCGTGAGTTGAAGAAGAACAGCTTCAAGTCTGCGAGCAAACGGATCGTCGCCCGCCAGGCTGCCGGCGACCTCTCGGTCTTGGACTCCGGCGGGTTCACCAAGGTGCTCAAGAGTCTGCGGAGCCAGCCTCTGAGCGAAGATCTCGCGATCGAACTGAAACGTCGCTCGGGTACCGACCAACTCTCGGTAGCCGATATCGCGTTCCTCATCGACGCGGTCGATCCTTCGTGGAGGGCGTCGCAACTGGACGTGGTGGACCAGATGTCGCTCACTCACCCCGAGATGGCACCGAGCGCCGCGGCGGCGTGGCGACAGATCGAACCGGAGCGGCCTGCGGGCATCGTCGAGTTCGAACAGCATGGACCGTCACACGATCGCTCTTTTGCGGCGAGGGCGACGCACCTGGGCTCGCAAGGTCCGTGGGTTGTTGCGAAGTCGAAGAAGGCGGCCGAGCAGGGAGCCCTGTGGGCGGCGATACGGGCGCAGCTCGCTGGTGTCGTCGTGGCGGACAGTGCCCCGGACTGGCCCGTTGCCGCCGTATCGGAGGCAGAAGCACCGGTGGACAGCGACTACGCCCCCGCGCAGAATCCTGTGGCCAAACGGAGGCCTGAGAATGAGGCCGCGGGCTCGGTGGTCACGATCGCATTGAGCGGTGCCAAGAAACAGAAGGCGCTGTCGAACCCCGTTGCCTGGTTGATGACGCTGGCACAAAAGGAGAATGTTCCGGCTCCGGAATGGGTGTTCGACGCTCAGGGGCCTGATCATGCGCGGCAGTTC
>NZ_DATCVM010000280.1:0-3514 GCF_036566845.1 Williamsia sp.
CGGCGCGCCGCCGCGGTCCGCGACGCCGGGCTGGCGGCCCGCGCCGAATACGAGCACCGGCTCAGCCTGGCGGGTGATCCGCGCGGCACGTTCGGCCGCTATCCGCCGGTCCAGCCGGGCTGGTATCCGGATCCGGATCCCCAACGCCATCCCCAGCACCGTTGCCAGCTGCGCTATTTCGATGGGGCGGTGTGGACGGCGTATGTGGCGCGCCGGTAGGTCGTCAGACCTTCGGGCTGTAGTAGTGCGGGTCGTCGCGGTACTCGACAGGCGGCAGATTGCGCGCGGGAGTCTCCACCAGCGGCGCGTCCGCCGGCAGCCGGCCGAAGGCCCGATCCATCGCGGATCGCTTGCGCGGGTGCATCATCACACGGTCGGGCGCCAGGCGGGTCGCCAGGTGCAGCAGGTTGCCGATGCGCCGGTGGAGCCACTCTTGTCGGGGTGACCAGGTGAACCCCATCAGCTCACGAACCGGTGGGTCGTAGAGCCCGACGGTCATGAACAACAGAAACCGCTGCATGATCTTCAGGTTGTGCGCCCACAGCCAGTCCGGCACCCATTCCAGCGACGGGTGCTTGGGCATGGTGGACAGGTCGAGAACCTCACGGGCCGCCCAGTTGTTCTCCAACACGTTGCGGCACATGTGATCCCAGTACTGCTGGAATTCCTCCCAGGTCTTGGGTACCGGTCGCATGCTCATGCCGTACATGCGGTACCAGGTGATGTGCTCGTCGAACAGCTGGCGCCGCTGGTCGTCGGTCAAGCCGCCGGCGAACCGCTCGGCGGCCAGCAGCGTGGACTTGAAGAACGTGGCGTGGGCCCAGTAGAAGACGTCGGGGTTCAGCGCGCTGTACCGGCGACCCTGGTCGTCCACCCCGTTGATGCCGATGTGGTAGTCGCGGACCTGGGCTCCGGTCCTCGGTGCGCGGTCGCCGTCGAACACCACCCCGCCGATCGGATAGATCGACCGCAGCAGCCGGGGCATGCGCTCCATGAAGAAGATCGAGTGTTCCTTCACCGCCGCGCCGAGCTGCGGGTGCATGTTCTGCATGGAACCGGCCCACGGGCCCTGGAACAGGCCCGTCCACTGGCCGAAGTACCTCCAGGTCAACGAGTCCGGGCCGAGAGGCGTCGGCGGGGCGTCATATCCCCCGGGGGCGACCGGGCAGCCGGCCGCAACCTCCGGGGTCGTTGCCGCGGATCCGCTGGTCACGGGGCACGCCTCGGACGTATCTTGAGTCACAGGTGACCTTTCCCTGAACACGTCATGTCGCCACACGATATTTTGACTACGAACGTTGTCACAAAGCTTAGGAGTGATGTGCCGCCGGGTCAACGAAGCGGCCGATGGTCGGGCGTGCCACTGCAGGACCGCCAGGCACTGCGCCGAGACGAACTGATCACCGCGGGCATCGGACTGCTCGGCAGTCCGGGAGGTCCGGCCCTGACGGTGCGGGCGGTCTGCCGGGCCGCGGGGCTGACCGAGCGCTACTTCTACGAGAGTTTCACCGACCGTGACGAGTACGTCGCGGCGGTCTACGACGATGTGTGCAACACCGCGATGTCGACGCTGATGAAGTCGGAGAGCCCCCGTGACGCCGTGGAACGATTCGTGGCGCTGATGGTCGACGATCCCGCCCGGGGACGGGTCCTGCTGCTCGCACCCGAGGCGGAGCCGGTGCTCGCCCGCTCGGGCGCCGCATGGATCCCCAGCTTCATCGACCTGGTGCAACGCAAGCTCACCCGGATCACCGACCCGACGGCGCAGGCGATGGTTGCCACCGGCCTGATCGGGGCACTCAGTGCTTTGTTCACGGCCTACCTCGACGGCAGGTTGACCGCGACGCGCGAACAGTTCATCGACCACTGTGCTGAGCTACTGCTCAGCAGGGCGGCGACGTGAACAGCCCGCCGACCTGGGCGGCAGCCGTGGCGTGGCGGCTTGAATGTCACCCGCATACACAGATATATTGAGTGCAACCATCAGGTACAGATAACTGGGAGGTGTCGTGTCGAAAGACCTGACCGACCTGCAACTGTTGACCGAACTCGAGCCAGTCGTCGAGCCCCTCGTCAACCGCCACATGCGAATGAAGAAGGACTGGAACCCGCACGACTACATCCCGTGGTCAGACGGCAAGAACTACTACGCGCTCGGCGGTCAGGACTGGGACCCGGAACAGTCCCAGCTGTCCGAGGTCGCTCGAGTGGCGATGCTGGTGAACCTGCTCACCGAGGACAACCTGCCCTCGTACCACCGCGAGATCGCGATGAACTTCAGCATGGACGGCCCGTGGGGCTTCTGGGTCAACCGCTGGACCGCCGAGGAGAACCGCCACGGCATCGCGCTGCGCGACTACCTGGTGGTCACCCGCAACGTCGACCCCGTCGAACTGGAGATGCTGCGCGTCGAGCAGATGACCCGCGGATTCTCCCCCGGCCAGAACGACCAGATCGAGGCCGACCTGTTCGCCGAGAGCCTCTTCGACTCGGTCATCTACGTGACGTTCCAGGAGCTCGCGACCCGCGTCTCGCACCGCAACACCGGCAAGGCGTGCGAGGAGCCGATCGCCGATCAGCTGCTGCAGCGGGTGTCGGCCGACGAGAACCTGCACATGATCTTCTACCGCGACGTGTCCGAGGCCGGTTTCGAGATCGCCCCCAACCAGGCGATGAAGTCCCTGCACAAGGTGCTGCGCAACTTCAAGATGCCGGGCTACACCATCCCGGACTTCCGCCGCAGGGCCGTCACCATCGCCTCGGGCGGTGTCTACGACCCCCGCATCCACCTCGACGACATCGTGATGCCGGTGCTGAAGAAGTGGCGCATCTTCGAGCGCGAGGACTTCAACGGCGAGTCGGCCCGGATGCGCGACGACCTCGGTGTCCTCGTCGACGAGCTGCAGGAGGCCGTCGACAAGTTCGAGATCGCCAAGCAGCGTCGCGAGGCGCGGCTGGCCCAGATGGCCGAGAAGAAGGCGGCGAAGAACCTGTTGGTGACGACGTCGGCGTGAGCACTTCGACACTCGATTCGGCCCGATCCCTGCGGATCGGGCCGATCGCGTTGCGCAGTCCGGTCGTGCTGGCCCCGATGGCCGGGGTCACCAACGTCGCGTTCCGCACGCTGTGCCGTGAGCTCGAGCTGTCCCGCGCCGGGACGGTCAGCGGCCTGTACGTGTGCGAGATGGTGACCGCGCGCGCTCTCGTCGAGCGCCACCCGGTGACGATGCACATGACGACCTTCGCGCCGGAGGAGTCGCCGCGGTCGCTGCAGCTCTACACGGTCGATCCGGAGAACACGTACAAGGCCGCCAAGATGATCGCCGACGAAGGCCTGGCCGACCACATCGACATGAACTTCGGGTGCCCGGTGCCGAAGGTGACCCGCCGCGGCGGTGGCGCCGCCCTCCCCTTCAAACGCCGGCTGTTCGGGAGAATCGTGCGCGCCGCAGTCACCGCTACCGAGGGCACCGGCATTCCGGTCACCGTGAAGTTCCGGATCGGCATCGACGAC
>NZ_DATCVM010000281.1:0-2474 GCF_036566845.1 Williamsia sp.
CGGTCAGTTCCGTGCAAGCCGGCATCGCCGCGGGGTTATTGCGCTCGCCGCGGCGCCCGTGTGGTCTGGTGCCGACGCCTTCCAGCTCGACGGCCAGAGCGTGAAGATCCGAGTTGGTCCGAGTGTGCTCGCGATTCGTGACGCGCTGACCGAGCGACACCACTTCGATTGGGTTGTGATCCTGACAGATCGGGAGTCGGCCGAACTGCCCGCTGGAGTTGTCGATCATTTGGTCTCGGGCCGGCTGTCCAATCTGGATCCATGGCCCGCGCTAAGAGAGAAGTTCCGGGCAAACCGACAAGAGTTCAATCTGCTCTCCCTCGACAACGACGCCGCCCGCTCCGCGTTGCGCGAACTTGGTGATTCGGTGCCGCCCGCCCCGGGTGGTGTCCTGACCAACGACCACCTGTTCGGGGCCCTCGCCCAACGTAATTTCGGGCTGACTGCCAGCGAGGTCACTCCTCATCATGTGTCTCTGTGGTCAATGAATACCGAACGGACCAAAGAGTTTTCAGCGTGGCGTGACCGGACCGCGCCGGTCTTGGTCGAACAGTTCTATCTCTGGCTCGAACGCACCCTCGGCCCCCTCGGTCGCTCAATGACGATCGTGTGGCGCACCAGTGGACCCGCGCAACTGGTTCCCCTCGGACTTGTCGCCGCGCTGATCGACGATTCCGCCGCCGCATCCGCCACCTTCCCCACGTCGATCGACGTGACCGTCAAAGTGCGTACGCTCCTCGAAGTCGAGCTCGGTCACCACACTTTGACAGAGCAGCAGCTCTCCGCCTGGGGCAATACGGCAGCCCTCGCTGTTACCGGCGCCGACGTTCCGGATGATGTCCTGCGCCGAGCCGAGCAACTGGTGGTCCGTTTGCAGGCGACCTCGTTAGTTGGTCGATCGGACGTCCTGTCGTCCGCGCGCCCGCCTCGCATCGCCCGATTCGCAGCAGCTCTTGCTGCTGCCGAAGAGAACCCAGATCTCACGGCAGTGGAAAACGCGTGGGCTGACGTAGTCGCACATCGTGAATCGCGCGTGGACTCCCCCGACGCACCACGCGACGTCCGGGTAGGCGCCGCTACCCTCCGGCTTCTGCGGTGGACGCGCCGCGATGCCCAACGACCGTCGACACTCGCCGGGTGGCTGACGTACTACCGCAGCGAATTGTCTTGGGTGGACGGGGCCGTCAACGACGCCTTTGTCGGTGCCGACGACCCGATCCTCGCGGCGGCGGCACATCGGATCATCACGACTGTGCGCGCCCGTCGCGGAGAGCAAGACCGACAGTTCGCGACTCTGGTCTCGTCCAGCGGCACTCATCACCTGAACGGCCCCGGCGCCCCGATGTACATCGAGGACATCCTCGACCGTGTGGTCCTGCCGCTCACTGTTGCTGCGCCGGGCGCCAGCGCGCTCAGCACGGCCACTCGATCTCCGGTACTGCTCGTCATCGCCGACGGAATGGGTGCCACCGCAGCCAACGAGGTTGTTGCCGACGCACTCCGTCGCTATCGCCCCCAATGGCAAGAATGCACCCTAGTCTCCGAGGAACCGAACACTGCAGCTCTCGCTGCCCTGCCGACCGTTACCGAATTCTCCCGCTGCACACTGCTATCCGGCGCACTCCAGCGTGGCGGGCAGTCTGAGGAACGCCGAGGATTTGCCTCGTGGCTGCAATCACACGCATTGCGCGGTGCGGGTCAGGTGCTCTTCCACAAAGCTGATCTCGAAGCAGTCTCTCGCGGCAACGCGCTTGCACAGGACGTCCGTACCGCTGTCGAAAACACACAAGACCACCCCGTCATTGCCTGTGTCCTCAATGACATCGATGACGCCCTCGATCGGTCCGATCCGATCGGCACCACTTGGACCACGGCGGGTTTCAAGCATCTCGATGCACTCTTGTCTGCTGCGGCAGCAGTCGGTCGGACCATCGTCCTTGTCAGCGACCACGGTCATGTCGTCGAACGTCGTGAGCAGCCGAGTGTGCAGCGCGGTCAGCAGGTTTCGGCTCGATACCGTCTCGCAGCGGGCGCCGATGCAGCCTCCGTGCCAATTGACGAGGTCCTGGTCGAGGGCCCGCGTGTACTCACTGACAGCCACAGCGCGGTCCTCGCGGTGGACGAGCAACTGCGGTACACCGGGATGAAGGCCGGCTACCACGGCGGCGCCACGCTTGCCGAAGCGGTCATTCCCATCTCGATTCTCGTCAACGGTGCCGTACCGCCACACCTTGGCCTTGAGGTGTCTCCTTCCCCGGTACCCGCCTGGTGGGAACCGAGCCGCACAACAATTGCCTTACAGACTCCGGTCACCGCTGCACCGGCCGTTGTGCCGAAGCGAAAGAAAACGGTTGCGCCCAAGGTGTCACCGCAGTCCGATGCGCTGTTCGATGTTGGTGCTCCCGCCGCAGCAATGGCTGCGTCACCAGTTGTTCCCGACGGGCGCGACAAGGTGTCAGCACTACTCGGGACAG
>NZ_DATCVM010000282.1:0-140212 GCF_036566845.1 Williamsia sp.
AATCGTGCCCCCACAGCTTCACCCCGAGACACACTTCGAGAGGTCGACCATGTTCCGCCACAGACGAATACCGCAATTTCTGGCCATCATCTTCTCCGCTGCCCTACTTGTATTCCTCACCGCATGCGGTGGCGGGACGACAAACACCGGAACATCCGCGGAAGACGAAGGCGACCCCGTCGCCGGTGGCACGCTCCGGGTCATCCAGACCGGTGAGCCGCGGTCACTCGACCCCGCCGCCCTGTCGAACACCTGGGCACACCAGCCGGTCGTGGGCAATGGCCTCTACGGCACCCTGATGATCAACAACATCGAGAACTTCACCATCGAATACAAGATGGCGACCGATTTCTCCACCGCCGACAACGGTCAGACCTTCAATCTCGCGCTGCGGCCCGGACTGACCTTCACCGACGGCACCCCGCTGGATGCCGCTGCGGTCAAGTTCAACTGGGATCGTCTGAAGGACCCCGCACTCGGTTCGACGTCGATCCGCCAGGCCATCCAGGTCGCGAGCACCGAGGTGATCGATCCGACGAACCTCACGGTGACCCTGGTCGCTCCCAACCCGCACTTCGCGGAATCGCTTGTCGCCGGCGCACTCAACTGGATCGCTTCGCCCGCAGCCTTGGAGAAGGGCCGGGAATCGTTTGATCAGAACCCGGTTGGCGCAGGTCCGTTCAAGTTGACCAACTGGACGCGTCAGGCGTCGATCGACATGGAGAAGAACCCCGGGTACTACGACGCACCCAAGCCGTACCTCGACAAGATCACCGTCCAGACGGTCCCCGACAGCAACACCCGGATGAACGCCATGACCACCGGTGCGGCCGACCTGTCCTCGGAGACCAATCAGGCCAGCGTCAACAAGGCACAGGCGACCGGACTCAAGACCGAGGTGGTCCCCACCGGCGGTGGCCAGTACATGGGCATGAACGAGCGTCGTGCACCGTTCAACGACCAGCGCGCACGCCAGGCCGTCGCCATGGCCGTCGACCTCCAAGGACTGAACACCATCGTCTACAACGGCGAGGGCAACATCCCGGAGACCCTGTTCGACGAACAGTCACCGTTCTTCACCGATGTGCCGTTCCAGCAGCCGAACAAGGAAGAGGCACAAAAGCTCTTCAACGAGCTCGCCGCCGAGGGCAAGCCCGTGTCCTTCACGTTCCTGTCGTACCCGACCACCGAGAGCCGCACGCTCGCCGAAGGTCTGCAGACGCAGCTGCGGGCGTACGACAATGTCGATGTCAACATCGAGGTCGTCGACTACGGCGCAGCAACCGCTCGGGCCGGCGCACGTGACTTCGACATGATCATCTCGTCGGCCGTGATCCAGGACCCCGACTTCCCGTTGTGGACCGCATTTCACTCCAAGTCTCCGGGAAACTTCGTGGGGACCAATGATCCTGAGCTCGACGCAGCACTCGACGCCGGGCGCATTGAACAGGACATGGAAGCTCGCAAGGACTCGTACAACACCGTCCAGGAACGCCTCGCAGAGATAGTCCCGGGCGTCTGGTACATACGGGCGGTTCCCGCGGTCGTCTACGCCCAGAACGTCAGCGGTGTAGACCTTTACACCCTCGGGTCGCCGTTGCCCGAGAACATCTGGATGAACTGACCGACCAGCAACAGAAAGGGCCGGATCACCATGAACGCTGGGCCACTGCTCGAAGTACAGAACCTGCGTGCATACATCGGCACCGCCCGCGGCACCGTCCGCGCAGTCGACGATGTCTCGCTGACTCTCGACAAGGGGCAGGCTCTCGGGATCGTCGGTGAATCCGGCTCGGGCAAGTCTGTGATGGCGCGAGCCATCATGGGCCTGATGCCACCCCGCTCCGCACGATCGGGCGCGGTGACATTCGGTGGCCGGGATCTCCTTGCATTGAGCAAGAAGGACAAGCTCGAAATCTGGGGAAACCAGATCGCGATGGTGTTCCAGGATCCCGGTCGCTCCCTCAATCCGGTTGTGCGGGTGGAACGTCAACTGACCGAGGGGATGCGCAAGCACCTCGGGGTCAGCCGTTCGGAAGCCGATGATCGGGCCCTCCGCCTCCTGCAGGAGGTGGGGGTGCCAGATCCGGAGCGCCGGTTGAAGAACTATCCGCATGAGATGTCCGGTGGCATGCGCCAGCGGGTGATGATCGCGATCGCCCTCGCGTGTGAACCGGACCTGTTGATCGCCGATGAGCCGACAACCGCGCTCGACGTGACGATCCAGCGGCAGATCCTCGATCTGTTGCGCAGAGTCCAGCGAGAACGAGATATGGCGATGATGCTGATCAGCCACGACCTCGCGGTCGTGGCCGGCCGCACCGATCGGGTGTCGGTGATGTACTCCGGACGTCTCGCCGAAGTCGGCTCCACTCGTGAGGTTTTCGAAGCCCCGCAGCACCGGTACACCCATGCCCTGCTCGGTGCCACTCCCACGATCGACCATGCCCGCCATGCTCCACTGCGAGTCATCGCCGGGTCCCTGCCCGACCCGACCGCACCCCCGGCCGGTTGCCGTTTCGCGCCGCGGTGCACACATGTCCAGGACGATTGCCGCAGCCCTGGCCCCGTCCTGGCGGCCGTCGGCACCGACCACGATGTCGCGTGCCTGCACCCAGTTGTACCTCAGCCCATCAAGACCCTGACCCCCTCCGGAAGGTAATCATGGCCGGCAGCGGAAGCGCCCATCTACGCGGCGACGAGGCCCTGCTCAGCGTGCAGGACCTCGTTGTCGAATACCCGACCAAAGCGGGCACCGTTCAGGCGGTGTCGAAGATCAGCTTCGACGTCCTGCCCGGTGAAACACTCGGCATCGTCGGCGAATCCGGCTGTGGCAAGTCGACTACCGGTCGCGCCGTGCTACGTCTGGACCGCGTCACAGCAGGACGGATCAGGTTCGGTACGGACTGGATCGAGCAGATCGACGAAAAGCACATGCGGCAATTGCGGCGCGACATGCAGATGATCTTCCAGGATCCCATCAGCTCCCTCAATCCACGCCGCGCCGTGAAAGAGATCGTTGTGGAGGGTATGACGGTCGCCGGCGCCCCCAAGGCCGACCGGGCCAAGAAGTCGTCCGAGGTCCTCGACTCCGTGGGCCTGCCGCCCGACCGGTACTCCGATGTATTGCCCAAGGCGCTGTCGGGTGGTCAGGCCCAGAGGGTGGCGATCGCGAGGGCGCTGGCGCTGAACCCGCGGCTGCTCATCTGCGACGAACCCGTGTCGGCACTCGACGTGTCGGTCCAGGCACAGATCCTCAACCTGATCGAAGACCTCAAGGCCGAGTTCAACCTGACCGTGGTCTTCATCGCCCATGATCTCGGTGTCGTCCGTACGGTCAGCGACAATGTGATGGTCATGTATCTCGGCAAGGTGTGCGAGTTCGGCGACTCCGTGGAGATCTACGAGGATCCCGCACATCCGTACACCCGGGCTCTCCTCGACTCGGTGCCACTGACCGACCCCGAGAAGGGATTTGCCGGCCCGGCCCTCGAAGGTGATGTCCCCTCCCCTCTGTCGCCCCCCACCGGATGCAGATTCAGAACCCGCTGCCCCAACGTCCAGGATCGTTGCGTCACAGAGGAACCGGAGATGCGCGAGGTCAGACCGGGCCAATTTGCCGCCTGCCACTTCCCGATCGAATCGATCCGTAAGACCAGTACTCCGGTCCTGAGCAAACAGCTCTAGAGTTCTTCGGCGCTGCGCTGCCGGTACGCCGATGGGGTGTGACCGCAGAACTCCGCGAATGCCCGGCTGAACGAGCTGACGTTGTCGAAGCCGACTGCCCGGGAGGTCTCTTGCACCGTCTGTTCGGGCGAGGCCAGAAGCGCCATGGCGCGCAGCATGCGGGCATGCGAGAGATATGTCCGCCAGGACGATCCGGTGGACTGGACAAACAGTCTGCGCAGCGTACGTTCAGACACACTGACCGCCCGGCTGACGTCTTCGACGTTCACCGCCTGCAAGTGCTCTTTGGTGTAGGCCATGGCCGCGGCGACCACCGGATCGGCGGACGTCGGCAAGCTCAGGGTTGCCTCGCCGCCGTTGATCGCCTCGACCACGAGATCGCCCAGTGTTGCCAGGAATCGATCTGCAGCGGCATCGGTGTGGAGCCGGCCGATCGGCCACCGCTGCGCATAGACGATCATCTCCCGGATCAGCGGTGACACGTCGAGGATGGCCGCGCGGTCGCCGGTGAACTCCATGATCTGCGGGTCGAACATCACCGCAATCGAACGAACCCTGGGACTCATCGTCGCCTGGTGTCGTAGACCTGCCGGTATCCACACCGCCTGCTGGGGTGGCAGGAGGTAATGGGTGTCGGCTGTCTCGACTTCCACCACCCCACCCACCGCGTATTCGATCTGGTGCAGATCGTGGCTGTGCCAGCCGGTGACCAGCCCACCGCCCTCATAGAGGTAGCTTCCCGCCGTCACCACCGGGCTTCGACGCAGAAACTTGACTTTGGCCGATCCTGCATCAGGTATGGCCGAATGTGTGGGAATGGACATGATTTCCAAGGGTACAACTCTAAGAGACAGCGGTTTTCAGCCCGCGATTTCCCTGCAATTCTCAAGGAGTGATCGATGAACATCGATGACATGATCCTCGTCAGCATCGACGACCACGTCGTGGAACCACCAGATATGTTCGCCCGGCACGTCCCGGCAAAGTACGCCGACCAGGCGCCCAAGGTCATCGTCACCGAGCAGGGCGTCGACCAGTGGGTCTACCAGGGAAAGCCCACCGGCGTCAGCGGCCTCAACGCGGTGGTCTCATGGCCGGCCGAGGAATGGGGCCGCGATCCCGCCCGGTTCGCCGAGATGCGCCCGGGTGTCTATGACGTCCACGAGCGGGTCCGGGACATGAGCCGCAACGGGATCATCGGGTCGATGTGCTTTCCCACCTTCACCGGGTTCTCCGCGCGTCACCTGAACCAGCATCAGGCCGAGGTGACCATCGTGATGGTCCAGGCCTACAACGACTGGCACATCGACGAATGGTGTGGCGCCTATCCGGACCGGTTCCTGCCGCTGGCACTGCTCCCGACCTGGAGTCCGGAGGCGATGTGCGCCGAGATCCGGCGCGTCGCCGCCAAGGGTTGCCGGGCTGTCACCATGCCGGAGATCCCGCACCTCGAAGGCCTCCCGAGTTACCACGACATCACCTACTGGGGACCGGTGTTCCAGACCCTGTCGGATCACAACGTGGTCATGTGTCTTCACATCGGATCCGGCTTCGGCGCGATCTCGATGGCGGACGATGCACCGATCGACAATCTGATCGTGCTGGCCACACAGGTTTCGGCGATCGCCGCACAGGATCTGCTCTGGGGCCCGGCGATGCGTTTGTATCCCGACCTCAAGTTCGCCTTCTCCGAGGGCGGTATCGGCTGGATCCCGTTCTATCTGGACCGCTGCGACCGGCACTACACAAATCAGCGTTGGCTCCGAAGGGATTTCGGCGGCAAGCTGCCGAGTGAGGTCTTCAAGGAGCATTCCCTGGCGTGTTATGTCACCGATCCGACCGCCCTCAAGCTCCGGCACGAGATCGGCATCGACAACATCGCCTGGGAATGCGACTACCCCCATTCGGACTGCTTCTGGCCCGACGCCGCCGAGCGCGTTCTCGGTGAACTCGACGCCGCCGGGGCGAGTGATTCCGACATCAACAAGATCACTTGGGAGAACTCCTGCCGCTTCTTCGACTGGAATCCGTTGCGCAACATCGCCCGTGAGGACGCCACGGTCGGGGCGCTGCGCGCAACTGCCACCGACGTCGATGTGTCGATCCGCTCCCGCAAGGACTGGGCAGCGCTCTACAACGAGAAGAACAAGCTGTCGGCTCGGGCCTGACAACCCGGGCGATGGGATGTCGGTCAGGTGACCGACATCCCATCGCAGACGCAGCGGAGCGGAGCTCGACCATCCCACCGCAGACGCAGCGGAGCGGAGCTCGACCAGCAGGCGGCGAACTCAGTTCGCCAGCCAGATCTCTTCTGGCAGCGGCGATCCGAGCCCGTACATCTGCACTCCGGCGATGTTCTTACCGAACATCGCGCCCGGGGTCGACCGGATGTAGAAAACGCCCGGTACCACCTCGGCAAGCCGCTCCTGGACCACCTTGTAAGCCTCGGTGCGCGCGGCGACGTCGGACTCGACTCGTCCGGCGTCGAGGGCCGCGTCGAGCTGGGGATCACTGATCCCCGTCATGTTGCCCTTGGACTGGGAATGGAAGGACGTCCAGAGTTCGGTGTCAGGGTCGAGCACATTGGCCGACGAGATCACCATCTGGAAATCACGGCTGCCGACAACCTTCTGGATCTCCGACGAATCGACCTGCTTGATGTTGACTTCAACGTTGTCATACGCGCTCAGCTGAGCCTGCACACCTTCGGCCGCCTGCCTGTTCTCTGTGGTCGAGTAGGCGGTGAAGTCGAAGGAGACCGGCTTGCCCTCGGCGGCCAGTTCGTTGAAAAGTGCTTGTGCTTCTTGCTGGTTCGTCTCCCTCAGTGGCACGTCGACATAGAAGGGCGAGGACTCGGTGAAGAGAGTGGTGGGAACGTCGCCGGCACCGTTGTAGACGATCATGTTGAGTGCTTCGGTGTCCAGCGCGAGGGATACCGCCTGACGCGCCCGCACGTCGTCGAATGGTGCACGACGGACGTTCATCGCCATGTACTGCCCACCGCCGGTCTCCACGAGATCGGTTTGGGAGCCGGCCGCCGCAGCCTTCTCCAGGTTCTCCGAGTCGGACTCGGAGGAGAAGTTCGTGGCACCGGTGGTAACCGCATTGAACCGCTGGGCGCCGTCCGGGACGGATTTGATGATCAACGTGTCCAGGTAAGGTTTCGGCGCATCCCAGTAGGTCGGGTTCTTCTGCAAACGGATCTCGTCCTGCCGGCTCCAGCTGACCAGGGTGAATGGGCCGGCTCCGACCGGTGCGGCATCGAAGGAGGCACGCCCCTTCTCCAGCGCGGCGGGCGAGGCGATCCAGTTCAGGGCCGACGTGATGACGGCCTGGTCGAAGTGCAGGTTCGGGGCCACCATCGTGACCTGCAACGTGGTCGGATCGATCACCTCGAGGGAGGAGATCTGCGGCGCGAACTTGCTTGCACCCGAGCCCAACGTCGGATCACGCAGACGATCCCAGTTGTACCTCACCGCCTCGGCATCAAGTGGCGTGCCGTCCGAGAACTGCAGTCCGGGACGAAGTTTGAGTGTGAAGGTACTTCCATTGTCGGTGGACGAGAAGTCTTCTGCCATCTTGTATTCGATGTCGAGAGTGCCCGGCGTGTTTATCATCAACGTGCCGTACAGGGCGTTGCCCAGCGTCGGCTGGGTGGCCCACACATTGCCCAAGCCGGCCGGGTCCAGAGTCCTCGGCTCACTCAACTGGATGAACTGCCCTTGGCCGCCGGCCACCGGATCACCGAAATCCGTGGACGTCCCGGCCGAGTTCGAAGCAGAACCGCACGCAGTCAGCAGCAGGAGGAGGAGAACCGAACTCAGCGCGGCGATCGCCGCGGCGAGGGAGTGCTTTTGTCGAAACATCGTCGACCTCTCAGGTGAGTACAAGAGTCTGTGGGAGTACATACTCGGGGTGCTGCGCCGAATAACGTTGCGGCACAGGAGTCATGGCAGGTCCAGCAATTGGGCTACCGACCTGGAATGACGATCCAGTTTTGGTAGAACTATATTCTTGGTTTAGCTAGAACATAGTTCGTTCGCAGGCATGAGGGGCCGAAATCGAGATATCTGAGAAATCGGCTCCGCGGTCCGGCGTACGCCCGAAACCGTCAGGCCCGGACTCCGCCGAGTGCCCGAAGGCAGAACAACCATAGTTGTTCCTGCACATCGCCCCCGGGATCTGACGCAAACGCGTAGTGGTGATAAACGGACCGCACCAGTTCGGCCACAAACCATGCGTCGACCTCTGGTGTGGTCGAGGTGAGCTGCCCGGTGTCGACAGCCGTTTGGATCTCCCGGCACAGCAGGTCGACCAGTGGCTTCTCCGCCGCGGCCAACTCGTCCGGGAAGACCCGGTGCAGTCTCCAGTGCGTGGTGACCATGAACTGCGCCAGCGCGTCGCGGCGCGGCTCCCGTCCGGCTCCACCGAGTATGGACGTGATGAAGTAACGCACCCGATCGAGCGGGTCGGGAATCCCCTGTGCGCCCCGTTCCCACCGCGCACACGCCTCCGTCATGGCATCGCTGATCACTGCCAGAAGCAGCTCGTCTTTGCTGGAGAAGTAGCGGTAGAAGGTCTGGAGAGCCACGCCGGCTTCCTTGACCAGCTCCTGTGTGGTGAAAGCGTCGCCCTTGGCCTCGATGAGCCGACCCGCGGCATCGAGCATCAGGCGCACCTGTTCCGCGATTCGCGTCCGCGAACGTTGAACCGCAGCGGATCGTTCGACGGCGCGCTCCTCAGCCCATGACATATGCGCGATACTAGTGCTCGCTAGTCGGGCGTCAGCACCACGACCGGAATACTCCGGTCGGTACGGGACTGGTAGACGTCGTAGTTGGGCCACACATCCGTCAAGATCTTCCACAACCGGGGCTTCTCCGCCTCGGTCGCGGTGCGTGCAACCGCCGTCATCGTCGCCTCCTTGACCTGCACGCGAACCCTCGGATCGGCCTGCAGATTCCGGTACCACTGGGGATCCTCCGGCGCCCCGCCCTTCGAGGCGACCACCAGTAGGTCGTCACCGTCGCGGGCGAAGATGAGCGCCGAGGTCAGCTCGCGTCCCGATTGCCTGCCGGTGACGGTCAGCAGCAGGGTCGGGACACCATTCCACAGGTAGCCGGTTTCGCCTCCGGTCTCTCGGTACCTTTTGACATGCTCAGCGCCCCGGAGGCTCAGATCCGGCGCAGCGTACTGGGATTCGCTCATCACTACCACCTCACTTGGGGTCGAACAGGACTGGTATCGCCGTCGCGCCGCGCTCGTACATCCCGATGTACCTCGGTTGCTCGGCATCACCGTCGAGCCTCAGGTTCGGGAGTCGATCGAGTAGCGCGTTGATACCCACCGTCATTTCCGCCCGGGCCACATGCATCCCCAGGCACATATGTGATCCCTGCCCGAATGCAAGTGTGGGGCGTGCCTGCCGGGTGATGTCGAAGACGTCCGGGTCATCCCAGCGTTCCGGATCCCGGTTTGCCGACCCGACACACAGATGCAAGACAGCACCTTTCGGGAGGTCGACGCCGAAGAACTCGACGTCCTCTGTGACAAAACGAGAGAACATCGGATCGGTCGGCGTCCACCGCAGCGTCTCGTCGATCGCCGCACGTAGCAGCTTCCGATCGTCTCGTACCTGCTCGAGAACGTCGGGCCGCTCCAGCAACGCGGTCAGCGTCAGTCCCATCTGCTTCCATGTCGTACCCGATCCGGCGGTCAGCAGGAGCAACGAGAACGAGTAGATCTCGTTGTCGGAAAGGCGCTGGGTGACACCGTTTTCGTCGGCGAGTTCGGCTTGAACCAGCACGCTGATCAGATCATCGGTCGGATTCTCTCGCCGCGCCGCAACGATGGGTTCGAGGATGTCCACCACGCGCTGCTGATCGGAACTGAGGCATGCCCGGATCTCCAGGGCCTGCTCCACCGGAACTCCGAAGCTGCCCGTTATCGTCAGCACCGGTATCGCCGCGCAGAAGTCGACATTCAGTTCGGCATGCCCCTGATCGATGAACCCGTGGATCAGATCCTTGACACATTCTTCGATCCAGTTCTCGATCCACCACCGCACGTTGTTCGGAAGGAATGACGGCTGAACCAGGCCCCGATAGCGCTTGTGCTGGGCGCCGCCCATCACGATCAAGCTGGTGCTCGTCCCGAAGCCTCCGGCGTGCGGGTCGACCGGCTCGGGCGACGAGGCGAACACATGCGGATCCCTGAAGGCTTCGAAACATGATTCGTAGCTGAACGCAGAAAAATGTGGGCGATCCGGGAACGGCAGCCCCTGGAAGTACAGGTTCTCCGAAATCCCGGTCAGCTCATGCACGGTGCCGGCATGAACCGGACCTGTTTCACGCAGGCGGTGCCAGGCGGGGTAGGGATCGCCGTCGTACAGCCCGCCGGTCAGCGCGTTATAAGAGCTGCGCAGATCGAAGAGTTCACGCAATTGCTCCCGGTCTGGGATGGCAGTGGTCATCGGGCCACCAATCCTCCGTCGATGGGCAGTGACACGCCGGTGATGTTCCCGGCACGGTCCGACGCCAGGTACACGGTCGCCTCTGCGCAGTCCTCCGCTGTGATGAAACGCCCCAGTGGATGCTGCGCGCCGAAGCGTTCGGCCATCTCCGGTTGTGCCGTGAGCGCCGGGTCCATGCCACCGGCGGCCATGAAGCCGGTCAGCGGCATCGCCGACGGGCAGATCGCGTTGGCCCGGATCCCGTGCGGCGCACCCTCGATCGCCACCGAGCGCGTCAGCGCCAGAACCCCGGCCTTGGTGGCGCCGTACACAGATCCGCCGCAGGCGACCAGGCCGGCCACGGAACCGGTGTTCACGATGACCCCACCACCACCCTGCTCCTTGAACCGCAGTACCGCATGCTTGCACCCGAAGAACACGCCGCCGAGATTGACCGACACGAGCCGGTTGAAGTCTTCGAGGGTGTGGTCCTCGAGCAGCGCCCCGAGCCGGGGCGTCGGGATGCCGACGTTGTTGACCACGATGTCGAGGCGGCCATAATGTTCCACGGCCACATCGATGATCGCCTCCACCTCTGCTTCGACAGAGACGTCGACACTGGCGGCCACCGCGGTGCCACCGGTGGACTCGATCGCCCGCACCGCGTCCTTGGCGTGCTCGAGACTGATGTCGGCGCACACCACCCGCGCGCCTTCGGCGGCGAAGCGAAGTGCGGTGGCCCGCCCGACACCCGAACCGGCGCCGGTGACGATCGCGGATTTACCGCCGAACTCAGGCATTGGTCAGCACCGGCGGCTCGGCCGGGGTGAACCGGTACAGGTTCTGTGCATTGCCGCGGAGCAGTTTGAACTGCAGTTCCGGCGAGAAGTGCGAAATCCTGTTCTTCACCACCGTGATGCAGTCAGGCCAGGTCGAGTCGGAGTGCGGGTAGTCGGTCTCACACATGATGTTGTCTTCACCGATTTCGTCGATGCTCGCCAGACCGTGGACGTCATCGATGAAGCAGCCGAAGATGTGGTTGCGGAACGTTTCCCGGATGTCGAGCTTGTCGAGGTCGACGTCGGTCCCGGCGTGGTTGCCCCACTTGGCCCCGCGCTGCACCCAGTAGCGCTGTTTGTCCAGCACCTGCTCCGCACGTTCGAGGAAGTATGGCATCCAGCCGATCTCACCCTCGGACAACGAGATCTTGAGGTTCGGGTAACGCTGCAGGTAGTTGCTGAAGAGCCAGGTGAGCATGGCACCGGAGGTCCGGGTGGCACCCCAGGCCAGGTTCGCCATGAACGGCGCATCCTTGGAGATCTGCGGCACGGTCGACGACGATCCGACGTGCATCGAGACAACCATCTGCAGATCGTTGGCGGCGGCCATCACCGGGTCCCAGTAGCCGTCCTTGTCATGAATGGTCGGCAGGCCCAGCGGCTCCGGGTTCTCGGAGAAGGCAAATGTGGTGGCGCCCTTGGCGGCGCAGCGCTCCATCTCCTTGGCGGCCAGCTTCGGATCCCACAGCGGGATGAGGATCAGCGGGATGAACCGGCCCGGGGCCGCGCCGGCCCACTCCTCGAGGTGCCAGTCGTTGTAAGCCTGCAGACAGGTGAATCCGAAGTCGCGGTCACTCGCCTCGTAGAAGAGCTGGCCACAGAACCGGGTGACGGTCGGGAACGACAGTGAGGCAAGGATTCCGGCGCGGTTCATGTCCTCGACACGGGCGAGCGGATCGTAGCAGCCCGGACGCATCTCGTCGTAGTTCAGGGGTTCTGGACTGAACTCTTCCTTCGTCTTGCCCGCGACCGCGCTCAGGCCACTGCTCGGCATCCGCTTGCCGTCGTACAGCCAGACATCGGTGCCGTTGTCGTCCTTCACCAAGCGCGGCGCCCGGTCCTGGTCCTTCTTCGGAACCCGGTCGAGCCACAGGTTGGGAGGTTCGAGGATGTGATCATCCACCGAGACAAGCCAATCCAGGTTGTAGTTGCCATTCGATCCGTTTGTTGTGCTCATCTGGTCAGTTCTCCGATCGACATGTGTTTGACTTCCTGAAACTCTCTGATCCCGTCGGGGCCGCGTTCTCGGCCCAGACCGCTCTGCTTGTAGCCACCACTGGGTGCGTAGGCACTGAAGACGGTGGTGTTCACGTTCACCGCACCGGCACGTAGTCGTCGCGCGATGCCGACGGCCGCCGCGGTGTCGCCGCCGTATACCTGCGCCGACAACCCGTAGACGCTGTCGTTGGCGATCTGCACCGCCTCGTCGAGGTCGCGGTAGCCGAGGATCCCGATCACCGGACCGAAGATCTCCTCCTGCGCAGCCGGATTGGCGTTGCTCGGAAGATCGAGGACGGTCGGTTCGAAGTAGTAGCCGGCGTCCAGTCCGGCGGGACGGCGTCCACCCGACCGGACCTTTGCCCCGTGCTCCTCGGCCAGGGCCACAAACCGTTCACACTTGTCCCGCTGCGGCGCACTGATCACCGGCCCCATCAACATGCGCGGGTCCGTCGGATCTCCGACTGCTATGGATTCATATGCGGCGCAGACCATATCGACGACCTCGTCCTTGTTCTCCGAAGGCACCAGCATCCGCGTCGCGGCCACGCAGGCCTGACCCGCGGTCCGGGCGACCACGGCCATCGCCCCCATCGCCACCCGGGGTATCGCGTCGGGCAAGTAGATCTGAGCTGATTTGCCGCCGAGTTCGAGTGACAGACGCTTCACCGTCGGGGCCGCCTGCGCGATGATGTTGCGGCCGGCCACGGTCGAACCGGTGAACGAGACCATGTCCACCGCCGGATGACTTGTCATCAGCTGGGCCCCGGCCGTTCCCTCCTCGACCACAACACTCAACACCCCTGCGGGCAACTCCGCCGCCTCGGCGGCCATCCCGAAGACGAGTGAGGAGATCGGCGTCAACGGACTCGGACGCACGATCACCGAATTGCCCGCCATCAGTGCGGGAATCAGCTTCTGCAGGCCCATGATGATTGCGGCGTTGTACGGCGTGATGGCAGCCACCACCCCCACCGGTTCGTGCCGCCGGACGCTGAGAGCGACCCGGCCACGGACAAGATCGTCCACCGGAACCGGACTCGCCTCTTCATGCGACATCGAGAGATAGAGGTCGATGGTCTGGCGGCCCAGTGACAACCCCGCCCGGCACTGGGTTTCGTCCGCGAATCGGGTGGGCTGACCGGCTTCGGCGACGATCGTGTCCACGAGGTCACCTCGATTCGCCTCGATGTGGTCGAGGAACGAGTGCAACACCTCGGCCCGCGCCTCGGGTGTGCGGTGCGCCCACACACCTTCGTCGAAACTGCGCCGCGCCTCGGTGATCGCCCGCTCCACCTGGTCGATCGGGGTGATGGTGACGTCCGCGACGTGACTCTCCGTCGCCGGGTTCTCCACTGCGAATGTCTGATCGCCTGAGACCCAGCGGCCGGCGATATATGTCCTTCGTTCAGCAATGATACTCAATGCGACTCCTTAACTGCTGTTCCAAGTAGAACATAGTTCTCGCTAAACTGAGAGCACAATTCTCAGTATTGATGATTCGAATAGGCAACTGCCCCGCCGAAGTGCGGTGAGGAATGGCACGCGAGTGCGGTTGTGAGACCTTCGCGCTGCCGGTCACCCGCCCTGCCGGCGAGTTGCAGGTAGCACTCCAGCATCTGCGGAATACCGTGCATCCGACCGTTTCCCAATGCGCCACCGCCGGACAATGCCGGTATCGCGGTGGGACTGTCGCTGTTGATGCCGCCGGAATCGACAAATCGATGGGCCTCCCCCGGCGGGCACACACCGAGCACCTCGAGCCAGAACCACACAAAGGGCGAGAATCCGTCGTAGACCTGCGGCAGATCGATCTCGTCTGCACCGATGCCGACCGCGCGCCGCAAACGCTCGACCAGCGCGGCACCCCCGTCGAGGATGTCGTCGAGGGGCCAGTGCAGCGGCAGACGCCGGCGGGTGGGAGCGGCACCGGCATAACCGCTGATGTACACCGGCCGGTTGGGCAGATCCGCGGCGCGATCGGCAGTGGTGAGCACAAATGCCGCCACCCCGTCGACGGGAATATCGCAGTCGAAACGTCGCACCGGATCGAAAAGCTGTGGCGCCGAGAGGTAGTCAGCTGTACTCAGCGGCTTTCCGCGCCAGTGCGACCACGGGATCCTGGCGCCGTTCTTGCGTGCCTCGGTCACCACTGCCGCCATCGAATCCGAACTGGCGCCGTATCGCTGGAGATATTCGTTGTACGGCAACGCGATCATCGCCAGTGGACCGAAGAATCCCTGCGGTGCGGTCCACTGCTGCGGTCCGCGGATCTCCTGCATCGAGTTCCCGTGATAGACACCGGCCGGATTGTGTAGCGCCCGGTGGACGAGCACGTGGTCCGCAGCCCCGCTGATGAGTGCATTGACCGCGATGGCCATCGACCCCGTCAGCTGACCGATCCCGTCGAAACCTGCGACGTAGCGCGGTTCGGCGCCGAGCCGCTGGGCCAGCCATGCCGACGACACGATGTTGACCCCGTCCTCGGGCCCCCGCCCTCCCGAACTGGGGAGCAGACTCGAACTGACGTAGCCGTCGACCTGCTCGACTCGCAGACCAGCATCGGCGATGGCGGCCCGCGCGGTGTCGACAGCCAGCGCACCCAGGGGCCGGTCGGCATGCCGGACGATCGTGCTGTGCGCGTAACCTGCTATCGCGATCTTGTTGCGCGCCAAAGCTTCTTCACTCATTTCGCCAGCTCGAACGCCGGGACCGCGATGCCGGGCGCCACGTCTTCGAATACAGCCGTCACCGGCGCACCGATGCGGAGACCCTCCGTCGTATCGTCGAGCAGACGGCCGATCATCCGCAGTTCGGTCTGTTCGGCCAGTTCCACGTCGACCAGCACCATCGGGAGCAGATCGGCAAAGCCTGCCAGGAACGATTGCCGGACTACGGTCCACGAACGGACAACTCCGGCACCACTGACATCGACGAACTCGAATCGGGGTTCACTCGACCCGCAATGTGGACAGACGCTGTCCGGCGGCAAGGCGAACATCCGGCAGGCCCGGCAGCGCGCCAGGACGAGCCTGCGCTCCGCCGCTGCCGCCCAGAAGCCGGCCGAAGAATCATCCGGAACCGGAAGCGGCCGAACAGCATTCACGGGATGACACCGGCGCCACTGAGCCCCCCGATGGCAGGCCAGTCGTAACCGAGCTCGAGGAGTACCGCCTCGGTGTGTTCACCGTGTTCGGGGGCCCGCCGGAGCGGTGGGGGTTGCTCATCGAACTGGATGGGCACCGCAGGCAACCGGTAGACCTGTCCGTCATCGAGTTTCACCTCGCCGACATAGTTGTTGGCGATCACCTGTGGGTCATCGATGACGTCGTGCACTGATTGCACGGGTGCCCACGGGGCGTCCAGATCCGCCAGGATGGCCTTCCATTCCTCCAGTGTGTGCACAGAGAACACATCATCCAGTTCCGTGATGCAGGCGGCACTGTTGGTGCGCCGGGCCGCCATGTCCACAAACCGGGGGTCGTCGATCAGGTCGTCCCGCCCGATGAGCCGCGCGAAGTCCGGCCAGTAGCGGTCGCCCTGAAGGAACATCAGCTGGATATGGCGCATGTCCTTGGTGCGGTACGTACCGGTCAACGGATTCACCTGCGGCCCACGGCCGGTCACCGCTTGTACGTCACCGCCGTTGAGGGCGGCGAGCAGATCTGACGAGAGCATCCACATGGCGGTCGCGAGCAACGAGACGTCGACCACGGTGCCGGCGCCTGTCCGGTCTCGCTCCACAACAGCGGATGCGATGCCGAATGCCAGTGCCATGGCGCCGTTCCGGTCGCCCATCGCACCACGCTGACTGATGGGATAGTCGCGCTCGGTGGGGGTGAGTGTGTGCCCGACACCACCCCTTGCCCAGAAGGCCGAGCTGTCGTATCCGGGCTGGTCCGCATCCGGACCGCGGACACCGAAACCGTGTCCACGGGCATAGATCAAGGTCGGATAGCGGCTGCGGAGGGTGTCCGCATCGAGCCCGAGGCGCGCCAGAGCGCCCGGCCGAAGGCTGGTGAGAAAGACATCCGCCGTAGCCAGGAGCTCATGGAGGACTTTCAGACCCTCCTCCCGGTGCAGGTCGAGCGCGATCGATCGTTTACCTCGATTGGCCAGCGCCATCGACAGATTCACCCCGCCGCGTTCGCTCCCGATGCCCTGGGTGGCAAGTCCGCGGTAGGGGTCGCCGTCCAGACGCTCCACCCGGATGACCTCGGCACCACCGTCGGCCAGCAATGCACCGGCGACGGGGACAAACACCCATTGGGCGAGTTCGACAACCCGGACCCCGTCGAATGCACCGTGTCCGGTGGTCTCGCCGGCGGTCATCGGACGCCCACCGTCTCGACGTTGACGAGCCTGCGCACATGATGTTTCTGGATCTTCCCGGACGCTGTCCGCGGAAAGTCCTGCACCTCGTGGAGCTCCTCCGGCCACTTCTGCCTTGCCACACCACTTTTCGCGAAGTGATCCCACACCTCTTGGAGAGCCGGCATCGTGTGACCGTCCCTGATCCGCAGAACTCCGGCCGCGTGCTCCCCGAATCGCGGGTCAGGCGCGGCCACCACCACTGCTTCGGCGACCGCGGGCAACGTCAGCAGGACTTCTTCCACCGCCGCTGCGCTGACGTTCTCGCCGCCGCGGATGATGATGTCGGACTTGCGGTCCGTGATGGACAGATAGCCATCCCCGTCGATGAATCCGATGTCACCGGTGTGATACCACCCTTCCTCGTCGAAGGCTTGAGCGGTGAGGCTCTCGTCCGTATAACCCATGCACAGATCCGGTCCACGACTGAGGATCTCACCATCGTCACCGAGCCGGATCTCCACACCCAGACGCGCATTGCCGTCGGTCAGCAGCCGCTTGCCCTCCGGAGCAGTGGTGCTCGACCCGGTGATCGACGGGTGTTCGGTACTCCCGTAGGACCGGGTGACGACGATGCCCACCTCCGCCAGGCGGTTTGTCACCGCCGCCGGCACCGTCGATCCGCCAAGGCCGATGTGCTTCATATGACGCAGATGGTCGCAGGTGAAGTCGGGGTGATCGAGCAGGCTGGTGACAAAGTAGGGTGGGCCACCGCCGAAGCCGACACTGTCAGAGTCCATCAGGTCGAGTACCTGCTTCGGATCCCAGGCATCGGACAAGTCAACCGGCGTGCCGTCGAGCAGCGGGACGAGAAACGCGCCGAGCATACCGATGAAGTGACCGACCGGCAGAGCGGTGAGTTGACGCCCCCGGTCGGCCTGATAGTTCGAAAGCAGTTGGCGGGTCTCGAAAGCGAGTGTCTGGTGGGTGTGGATCACACCCTTCGGATCACTGGTGGTTCCCGAGGTATACGCGATCAGGGCCCCCGTCCGCGGATCGGCGTCGAGGACACCCGACAGGGGCTCTGGATCGAGCAGATCGTCGAAGTCCACATCAACGATCCCGACGATGGGCACGTCGGCACTCACGGCCGGGTCGTAGGTCATCCGGCCGAACTGTGCCGCGGCGATGAACACCTTCGGCTCGGCACTGGCCAGGATGAAACCCACCTCCTTCGGGCCGTAGAAGTGCACGATCGGCACCACCACTGCGCCCAGGAGCGACGACGCCCAGAAGGTGGCGGCCGCTTCCATCCAGTTCGGCAGCTGAAATGCGATCACGTCACCCTGACCGACACCACGCGCCCGCAGGCCGGCGGCGAGGCGCCGCGCGACGGACTCGACGTCCGAGAACTGTCCGGCGTACGGCCGAACCTTCGAATGCACATGGAATCCGAGGTCCGGCCGCTCGGCGAGCCCACGGGACAGGAGTTCCCCAAGAGATTCGTCGGTCCACCAGCCCATGGCCTCGTAGTGACTTCTCAGCTCGGCCGACATCGGCCGCAGTGCGGCGATCTTGTTCTTCGAAACCACGTGTGAAATTCCTTTCCGGAGATCTGTCGCGTGGAGGGTGCCGTGCGAGCCGTGGTGATGCCGTCGGCCGAATGACTGCCATCGGCACAGGTACCGGTAGAATGTAGTTCTCCCATAGAGTGACATATAATTGCGATGGCTGCAATTCAGATCACCAAGCCGAATCGGTATGGTGCGCGTCACCCATGGGTGTCGACCGGCACATGGCTTCCACCGGTCAGCTCCCGGTCCGGCATCAGCCGGATCGGGGCAACGACTCCGACACCCGCTGGATCGCGTCCATCAGCTGCTGCAGCGCATACGCCGGGTTGAACTCGAGATGCTTGGTGGCCTCGGAGTACTTCAGGACATGGCCGGCGGGAAAGAAGTAGACCTCACCTGGGCCCACCGTCTCCTCGGACCAGTCGGTGTTCGGATACACGGCCGTGATCGAACCCTCGAGCACATATCCGTAGTGGGGACATGTGCACACCCCTCCGGGCAGACCGGCCACGCGGTACAGGTCGGTACAGTCGCGCGAACTCTCGGTGGCGGTGTAGCCGACCTCGAGATCTCCCCACTGTGCCGAATAGAAATGATCCTTCGCCGAAGGCCACCTGCCACCTCCGGCATTCGGAAGATCAGTGGGCTTTGCGTGCGGCATGGATCAACCTCCGATGGTTTTGGTGAAAACAGTTGCAGTACAACGATTCAAGAGACCGCAAGACCGGACCGCTCAGCATTGAGCGCATCATGATCGGCCACGGCCGTACCCAGTCGATGCAAGAGGATCTCGATCAGGTCCGACTCGACCTTGGCCGTGATGCCCCAGAGGTAGAGTCCTCGCACGATCCCCCGCTTGATCGCACGCCATGCCATCTCGAACGACGGGCTTTCCACACCGTGAGATCGCAGGCAGTCAAGGTAGTGCGCCAACAGTTCTCGTTCGCTTCGCCGGCGATCCTCCACACTCAGCGCCGTGCCGAGGTGGGTGCCGACATCCATGTACCACATCCCGCGTTGCACCAGCTGCCAGTCGACGAGAGCCGGCGATCCATCGGCCTCCAGCGCAAGATTTCCGACATGTGCATCGCCGTGTATGACACACCAGTCTGACGAATCATGCTCGGCTGTGAGCACTTTGACCAGTTCAAGATAGGCTTTGACCAGGCCGTCGGCGTCACGGACCGTCGCCGGAACCCGAAGTCCGTTCGGCCCGTTCAGGTTGCGGGCGATCCTCGCGGTGATCTCCTCCACACCGAACGCCTTGAGAGCTCCTTCCAGACGCGGCGCGAGCCACGGCTGGTGTGCCCACCGTTCCTTGCCCCATGTCGCGGCGTGCAACCGGGCGAACTCGGCCAGGCTGTTTGCCGCCTGGTCGGGAGTGAAATCGCTTGCTGCATCCAGGAATACACCACCGGCCGCGATTGCGTTCTCGGTGATCACCACTCCGTGCCGGGTCGTCGGATCGAAGTCGGCATACACGCTTCGCAAGGTACGCACCCCGGTCTCGTCCGCGAGATCCCGATAGAAGCAGGCCTCGGGTTCACCGACGAACCGGATGTTGCGCGCTTCTTCGTTGAAGTAGCCCTTGACACAGAGATCGGCGGACAGTCCATCCGGGACCCCACTCTCGCATTCGATCGTGAAACACGCGTTGGTGGAGACCCGATCCACAACGGGTCCCGGAATCACTGCGCTGACTTCAATTCCCGGGAACCTCGGCTGCAGCGCGGAGGTCAGCCATTGTGGCGAAAGGGCTTGATCCAGCGTGTCCGGGACGAGAGCAGTCATGCTCGGACACCCCCTCGGGCGTCGATGACCAGCGCCATATCGAGGCCACCGAGTGTCACGCGACCCGAATATGTCCAGTAAGAGGTAGAACGTGATTTCCGCATAGGTAGAATGTAATACTGATCACCCGGCGATGTCCTCGTTTTCGGGGAAACTCCGGCGAAGCCCTCTCGTCAGGGCAGATCAGAGCCGTGTTCGCCGAGTGCCGGAGCGGCACCGTATTCCGGCTCGTACCCGGAAATGCGAATCGGACTCCCGACCAGACTGAATGTGCCCGCTTTGACCACCATTCCGGGGTTTTCCGCCAGCGCCTCGGGCAGGGTCCGAATGGCAGCTGCCGGGACCTGCAACGGGCGAAGCCGCGCCTCCCAGGACTTCGCGGTGTCGGTGGCCAGTGCTGCGGACACGGTGGCAAGAACCTCGTCCCGGTTCCCGGCCCGTTCGGCCATCGTGGCAAAGCCCGTGATACCGGCTTCGGCCGAGAACGTCCGCCAGAATCCGTCGTGGGTGATGAACAACGCCAGGTATCCGTCCGCGGTCGGAAAGAGCTGCGCCGGAACATAGTACGAATGGGCGCCATTGGGCATCCGCCGAGGTTCGGTACCCTCGTTGAGATATGCCGAGGCCCGGTAGTTGAGTTGCGAGAGCATCACGTCACGCAGCGATACGTCGACTTGTCCGCCCTTGCCGGAGATGATCTGCGCCAGCAGCCCGAGCGCTGCGGTCAGGCCTGTCGAGTTGTCGGCGGCAGAGTAGCCCGGCAAGGTCGGCGGGCCATCGGGATCGCCGGTCAGCGATGCCACTCCGGTGACCGCCTGGATGACGTAGTCGAACGCCGGGTCGTCGCCCTGATCGAGGCCGTAGCCGGTGAGGGCTACGCAGACGATCTTGTCGTTCCACTTCTGCAGCGACTCATAGGTCAATCCGAACTTCCGGACCGCCGACGGCTTCAGATTGACCACCAGCGCCTGTGATTCGGCGGCCAGCTCCCCGAGACGGGACTGGCCTTCGACGGTGGTGAGGTCGAGGCAGATGCTCCGTTTGCCCCGGTTGAGGCTGGCGAAATACGCGTCGCTCACCTGTCGCGACAGATCGCCGGTGGCCGGTTCGATCTTGGTCACCTCGGCACCGAGATCCGCGAGCATCATGGTCGCGTACGGACCGGCCAGGATATGGCCGACCTCGAGAATCCGGATGCCGGCGAGCGGCCCCGCACTCATCGGATGTCCGCGACGAGCCCGGCGACCACTTCCCGGGTGTGGTACTTCGACTTGATCAACTCGTCGCGCGTATCCCCGATGGGCAACAGCCGCATGGACAGGTCCGTCACGCCCGCATCTTCGAACTGCTTGAACCGCTTCATGATCGCCTCTTCGTCGCCGACCGCACACAGGTCACCGACATCCTTCGCATTGCCCTGATCGAGCAGGCGCTGATAGTTCGGCGAGACCTCGGCTTCTGCCAGGATGCGGTTGGCCCGCTCCTTGGCGACCTCCACCTGCGACGGTGCACACAGGCACACCGGGATTCCGGCCACGATGCGAGGGGCGCCGCGTCCGGCCTTCTCTGCCGCGGCAGTGATCTTCGGCACCACGTGATCACCAACAGCACGCTCGTCGGCCATCCACAGGATGGTGCCGTCGGTGTGCGTGCCGGCGATGTCGAGCATGACCGGCCCGAGTGCGGCGACCAGGATCGGCAGTGGGGCAACCGGTCCGAGGTCGAGGGGGTTGTGAACGTTGTAGGTCGAGTTCACGACATTCACCTCGCCCGGAGCCTGTTGCGCGGCATTGAGCACTTCGAGATAGTCACGGGTGAGCTTCGCGGGCTTCTCATACGGCAGCCCGAGCATGTCCTCGATGATCCAGTGATGTGACGGGCCGACGCCCAGCGCCAGCCTGCCGCCGGTGGCTGCGTGTGCCGACAGTGCCTGCCGGGCAAGGGCAATGGGATGCTGCGCCTGCAGCGGCACCACTGCGGTGCCGATCTCGATACGGGAGGTCTTGGTACCCATCAGCGCCACGGTGATCAACGCGTCGAAGTCGGTGGGAATCTGCGGTACCCAGGCCGTGTCCAGTCCGGCCTCTTCGGCCCAGACGATGTCGGCCATCATCCGATCGACCTTCTTGGCCGCGTCACCCCGCTCCGGACCGATCATTACACCGACGCGCACGATTCCTCCAAGTTTACGAAATTGGTACTACCGCACGAGTTCTGATTTCACGCGGAAGGTTGCTTCTGGTTGTGACGGCGCCGGCCTACGCCGGTGCTTCGGTACCCGTCAACGCCCGCATGTCGGTCACAAGCTTGTCGAGCGGGGTCCCGGTGGGGAACACGGCCGACGCACCGACATCGATCAACTTCTGAACATCCGACTGCGGAATCGTGCCGCCGACAATCACTTTGATGTCGCCGGCATCGGCCTCACGCAGCGCCTCGACAACACGCTTGGTGAGTCCGACGTGGGCACCCGAGAGAATGCTCAGTCCCACCACGGTGCAGTCTTCCTGCAATGCGATCGAGACGATGTCTTCGATCCGCTGCCGGATGCCGGTGTAGATGACCTCGAATCCCGCGTCACGCAGGGTGCGGGCAACGATCTTGGCGCCTTTGTCGTGGCCGTCCAGCCCGGGCTTCGCGACGAGAATACGGGCGGTCATCAGAAGACCACCGGCTGAGTGAACTCGCCCCACACGTCTTTGAGTGCAGTCGTCATCTCGCCGACAGTGCAGTAGGCGTTGGCACAATCGATCAGGGGTTGCATGAGATTCTCTGTTCCTTCCGCAGCTCGCGACAGAGCCGCCAGCGTGTTCTTGACGGCGTCGTCGTCACGCTCGGCCTTGACCTTCGCCAGGCGCTGGAGCTGCAACTCCCGGCCTTGGGCGTCGAGTTCGTAGGTGGCGATGTCCGGTGCGGCCTCTTCGGAGGCGAAACGGTTGACTCCCACCACGGGACGCACGCCCTGCTCGATGTCCTGGTGGATCTTGTACGCCTCATCGGCGATGAGACCCTGCAGGTAACCGTCTTCGATCGCGGCGACCATGCCGCCGTGATTCTCGAGGTCGCTCATGATCTCGATGATCTTCTTCTCGGTGGCATCGGTGAGAGCCTCCACGAAGTACGAACCACCAAGCGGGTCGGCGACCTTGGTGACACCGGTCTCGAGAGCCAGGATCTGCTGAGTGCGCAGCGCCATCGTCGCCGATTCCTCACTGGGGAGGGCAAACGGCTCATCCCAGGCCGCGGTGAACATCGACTGCACGCCACCCAGAACCGAGGCCATTGCCTCGTAGGCGACGCGAACCAGGTTGTTCTGGGCCTGCGGCGCATAGAGCGAGGCGCCACCGGCAACACAGCCGAACCGGAACATCGCAGCCTTCTCGGTCTTGGCGCCGTACCGCTCCCGCACGATCGTCGCCCAACGGCGGCGGCCGGCCCGGTACTTGGCGATCTCCTCGAAGAAGTCACCGTGGGTGTAGAAGAAGAACGAGATCTGCGGCGCGAACTGATCGATGGTCATCCGTCCGCGCTCGACAACCGTGTCGCAGTAGGTGACACCATCGGCGAGCGTGAATGCCATCTCCTGCACTGCGTTTGCGCCGGCATCGCGGAAGTGCGCTCCGGCGACCGAGATCGCATTGAAGCGCGGGACCTCGGCGGCACAGAACTCGATGGTGTCGGCGATCAATCGCAGCGACGGCTCCGGCGGCCAGATCCAGGTTCCACGCGACGCGTACTCCTTGAGTACGTCGTTTTGGATTGTGCCGGTGAGCTTTTCGCGAGACACACCCTTCTTCTCCGCGGCAGCGACATACAGCGCCAAGAGGATCGCGGCGGTGCCGTTGATGGTGAAACTGGTGCTGATCTTGTCCAACGGGATCTCGTCGAACAGGATCTCGGCGTCGGCGAGCGTGTCGACAGCACAACCGACGCGGCCGACCTCGTCGGTGAACTCGGGGTCGTCGGAGTCGTACCCGCACTGAGTCGGCAGGTCGAGTGCCACCGAAAGTCCGGTACCACCCTGTCCGAGCAGGTACTTGTATCGCTCGTTGGACTCTTCGGCGGTTCCGAACCCGGAGTACTGACGGAAGGTCCAGAGCCGCCCCCGATACCCGGACGGAAAGTTCCCGCGGGTGAAGGGGAACTCGCCCGGCGCGGGCGGGGCCGCCCCGTCAGGACTCGGTCCATACACCGAATCAAGGGGGATGCCAGAGGAGGTTTCCACGTTCTCGTTCATTGTTGAATACCGTACTTGCAAAAAAGGAGAATGCCAATACCATTTAGCGTGAATGGTCCTTGAACTGCTGCTCAACGCGGTGGCGAGTGGCCAATCGGAGAGAGGACCGGGATCAGATGACCACCGAAGCCACCCGCCGCGAGACCTACGACGCCGGTATGAAAGTCCGCCAGGAAGTGGTCGGAGCCGAATACGTGGAGCGTGCTGCCCAAGCCACCACGGACTTCACCCGCCCGATGCAGGAGCTGGTGACCGAGTACTGCTGGGGTGCGGTATGGACCCGCGAGGGACTCGGCCGCCGCGAGCGCTCGATGATCAACCTGGCGATGCTCACCGCGCTCGGAAAGCCCACCGAACTCGGCGCCCATGTCCGTGGCGCCCTCACCAACGGGGTCACCCCGGAAGAAATCCAGGAGGTCCTGTTGCAGACCGCGATCTATGTCGGTGTACCCGCCGCACTCGAATCCTTCCGGGTGGCGAACGACATCGTTGCGGAGCACCTCGCATGAGCACATCGCAGAAGCGCGTGGCCTTTGTCGGCCTGGGCAACATGGGTGCACAGATGTCGATCAGACTCCTCGACGCCGGCTATGACGTTGTCGGATTCGACCCCGCCGACACCGCACGAGCGGCGCTGGTCGCCGCCGGCGGCACGTCCGCCGCGAGCGCGCCCGAGGCCGTGCGTGGTGCCGACCACGTCATCCTGATGCTGCCCAGCTCGCGGGTTGTCGAGGCGGTCCTCGGCGACGACGCGGTACTCACCGCACTGACCCCCGGCGCGATCGTCGTCGACATGAGTTCGTCCGAACCGCTGTCGACGGTCGAACTCGCCAAGGCGGTCGAGAAGGCCGGAGCGGTCCTGGTCGACGCGCCGGTATCCGGTGGTGTTGCCGGTGCACAGGCCGGAAAACTGACGATCATGGCCGGAGGAGGCGAAGAATCCGTCGCCGCGATCGCCGACCTGATGGCTCCGATGGGCGTCCTGACCCGGGTCGGCGACACCGGCGCCGGCCACGCCCTCAAATCGATCAACAACCTGATGGCAGCGGTCGGGCTCCTGGTGACCTCCGAAGGCGTGGCGATCGGCCGCCGCTTCGGACTCGATCAAGAACTGATGGTGTCGATGCTCAACTCCTCGAGTGGCCAGAACGCGGCGACCGATGTGAAGTTCCCCCGATTTGTCATCCCGGAGACCTACAACTCGGGTTTCCGGCTCGAACTGATGCTGAAGGACATGCGCATCGCAACCGGCCTCGCATCCGCGATCGGTGTGCCGTCGCCGCTCGGCGAACGAGCGGTCGAGGTCTGGGCCCACGCCGACAAGGATCTGGGACCCGGAGCGGATCAGACCGAGATCGCGAAATGGACCTACGCCCAATAGATCAGCGGCCGATGACGTGCGGTTCGGTGAGCGTGCACCAGGTGGGCGCAGCCGAAGCCCGTACTACCGGGGCGTGACGGGCGCCTCGGCGAAATGCGCCTCGATGATGGCGCGGACGGTGCGACGGCAACGACCGCAGTCCAACCCGGCGCCACATGCGTTCGCAACCTCTTTGGACGTACGTGCCCCATCGGCCACGACCTGCTCGACGATGTGGCTCGTAACTCCTTGGCACAGACAGACATACATGACGGATACCTGCGACTAACCGGTGAACTGAAGTTCCATGACCCGCGCCAGTTTTCCGACGAACAGCGGCGGGTAGACGCCCACACCGGCACCCGACATCCATTCGGCCGAGGCGTCGGGGTGCTCGACCCACGCGATGGCGTGCTCTTCGGTGTCGAGTTCCTGCAAGATCATCACCTCCTGGCGATCATCGAACGCCCGGTAGATCCAGACCCTGCGCACCCCCGCGGCGATGAAGCGCCGCAAGCTCTGACGCACCTTCTCCAGCAACGCGGTCACGTCTTCGACCGGGGCGATCGCGGCGACGATGATCCCTGAGTCCTCCGACGCCGGCGATTCGAGTTCGATCTTTTCGACAACATCACCGGCAAACATCGGCGGAATTTCTTCCACCCCTGCGGCGTCGTACCACTCCATCACAGTCGGACTACGCAAAAGCTTGTCGATCGAGCCCCGGTCCCTCAGGCCCAGCGTGGCGAAGACGCGTTTTTCGTCATCAAGCGCCCGGTAGACGACAAGATGGTGAGCACCTAGGCGGGCCAACGAATCATTGTTCTCCGCAAGGCGTTCCATGATTCCGGCCTCGTTGGACACGGAGAAATCCGAGGCCAGGATTCGAGAATGCTGGGTCATCCGGTCCATCCCTGCTGTCAAGGTCGTTCATTGTCGGTCGAATCGCCATGCTACCGGGTAAATTGATTCCAGCGCGCGGGTTCATACAGCCCCACCAGGACCAGCCCTCCCGGTGATGAAATCACGCGCTTCTTTTGACGTGAGGAGAAACCATGCAAGGAGATCCCGAGGTTCTCAAGCTGCTCAACGAGCAGTTGACCAGCGAACTGACGGCAATCAACCAGTACTTCCTGCACTCCAAGATGCAGGAGAACTGGGGCTTCACCGAAATAGCTGCAACCACCCGCGCGGAATCCTTCGACGAGATGAACCATGCCGAGGCGATCACCAACCGGATCCTTCTGCTCGACGGCTTGCCCAACTATCAGCGACTGTTCTCGCTGAAGGTCGGCCAGACACTGAAGGAGCAGTTTCTCAGTGACCGGTCCATCGAGGTCGACGTCATCAACCGACTGAAACCGGGCATCGTCATGTGCCGCGAGAAGCAGGACACCACCAGCGCCGTCCTGCTCGAGGGGATCCTGGCCGACGAGGAATCCCATCTCGACTATCTCGACACGCAGTTGGAATTGATGGAAACGTTGGGCGAACAGCTCTATCTCGCACAGTGCGTGGCGCGCCCACCGAAGTGATCGAGGCCGGTCGCAGGTAGGTACGCCGGGCAAATCGACGTATCCGCGATCTGCGGCTACTCTCTGCTCCAAAGACGATGGCACGAGGACCTGATGTCAGGTTCTCGTGCCATCGTCATGGGTTCACGTGAGGAATTGATGTTCAATAAGCTCGGCACGGTCATCGCAGCGCTGTGCGCACTGCTCGCACTCACCACGCTCGGGGTGTCGACAGCCACGGCAGCGCCGGTGAAGGTCAACCTCGGCGGAGGTTCCGGACTCCTTCTCCCCGCGGGCGGAGGTGGATTCAGTGCCTGCACCCTGACCGCCATCGGCCACGATCAGAACAACGCCCTGATCGGTCTGACCGCCGGACATTGTGGTGACGCCGGGACACCGGTTCTCGCCGAATCATCCAAGGCCGCCGGACAACTCGGCGAGATCGTGTACTCGAACGAAGTCCTCGACTACGCGCTCATCCGATTCGACGCCGCCAAGGTCAATCCCATCGAACGGGTCGGCGGTGTGACGATCCGAGGCATCCGCACGCAGGCGCCGGGATTCCCCGAGATCGGATGCAAGGAAGGCCGCACCACCGGCAACACCTGCGGCGTGACCTGGTTCTCGGACGGTTTCGCCCACTTCAGTCAGATCTGCGTTGTCGAAGGCGATTCCGGTAGCCCCGTGGTGGTCGGCGACCGCTTGGTCGGCATGGTCAACGCGTACTACTTCTTCGGATGCATCGGCCCGGAGACCGGCACCAACATCAAACCGATTCTCGATGACCTGCGTCAGCGCGGCGTCACCGACTTCCGGGTCATCTGACCGCTCCGCGCGACAACATCTGATTCCGCCCACCTCTGCTGCTCCGCGAGCCCGACCTCCACATCGGCGCCGAACGGAGCACGCGGAAGGTGGGCGGTCTTTTTTGCGTTCTGGTACACCACGACAACGGCAGCGCCCAGCGCCACGGCCAGTAGTCCAGCGATGATGACTGCTTCGATATTCATGTCCGAAACTATGCGCTCGAAAAGATCGAGCCAACAGTGGCAGATTTGACCATCTGCGCAAATTTTCTGCCATACTCGAGTTGTGTTGCAGTCAGTCGCAGTCATCCTTCAAGAACCTGTCGCAGCGTTCGAGTACGGCGTTGTGTGTGAGGTCTTCGGTGTCGACCGCACCGATGAAGGCGTGCCCCGAATCGATCTGCGGGTGTGCGGGATCGAACCGGGCACACCCCTGAACTTCACCACCGGCGCCCAGATCGTTCCCCAATACGGACTCGAGGCCTGTGCCGATGCCGATCTCGTGGCGATTCCGGCCGGGCGGGTCAGCGCCGATTACCCCGAAGTTGTCCTCGATGTCCTCCGTGCGGCCGACAAACGAGGCGCCTACATCCTGTCCGTCTGCACCGGCGCATTTGTGGTTGCCGCCGCCGGCCTTCTCTCCGGCAGGTCCGCCACCACTCACTGGCGGTACGGCGCGGCGATGTCGGAGCTGTTTCCCGACGTCGAGGTCAACACCGACGTCCTCTATGTGCAGGAGGGCAACATCATCACCAGCGCCGGCACCGCGGCCGGGATCGATGCGAGCCTGCATCTGGTGCGGACCGAACTCGGACCGACCGTCGCGAACAAGATCGCGCGTCGGATGGTGGTGCCTCCGCATCGCGAAGGGGGCCAACGCCAATTCGTGAAAGAGCCTGTGCCCGACTGTGACAACGACGGATTCGGGCAGGTTCTCGGCTGGATGCTCAGCAACCTGGATGCCGACATCGCCATCTCGGACATGGCGGCCAAGGCAAACATGTCGCCGCGAACATTTGCCCGCCGATTCCGCGACGAGGTGGGCACCAGCCCGCTTCGCTGGCTCACCGAACAGCGCGTGCTGGCAGCGCAGGGATTGCTGGAATCCAGCAGCCACGGCATCGAAGAGATCGCGCGGCGGGTGGGATTCGGATCGTCAACGCTGCTGCGTCACCACTTCTCGACCGCAGTCGGCATCACACCCACCGCGTTCCGGTCCCGCTTCGGCTGCGTCGGCTGACACGTACTGCCCCCTACGATGGTTCCGAACCCCGACCGGAAGCAGCGGAGCGATGACCAGCAACTCAGGTGACCCAGGCGACCACCGCCCGGATCTGACCAAGCAACCGGACAACTCTGATACGCCTCCGGTATATACGCCGCCTGTCAATCCCTACCCGGAGCATCCGACATACGCGTCACCGTCGGCCGATCAGTTCGTGCCGTACACACCACCGCAGTACGGGGATCCACTCCAGACCCAGTACCCGGCCGAGCGATACCCAGAATCCGCGGTGCCCCAGCAACCCGAGGTCCCCCGGTATCCGACGCACCACTACGCGCCGGCCCAGTACCCGGCGGCCCCGTATCCGGTGCCGGGCTTCGAGGTTTCGGCGGTGCGACTACAGCCCGCCGCGGTCGGAGCGACACGGATCCTCGGCGCGGTTACCCTGGTGGGCGCGTTGCTGTTCATCGCGTACGGCTGGTTGACCTGGGCGTCATTCGATCCGAGATATACCGAGGCGCCAACGGTTTCGGTCAACGGCTGGGGCCAGGTGTTCCAGAATGGTTCGCAGATCACCTTGGACGCCGGGACTGCCGGGACGCCCTTCGCAACAACGTTCATCCCATTCTTCGCATTGCCGGTAGCCATCTTGGCGGTGCTGATCATCTGCAACATCGGACGGTTCGGCAACGCGATCGCGATCCTCGTCCTGGCTGTCCTGCACCTGATCCTGGCGCTGTCGTACCTTGCCGTGCCCAGCACGTGCATCATCTTCGACGATGACGAAGACTCGGTATTGTTCGAAGGTCTGAACGACTTCTCCACCGGTCCGGGCGCAATCCTGGCCACCATGACGCTGCTGATCGTGGTCGGGACGAGCATCACCGGAATCATCCTGGGCCGCAAAAAGACCTACCCCGCCCCTGCCCTGGCTCCCGGATACGGCGCCTATCCCGGTCATTGATCCTCGGGCGCCACGACTCCGTCAGCGATCCGAGGGCTCCGTTTCGTACGAATCGGCGAACGAAATCCGGGGCATGGTTGTCGCCGCATACACCGTCAAGGCCAGAAAGATCACGAAGGTCAGCGCGAAACCAACTGCCACAGCGGCAAATCCGTAGTGCACGGCTCGTTCGACGATGCCGTCGCCGGTCACCCACAGCGCGGCGAACGCCGACAAGACGGTTCCCAACAGAGCCCACGCCGCTCCCCTGGCACGCGGGCCCACCGTCGAGACGTAGAACAGGCGCTCGTAGATGGCCGTCTCGAACTCGTCGATGGCGGCGCCCCGCACGGGATCGTCGCCGGCCACCGACCGCAGCTTCAGTGCCAGGTCGACGTCTTTGTCGAGGCGGCCCGACTCGGCCTGCCGGTACCAGACGTACAGACCCACCCCGAGGACCACCGCGAGTACGAGGATCCCAACACCAACTGCCGCCCACGAAGAGTCATTCACCTGACACACGTTACAGAAATGGTGCTACCACGCCAGAGCTCCGGAAGCCGCTGCCGGAACACGGGATCATTTGAACTGACTATTCCCCTGTTCACCACGGGTCCGGGGCGCATACGATAAGCCACCATGTCCACGTTCGAACTCATAGGGGAATGGGTCAGATGGCCGAGTTGATCGGATTGACCAAGCGCGTCGTCGAAGCGCGGCTCAACAACACGTCAATCAAGGCAGTCAGCGGATCGATGGTCTCCTACCAGGGGCAGGTCGAGTTCAAATCGGCCGGATTCGGTGGCGGAGCAGGCGTTCTCGCCGGACTCAAGCAGAAGGCCACCGGCGAATCGCTGAAGCTGATGGAGTGCACCGGAAACGGCATCGTGCACCTGGCGCTCAACGCGCAGTACACAACCGTCCTGCAACTCAACAACGAGACGATCCAGGTCGAGTCACGGCAACTGCTGGCCATGGCCGGCAACCTGCAGACCAATGTCCAATTTGCCGGAGTCGGCGGGATGTCCAGCGGCCAGGGACTTTTCACCACCACCGTGACCGGCAGCGGCCAGGTGGCCCTGCTGTCCGCCGGAGGGCCGTTGATCCACCTCGAAGTGAATCCGAACCTTCCCCTGGTGGTTGATCCAGACGCGTTTGTCTCCGCCAAAGGTCAACTACAGCAATCTTTTGTGACCGACGTCAGCTGGCGGTCGATGATGGGCCAAGACGGTGGTGAGGCCTTTTCACTGCGGTGGCAAGGCCAGGGTGTTGTGTCCATCCAGCCGGCAGAACGGTGAGCGACATGGTTTTTGAGAAGATCAACTCGAAGGTTGTCAAGGTCGACGTGGGCCAGGCCGGTGGTGTGGTCGCCCGGAAGGGCGCCATGCTCTTCTACACCGGTCAGGTGCACTTCTCCCCGCACCAGATTCCCGGAGCCGGCGGCATGCCCGGTATGGGCGGGATGGGCGCGATCGCCGGTATGGCCGGCCGGATGATGCGCGGCGAACACGAAGCCACGATGCTCGCGCAGGGCAACGGCCAGGTCCACTACGGGTTCGGCGGGCTCGCAGTACATGTCATCGACATGCCCCAGGGCGGCACCGTCACCGCGGACGCCTCCCGAACACTCGGCTACACCGCCGGAATCCAGGCCTCCATCATCTCGATGACCGCACAGAGCAGCGGCGGCGGACGAGGCGGCGGGTTCATGGGCGCGCTGAGGGGAGCGGCAACCGGCGCATTGACGGGCGACGGCATGTTCACCACGCAGCTGCAAGGGATGGGCTCTGTGGTGTTGCTCGCCCACGGTGAGCTGATGGAGATCCAGGTCGGCGGCCAGTATCCGGTGATCGTCGATCCCCAGGCGTTTGTCGGCACGTTCGGAAATGTGCAGACCCAGCTCAAGTCGACGATGGGCTGGCGCGATGCCGTCGGCAAAGGCGCCGGCGAAGCGATGCAGATGCAGTGTGAGGGTCAGGGGATCGTGTACGTGCAAGCTTCCGAAGAAAAGCTGTAGGGGAAAGCCATGAGCGACATACTCAATCCGTCGATGTTGCAGGGCGACGACAACATCCCCGGCAACACCTACGCGTACTACATGCAGATGACCAAACCCTGGATCATGTCCAAGGGTGCGATGATCGCCTACTACGGGCAGATGCAGTTCCAGGCACTCATCCAGGGCATGCAGTCTGCGATGATGCAGAACCTCGCCGGAACCATCAGCGCCCCGCTCTACATGGGCGACTACATCATCGCCCAGGGTCAGGGCACGCTGATCATCGGTGACCGCGGCTACGACATCAACTCCTACGACCTCGAGGACGGCAACCTCACGGTTCGAGCCGCCAATCTGCTGGCCTTCGAGCCAGGACTTCAGCTCAACCAGTCGATCGTCCCCGGATACCTGACGCTCATCGGCACCGGCAAGTTCCTCGCGTCGTCCAACGGACCGGTGATGTTCGCCGAGCCCCCGCTGCGCGTCGACCCCGAAGCCCTTGTCGGATGGGCGGACTGCCCCTCACCCAGCCATCACTATGACCAGACGTGGGTCACGAGTTTCATGGCCGCCGGTGCGGCCGCGATGGGTGCGGCCAGCGGCGAGGAGCAGCAGTTCGACTTCACCGGATCCGGAACTGTCCTGATCCAGTCCAGCGAGAAGGTCATCAACGACCACAACCTGGTACGCAGTTTGGAGAGTCAGATCCCGGGCCTGTCGTCGGTGGGCCTGTCGCGACTCAATCAGAAGATCCAGGCGCAGTTGGCACAACAGCAACAGACCTACTGACCTGGGAGGGGCTTTCGGTCCGGGCTCAGAGCAGGTAGGCCATCGCGAGCCCGGCCGCGCACGCGACCACCGAGATGACCAGGGAACCACCGGCATAGGCGATCGCCGCACCGCGCCGTTCTTGCCGCAACAGCGCAGCGGTCTCGACACTGGCGGTGCTGAATGTGGTGTAGCCGCCGCAGAATCCGGTACCGATGATGGCCTGCAGTTCGACAGCGCCGGAGTGGTAGATCACCGACCCGGCCACCACGCCGATGACCAGAGACCCGGTCATGTTGATGAAGCCGGTGCCCCAGGGGAATGTTGCGGGAATTCGGCGTTTGAACTCAGAGTCAACACCAAACCGGATGAGGGCACCGATCGCGCCCGCCAAGGCCACCCAGACGATCACCGGCGGCGCCCTCGTCCGCTGTGGACTGCTGCCGCGAGTGAGATCCCCGCCCAGGCCAGGAACCCTCCCACGACCACCGTTGCTGCCATATATCCGAGGCCGGTGGCAACATCGCCGTGTCGGAAGAGCAACGAGGACTCCAGTGCAAACGCGCTGTAGGTGGTGAAGGTGCCGCAGAAGCCGGTACCCGCGAACAGGCGCACTCGCTGACGCCGGCCGGTGTCGTCGCCCATGCGCACCAGCGCTTCCAAGAGCACACCCAGTACAAATGCCCCCGCCAGATTGATGAAGAACGTGGCCCACGGCCATTCCGGCGGCTCGAACGGGTACGCCTTCTCGAGCAGGTACCTGGCGCCGGTACCCAGCACGCCGCCCAGGAAGATCGGGATCAACACACTCGGGCGCAGATGCAGAGGTCGGGCGGCCATCCCAAGAATGTACTGCCCGCACCTCGCGCGCGCGGCCCCTCACACACCAAAGCCCCCCACGGCCGAGGGGGTGTTGGCCGTGAGGGGCTTCGAGGAAGGCGGCGCGGGCTGCGCGCCGCCTTGGTCTTCGGGTCAGGCGACCTGCGCCTGCCACATCCAGTGCAGCTGCTCCAACCGAGCGGCAAAGCCGATCAGCAGATCCTGGGTGACCGGATCAGCCTTCTCGGTTGCCTCGATGCGAGACCGCAGTCCGTCGACAACCGTCTTGATGTTGGCGACGATCGCCGTGACGACGTCGACGTCCTTGGTCCAGCCTTCGCCGAAACCCTTGGTACCGGCGGTCTTTGCGACCGTCTCGGATCGCCCGTCGGGGCTGACGCCGATGGCGGTGGCCCGCTCGGCCGCGGCATCTGTGAAGTCGCGCGCAGCAGTCACGAGTTCATCCAGTTCGAGGTGAACCGACCGGAACTGCTGACCGACGACGTTCCAGTGCGCCTGCTTGGCGATGAGCGACAGGTCGATCAGGTCGACAACCGTCTCCTGCAACGCCTTACCGGCAACAGCCTGCTCGTCCTTGCTCAAAGTGCTGGTGATCGGGTTGTTCATTCCATTTCCTCCTGCTCGAGAGTTTCGTATCCACTGTGCAGAACGCTGACGATCCCGGTATTGCGGTGCTTGGGGATTCGAGTCATGGAGTTCGGCACTCTGATTGGTTCAACATGCGCGAGGTGGTAACTATTCCCCGTTGCGGACGCCCTCTTCGACCCGCTTGCCCAGATCGGCGTCGACGTTCCTCCAGTAGTCGAAGACCCTCGACAGCACCGGCTCCCGAACGCCACCGAGGACGTGCCCAACAATGTTGTCCACCAGACGTTCCCGCGCACCGTCGTCGAGAACCTCACGGTACAGAGTCCCCGCCTGCGTGAAGTCACCGTCTTCGGCGTGTTCGACGTACCCCGCACGTACGGACCGCCCGTCGAACTGCCACAGTCCTTCGTCTCCGGCCGTCTCCGGTTCGGCATGCGGCCCGCCGAATGAATTGGGCGCATACACAGGAGTATTCGGGTCACTGAAGGTGTAGGCCATCGCACCTTCCTTCGAGTAGGTGTTCACCGTCGCGGCCTTGGCCGAGTTCACCGGCAGCTGCGCGAAGTTGGTCCCGATCCGGTGACGATGGGCGTCGGCATAGCTGAACACCCGGCCGAGGAGCATCTTGTCGGGCGAGAAGCCGATTCCCGGAACAACATTCGAGGGCCCGAACGACGCCAACTCGATCTCCGAGAAGAAGTTCTCCGGATTCCGGTTCAGCGTCCACTTGCCCACCTCCATCAGCGGGTAGTCCTGCTGCGACCAGACCTTGGTCAGGTCAAACGGATTGAAGCGGTAACCCTCGGCCTCGTCGACCGGCATGATCTGCACGTTCATGGTCCACGACGGGAAGTCTCCGCGTTCGATGGCCTCGTACAGATCCTGACGGTGGTAGTCGGGGTCGCTGCCGGCAAGCTTGTCCGCTTCCGCCTGGGTCAGGAACTCGATGCCCTGGTCGGTCTTGAAGTGGTACTTCACCCAAAAGCGCTCACCGTCCGCGTTGACCCACTGGTAGGTGTGCGAACCGAACCCGTCCATGTGCCGCCAGCTCTTCGGGATGCCCCGGTCACCCAGCAGCCAGGTCACCTGGTGTGCGGTTTCCGGACGCAACGTCCAGAAGTCCCATTGCATGTTGTGGTCGCGCAAACCCGAACCGGGCAAACGTTTTTGACTCCGAATGAAGTCAGGGAACTTGATCGGGTCCTTGATGAAGAAGATGGGCGTGTTGTTGCCGACGAGGTCGTAATTGCCGTCCTCGGTGTAGAACTTCATCGCGAATCCACGCGGATCGCGCCAGGTGTCCGGGCTGCCCTGCTCGCCGGCGACGGTCGAGAACCGGACCAGCGATTCCGTCGTCTTGCCCGGCTGCAGGAACTTCGCCTTCGTATATCGCGACACGTCACCGGTGATGGTCAGCTCGCCGAATGCGCCGCCGCCCTTGGCATGCACAACCCGCTCGGGCACACGCTCGCGGTTGAACTGGGCAAGCTTCTCGATCAGGTAGTGGTCATGGAGCAGGATCGGCCCCTGCGTTCCTGCGGTGAGCGACTCGTTGTCACTCGACACCGGGATTCCGGCATTGGTGGTGGTCCGTGGGGTCATTTCGTCTACCTCCTGTTGAGTTCGAACCGAGGGCTGTTCGGTTCGCATCGAAAGGTGTTGGATTGCAAGATGACACGCTTCTGCGGCGTCCGAGAATCGAGGAGCGACAGAGTCCGGGTGGACTACTTCTGCTCAGCGGAGGCCTGGCATGGCGGGCACAGACCCCAGAACGTCACTTCGGCTTCGTCGATCAGGAAGCCGTGGTCGGTGTCCGGCTGCAGGCAGGGCGCCATCCCGACCACGCAGTCGACGTCGTGCACCGCGCCGCAATCTCGACACACCAGATGATGATGGTTGTCTCCGGTCCGGCTCTCGTACCGGACCGGAGACCCGGCCGGTTCGATACGGCGCAACAGTCCGCGCTCGGCGCATACCCGCAACACGTCGTACACGGTCTGCGTCGAGACGCCACCGAGCCCTTCACGGACCTGCGACGCCACGAAGTCTGCTGTGGAGTGCGGGTACCGCTCGAGCAGTTCGAGCACCGCGAGCCGCGGCGCCGTCACACGCAGACCGGCGTCACGCAGCTGCTGCCGCGGGTTGCCGGAGTGCGTCGGTGTCATGATGACGACCATACACCTTAATCTGGAACTGTTCCAGTTAATGGCGGAAAACCCCAGTTCGCGCCTTCTCGATCCGGCCAGAAGGGGTGCAATTGTGATTGCGGTCACCTACCCTGGAACCCTCACCTCGGGAGGTTCGGCATGCCGAAATTCTTACGGAACCGATTTGTCCGGATTGCTGCTGCGGCCGCACTGGTCACGGCAGCGATCACCACGTTCACCGCTCCCGGCGCGGGCGCCGCCACCATGTGCCCGGGCGCCGGACAAGCCCCGGTCCTCGTCGCCAGAGTCCCCGGTGCCGCGCTCCAGGGGCTCACCGTCGATGCCGGTGGTCGTCTCTACACCACCGATCTCGTCAGCGGTCGCCTGTTCCGCATCGACCGCCCCGGCGCGGGTGCGGTTCCGGTGGCGACGGTGCCCAGCGGGGGCGCCGGAGCTCTGGCCTGGACCCCGGACGGGACACTCCTCGTCGGCTACGGCGCTGACGCGCGGGTCTTCGTCGGCGACATCGTGAGGGCTGCTGCGATCGCGAAGTACCAACCGTCGACCGGACGGCTGACCCCGTTTGCCACCGGCTTGAGTGGTGCCAACGGGATGGCGGTGGCGGGCAACGGAACCATCTACGCCACCAACGATTTCGGATCGCTGGTGGGGCGGGTGTTCCCGAACGGGTCAGTGCAACCGGATTGGGCGCAGCTTCCCAGCGCCAACGGTGCGGTGCTCGGCAACAACGACGGCTACCTGTACGTCTCTCGCACGTTCGTCAATCCGGGCGTGAGCCGGATCCCGACCAACAATCCCGGCGCCCCACAGTCTTTGGTGACGTTCGGCGGCACCGACGTGATCGCGGCAGCGGACGGACTCACACTTGACTCCCGGGAGCGGCCGATCGTCCCCACCGACATCAGTGGCGAGATCCTGCGAGTCGACGGCCCCAACCGGTTCTGCGCCCTGGCGTCCGGGTTGCCGGCGTCCAGCGTGGTGTCCTACGGCCGGGGCGATGCCGGCTTCTCGGCAGGACGGCTGTTCCGCGCCGGCTTCGACGGCAACATCTACGAGATCCCGGGCGGGTTCGACCCGAACGCCACCGCCGCCACACCCTGACCTCCCACCGGGCCCTATCAATCGCCGAACGTGCCATAGTTCCCATCGAGCGTGCCCAGCCCGGCACAACAGAGGGCATGCAACCGATTTCAGCACGATCGACGGTGGCAATGGCACGATCGACGGCCGTAACGGCACGGTCAACGGAGTTGTTGTTCGATGGCAGTGCGGGCCACGTCGAGCAACGTGGTCCGGCCGGGGACAACAACACCGGGAGTCGGTGAACGATCGTGGGCCGGAGCGTCGGGAGCCTGGTCCGCGGCAGCGTGCAACATCGCGGCAATCCGCCGATCGCCGAGGTCGTCGAGCAGATCCGCGAGATTGCGTAGCGCCGCCCAGAGATGAGTCCAATTGCCGGTGCGGGCAAAGTAGTCGACGACCTCGAGGTAGCCACCGAGTGCCTCCCGAATACGTCCCGACCGCGACCGCACGGTCAGCAACCCCACGGTGGAGATGCCGATCAGGAACGTGGCGCCCGTAGAACGAGCGAGGTCGATCGCGCGGAGATAGTGCTCTTCAGCCGTCAATCCGTTGCCTGCGAAGTTCTCGATTTCCCCGGTCACGTACTCGTTCCACGCAACCATCGATGGAAAGTTCGCTCCCGCACGGCCTCTGGTGTTGAAGATCTGGGCCTGCTCGATGTCCCCCGAATAGGTCGCGGCCAGTGCCGCCACCCCCAACGGTTCAGCCGGCCTCGGCGTCACTTTCTCTGCGGCAAGGCAATACTCGATGACCTGTGGGTGATCTCCGCGGGCCAGCGCCGTCACCGCCAACGCCGCCAGGCATGTCCACGTCTGGGAAGGGTTTGTGGCACAGCCCAGCCCGATCTGGGAGAGTTCAACAGCACGTTGGTGATCCCCGCCGTGGTATGTCGCCTCCGCGGCCACCCCGAATGCTATCGGCGCCCCCGGATGTGCCAAAAGGCCCGGGTCATCCGCCAACTCCTGCGCCCACCCACGCAGCTCGATGAGATCTCGGTACGAGATCGCGTCGAAGAGTGCGTTGACGATCCAGACGGCGGCATCCATCGATCCTCGACGACGCGCGAGCCGCCACGCCACCCTCAGGTTCCCCAACTCGCGGCGCAATGCGGCATCCGCTTCGGGTTCACGATCGGTCATCAAGCCGGCGCCGATGTCCCGGGAGCATTCGATCGCCCAGTCCAGCAACAGATCCTCGGCGGCCGCCTTTTCGTTCTCGGCAGTCAGCCGATCGATGCCGAAGGCACGGATGGTCTCCAGGATCCGGTATCGGGCGGTGCCGCCGGTGAAGTCGACGTTGACGACGGACGCATCAACCAGCCTGGCCAGTATCGCGCCCGGATCAGCGTGCAGTCCCAGGTTCTGCGAGAGCTGTTCTGCCGCAGCCAGATCGATACCATCAGCGAATACCGTCAGGCGCCGAAACATCAGTTGCTCGTCGGGCTCCAACAGGTCGTAAGACCATTCGATGGTCGACCGCAGGGTCCGATGCCGGACGTCACCGGTGCGGCGTCCACCTCCGAGAAGATCCAGCGAACGGTCCAGCCGATCACGCAGATCTGTGAGCGTGAACGTCGACAATCGTCCGGCGGCCAGTTCGATGGCCAGTGGCATCCCATCGAGCCGGCTCACGATCTCGCTGACCGTCTCGAGTTGCGATGCAGTCGGTTCGAAATCCGGGCGAACCCGGCGACCACGATCGACGAACAACTCCACCGACGGAACAGCCAGACCACCACTGCTACCGGAAGGCAGCGGCAGGGGCGTCAGTCTCGACACGAACTCCTCGGCGAGACCCAGTGATTCCCGCGACGTCGCAAATATCGTCAGCCGGGGGCAGGCATCGAGGAGGGTGACGATCACGTCGCGGGCCGCATCGAGCAGGTGCTCGCAATTGTCCACGATCACCAACTGTTCGCGGTCCCCGATCACCGCCGCACACGCATTCACGACATCTCCCCGAATCACGTTGACGTTCAGGGCCTCCGCCAGCGCATGCGGGATCGCCGCCGGATCCGACAACGGCGCGAGCAGCAGAACCGTCACCTCCGATCCGTTGGCGGCGATCTCCATCGCCACACTGGTCTTTCCCACGCCACCGGGCCCGACGAGGGTGACAAGCCGTTCCCGACCGAGCAGCAACTCGAGTTCGGCAACCTGCCGGTCGCGGCCGATGAGCCGACTCCGGGGTACCCGGGGGCTTCCCGACCTCCCGGCGGGGGGACCCGCTCCGCCGCCGGCGATCCCACGTTCGAGTTCCGCCAGCGCCGGTGACGGATCAAGGCCCATCTCGTCGGCGAGTTGTGTTCGGAAGCGACGGCCGATGGCGAGCGCTTCCGATGACTGACCGGTCGCGGCCAGCACACGCATCGCCAGCAGTACCGACGGTTCGCGCAGCGGGTCGACGCTGCGCCACGACGTCGCCAAGCCGACGACGCCAGCGGACTGCCCGGCGTCGATCGCGCAGTGGATCAACGTGTCGGTCACATCGCGGTGCAACTGGCGGCATTCTTCGACGGAGGTCGCGATGTCCGTGATGTCAGTGAGGTCGGCGAGCAGGGGCCCGCGCCACAGTCCGTGTGACTTCCGGAGGAGATCGAGCGCTCCGGCGGGATCGTCGCCCATCCGTCCTCTGGCTTCCGCCAACAGGTTTCGCGCCTCTACGACATCCAGTTCATGCGCTGAGAGGTCCAGTCGGTACCCGTCGGCAACCGCCTGCAGTCGCTCCGACGCGAGGCCCAGGTGCCGGCGGATTCGCGAGATGTGTGCCTGCAGCGCTGACCGCCCCGAGGACGGCGCCTCGGCCGGCCACAGTGCATCGACCAGATGCCCCACGGGCACCGTCCGGCCGGCTGCAAACGCGAGTATCGCGAGCACCGCACGGCGTTTCGGACCCCGCACATCAACAGCCGAGCCATCGACGACGAGCCCAAGTGGTCCCAGAAGTTCCACCCGCACCGGAGGCGGCACTGCGTCGTCGACCACCGCCCACCTCCTGTCAGCACCGTGCATGCCGGTGTCAGCGCCGTGTCGGCCACGGCCTCGACGCTGTTCAGTGTGACCGGTTGGACCGGGTCACCGCACAGTTACTCACTCGAAGGAGCAGTCAGATGGATGAAAACAAGGTCATGGAGTTTCTCGGCCGGGTCGTCACCGACATGGGTGCCGCCGGTGCCGCCGGGTCGATCACCGTGGGCAATCGCCTCGGCCTCTACCGCGCCCTCGCGCAGGGTCCGGCCACCGCCGCGGTATTCGCGGAGCGGACCGACCTCGACGAGCGATACCTCACCGAATGGTTGCGCGGCCAGGCCGCCGGGGGGTACGTCGAGTACGAGCCGTCCACCGGCGAATTCTCGATGACCGACGAACAGGCGTTCTGTCTCGCCGATCCGAACGGCCCCAACGTCTCGGCGGCCTTTGTGGGTGTACTCGGCTACCTGCGCGCCGAGCCGGCGATCACCGAAGCGTTCCGCACCGGGGCCGGCGTCGGCTGGCACGAACACGATCACAGCGTGTTCACCGGCATCGACGCGTTCTATCGGCCCGGGTATGTCGCCGAATTGATCCCCCGTTGGATCCCGGCCCTCGACGGGGTCATGGCGAAACTCACCGAGGGGGCGTCGATCGCCGACATCGGCTGCGGCCTCGGGTCGTCAGCGGTGTTGATGGCGCAGTCATTTCCGGCCAGCACGGTTGTCGGTGTGGACTACCACAGCGAATCCATCGACCTGGCACGCAAGCACGCCGCCGATTCCGGCGTGGCCGACAGGGTCACCTTCGAAGTCGATACGGCACAGGACTTCTCGGGTCACGACTACGAGCTGATCACCATGTTCGACTGCCTGCACGACATGGGCGATCCCCTCGGTGCGGCCCGCCGGGTTCGTCAGACCATCGCTGCCGACGGCACCTGGCTCCTGGTCGAACCGGCCACCGCGGACAAGGTCGAGGACACGTTCAATCCGGTTGGGCGCCTTTACTACAGCGGGTCGACGTTCCTGTGTGTCCCCAACGCACTGTCCCAGGAGGGTGGGTACGCGCTCGGCGCCCAGGCACCCGAGTCGGCGTTGCGTCAGATCGTGAGCGAGGCCGGATTCACCAGATTCCGGTTGGCCGCACAGACCGCGTTCAACAACGTCTACGAAATCCGTCCCTGAGCAAGCATCTTCATCGCTGAGCACATTCCAACCTGATCACCAGAACAGAGAGGCCGACATGGACATCCCGGTTGTCGCCGGCGGCGTCGCCACCGCGGTGTTCGCGCTCAGCGCGCTGCCGATGTTGGCCAAGGCGTGGCGTACCAAGAATGTGGATTCCTACAGTCCCGGCAACATCGCCCTGGCCAACATCGGCAATCTGATCTATCTCGTGTACGTCCTGCACCTGCCGGTCGGGCCGGTGCTGGTGTTGCACCTGTTCCACACCGTGACCACTGCCCTGATGCTCTTCTGGTACGTGCGGTACGTGGTGCTCACCCACCGCCCGGCGTCGATCCGGCGGCTATATCACCAGGCCGAGCAACAGGACGACGATCAGACCGACCACCGAGAGGATGGTCTCCATGACCGACCACGTCTTGATCGTCTGGCCGACGGTCATACCGAAGTATTCCTTGACCAGCCAGAAGCCGGCGTCGTTGACGTGTGAGAAGAACACCGATCCCGCACCGATCGCCAACACCACCAATGACAGTTCGCCGCTGCTCAATCCATCGATCAGCCCGAGCATCAGCGACGACGCCGTGATGGTCGCGATGGTCGCCGAACCCGTTGCGAGCCTGATCAGTGCAGCCAGGACCCAGCCCATCAGGATGACCGAGATGTTGGCGTCCTTGGCCCAATCCGCAAGGAGCGTACCGATACCGGTGTCGACCAAGACCTGTTTGAAGCCGCCACCGGCCGCGACGATCAGCAAGATTCCGGCGATCGCCGGGAGCGCTGCGCCCGTGGACTTGGAAATGGTGTCGCGGTCCATGCCGGAGCCGCGGCCGAGCGTGAACATCGCGACAACAACTGCGATCAGCAAGGCGATGATGGGCGTGCCGAGCACATCCAGGACCTGCCGGACGATCTGATCGTCGTTGTCGATGAAGATCTCGGCAAGCGCCTTGCCCAGCATCAGGACAACCGGGAGGAGGACGCTGAACATCGTGATACCGAACGACGGCCGCTTGCTGGTGTCGCCGTCGGCGGGATCGGCGTCGAACGTGTGCGGGATCGGCGGCACCACCCAGCGTCCGGCCAGTTTTCCGAAGAGCGGTCCGGCAACAACGATCGTCGGGACCGCAACAGCAACGCCCAACGCAAGCGTGGTTCCCAGGTCGGCACCGAGCGCGTCGATGGCCACCAGCGGGCCCGGGTGCGGCGGGACGAACCCGTGCATCGCGGACAGACCGGCCAAAGCCGGGATTCCCACGGTGATCAGAGACAGACCGGACCGTCGTGCGACCAGGTAGATGACCGGCATCAACAGCACCAGGCCGATCTCGAAGAACATCGGCAGACCGATGATGGCGCCGACAAGCGCCATCGCCCACGGCAACATGCGCGGCGAGGCATGGCCGACGATCGTGTCGACGATCTCGTCCGCGCCGCCGGAATCGGCGAGGAGTTTGGCGAACATCGCACCGAGTGCGATCAGGATGCCGACCCCGGCTGCCGTGGTTCCGAATCCACCGGTGAACGACTCCAGCACATCCGGAATCGCCTCACCCGCAACCACACCGACCGTCAGGCCACCGCCGACAAGCGCCAGGAACGGATGGACCTTCGCGATGGTGATGAGGACAACGATCACCGCGATGCCCGCGAGGGCGGCAACGATCAGCTGCCATCCGGAGGCGACCGGTTCAGGCAACTCCGCGGTCGCGGCCAGCACAGCTCCAGATGCTGCGTTCATCATTTCTCCTCCGTGATGCTCGGATCGGCGCCGGCGGCGACGATGTAGGCCTCGACGATCTTGTCGATGGATTGGTCGATATTGATCTCGTAGCCCTGCTCATCCGGCCCGAGAGGCTCGAGCGTCTCGAACTGGGACGCCAGCAGGGAGGGCGGCATGAAATGCCCGGGCCGGCTCGCCTGGCGGCGGCCGATCACCTCGGGAGTTCCGGAGAGATACACAAACCGCACCGTCGGGCAGTGTGCCCGGAGTTGATCGCGGTAGATGTGCTTGAGTGCCGAGCAGCTCATCACGCCACCATCGCTGTGCTCGTCGAGCCACTGACCGATCGTCTCGAGCCAGGGGTATCGGTCCGTGTCGTCGAGTGGATGACCGGCCGACATCTTTGAGATGTTGGCGGGCGGGTGGAAGTCGTCGGCGTCGGCGAACGGAACGCGGAGCCGTTGCGCCAGCGCGGCCCCGACCGTCGACTTACCTGAACCCGACACCCCCATCACAACCAGAGCTGTTCGCATACCTTCTCCTCGCCGCTTTGTGTTGGCCGTCACACATCTTGCTTCAATAGTCATACTTTTGCAAGACCGTGCGAGATAAAACCAGTTCTTTGATACACGGCCGAGTGAATGAGAAGATAATTGCGTGGCATCTGACACAGCAGTGGGCGAATTGCACGGCAGCGTGCTGACCGATCTCGGAACCCGGATCGTGTCCGGCGACCATCGGCCCGGCGATGTGCTGACACTCGACTCCGTCGGCCTTCACTACGGGGTGTCGCGGACGGTGGCGCGCGAGGCAATCCGGGTCCTGGAATCCATGGGCATGGTGGCATCCCGCCGCCGGGTCGGGATCACGGTCCAGCCCAAGTCGCTGTGGAACGTTTTCGACCCACGACTGATCCGCTGGCGCCTCGACGCCGGTGAACGCACGGACTTCCTGCTGACGCTGTCCGAGTTGCGCCGGGGCTTCGAACCGGTCGCCGCCGCACTCGCCGCGGACCGTGCCGACGAACACCAGTGCCGCATCCTCGCAGCCGCCGTGTCGGACATGGTGATGCACGGCCGCTCCGGCGACCTCGATCAATATCTACTCGCCGACAAGGTCTTTCATCGCACACTGCTCGAGGCGAGCGGCAACGAGATGTTCCGGGCCCTGAGCGATGTGGTCGGTGAGGTCCTCGCCGGACGTACCCATCACGGCATGATGCCGGCGCGCCCCAACCCCGCGGCCATCGACCTCCACGATCAAGTCGCGCGGGCCATCCGGCTCCGGGATCCGGCCGCCGCGGAGCGCGCCATGCGCGAGATCATCGTCGAGGCCGCGGCCGCGGTCTCCGAGCCCGCAGACGATCAGGAGTAGCGGCTACCCGGCCGGAAGATCTGCGTCGGCTTCATCCGGTTCGACGGCGGCAGCCACTGGTTGACGCCGCGGCGCAGCGTGAACAACGCCGACAACAGCAACAGCGCGAACTGCAGCCAGCCGATGAACCTGATCGTGCCGGGCACGTCGGAGTAGTCGAAGAGCAGATCGATGCCCATCGGGATGCACAGGAGCATCACCAGCGCCATCGTCACATAGATGTTGCGAGCTCCGCGACTGCGTCGGCGACCGATGGCGACCAGCAGCGGGTACTGGACCGCGAGCAGGAGAAGCGTGGTGATCAGCATGGCCGGCGGGAAGAATCCGGCGATGGAATCGATCTGATCGGTTGGTGCGGCATTGGTGGGGTCGTCCCGGACGCCCTCCTGCAGTCGCCCCTTCAGCAGGTCGGTGATCATCCCCAGATTCAGGAACCCGTAGATCACCCCCATCGTCGCCGCACCCGCAGCGCCCAGCCACAACAACCGGGCGTAGTACAGCGATGCAGGTGGCGGGGTGTCCTCATCGAAGTAGGCGTGGTCCTTGTCCTTGGACGTCCGCCCCTGCTCGATGGTGGCCATGTCGGCCGCGTCGAGTTCCGCCAGCGACGGCATACCTTCCAGATCGGGCGGAACGATCACCGAGTCGTCCGGCCCGGCCTCTGGTTTCTCGAGGTTCGGGCGGTCGCGCTTCGGTTCGTTCGTCTGGTCCCCTGGGTCCTGCGTCACATTGTCGATTGTCGCACTCACGGTCCGACGCACCCCAGCAGCCCGCGAACAAGACCTGAACCCGATTCGGTTTCACGGGAAACACCCCATCCGCGCGTCAGCCGATCTTCAGCATCCGGCCGACCGTCGCCTGCCACAGCGCGCCGTCAGCGCTGATCGTTCCGGTCAGCTGCAGGGGTTCGTCGACCGGCGCCACGCCCACCTGAGTGAGCACCGTCCGCTGCCCGGTGTGGAAGTCGACCGCGGTGTAGTAGACCGGACCGATCTGCTGAACTCCCCCGCCGGGTGCCGGTGGGCCGTAGGTCAGCGCGTAGATCAGCCCGTCGCCACGAGACAGCTTGGGCAGGGTGGCCATCCGATCATCGCTTTCCCACACCCGCTCGCATCCGTTCTCGGACACATCGATTCGCGTCATGCCTCCGATGAACGGCGCCGACGGCGGATCGCTCGGTCCGGAGGTGGCGAACGGCGGATACCCGAATCCGTATGTGCTCGGGATGACGATGGAATTGCCCCACGCCATCGGCGAGTTCTCGGTGCCCTGCCCCGACGTTCCGAACGCCTCGGTGCTGCAGACCGGCGAACCGTCGTCGGCGCGATAGACCAGCAGTTTGGGCCGGGGTGCGTCGTCGACAATCGCAACCCAGTCGTCGCCGTTCGGCCCGAAATAGGTTGGTGTAGAACCCGATCCAGGTGCCAACTGACCTGGCTTCCGGACATCTGAGGTGTCGTAGGTGGCCCGCCAGACGGTCTGCGGCACCCCTTGCTCATCAGCTCTCATCTCATAGAGCGCCCGGCTGGTCAGGATCGAGGCACCACCGGGACGGATGGTGAGACCGTTGGTGAGCTTCTCACCGGCCGGCAGTTGCGTGGAACCGACATGACCACCACCTGCGTCGACGGTACCGATGACTCCGCCCGTGGTCGCGAACCAGATGCGCCCATCGAAGTCCGGCGCGAGACCGGTGATCTTGTCACCGGAAGGGATCTGTTCACCGACGTCCAACCGCTCATCGACGTACAGCTGCCAGCGTCCGTCCGGATTCTTGCGGTGAGCGACCTTGAGGATCGAGCCCGAGCCGTCGGCCATCACCACCCGGTCTTCGTTGTCGAGATAGCCGTACACCCCGCCCAGCAGCCCGCCCTTCGTGAGTTGCAGGGACGCGATCGGCCGAGCGGTCGCGGGGTCGAACAGCTGCACCGTCGGCACCGCGAAGTCCGGCGGATCGATTCCGACGTAACCCGTGCAGAGCGCGACCGGCAGTGAATCACTGCCGATGAACGTCGCCGCGCAGGCTCCACCCGGCAGCGACGAGGCGACCAGAGCCCCATCGGTTCCGGGGCCTGCATGGGGTGTCGAATCGGTGGATGCGAGATCTCCGTGGATGAGTGACGTCCCGGCCGGGCCGACATCGGGCACACCCACATCGGCCTGCGCAATCGGAGCCGTTGTCACGAACAAGAGGAGTACCGCTGACACCAACACCGTCGCACTGCCAGATCGCATCACCCGGATATACAAGCACGAACCGGCCCACACGAAAATCGTTTCGATCAACTGAGCACAAATCCACACGGTGCAGTCATTTCCACCTGTAACAACAGGTGGAAATGACTGAACCGTGTGGATCTGCGAATCAGGCCAGGTGACTAGACGAGCAGCTCAGCGATCTGAATGGTGTTGAGCGCCGCGCCTTTACGGAGGTTGTCGCCGGAGACGAACAGGGCCAGACCCCGGCCTTCCGGAGCACCCGGATCCTGCCGGATACGTCCGACCAGTGAGTTGTCCTTGCCGGCGGCCTCGAGCGGGGTCGGGACCTCGGTCACGGTGACACCCGGTGCGTCTTCGAGGAGCTTGGTGGCCTCCTCGACGGACAGCGGCCGTTCGAACTCCGCGTTGATCGACAACGAGTGACCCGTGAACACGGGGACGCGCACACAGGTTCCGCTGACGAGCAATTCGGGAAGTCCGAGGATCTTGCGTGATTCGTTGCGCAGCTTCTGATCCTCGTCGGTCTCGCCCGACCCGTCGTCGACCAGTGACCCGGCCAGCGGGAGCACGTTGAAGGCAATGGGTGCAACGTATTTGACCGGCTCCGGCAGCGTGACCGCCGAACCGTCGTGGACCAGTTTCTCGGCGTCGTCGATTCCGGCGCGCAACTGCGTCACCAGTTCCTCGACACCGGCCAGCCCACTACCCGACACGGCCTGATACGACGAGACGATCAGACGCTGGAGCCCGGCCGCGTCATGGAGCGGCTTGAGAACCGGCATCGCGGCCATCGTGGTGCAGTTCGGGTTGGCGATGATGCCCTTCTTGGGGTTCTTCGCCTCTTCACCGTTGACCTCCGAAACAACCAGCGGCACATCGGGATCCTTGCGCCATGCCGACGAGTTGTCGATCACCGTGACACCGGCGGCGGCGAAGCGGGGCGCCTGCTCGCGGGACATGGTGGCACCGGCAGAGAACAGCGCGATGTCGAGGCCGGTGGGATCTGCGGTCGAGGCATCCTCGACGACGATCTCTCCACCGCGCCACGGCAGCTTCTTGCCCGCCGACCGCGACGAGGCGAAGAACCGGATCTCATCGGCCGGGAAGTTGCGCTCTTCCAACAGCTTCCGCATGACGGCGCCGACCTGACCGGTCGCGCCGACAACACCTACACGCACACCCACGGCTATCGCCCCGTTCCGGCGTAGACGGTGGCCTCTTCTTCGCCACCGAGATCGAATGCCGCGTGCAGCACGCGGACGGCCTCGTCGAGTTCGGTGTCGCGGCACAGCACCGAGATGCGGATCTCCGACGTGGAGATCAGTTCGATGTTGATCCCGGCCTTCGACAGCGCCTCACAGAACGTCGCCGTGACACCCGGATGCGACTTCATCCCCGCACCGACGAGCGAAACCTTGCCGATGAGGTCGTCGTAAAGAATGGAGCTGAAACCGATTTCGTCCTTGAGTGCCGTCAGCTTCTCGACCGCGAGCGGGCCGACTTCCTTCGGGCACGTGAAGGTGATGTCGGTCTTGCCGGTCTCGACCTTGGAGACGTTCTGCAGCACCATGTCGATGTTGATCTCGGCATCGGCAACCGCGCGGAACACCTTTGCGGCGTAACCGGGCTTGTCATCGAGGCCGACAACAGTGACCTTCGCTTCGCTGCGGTCGTGGGCGACACCGGTGAGGATGGCTTCTTCCACGGGAATGTCCTCCATCGATCCGGACACCATGGTGCCGGGTTTGGTTGAGTACGACGAGCGCACATGAACTGGAACGTTGTAGCGGCGGGCGTATTCGACGCACCGCAGCATCAGGACCTTCGCGCCACAGGCAGCCATTTCGAGCATCTCCTCGAAGGAGACGGTCGAGAGGTGCTTGGCGTTCGGAACGATCCGGGGGTCCGCGGTGTAGATGCCGTCGACGTCGGTGTAGATCTCGCAGACGTCGGCGTTGAGGGCCGCGGCCAAGGCGACCGCGGTGGTGTCAGAACCGCCGCGACCGAGGGTGGTGATGTCCTTTGTGTCCTGCGAGACACCCTGGAAACCGGCGACCAGCACGATCTTGCCGTCGTCGAGCGCCGAGCGAACGCGCCCGGGCGTGACGTCGATGATCTTCGCCTTGCCGTGACTACTGGTGGTGATCACACCGGCCTGAGACCCGGTGAACGACTGCGCCTCGGCGCCCAGGGAGCTGATCGCCATCGCCACCAGGGCATTGGAGATCCGCTCCCCGGAGGTGAGCAGCATGTCCATTTCCCGCGGGGGCGGTGAGGGGCATACCTGCTCCGCCAGATCGAGGAGTTCATCGGTGGTGTCACCCATCGCGGAGACGACAACCACGACATCATTGCCGGCTTTGCGAGTCGCAACGATGCGCTCCGCTACCCGGCGAATCCGTTCGGCGTCGCCCACTGACGAGCCACCGTACTTCTGCACGACCAGAGCCACGCAGTTTCCTTTCTCTCGCTTGCATCGACCTGCTGAAATGGGTCGAACTCCGCTCCGCTGCGCCTCCGCCGAGAAATCGCTCAGCGAGAGCCGCGGACCGTCGACCGCCTCGTGCAAGGATAGCCACCTGCAACTTCTCCCGTGCCGACGCATCGGAGCAGACCTCATTGTCGATGGATTCGCACCCTCGGCACTAGGATCCGTGAAGTGCCGAGCCGATCGACAGTCGAAACCGTCAGCGACCGGTTGTACAAGCACCGAAGCTGGATCGAACCGATCGCGGCGTTCCTGGTTATCCGCCTTATCGGACTGCTCACATTGCAGCGGTTCGATGATCTCCGCGGCGGCTTCGGACTCGGGTCGGTGCTGTCGGCCTGGGACGGCAAATGGATGCTGGCCATCGCAGAACACGGCTACGGTGGCGTTCCTCTCACACAGACCGACGCCCAGGGAACGCGCAACTCCGATACGCCCTACGCGTTCTTCCCCGGGTACCCGTTGCTCGCCGGCGCGGTGGACAAAATTCCCGGCTTCAGTCCGCTCGGCGCCGCACTCACCGTCAATGTGTTCCTCGGTGCGTTTGCCGCCGTCGGCGTCGCGCGGATCGGCGCGATCTGTTGCGAGCAGATGCAGAGCCGGCCGAATCCCCCACGCTGGATTCCGGCCCGCATCACCAACTGGTTCTCCGACGAGAGCGACGACTCCGGCGCGACCCGCCACTCGAAGGCCGATCCGGCCCGGGCCGGGCTGCTGCTCTCCGTGTTCTTCGCCGCGGCCCCGATGGGCATCGTGTTGTCGATGGCATACACCGAAGCCCTGTTCTGCGCGCTCGCCGCGTGGGCCCTGGTCGGAGTCCTCCAGGAACGTTGGCTACTGGCCGGAACCACCGCGATGCTCGCTGGGCTCAGTCGCCCGACGGCTGTTGTCCTGATCGCTGTTGTCATCCTGGCGGCCGCACTGCGCTATCGCGACGGGTGGCGGGCCTGGGTCGCGATCGTGATCAGCCCCCTCGGATATCTGGCGTATCTGGCGGTCGTCTGGCACAAGACCGGCGAACCGCTGGGATGGTTCCGCATCCAGACGGAGGGATGGAATACCAGCATCGACTACGGCAAAGCCGCCTTCGACTTCGTCAATTTCGCGCTGGTGAACTCACCCGAGGTGGCCCCGGTGCTGACCGCATGGATCATCGTCATCACGATCGCCTTGGCGATCTACAGCTTCATCGAGCGGGTGCCCTGGCCGGTGTCGGTGTACGGGGCACTGGTGGTGGTCTCGATCGTGGCATCCAGTGGGTTGATGATGAGTCGGCCCCGCCTTCTTCTGCCCGCATTCGTCCTGCTCGTTCCGGTGGCCATCGGACTCGCGAAACGGCGGACATCGACCCAGGTGATCGTCGTCGTCATCGTGGCCACCTTCAGTTCCTGGTTCGGCGCTCACATGCTGACGGTCTATCCGCACGCCATGTAACCCACCCGCCGACCGGGCTCTCAAAGCCATCGACCGTGCCTAACATTCCGCCGAGCGGGCTCTTAAAGCCATCGACCGTGCCGGAGCCGTCGTCAGCACCCGAGCCGATGCACGTCGCCAGCCCGCTCGATCCGCCAGTAAGGCCCGGTCGACGGCTGGTAGGGCCCGGTCGACGGCTACAACGGCACGCTCGACGGCTGGTAGGGCACGCTCGACGGCTGGTAGGGCACGCTCGAGGGATCAGCGGAGGCGGTGGGCCCGTGCCTCGAAGCCGTCGCAGAGTGCCTCGACACCCTGATCGAGTAGGTACCGCGGATCGTTCAGCTGCGGATTGCTGGTCCCGACGAGCTCGGCCAAGTGCGGCGGGGGCACACCGTCGGGGTTGCCGGCCAGCAGCCGTGTCAATCCGCTCTGGCCTTCCGTGTCGTCGTCGGCGCGGTCGTGCAACAGCCGCTCGGCGACCACTCCGAGCACGGTGCCGGCGATGTGATTCCACAGCGACAACGCCATTTCGGTCGCCTCGGCGGTGGTGACCTTCAACTCCATGAAGCCGTCCACGAGCCAGTCGAGACAGTTCAGACTCTGCGGCCCCATGCTGCTGCGCGGAGAGGCGAATGCCAACAACACCCAGGGGTGGCGCTGATACAGCGTCCAGTCGACCTCGGCGGCGATCCGGGCTCGTTCCCGCCAGGTGGCATCGCCGGCCGGCGGGTACGGGAAACGCAGGCCGATCTCATCCGACATGGCCATGAGCAGCGCATCCTTGTCCGATACGTGCCGGTAGAGCGACATCGTCCCGACACCGAGCCGGTCCGCGATCTTGCGCATCGTGACCGCTCCGAAGCCGTCGACATCGGCGAGTTCGATGGCGGCACCGACCACTGCGGAACGGGTCAGCTTATTTGGCTCGGACCCTCGTTCGGGTTCGGCATCGGTCATCGGGCAGACCTCCCTTGCTCACTCATTCTCCCCGGGCCGACCCGGGCACTGGAATAAAGGCTTTGCGTACAACGTACTCGTATGCGTACGTTGTACCCAACAGCGGCGATCGACCAGGAGTAGAAGAACAGTGAGCATCATCGACCGTCCAGCCAACAACGGAGCCGGGGCGAAAACCCATCGAACCGACCGCCGGGCATGGTTCGGACTGGCCGTTCTCACGCTTCCGGTGTTCCTGGTCTCGATGGACTTCTCGGTCCTGTATCTCGCCATCCCGACCCTCAGTGCCGAATTGGCCCCGTCGGCGACCCAGCAACTCTGGATCGTCGACATCTATGGCTTCCTGATCGCGGGTCTGCTCATCACGATGGGCAACCTCGGCGATCGTTTCGGTCGGCGCCGCCTCCTCCTCATCGGTGCGACCCTCTTCGGCGTCGCGTCCGCGGTCGCCGCCTTTGCACCCGACGCCTCGTCATTGATCGCCGCTCGCGCCATCATGGGCATCGGCGGCGCCACACTGCTCCCGTCGAGCCTGTCGCTGGTCGGCAACATGTTCCCCGACGCCATGACGCGGGCCAAGGCGATCGGCGTCTGGACGGCGGCGTTTGCCGGCGGTTCGGCGCTCGGACCTGTCATCGGCGGCGTTCTCCTACACCACTTCTGGTGGGGATCAGTGTTCCTCATCAACGTGCCGGTTTTGCTGGTCCTCCTGATCCTCGCGCCGCGCCTGGTCCCCGAATATCGTTCCGGCAGTACCGATCCTTTTGATGTTCCCGGTATCGCGCTGTCGATGATCGGCATCTTGCCACTGGTCTACGCGATCAAACACGGTGCGGCAGAAGGCCTCGATACCACCACGTTGACCTTTGCCGCGATCGGGATCGTCGGGATGTGGCTGTTCATCCGCCACGAACGCCGCACCCCGTACCCGCTGCTGGAGCTGAAACTGTTCCGGAACCCGCGGTTCTCGGCTGCGATCGGCAGTGCACTGACCGGCATGATGACGCTCGGCGCCCTGAGTTACCTCACCGGCATCTACCTGCAATCGGTGCTCGGGCGTGACGTGATGACGGCCGCGCTCCTCGGCCTCCCGATGGCCATCGCCGTGGCCGCCTTCTCGATGAGCGCCTCCCGGATCGCGTCGCACATCTCGGTTCGCTGGGCGTTTGTCCTCGGCATGGTGTTCGCCGCCCTCGGCAACGCGGGCATGATCTTTCTCGGCGTATCCGAGGGCATCGGTGTGTACCTGGTGAGTTCGGCGGTCGCCGGTATCGGTTACGGCATGATCTTCTCGCTGGTCTCGAACGTCGCGGTGTCGTCGGTTCCGACCGAACGCAGCGGCGCCGCTGTGGGTATCTCCGAGACCAGTTTCGAGTTGGGGACCGCGTTCGGCCTCGCCATCCTCGGTTCGGTGGCAACCATGGTGTTCCGCAGGAACACCGAAGGAACCGGGGCTCAGGACACGTTGTCGGAGACGCTCGATCACGCCAAGGGCCTCGACCCGGCCGCGCAGAGCACATTGGCCGACACCGCGCGGGTGGCGTTCGTCGACGGTCTACACGTCACGGCCACTGTCAGCGTGGCACTGTTGGGTGCGATGGCCGTCGTCATCGCGATCTTGCTGCGCACCCGGACGCCGGCCACGCAGTCCGCCGACCAGAGCCAAAAGAGCTCCACCACAACGAGTTAGCCAGAAGGAGCCGCCACCGTGCCGTTACACCCGATCCTGGCCGGGCGGTGGAGCGCCCGCGGCTACGATGCCACCGTCACGATCTCCGAAGAACATCTCGGCAACATCCTCGAGGCGGGCCGATGGGCGCCGACCGGCGGCGGCAATCAACCGGTGCGGTTCGTGGTCGGGGTCCGCGGCGACAACACCTTCGAGGGCCTTGCCGAGGGCCTCAAGCGCGGCAACCAGTCCTGGGCGCCGGCCGCGGCCGCATTGATCCTGCTGTGTACGGCCGACGTTCCCGACGAGCCGAAGATGCAGGACTACGCGACGATGGACGTCGGCCTCGCCGCTTCGCAGATGATCACGCAAGCGCAGGCCGATGGCTGGAATGCGCACCCGATGGGTGGCTTTCGCACCGAAGCCATGACAGAGAGATTCTCGATACCCCCCGACCGTCGGCCACTGCTCGTCCTGGCCGTCGGCAAGCTCGCCGACCCGACGTCGCTGACACCCGAGATCGCAGAGCGTGACAGCCGTGACCGCACGCGGTTGCCGCTGCACGACGTCGCTTTCAGGGACTCGTGGGGCAGTTCGTACACGTCAGAGCCGTGATGGGCCCCTCTTTGGAGTTCGAGAACGACGAGAGTAGAGTCGCAAACATGCAGCGCGTGCTCCTTCTCCTCTGCCGCGGCGGGGTCTGATCCAGACCGGCTTCCCGTCGCGGGATTTGTGACGCGCCGGTCTTGCCCCACCAACCCGGAGATTGACCCAATGCCTGCCGCAGATGCTTTCACTTCCAATGCCAGCCGAATCGTAGAGCCGGCCGGACCCATTCCCACTGATCAGCCCGCCTGGAATCCCCAGCGCAACTCAGCGATGCCGGCCCACCGCTATCGCTCGTTCGCCGACGAGGTCGAGAAGGTTTCGCTCCCCGACCGCACGTGGCCCGACAAGGTCATCGACCGCGCTCCGATGTGGTGCGCCGTGGATCTCCGTGACGGCAACCAGGCCCTGATCGACCCGATGAGCCCGGCGCGCAAGCGCCGCATGTTCGACCTGCTGGTCCGGATGGGCTACAAGGAGATCGAGGTCGGCTTCCCCTCGGCGAGCCAGACCGACTACGACTTCGTCCGCGAGATCATCGAAGACGGTGCCATCCCCGATGACGTCACGATCCAGGTCCTGACGCAGTGCCGGGCCGAGCTCATCGAGCGCACCTTCGAATCCTGCCGCGGTGCCACGAATGTGATTGTGCACTTCTACAATTCGACGTCTGTCCTGCAGCGTCGAGTGGTCTTCCGTGCCGACAAGGAAGCGATCAAGAAGATCGCGACGGACGCCGCCCTCAAGGCCCGCGACGAAGAGCTGAAGTACCCGGACACCAACTGGCGCTACGAGTACTCACCGGAGTCGTACACCGGCACCGAGCTGTCGTTCGCCAAGGAGGTCTGCGACGCGGTCACCGAAGTCATCGATCCCACACCGCAGAAGCCGATCATCCTCAACCTGCCGGCCACCGTCGAGATGGCAACACCCAACGTGTACGCCGACTCGATCGAGTGGATGCACCGCAACCTGGCCCGCCGCGATTCCGTCATCCTGAGTCTCCATCCGCACAACGATCGCGGAACCGGCGTCGCCGCAGCAGAACTGGGCTACCAGGCCGGTGCCGACCGGATCGAGGGCTGCCTGTTCGGCAACGGCGAGCGCACCGGCAACGTCTGCCTGGTGACGCTGGGCATGAACCTCTTCAGCCGGGGCATCGATCCGCAGATCAACTTCTCCGACATCGACGAGATCCGCCGCACCGTCGAGTACTGCAACCAGCTCGGCGTGCACGAGCGTCACCCCTACGGCGGCGACCTGGTCTACACGGCATTCTCCGGAAGCCACCAGGACGCCATCAACAAGGGCCTGGATCAGATGAAGATCGACGCGGACGCATCGGATTCCGACGTCGACGACATCCTCTGGGCGGTTCCGTACCTGCCCATCGACCCGAAAGACGTGGGCCGCAACTACGAGGCCGTCATCCGCGTCAACAGCCAGTCCGGCAAGGGCGGCGTCACCTACATCATGAAGGCCGACCACGGCCTGCAGCTGCCCCGGCGCCTGCAGATCGAGTTCAGCCGCGAGATCCAGAAGATCACCGACGGCGAGGGTGGCGAGGTGTCGCCCAAGGAGATGTGGGATGTCTTCGCCGAGGAATACCTGCAGCCGATCCGTCCGCTCGAGCGCATCAAGCAGCGCGTCGATGCAGCCGAGGTAGACGGCGGGGAAGACCAGATCACCGCAACGGTCAAGATCGACGGCAAGGAGAAGGAGATCTCCGGCACCGGTAACGGTCCGCTGGCAGCCTTCGTCGACGCCCTGTCGACCGTCGGATTCCCGATCCAGGTCCTGGACTACTCGGAGCACGCGCTCACCTCGGGTGACGATTCGAACGCCGCCGCATATGTCGAGGCCGAGATCAACGGGGAGACCGTGTGGGGCTGCGGCATCGCGCCGTCGATCACCACCGCGTCACTGCGGGCAGTGGTATCTGCGGTGAACCGCGCGGCGAAGGCCGCCGGTGGTGCCGACGCCCCCGAGGGCGAACAGGCACCTCGGACCTGGGCCCCCTGATGGCAGATCGATACTCGAAGTGACCCAACCGATCTGGTCGGCCCCGGTGCGTTTTGCCGAGGCCGACCAGCAAGGCATCGTGTTCAACGCGCACTACCTGGTGTACTGCGACGAGGCCATGGGCGCGTTCTGCGCCTCCCGCGGGCTCAGTTCCTTTGCCGAGCGGGTGCGGCTGAAGAGTTCCACCCTGACCTGGGATTCCCCGGTGCGCCACGGCGACACCGTCGATGTGTACGCGTCGTGCTCTCGAATCGGGACGACGAGCATGACGATGAGTTTCGAGGTGAAGGTCGCCGACAGGACGTGCTGCGTAGTCGACACCACCTACGTCTCGATCGACGATTCCGGTGCACCCCAGCCGATTCCGGCGGAGACCGCGCAGAGCCTGCGCTGAATAACCCTGGGAAGACTCAGCTTTCGATGGCGCCGGCCTCGGCGACCAGCGCATTCATCAGTTGACGCACAGCTCCGCGGTCTTGCGCCCCGGGACGGCTGAGCGCCTCGTACACCCGGGCCGCCCGGACTCCGGTGAGCACCAGCCGGACCACGTCGGGGTCGCAGACGGAATAGCGCGGTATCAAGGCAATCCCGTGGCCGCGTGCCACCAGTGCCTCGATCGTCCGAAAGTCGTTGATCCGGTGCGTCACCCGGGGTTGCACTCCGGTGACCGCGGCCAGCGACAACAGCACGTCGTCGATCGGGAAACCGTCGCGGACGCTGATCCAATCCTCGTCGGCGAGTTCACCGAGTGTGACGTCGGTGCGCCCGGCATGACGATGATCGGCACCCACGACCAGGTCGATGGGTTCGCGCATCACAAATGTCGCGGCCACCCTGGCCGAGACCACCTGCGGGGCTCGCTCGTCGCGGTGCGTCAGAACCACGTCGGAGTCGGACAGCAATGCCGGGGCCTCCTGATAGCGCACGTCCTCGTCGCGTGCGATCAGGGCGATACCGGCGGTCCGCATCCGCTCCATGAGTCCTGGCAGGAGCACCGCGGCACCCGAGGGGAACATCGCGATCCGCACCGAACCGACCGCGTCGTCACGATAGGACGCCATCTCCTCGGACGCACGATCGACCGCGGAGACGACCTCGTCTGCCCGCAGCACCAGCGCCCGACCGGCATCGGTCAGTCGCACTCGCCGCCCGTCCTGCTCGAGCAACGCTATGCCCGCCTCTTTGCCGAGGACCTTGAGCTGCTGCGACACCGCAGACGGTGTCATGTTCAAGGCCTGCGCGACGGCGCCGACAGTGCCGCGATCGGCGAACTCTCTGAGTATCCGTAAACGCTGCAGGTCCATACCGGCAGGCTAGCGCCGACGGATCATCATCCGCCCACCGCGCCTGGGCGCGTACGCGACGCCGCGTCCATGCCAGCGTTCTGCGTCGGCATCGGTGCCGACGATCTCGAAGTCGCGCAGGCACTCGCGCAGCACCACGTCCATCTCCATGTTCGCGAACGCCGCCCCGATGCAGCGCCTGGTGCCACCCCCGAACGGCAACCACGCCGCCGACGGCCGCCGGTCGACAAACCGCCCCGGATCGAAGATCTCCGGATCTCGGAACTGGTCGCTGTCGTCGTGCAATAGCGAAATGCAGATGAAAACCGTGCTGCCCTTGGGGATTCGCCACTGTCCCAGTTCATACGTCGGCGACAGCACGTGCCGGCCGGCGAAGTCGATCACGGGACGGCTCCGCTGCACCTCCAGAATCGTCGCCTGGCGCAGTTCCGAGCCGCCCTCGTCGACCTCGGCGGTCAAGCGCGCCAACAACTCCGGATGCCGGCTCAAACGCTCGAAAGCCCAGGCGAGGGTGTTGGCCGTGGTCTCGTGCCCGGCGGCCAGCAGGGTCACGAGTTCGTCGGCGACTTCTTTGGTCGTCATCGCCGAGCCATCGTCGTAGGTACTCTGCAGCATCAATGCCATGATGTCCGTGCGATTTTGGAGGTCCGGGTCTTTGCGGGCCCTGGTGACCATGTCGGCGATGATGGAGTCGTACTCGGCCCTTAGCCGACGGAACCGGGCCCACGGCCCGATTCGGCCCTTCTGCATCGAATCGGGGATGGTCGCACAACGCGAACCCGATTCGACCATCGGTGGAATCACGCGGCGCAACGCTTCGAAATACTCTCCCTGGGCACCGAATACGGCCCGCAGGATCACGTTCAGCGTGACCCGCATCATCGGTTCGACAGTGGCGATCTCCTCGCCCTCGGGCCAGGTGGCCGATTCCTTCGCAAACTCCTCGGCCACGATCTGTTCGTACACCTTGATGGCCTTGCCGTGCAGCGGAGGTGTCAGCAATCTGCGCCGACTTCGATGCTCATCGCCTTCGAGAGCGAACATCGAGCCCTCACCGAGGATCCGGCTGAGATTCGGCTGCACGTTGCACAGAACGTCCGAGGGTGTTGTGAACACCTGCTTGGCAAGTTGCGGATCAGCGACCACCACAGTCCTCCCGAACACCGGAAGGTCGATGGTGAAGACCGATCCATAGCGCCTGGCCGCCATGGCCATTGTCCGACGTCGGGAGATCACGAACGGGAGCGCCGTCAGCGCTCGGGGCAGCGGGACCCGCGGTGGGAGGTCGGGCTCGTCGACGCGAGTGGGTTCGATGGTGGTCTCACGTCGAACTGCACTCATGCCGAACCACTCCCCGCCAGTGTTCTGGGCCACTTGATTACTTGACGGTACGCCGACGTACCATGCATCACAAGGGTTGAGCTCGCCGTATCGTGGCGGTGTGCCGCCCCACGCCCCGATCCCGGCCCCGACAAGTCCGCCGGGCAACACCGAGTTCCGGCTCCGACTCCTCGAAGCGCTCGGCGAGTCCATCGTCGAGCGCGGATACCGCGCCACCACGGTTGCCGACATCGTTCGGCACGCCAGGACGTCGCGACGGACCTTCTATCAGGAGTTCACCTCGAAAGAGAGCTGCTTCGTCGAACTCCTGCACGTCACCAACGACCAGAACATCGAAGCCATCATGGCCGCGGTGGACCCCGATGCCGACTGGGCCGATCAGATCCGCCAGGCCGTCGGGTCGTACATCCGGTCGATGGACTCGCACCCCGCGATGACGCTGTGCTGGATCCGCGAACTCCCGGCACTGGGAGAAAGTGCCCGCCCGATCCAGCAGCAAGCCGTCAACGACTTCATCGAGGCCATCGTCTCCCTCACGGACACCCCCCAGATGCGGGCCGCCGGTATCGAACCGGTGACCACGGAGATGGCGATCATGTTGCTCGGCGGCCTCCGCGAGTTAACCGCCAACGCGGTCGAGAACGGCCGTCCCGTCGCCGATATCGAAGACACCGCGCTGCGGGCCTGCTTTGCGCTGCTGGGCCCCTCTCAGCGGACCGATATTGCTGAACCGGCAAACACACTTGCCAACTCTCGAGACTTACAGGAACACTCACGGACATGAATGAAGCAGACTGGGACGCCCGCTACACAAGCACCGATCGCGTCTGGAGCAACAACCCGAACCACGCGCTGGAAGGTGAGATCACCGACCTCACCCCGGGCACCGCACTCGATGTCGGCTGCGGTGAAGGTGCCGATGCGCGCTGGCTGGCCGATCGCGGCTGGAAGGTGACTGCGATCGACATCTCATCCGCCGCGCTCGCCCGGGCGAAGGAGCTGAACGACCACCCGTCGATCACCTGGACGCACGCCGATCCGGTCCAGAACCCGCCGGAGCCGTCGGCTTTCGACCTGGTGTCGATGCACTACTTCCCCCTCCTCCGTGCACCCGGCGACGATGCCGCCCGCGCCTTTGTCGACGCGGTCGCGCCCGGCGGCACCCTGTTCGTGGTCAGTCACGACCTGACCGGGGACCACATGAAGAAGCACGGTCATTCGCATTCGGAGAACCGGGATTTCAACCCGCTCGACTACTACACGTCGCACGAGTTCGCCGCGTTCCTCGGCGACAACTGGAAGGTCCTGGTCGACCGCACCCAACCGCGCCGTATCGACGCGTCTTCGGGTGGCGCGGCTCACATCAACGACACCGTGCTGCGGGCCACCCGGATCACCTGATTCGAACGTGAAGTTCTTCTACATCATCGATCCACAATAATTAGATTGAACTGAATTGTTGCGGCCGTGACCATGGACGGGTGACTACTCGCGACCGCCTACTGGGACTGACCGTGGTCCTGCTGTGGGGACTGAACTTTCTGGCGATCCACGCCGGACTCGAACACTTCCCGCCGCTGTTCTTCGCCGCGCTGCGCTTTGCCGTGATGGCCGTGCCGGTGATCCTGTTCGTTCCACGGCCGAACGTGCCGTTGCGATGGTTACTGCTATACGGAATCGGTTTCGGCACAATTCAATTCGCCTTCCTGTTCCTCGCGATGGACCAGGGTATGCCCACCGGGCTCGCGTCTCTGGTCCTGCAGTCGTCGGCGCCGTTCACCGTGTTGCTGTGCGTGCTGTTCCTCGGCGAGAGGATGAGCGGACGTCAGGTGATCGGCATCAGCGTGGCGATCGCCGGCATGGTTGTGATCGGCGTCGACCGGGCCACGCACGGAGCAAGCGCCGCGCTGCTGCCGGTATTGCTGACCCTCGTCGCCGGGCTCGGGTGGGCGTTCGGCAACATCGGTTCACGCAAGGCCCGGCCCGACAACGCCCTGCACCTGACGCTGTGGATGTGTGTCATCCCACCGATTCCGCTGTACGCGCTCAGCCTGGCGGTCGAAGGACCCTCGGCCGGTGTCGACGCGATCACCAGCGTCGGCTCACACACCGGTCTTGTCGCCCTCGCAGGTCTGGCCTACGTGGTGGTGCTCGGCACCGCCGCCGGATCCGGTCTGTGGACCTATCTGTTGTCGCGCTACCCCGCATCGCGGGTCGCACCGTTTTCGCTACTGGTTCCGATCGTCGGCATCACGGCCGCGTGGGTGTTCCTCGACGAGACACCGAGCCCCGGGGAGATCGTGGGTGGCGCCATCGTGATCATCGGCTGTTTCGCCGGTCTGACCGCGCGACGCACAGCGGCGCCGGCAATCGTCACCCCACCCCCGGCTGAGGTACGGGTCCCCGCCTGACGCGGAGCACTTCCCTCGAGCGTGCCCTTGTCGCCGCCGAGCGTGCCAAAAGTGATGTTTTCCTGCATCTTTCGGCCCGATCGACGCGGATTTCGGCACGGTCGATGGCATGTGGCGACGAACTTCGGCCGCGTATATTACTGTTCGGTTGGACCGCAGGGTACGACGTCGACGTCCGCCGACCACCGAGGAAGTACTGCCATGGGCGTGTATGCCGTAACCGGAGCCGCATCGGGGATGGGCCGCGAGGTGGCCGCGAGGCTCGTCGCCGCCGGTCACACCGTCATCGGCGTCGACATCAAAGAAACCGACGTGATCGCCGACTTGTCTACATCAGCCGGCCGCGCCGGTGCCATCAAGGAAGTGCTCGCGCGGTCCGAGGGTGAACTCAACGGCGCCGTACTCGCCGCCGGACTCGGTCCCGGCGCGGGAAAGGATCGCCCCCGCTTGATCGCCGAGGTCAACTATTTCGGCGTCATCGAACTCCTCGAAGGCTGGCGAGAAGCCCTGGCCGCCACCAAGATGGCGAAAGTGGTTGTTTTCTCCAGCAATTCGACAACGACGGTACCGGCGGTCCCCCGCCGCGCGATCCGGGCGTATCTGTCCGGCGACTGCGACAAGGCCGTCCGATCGGTTCGGCTCTATGGCACAGGCGCATCGGTGATGGCGTATGCGTCGTCGAAAGTCGCGGTGAGCCACTGGGTACGCCGGCACGCGGTCTCCCCGGAATGGGCCGGTGCGGGCATCCGTCTCAATGCGCTGGCACCTGGTGCCATCATGACTCCGCTGCTCGAGGCCCAGCTCAACTCACCCACCGAATCCAAGGCGGTCAAGGGTTTTCCGGTGCCCGTCGGCGGATTCGGAGACCCCGGCAAGCTCGCCGAATGGGTGATCTTCATGCTGTCGGACGCCGCAGACTTCCTCTGCGGCAGCGTTGTATTCGTCGACGGCGGCACCGATGCCTACTTCCGGACCAACGAATGGCCGCGGGCGGTCCCCCTCCACCGCGTCCCGTCGTACCTCTACCGGTTCCAGAGCTTCAGACGCCGGAAGAAGTAAGGGCACCGCAGCAATCAGGCGTTCGCGAGGTCGACGACGCGTTGCAGGTCGAGCCGGATCTGCCGCGCGACGGCAGCAGGACGCGCCCCCGCATCCAGCTCGATCGGAGTTCCCATGACCACCAACGCTTTTCGGTGACTGTCGTCCGGGTACGACAATCCCACGTTGACCAACGCAACCCGGCAGCCGGCGTTCTTGGCCCGCACCGCGATGTGAGCGACCCCGCTGCCCACGGGCGCCACAATGGTCGGGTCGTCGAGATTGCACGTACCTTCCGGGAACACCGCGATGCTGTCGCCCCGTGACATCCGTTCGACGCAGGTATCGATCATCTTCAGACCCGCCGCCGCCGCGACTCTGGTTCCGTGGTTCTTCGCCCGGAACACCGGAATGCCTCCCATGGAATCGATCTTGCGGCGCAGCTCGTCGTCGACGAACAATTCGTCCTTTGCCAGGATGCGAGTGCGTCCGATCAGGAAGCGCAACGGTGACCGAAATGCGGCCGCCGCGACCACATACGGATCCGACTCGCTGATGTGATTGATCGAAATCACCAGCCTCACGCCGGACTTTGTGAGTTCATTCAGCGACCCCTTTCCGTCTGCCGCATCGAATCGCACGCGCGGACGGTACTTCAGTGCCAGGTATCCGTATTTGAGGAGCGCTGCGCGGCGGTCCTGCTGGTGTTCCAGGTAATGGGCGTAGACCTGATCAGCCTCTGAGATGTCGATCTCCATCTACCTACGGTACCGTAACTTACGGTTGCGTAGGTTTGATCATGCCAACAGACGTATGTGGCCGGGGTGCGATATTGCTTCGATGCCACGACCCGGCGCGACGTTGCCCCGATTGTTCGAGCGAGCCGCACTCGCGGCGGTATCGAACCACGTCTCGGAGTCCGCTGACACCGAAGTGTTCGACGCCGCGCTCATCGTGCTCGCCGAAGTCGGGACCAAGGCGCGATCCAGGCCGACGCCATCATCCGACTGACCCTGGGACACCTCGTGGTGCCGGACGGCCGCTTCGACCTCAACGACCCTGCGGTTGCCCGCGACATCGCCCGCCGGACGATCGCACCGCTGGTCGGCGCGCTGCAATAGCTGCCCATCCCGCGACTCCGGCACCCCACCACGCGCACGAGCCGGACGTACGGGGGTGGGTTTTGTTCCGGGATTGAGGTATACCCATGGGGGGTAAAACATTCTCGGCGGAACGGAGCGGAACATGTCGGCGGTGATGGACGCGCAGGTCCGGCGCATCGCGCCTGTACGTCACCGGCGACCTGCGCGTAGCTCCGGCCGTCTCATGCTGTGTGCGGCGTTTGCCGTGCTGTTCGGTGTGCTGCTCATGCACTCGGTGCCGATGGTGCATCCTCCCGCCGGGCACATGGTGACCGGCGCCAACGCCGCCTACGCGCCTCCGGTTCCCCATGCCGCCGAACATGTTTCGGCGATCTCGTCGACGGGGCATCCGCAGTCAGCCGCATCACAGCTGACGGGCTGTACCACCGATTGCTCCGGACATGCCGGGATGGCGATGTGCATGGCGGTGATCACGATCGCCTCAGCCCTGCTGGTGGTTCGTCGACTACTGGCGAATCGTTCCGGCGACCATGCCGGACAGCCTGGCTCAGCGCAGATCAGCAGGCATGCATCTCGGGCACCACCTTGGGCGACACCCAGTTTGGAGAAATTGTCGATCTTGCGGATCTGATGGGCATCTCACCGCACTGCCAGCGGTGACGCCCTTCGGCGTGCCTTCCGCACGCGTCAATCCGTCTTGTTTCGTGAGTACTTTCTCTGAAGGAGATCAACCATGTCTTTGACTCGATCCACCCTGCCCACAACTCGTTCGGCACGCATCAAGATCGCCGCGTCCGGGCTTGGTGTCGCCGCCACACTCGTACTCGCCGGTTGCAGCGACGACGGTGGCCACGACATGAACTCGATGTCGAGCCCTTCCGTTGCCGGCGCGCAGAATCCAGCTGAATCTTCAGCGAACGCAGCCGATCACAACTCTGCGGATGTGATGTTCGCGCAGATGATGTACCCGCACCACGCGCAGGCCGTGGAGATGGCTGCGCTTGTCGAAGGCCGTAGCGACAACCCGCGGATCATTGTGCTGGCGAGGGCAATCGAGAATGCGCAGGGTCCGGAGATGGAGCAGTTGGAGCGATGGCTGACACAGTGGGGTCAACCGGCTCCCGACACTGACACAAACGACATGGACCACGGCGATCACGGCATGAGCGGAATGATGACCGCCCAGGACATGTCCGACCTGGCCTCGTCAACCGGCGCCGAGTTCGACCAGGTCTGGCTGTCGATGATGATCGAGCACCACGCCGGTGCGATCGAGATGGCCGACACCGTGATCGCAGACGGTCTGAACCCGGCAGTCGACCAGATGGCAACCGCCATCGTCGCCACGCAGCAGGCCGAGATCGACACCATGAGGTCACTGCAGACCGCCTCCTGAAACCAGCCAGATCAAGGTCCGGAGTCGTGCCCGCCCAGGGCGCGGCTCCGGCCCTCTGCTGATATCCGACTACCTCGACACATACCCCCTAGGGGTATACAGTGGTGGCATGAACACCTCACATGACAAGCACGGGGCCACACCGCCGACGCGTGTGGCGCCCAGTTCAGGACACTCCCACCACACCAGTGCCGTTGCCACACACCAGGAGTCCCCGCATCACGACCACACCGACCACGGGGGTCACGCCGACCACGGCTCAACTGCCGGACATGCGGGACATGCCGGGCACGGTGATCACGTAGGCCAGTTCCGGCGGCTGTTCTGGATCATGTTGATCTTCGCCGTGCCGGTGGTCGGGTTCTCGGGCATGTTCGCGTCGCTGATCGGCTACGACCTGCCTGACACCGAATGGGTTTCGTGGATCTCACCGGTCCTGGGCACGGTCATGTTCGTCTGGGGTGGAAGGCCGTTCCTCACCGGCGCGGTCAGCGAAGTGCGGGCTCGTACGCCCGGGATGATGCTGCTCATCGCGCTGGCCATCTCAGTGGCGTTCGTCGCGTCCTGGGGTGCGAGTCTGGACGTCCTGCACCATGAACTCGACTTCTGGTGGGAACTCGCCCTGCTGATCGTCATCATGTTGCTCGGGCACTGGATCGAGATGCGGTCGCTGGCCCAAACCACCTCTGCCCTCGACTCATTGGCCGCACTGCTGCCCGACCAGGCCGAACGGGTGGTCGGAGACACCGTCACCACCGTGTCACCCGCCGAGCTTCGACTCGGCGACGTTGTCATCGTCCGCCCGGGTGCGGCCGTACCCGCCGACGGCACCATCGTCGACGGCGCCGCCGACATGGACGAGTCGATGGTCACCGGCGAGTCGCGGACGGTACGCCGCACCGTCGGGGAGCCCGTGGTGGCGGGCACGGTCGCCACGGATTCCGGTCTGCGGGTTCAGGTCACCGCAGTCGGCGACGACACCGCACTCGCCGGGATCGCCCGGCTGGTCTCCGAAGCCCAGAACTCATCCTCCCGCGCTCAGCGTCTGGCCGACACCGCGGCCGGCTGGCTGTTCTGGTTCGCTCTCGGCGCAGCTGTCCTCAGCGCGGCGGCATGGTCGATCTTCGGAAGCACGGACGACGCCGTCGTCCGCACCATCACAGTTCTTGTCATCGCGTGCCCCCATGCCCTCGGACTGGCCATCCCGTTGGTGGTGGCGATCGCAACCGAACGGGCCGCTCGCGGAGGCGTATTGATCAAGGATCGCCTGGCACTGGAGAGCATGCGCACCGTCGACACCGTCCTGTTCGACAAGACCGGCACACTGACCCGCGGCGAGCCCGCCGTGACCGTCGTCCACGCAACTCCCGGACACACCGCAGACGATGTCCTGGCGGCAGCTGCCGCCGCAGAACGCGACAGCGAACACCCTCTCGGCAAAGCCATCGTCACTGCGGCCACCGACAAAGACCTGGCGATCCCACGCGCCGTCGACTTCACGTCCTCGCCCGCAGTGGGTGTCTCGGCAACGGTCGATGGCCGCCGTATCGAGGTCGGTGGACCACAGATGCTCGAGCGGCATCGGCATCACGAACTGGAGGTCACCGACACCTGGCGCGCCGACGGAGCGATCATCCTGCACGTGGTCGCCGATGGTGAGGTCATCGGCGCCCTCGCGTTGGCCGACGAGGTCCGCGACGAGTCCCGTGACGCCGTGGCCGCGCTGCACCGCCTCGGCATCGATGTGGTCATGATCACCGGCGACGCCGAGGCCGTGGCCCACTCGGTGGCCACCGAACTCGGCATCGACCGCGTGTTCGCAGGGGTCCGTCCCGAGGACAAGGCATCGAAAGTCGCTGAGCTGCAACACGAAGGACGCAAGACCGCAATGGTCGGCGACGGCGTCAACGACGCCCCGGCTCTCGCGCAGGCCGACGTCGGAATCGCGATCGGCGCCGGCACCGACGTGGCCATCGCATCAGCGGGTGTCATCCTCGCCAGCGACGACCCTCGCTCGGTCCTGTCGGTCGTCGAACTGTCACGGGCGACCTACCGCAAGATGAAGCAGAACCTGTGGTGGGCAGCCGGCTACAACCTGATCTCCGTGCCCCTGGCCGCCGGAGTCCTGGCCGGCATCGGACTCGTCCTGCCGATGTCTGTCGGAGCGGTGCTGATGTCTGCGTCCACCGTTGTGGTCGCTCTCAACGCCCAGCTCCTGCGGCGCCTCGACCTGCGGCCCGAGGAGAGTACAGACAGGATCCTGCAGCGCTGAGCACCTACACTGCCAAGTGCCCGCGAACCGGAGGACCTTCACCATGGCTGCCACACCCATCACCGACGCCGACGACTCTGCCCCGCACGGGTACATCAGCGACAAGAAGAAGTACCTCGCCCGACTCAAGCGCATCGAGGGCCAGGCCAGGGGTATCCACCGCATGGTCGACGAAGAGCAGTACTGCATCGACATCCTCACCCAGATCTCCGCGCTGACGAAGGCAGTCGAAAGCGTCGCACTGGGGCTGCTCGACGACCATCTCAAACACTGCGTGGTCGACGCCGCCAAGATCGGCGGTGAAGAAGCCGAACAGAAACTCAACGAAGCCTCGGCCGCGATCGCCCGACTCGTCCGATCCTGAGCGCCGCCGCCTCCTCACCGGGCCGCGACCTGTGTCGACTCAGGTCACACCGGCACCTGTGACAAACTCGCTGCCATGCTCGACGACGACCGCCCGCGCCCATCCACCGGACTCCGTCCCCGCTCCCGGCTCGCCCTTGCCGCGGCCGCGGCTGCGCGCTGGGCCTCACAGAAGACCGGCCGCGGCAAAGGTTCGATGATCGGCGGCCTGATCGCGCTGAAGATCGACTCCTCGCTGCTCGGTGAACTCGGACGCGGCAAGCGGACGGTGATCATCACCGGCACCAACGGCAAGTCCACCACCACCCGGATGACCGCGGCGGCGCTCGCCTCCCTCGGTGAGGTGGCCTCGCAGGCCGACGGGGCGAACATGGACGCCGGGATCGTGGCGGCTCTCTCGTTGCACCGGGACGCGAAGCTCGCGGCGCTCGAAGTCGACGAACTGCACGTTCCTCACGTCAGCGACGCCGTCCACCCGGCTGCCATCGTCCTGCTCAACCTCTCGCGCGATCAGCTCGACCGGGTCGGTGAGATCAACATGATCGAACGTCGGCTGCGCGAGGGCATCGCCGCTCATCCCCAGGCAACGATCATCGCCAACTGCGACGACGTGCTCGTCTCGTCTGCCGCCTACGACGCACCGAAGGTCGTGTGGGTGGCCGCCGGTGCGGGATGGGCCAATGACTCGGTCAGCTGCCCGCGCTCGGGCGAACCGATCGTCCGCGAAGGCGACCACTGGTACTCCCCCGGCATCGACTTCGAACGTCCGACGCCGGATTGGTGGTTCGACGACAGCCACGTGTACGGACCCGACGGTTTCTCCCATCCGATGGAACTCGCGGTGCCCGGCAAGGCGAACCGCGGCAACGCCACCCAGGCCATTGCCGCCGCCGTGACGATGGGCGCCGACCCGGCAGCGGCCACCGCCGCCGTCGGCACCGTCGGCGAGGTCGCCGGCCGGTACGGCGTACACCAGATCGGACCGCATCGGGTGCGCATGCTGTTGGCCAAGAACCCGGCGGGCTGGCAGGAAGCCATGTCGATGATCGACCAGGATGCCGAAGGACTGGTGATCGCGGTCAACGGTCAGGTCCCCGACGGTGAGGACCTCAGCTGGCTCTGGGACGTCCGCTTCGAGGCATTCGAGAACATCCAAGTGGTCGCGGCCGGCGAACGCGCCACCGACCTCGGGGTCAGACTCCTCTACGCCGGCGCCGAGCACACCACGATCGCCGACCCACTGGCAGCGATCGCGTCCTGCCCGCCCGGACGCGTCGAAGTGCTGGCCAACTACACCGCGTTCCGCGACCTCGGAATCGCCATGGACCGCGCACAGAAGGGAATGCGTTGATGAGCGAATCGACTGTGCGCATCGGCCTGGTGCTCCCCGATGTGATGGGCACCTACGGCGACGGCGGCAACGCCCTGATCCTGCGGCAGCGCGCCCGGATGCGTGGCATCGACGCCGAGATAGTCCAGATCACGCTGGCCGATCCGGTCCCCGAATCCCTCGACGTCTACACCCTCGGCGGCGCCGAAGACTACGCCCAGCGGCTGGCCACGCGGCACCTGACCAAGTACCCCGGTCTGCAACGGGCAGCCGAGGCCGGACGGCCGGTGCTCGCGATCTGCGCAGCCATCCAGGTGTTGGGCCACTGGTACGAGACGTCCGCGGGTGAGCGGGTCGACGGCATCTCGATGCTCGACCTCACCACCACACCCCAGGAGACCCGGAGCATCGGTGAACTCGTCACCGATCCGGCCCAGGATTCCGGTCTCACACAACCTCTCACCGGATTCGAGAACCATCGCGGCGGCACCACTCTCGGTGCCGGAGCCCGCCCCCTGGCCACGGTCAAGTACGGGGTCGGCAACGGTGCCGGCCAGAAAATCGAAGGCGCGGTGCAGGGTTCGGTGATCGGCACCTATCTGCACGGCCCGGCCCTGGCCCGCAACCCCGAACTCGCAGACCTCCTCCTGTCCCGCGCCCTGGGTGTCGACAAACTCGAACCGCTGGTCCTGCCCGAGGTCGACCTCTTGCGTCACGAACGTCTGGCGGCCGGCCGCCGAGGCTGACACCGATGACCAATTCACCTGTGCCACAACGCCGTGACACACGGATCACCCCCATGGTGTTCGCGCTGGGACTCGTCGTGCTCGCGGTGGTCGTGACCATCACCTGGGCGATCACGTGGTCCGTCGCCGGCAAAGACGATTCCGCGTCGTCGTCGCCGACGCCTGCAACGGTCGAACCCGCCCCCGAGGCCGAGGTGGTCGACACCGTCCGCGCGACCACCGAATCGCTCTACAACTTCACACCGGACACCATCAACGCAACGGTGAAGACCGCGCAGGCTACGTTGTGCGGCGACGCCCTCAACCAGTGGAACGAGACCGCAAAGACGTTGCCCGGCATCGTTGCCGACACCGGCCGCAGCGTCGGGACCTCCAATGCGCACTACGGGATCGTCGATCTGGACGAGACCACCGCGACAGTGCTCGCACTCTTCGTCCTCGACACCACCGAGAACAACACACCCGCCGCACCGGCCACCACCGCCGTCGAGTTCACGGTGCAGCGCACCGCCGTTCCGATGTGCATCAGCTCGATGGAGGTGCTGTGATGGCCCCGGGAACGCCGACACCGACTTCTCCCGCGGGTTCGCGCCGCCGACTGCGCATCGCGATCGTCCTGGCAGTCACCCTGGTGGTTGTCGTCGCGCTGACCATCGTGTCGGCCACCCTGACGGCGCCGGACAACAACAACGACTCCGATTCCGCGCCCACCACCGCACCCACCCCGGTGATCGACGATCAAGAAGCCCGCGAGATCGCCGAGGTGGTCACCCGCAGCATGTTCGAGATCAGCCCAGTCACCGTTGATACCCAAATCGCGACCTTCAAGGACAAGACCTGCGGCGAATTCGCAGACGCGGGTCTGCCCAACCTGATCTCGTTCACCGACGAGTTCAAGGCCCAGAAACGCACCAGCACAGTGATATTCGAATCGATTGCGGTTGCACCTCGCGATCCGGCCGCACCCGCCGCCGAAGTACTGGTGGCCTCCTCCTGGCAATCCGGTGACACCGTCAACCAATCCCGCATCGTGTACGAGGTCATCATGCAGAATGGAAAGACCTGCATCACAAAGGCACAGTTCCTGTAGGAGCCGGCGGAGGTGACCCGACACGCGACAACCATGGGGCAACCGGGGTCACACCTTGCGAGATCGCCGCGAGGCCGGGCAGCTGCTGGCCGAAGCCCTGATCGCCCGCGACCGCAACCTCGTCGACAATCCCGCGACCGCAGTCTTCGGTCTCGCCCGCGGTGGCGTGCCGGTCGCATGGGAGATAGCGGCCGCACTGCACGCCCCCCTCGACGCCTGCATCATCCGCAAACTCGGCGTCCCCAGCAGTCCGGAGCTCGCGCTGGGCGCGGTGGCCTTCGGTGGTTCTCCGGCGATCAACCGGCAGGTGGTCTCCGAGTTCCGGGTCACCGAGCAACAGCTGCAACGGGTGGTCGATGCGGAGGTCCGTGAACTGACGCGCCGCGAACAGACGTACCGCGCCGGGCGGCCGCCGCTGGGGATGGAGGGGCGGATCGCGATCCTGGTCGACGACGGTCTCGCCACCGGATCAAGCATGCGGGCCGCGATCGAGGCCGCCCGCACGCACAAGCCGGATCGCTTGATCGTGGCCGTGGGGGTCGCGCCGCAGTCGGCCATCTCCGAGATCGCGCCGCTGGTGGACGATCTCGTCTGCGTGAGCACGCCCACCGACTTTCGGGCGGTGGGCCAGTGGTACGAACGATTCGAGCAGGTGGCCGACGCCACCGTGTGCTCGCTGCTCGCCCGGTCCACGACCTGACCGACGTGTGGCCGAACCCCTGAGGGTCGCCGCGGATCCGGGTTTCCGGGATCGAATCCAAAGTTCACCGAATCCGGGTTGCACATCGTGAACATCCATGCGGCACTGCACACTTCCGCCACGATGTGCGATTGTTGTCCTGGCGCACTTCGAGGTGGTCGAAATCTGCGCTGCGCCGCATTCCCATGTGCGGCCGATGAACAGAACGGGGACTGCCTTGTCAGCTCGGCCGCGGAGATCATTGCCGCACCTGCTCCACGCCGGTGTCGCCACGGTGGTCTTGAGCCTGACACTCGTCTTGTTCGGCGGCAGCGGCGTCGTCGCCAACGTGGGTTCGGCAGCAGCAGATCCGGCACCGCCGTCGACGTCGTCGCCACAGGTCACGAACCCGCCGACCGAATGCGTCGGCTCGAGCTTCGCAACCCTGGGCGGCATCTACGACGCGATCTTCGACTCGCTGCTGCCGCAGATGCCCGAGCAGGTTCAGCGTGATGCCACCTCGATCAAAGCCGCCGCACACCGCGACATGGATGGTGTGCGGGTGTCGTCGCTGGCCATCTCGAACCACCCCAAAGCGCTCGGAGCGTCCGACGACTCCCCCAGCCTCGAATACCGGGATCCGCTGTCCCAGTATGTTCTGACGCAGCTGATGAACATTCGCAACGGCACGGAGTTCGAAGCGATCACGCTCGAGAACATGACGCTGTCGCAGGCCGTCGAGACCGTCTACTTCTACCTCTACATCACGGTCATCATCCCGGCGACGCTGGTGGCGGGGACGATTCCGCCCATCATGCCGATCGGTCCGGTCAGCCTCGGAATGCTGATCTCGCTTCCCCTTCGTATCGGCACGATGGCCATCGACATGATCAAGAGCGCGCTGAGTGAGGCCCTCATCGACGCCTGCATTGTCTCGGTCACCAAGGAACAGAAGGACAGCGCCGGTCAGCCCGTCAAAGACCTCCGATTCCCGAATCAGGTTCCGCAGATTCTCACCAACATCGCCGGACAGGTGCTGATCGCCGAAGACAAGACCTGCCCCTCGGTGGGATCGCAGCCCCTGTCCCGGGTTGTCGAACGCACCTCGCATTACCTTCAGGACACCACCGACGCCTCGACGTCAGCGCAGGTCGCCGACCAGACCGCGCGGCTGCAAGACTTCATGAGCAGGGCGCAGGTGCCACACAACCTGATCCCGGCCGACCCCGCGGACTTCGACACGATCGAAACGCTGATGGCACTCGGCCTCGGCTTCGTACCCTATGTGGGTGGCGCGCCGACGCAGGCCCTGACCGGTCTGGTGAGCAACATCCTGGACGGCGCCGACATGTCCCAGACCGTCCCGCTGGCCGACCTGACGGTCACCAAGTCGATGACGTCGGCCTACTACGCCTACGCCCTGAGCACACACGTGTTCACCCTGGCCTACAACGAGAGCGATGATCTGACGGTCTCGTTGCTGCAGATGCTGCTTCCGTCTCTCTCCCCGGAGCAGTTGACACAGTTGATCCCCAGTCCCGGCAGCCTGATCAACGCACCGAACACCTACGGACTCATCGTGTACCACAACGTACTTCGGTCGGTCTGCCTGGCCGAGGACAACACCGCCGCGCCGGCAACCTGACGATCAGCGCGGATCGAGAACGAACTCGGGAACGATCTCGCAGAAGTCGCGGGTACGGTCGACGGCAAACCAGCCACGCTCGAAATCCTGCCAGCGGCGCAAGTTGTCGCGCTCCGATTCGCCATCCCGGGCCACCGCACGTTCCAGGCGCTGTTCCTCGGTGCCGCCGTCGACCCAGAGTGCTCGTTTGAGGTGCCGGCGAACCGGCACGCGGGCGCTCGACACCCCCTCGATGATCAGCAGCGGCTCCCACCGCAGCCACACACGCGGACCGAGTTGTGGGCTGCCATCACGCCACACCCGCGGGTGAAAACGGAAGTCGTGCCCTCGCCAATACGACCGCAGAACTTCCTCTTCCAGTTCGGGCCACCACCCCACCGGCTCGTCCCATGTGGCGAAATCGTCGGTACGGATCAGCACCACCCGGGTACGGAGCTCTTCGAGTTTGCTCACCAGGGCGTCGGCGAACGTCGACTTCCCGGCACCCGAGGGTCCGTCGATGGCAACGATGCCTGATTTCAGTTGCCTGGCCAGAGTGTCCATCCAGGATTGATCGACCATGAGCGCGCCTAGGTCAGCACACGGCGCCCGGACAACGCCCGGCCCAATGTCAGCTCGTCGGCGAACTCCAGGTCGCCACCCATCGGCAGTCCGGAAGCCAGTCGGGTCACCGACAACCCGGGGAAATCCCGGAGCATCCGCTGCAGATACGTGGCGGTGGCCTCACCCTCCGTGTTCGGGTCGGTGGCCACGATCACCTCGCTGACATCCACACCGTCTTCCTGGTTTGCCAAGCGGCGCAGCAGTTCCCGAATCCGGAGCTGGTCCGGACCGATTCCGCCAAGCGGATCGAGTGCACCGCCGAGCACGTGGTAGCGGCCGGAGAACTCCTTCGTCCGCTCGATCGCCTGGACATCCTTGGGCTCTTCGACCACACAGATCTTGCTGGCATCCCGCCGCGCATCCCGGCAGATCCGGCAACGTGCCTGCGCCGAGACGTTGCCGCAGACCTCGCAGAACACCACATCGTCCCGGACATGGACCAGCGAAGCGGTCAGTCGATCGATGTCGGCGGCCGGTACGGCCATCAGATGAAAGGCGATGCGCTGGGCACCCTTCGGACCGAGTCCCGGCAACTTGGCCAGCTCGTCGATCAAGTCCTGGATCGGGCCTTCATACACCGGTTGTTACCCGCCCAGGCCGGGGAAACCGCCGCCGAGGCCACCCAGGCCTCCGGCCAGCGGACCCATCTTCTGCTGCGTCAGCGCATCGCGCTTCTCGGCGAGGTCGGCGAGCGCTCCCACGATCAGATCCTGCAGGGTCTCCACATCGTCGGCGTCGACCACCTTGGGGTCGATCGTCACCGAGGTGACGTCACCGGCCCCGGAACCGGTGATGGTCACCAGGCCACCGCCTGCGGTTCCCGTCACCTCTGCCTCCGAGATCTCGGCCTGCGCGGCCAGCAGTTGCTGCTGCATCTGCTGCGCCTGCTGGAGAAGTCCGGCCATCGGGTTGTCTGGTTGCACTTGTCGTGTCCTCGCGTTGATCGTTGTGTTGTCGAACCTGCTGCGTCAGCACCCGCGGGCACTCACCGGCGCGTCATACGTTCCAGCGCAGCGGCGATGTCATCGATGGTATCGCCGTGAGCGGCACGAGCCTCGAATCGCAGCTGCGCGTTGCCCCCGAACATCCTGGACGCCAGCGGCGACAGGGCGAACCGGAACTCGTTCCCCTCCCGCTGCCAGGCGACGATCCCCTGCTCCACCGCAGGTCCGGCACCGGTGCTGATCTGGAAGATCGCCGATTCGGTTGCCGTCGTCGACGGTGTCCGCGGCAGATCCCGCTGCACCTGAAAACAATCACCGGTCTCGTCGTCGAGAAATACGACAACCTCACAGGCGAGGTCCTCGTAGCGGTCGTACGACACGACGATGGCCATGTGAGGCCTCCCTTCAACCCAGGATTCGGGCGCTCTGGAATCGCCGGCGCCGACCGGTCAACGGGTCGTCGAACTCCACAGCGTAGGCCAGCAGCTGCAACGGGTCGGAGAAGTCACCGCGATCGGGAGCGTCCGCCACCTCGGGCCGGACCTCCGGATACAGCGGGTCGCCGTCGATCGGGATCCCCAGGCCGGACATGTGCAGCCGCAGCTGATGTGTCCGGCCGGTCCGGGGAAGCAGCCGGTAGATCCCCCGGTCGCCGTCGGTGTCGGCGAGGTCGATCGTGGAGATCGCGTTCACCTCACCTGGAACCACCCGCGCCCGCAGGTCGCCGGAATCCTTCAGGATGCGGTTGTGGATCGTCGCCGGAAACCCCATGTCTCCGGAGACCGGAGCACGCGCCCGGTACTCCTTGTCGACGAGGCGATCGGCGAACAGCAGTTGGTATGGCGCGCGGGCCTGCGGACGGAGGCTGAACATCAGCACCCCCGCGGTGAGGCGGTCGAGCCGGTGCACCGGGCTGATCTGAGGATTGTCGAGTTCTCGCCGTAACCGCACGAGAGCCGTCTGCACCACGTGCGCACCCCGCGGCATCGTCGCCAGGAAATGCGGTTTGTCGACCACCACCAGATCGTCGTCGAGATGGATGATCGGCATCTCGAACGGGATCACGGTCTCGTCCGGCAGATCTCGATAGAAATAAATCGGGCGACCCACCTGCGCCGGCGCAGCCAGGTCGACCCGATCTCCGGATATGTCGCGGACCTCGCCCTCGGCGGCCCGGTCCGACAGATCGGCCACCGTGAGTCCCGCGCAGGCCGGTGCGGCCAGCATCGCCTCCGCAACCGTCACACCGGAGCGGCGCAGGACCACCCGAGTCGGATCAACTCCATCCCGCAGGGGCAGCGGCGACGGTCTACGGTTCCTCACACCGGCCTCGGCGCTCCGGGTGTGACCCGGTCAGCCGCGTTCGACGTGCGACTTCAGATTGCCCAGCAGTTCTGCCTGAATCCTGCCCAGGCCCTTGGGCGCAAAGGTCTTCTCGAAGAATCCGCCGATACCGCCCGCGCCCTGCCAGGTGGTGACCGTGGTGACCTTCGAGCCGGTACCCAACGGCTGCACCTGGTAGGTGGTGATCATCGACGAGTTGGCGTCGGTCTCGGTGATCGTCGAACCGACCTGATCCACCGAGGCCTGCACGTTGCGGGAGCGCTTCGACGTTGCCTGCAGAGTCCACTTGGCGACGGTGCCGGCGCCGGCCCCGCCTTCGACGACCGAGTAGTCGAGATACTGCGGAGGCAGGATGGCCGGGCGCACGGTCTGGTAGTCAGACAGGGCCGCCAGCACCTGATCAGGTGCGGCATTGACCTCTATTGACTGCGATGCGGTTACCTGTGCCACGAAAATCACCTTCCGGTTCTTGTGCTGTAGACCCTTGAGCCTGCCAGAACAACATGTCGGCCCTCCATTGGCGTCCACCAGGCGGTGGTCATAGGCTCTATTGCGTGCCGAGGGTTAAGGGTTCCGTGTCCGGTCGCGCTGCCTACGATGAAGGCGTCGCGACATTGCTGGCGAGTTACCAGGCAATTCCTGCTGCCGGCAGAGTACGTCTGGCGAAGAAGACCTCAAACCTCTTTCGGAAGCGGGCGAAGAATCCTTTCCCCGGCCTCGATGTCTCCGGGCTCGACCGGGTGATCTCTGTCGATGTGGCGGCGCGGACAGCAGATGTCGCGGGCATGTGCACCTACGAAGAACTCGTCGCCACCACCCTCAAATACGGGCTCGCCCCCAAAGTCGTTCCCCAGTTGAAGACGATCACCCTCGGCGGTGCCGTCACCGGACTCGGTATCGAATCGACGTCGTTCCGCAATGGCCTGCCCCATGAGTCCGTGGTCGAGATCGACATCCTCACCGGCGCCGGGGAGATCGTCACCACCTCACCGACGAGCGAGAACTCCGACCTGTTCTTCGGATTCCCCAATTCCTATGGCACCCTTGGCTATTCGACGCGCCTACGGATCGAACTCGAAGAGGTGGCACCATTTGTCGACCTCCGCCACGTACGATTCACCACGGTCGACGAACTCCAGTCGGCGATGGCGCAGATCGTCGGCAATGCCGAGTTCGACGGCGAACGCGTGGATTATCTTGACGGGGTGGTCTTCTCGGCCACCGAGAGCTACCTGATCCTGGGCCGCCAGACCACCGCGGCGGGCCCGGTGAGTGACTACACCGACGATCAGATCTTCTACCGGTCCATTCAGCACTCCGCCGATTCGACACCGATCCGCGACCGACTCACCATCGCGGACTACCTGTGGCGATGGGACACCGACTGGTTCTGGTGTTCCCGCGCCTTCGGCGCCCAGAACCCGCGCATCCGGCGGTTGTGGCCCAAAAAGCTGTTGCGCAGCAGCTTCTACTGGAAGCTGATCGGCCTCGATCATCGCTTCAACATCGGCGACAAGCTCAACGCCCGCAAGGGTCTGCCCCCGGGCGAGCGCGTGGTCCAGGACATCGAGGTACCGATCGAACACACCGCCGAATTCGTCGGCTGGTTCCTCGAGAACATTCCGATCGAACCGATCTGGCTGTGCCCGCTACGACTTCGCGATCCGGCTCTGCCGGGAGCCGACACGCACCGGCCCTGGCCGCTGTATCCCCTGGAACCCCGACGGACGTATGTCAACGTGGGCTTCTGGTCGGCGGTGCCCAAACGCGACGATCAGCCGGAGGGGTACGCCAATCGCCAGATCGAAATCAAGGTGTCCGAACTCGGCGGCCACAAGTCTCTGTATTCCGAGTCATTTTACGGCAAAGAAGAGTTCGATGAACTGTACGGCGGTGAGTCTTACCGCTTGTTGAAAAAGCAGTTTGATCCAGGGTCGCGGCTTCTCGACCTCTACGCGAAGGCGGTGCAACGTCAGTGACGACATTCAAGGAAAACGACTTCACTTCCGGATCGGTGGTAGGTCCCAAGCTCAGCTTGGCCGAAGTCGTCGAGGCGGTTGCCGGCGGTGACCTCAGTGTTCGCGTGACGGCGTACGACGGCAGTTCGGCAGGTCCGGAAGATGCCGAATACGGCGTCGAGTTGCTGACCCCACGGGGAACCACCTACCTCGCAACAGCTCCCGGGGACCTCGGTCTGGCCCGCGCGTACATCGCCGGCGACCTCAAGCTGCACGGCGCACCCGGCGGCGATCCTTATGGCGCACTGCGCGCACTCTCCGACGACATCCACTTCGCGCGGCCATCGGCCCGGACGATGGCCCAGATCACCCGGTCACTCGGGCTCGAACACTTCAAGCCGATCGCCCCGCCTCCGCAGGAGCAGCTGCCGCGGTGGCGCCGGATCGCGGAAGGTCTGCGGCACAGCAAGTCCCGCGATGCCGAAGCGATCCACTACCACTACGACGTCTCCAACGCGTTCTACGAACTCGTGCTCGGCGACTCGATGACCTACACCTGTGCTTGCTACCCGAACCGGGAAGCCAGCCTGGAAGAGGCACAGGACAACAAGTACCGCCTGATCTTCGAGAAGCTGAAGCTCAAAGCGGGCGACCGCCTGCTCGACATCGGTTGCGGCTGGGGATCCATGGTGCGGTACGCAGCTCGCCGGGGCGTTCACGTGATCGGTGTGACCCTGTCCCAGGAACAGGCCGAGTGGGCACAGCAGGCCATCGTCGACGAAGGTCTGTCGGAGTTCGCCGAGGTCCGGCACAGCGACTATCGCGACATCACCGAAGTCGGCTTCGACGCGGTCTCTTCCATCGGCCTGACCGAACACATCGGCATCGCGAACTACCGTTCGTACTTCAAGTTCATCCGCGCCAAGCTGCGCGACGGCGGAATCCTGATGAACCACTGCATCACCCGCCCGGACAACTCGTCGAAGGGCAAGGCCGGACCGTTCATCGACCGCTATGTGTTCCCCGACGGTGAGCTCACCGGTTCGGGCACGATCATCTCGGCGATCCAGGACATCGGTTCGATGGAGGTTCTCCACGAGGAGAACCTGCGGGAGCACTATGCGATGACGCTGCGCGACTGGAACAAGAACCTCGTCGAGCACTGGGATGCAGCCGTCGAGGAAGTCGGCGAGGGCACCGCCCGGCTCTGGGGCCTGTACATGGCCGGATGTCGACTCGGATTCGAGCGCAACATCATTCAGCTGCACCAGGTACTGGCCGTCAAGCTCGACGACAAGGGCGGCAACGGCGGGCTTCCGCTGCGCCCGTGGTGGCAGGCCTGATCTCCACAAACCCACCAGTTTCAGTCAAACCCACACGTTGCAACGTGTGGGTTTGACTGATTCTGGTGGGTTTGTCTCTGCGTCGGACGGATTCAACGCAACGAGTGCAGCTCGATCAGTTCTCGGATGTGGACCACCACCTGCTCGAGGGGCTTCGTGGAGCCGGCGGCCTGAGACATGATGACCGCACCCTCGACGGCGGCGACGATCGTCGTCGCCAGGGAGTCGGCAACCTGATCATCGATTCCGTCTTCGGTCAGCCGCCCGGCGATGACGCCGCCCCATTCGCGGAAGAGTTCCGCGGCGGCATCGGCGGCGGCGGGGGCCTCGCTACGCCCCAGCGCCGCCGCGACCACCGGGCACCCACTCTCGAAGTCACTCGAGGTCAGCACTTTCGACCACATCGCGGCGAAGGCGGCGAAGGGGTCGGGTTTGGTCATGAACTTCTTCAGCATCAGGGTCACCGATGAACCGGCGGTGCGTGTCGCGGCGGCCACCAGTTCTGATTTGCCGCCGGGAAAGTTCAGGTAGATCGATCGCCTGGCCACCCCGCTGGTACGCAGGATCTCCGAGACGCCGGTACCCGCGACTCCATGGCGGCGCATCAGGTCCGCGGTGGCGGCCGTCAGTTGGTCACGGACACCCATGTGACACCTCGCTCATCTCCCCGGTTTCAGATTTCAGTGGGACGCGCCTTGAAATATAACAGTTGGTCTACTAGCCTCGGAGCGAAGTAGACCGATCGATATAGTCTGCGACGGGACCTCGAACGAAGGTGCACACCATGCCGGACACCATCTCACTGTCGTCACCGCTGAACCTGCCCTGCGGCCAGGTGATTTCGAACCGGATCATGAAGTCCGCGCTGAGTGAGGGGCTCGGGACATCCGGCCACGGCCCCGACATCCGCCTGGAACGGCTGTATTCGCGGTGGGCCTCGGGTGGCTACGGACTGGTTGTCACCGGCAACGTCATGGTGGACCGCGAGCACCTCGGCGAACCCGGCAACGTGGCGCTGGAGAACGATCATGACATCGGCGCCTTCCGCCGCTGGGCCAAGACCACCCAGGACGGTGGTGTCCCGTGCTGGATGCAACTGAATCATCCAGGACGGCAGGCCAACCCGTTCGCAACCGCCAGCCGGGCGGTGGCTCCGTCCGCGATCGGTGTCGGGATCCCCGGCGTCCGGGCGCCGAGAGCGCTCGATGACACCGAGATCTGGGACATCGTCGAACGGTTTGCGGTCTCCGCGGGTCTCGCCGAGGCCGCCGGATTCAACGGTGTCCAGATCCATGCCGCACACGGATATCTTCTCTCCCAATTCCTCTCACCGATATCCAACCATCGCGACGATCGATGGGGCGGATCCATCGAGGACCGGACCCGGCTGCTCATCGAGATCATCCGCCGAGTCGGCGATGCCGTCAGCCCCGGATTCGCGCTCGGGGTCAAACTCAATTCGGCAGACTTCCAGCACGGCGGATTCTCCGAGGACGAATCCCGCGAGGTGGTCGCCATGCTCGCCGACGAGCGTATCGACCTGATCGAAATCAGCGGCGGCAGTTACGAATCGCCCGCGATGATGGGTCGCCCGGTGGTGTCCGCCCGGACCCGGGCGCGCGAGGCCTACTTCCTCGAATACGCCGAAACAGTCCGGACCGTGGCCGGGCATGTTCCGCTGGCCGTGACCGGTGGCTTCCGAACCCACGCCGGCATGACGGAAGCGATCGCCTCCGGAGCCTGCGACATCGTGGGCCTCGGCCGGCCCACGGCGGTGTCTCCGACCGCCGGGCACACGATCCTGAGGGACAGCTCGGCCGCCCTGGCGACCACACGGCGGCGCCTGCCCGTCCCGCGACGGGTCGCCGGCACCAGCCCGATCAAAGCCCTCGACGGCGCCCTCGACCTGCAATGGCACACCGACCAACTGCACCGGATGGGAGCGGGTGCCGAACCCGATCCTCTGCGGCCGCTGTGGCGCACCGCGATCACCACGGTCCGGCGCAATGGTATCGACGCCTTCCGCACCAAACGGGAACGGATCGGATCGGGCGCAGACCGCAAGGTGCTCCGCAAGTTCCGAGTCGAACGGGCCGTCGGCCGCCACATCGCCAATCCCGCGGTCGCGCTGCTGACGCGACTGGGGATCCGGACGTCACTGGCCACCGAACTGGAGACCACCGGGCGCCGTTCCGGACAACAACGCCGGGTGCCCGTCACCGCGGGATTCGATGCCACGGGAGCCTGGATCATCAGCCAGCACGGAAATCGGTCCGGATGGGCGATCAACATTGCCGCAGATCCCGTCGTCCGGATCCGGCAAGGAAGCCAATGGCGCAGCGGTACGGCGGAATTCGTTCCCGACGACAACGTGGCGGACCGGGCCCGCACCTTCGCCACGAACCCGGTGTTCGCAAAGCTCGTCGCAGCATCGGTCCGAGCGTTGCAGAGCGATCCGATCTCGGTCCGGATCTCGTTCACAGACCGTTAGCGGCGAGTCACGGCCTACAACAGACTAGTTGATCGGCGTTGCGCCGAGCTCACTCGTCAGCAGCGCGATCGCGATCTGCTCGGGGTCCGCCCGCGGATCCGGTGTGGAATTGCGTGCGGTGGCGACCATCTCGTCACGTTCGGCGTCGGTGAGGTCTTCGTCTTTGACCGGGTCGGGAACGGGCTCGGGTTCCGGTTCAGGCTCCGGTTCGGGAGCATCTTCTTCCCGGCTGCCGGCCGCCGAACCCCGACTCGGCCGGGTGTAAGTGGCCTGCTTCGCCTCGGGCTTGCGGGTATCGACCTGTGCTGCCTGAGGTTTCGTCGGCATGGCCGGCATCGCCGACGCCGCATGCACCTGGACCTGCCAGTCACCGCCGAACACCTGCGACATCGCCGCTGTGATGACATCCACCGCGTGCTGTGAACTCAGCCGCTGAACCAGCGGCTGGGAGTCGTGGCTCAAGATCAGGGTGCTGCCGTCGATGCCACGGACCGAAGCACCCGACAACATCACCTCGGTCACCTTGTTGGCGGTCCGGACAGCAGACCGGACCTCCTGCCACTTCGCCTGCACCGCAGCGAGATCGATACCACCCGCTGCGACCGCGGGCACCGGTTCCACCTGAGGCTGCGGCTCACCGTGATGTTCGGGTTCGGGTTCGAAATCGGGTTCGGGCGGCGGCGGAACATCGTCGAACGGTGACGCCGGCACGGGTTCATCCGCGGCCTCGGGTTCCGGCTTCGGTTCAGGTGTCACCGAAACAGGCTGAGGCGCAGGCGCAACCGGTTCGGGGTCAGGTTCCGGCGCGGGCTCAGGCTCCGGCACCACCGCCACAATGGGCTCGGGTGCGGGTTCAGGCGTCGGTTCGGGTTGCGGAGTCGGCGGTGTCACCGCAGTGTCCACCACCGGCTCGGGTTCGGCGACATCGTCCTGTTGTTTGCGCTGCGACGGCCGGACGAACTTCGAGGCCGCGGCGTCGAGAGGGGCCGCCGGCGGTCCGGGCGCTGCGGACGGAATCGAAGCGGCGGGCGCGGACGCTGACCCTTCGCCGGCAGGGGCCGCGATCGCACCGCTCGCGAGCTGCGACTCGATCCGCTCGATGCGTTGCAGCACACCCGATTCCGCATCAGACGACGCGGGCAGCAACATCCGGGCGCACATCACTTCCAGGAGCAGCCGCGGGGACGTGGTCCCACGCATCTCCCCCAGTGCGTCGTGGACGGTCTCGGCGAAGCGGGTCAGTGTGCCCGCTTCCATCCGGGCAACCTGGGCGGTCATCCGCTCCACCTGATCGTCGGGTGCCTCGACCAGGCCACGCGCCGCGGCGTCGGGAACCGCGTTCATCAGGATCAGGTCCCGCAGTCGTTCGAGCAGATCGACGGCGAACCGACGGGGATCGTGTCCGGCATCCACCACGGCCTCGACCGTCCCGAACAACGCAGCACCGTCGTGGTCTGCCAGCGCATTGACGGCATCGTCGATCAACGCGACATCGGTGACACCCAGTAACGCCAGCGCACGCTGGTAGGTGACGCCCTCGGGTCCCGCACCGGCGAGCAGCTGGTCGAGCACGCTGAGCGAGTCACGCGGAGAACCACCGCCCGCGCGGATCACCAGCGGGAACACGGTGGGTTCGACGGTGACGTGTTCGCTCGCGCAGATGCGTTCGAGCAGGCCGCGCATCGTCGCCGGGGCCAGGAGCCGGAACGGGTAGTGATGGGTACGCGAGCGGATGGTCGGCAAGACCTTCTCCGGCTCGGTGGTGGCGAAGATGAAGATCAGATGCTCTGGCGGCTCTTCCACGATCTTGAGCAACGCGTTGAATCCCGCGTTGCTGACCATGTGGGCCTCGTCGATGATGAACACCCGGTAGCGGGACTCGGCCGGCGCGTAGAACGCCTGATCGCGCAGTTCCCGGGTGTCGTCGACACCACCGTGGCTGGCGGCGTCGAGTTCGATCACGTCCATGTTGCCCGGACCACCCGGGCCCAGCGCCACACAGGACGAGCAGACCCCGCACGGCGTCGCGGTGGGCCCCTGCTCGCAGTTCAGGGATCGGGCCAGGATCCGCGCGGACGACGTCTTACCGCAACCACGCGGACCCGAGAACAGGTACGCATGGTTGATCCGGCCGGAGTTCAGGGCCACACCCAACGGCTCGGTGACATGCTCCTGCCCGACAACTTCGGCGAAGGTCGCGGGGCGATAAGTCCGGTATAGAGCCACGCTGCGAGACTACCGGCGCGGTCCGACGGCCGCGGGATCGGCCGGAGCACTTCGACCGATCCGAGATCCCGGCGTCGATGTCCGCAACCGCCGCCACTCGTTCGGACCCCAGATGATCAGAGTCGCCACCGCCGTCACCCCGAAGATCCACAGATAGGGTTCGGCCGAGAACCACCGCAACCAATCGGGGAACGGTGTCATGAACATGCCGGTCCCGTAGAACGGCTTGAACCCCATCGCCCCTCCGGGAAGGTGATTCCGCCAGATGAAGGCGCTGGCGTACAACGCCGCCGGGAGCACCAGCGTCACCGCCAGTAACCCGGTTCGGCCGGCGCGATAGGCCGCGATGGGGAGATGGACGAGGTAGACGAGCAGCGGCACGAACCACACCCAGTGATGTCCCCAGCTGAACGGGGAGACCGCGGTCGCCGTCATCCCGGTCAGACACAGCGCGAGGAGTTCCTGCTGGTGTCGATGCGCGACGTACGCCGCGGACATACCCAGGGCAATCGCGATGATGACCAGTGCCGCCCACAGCACCTGGTTGGGGTCGGTGGTCCCGAATGTGGTGGCCAGGGCGCCCTTGATCGACTGGTTGCTGGGCGCATCGGTCGGTCCGACCCGCTCGGAATTGATCACCCGGTCAGACCAGTACTTCCACGACTGCTTCGGGGTGGCCAGGAATCCGATCAGGATCGTGACCGCGATGGTGACCGCCGCGACAACAATCGCGCGCCAGCGCCGGGTGATCGCGAGGTACAAGACGAAGAAACCCGGTGTGAGTTTGATGCCCGCGGCGATACCGACGCCGATCCCCTTGAGCCGGCTGCCGTCTGGTCGTAGGAGATCCCACAGCACGATCGCCATCAGGAAGACGTTGATCTGTCCATACCAGATGGTGGTCCGGACCGGTTCGAGCAACGTCGACGCACACACCAGCGAGGCCGAGACGATGAGCAGCCGCCAGTCGACGCGGTATCCGAGGCTTCGGAACGACGCAACGATCACGTAGAACAGGGCCGCGAAGATCAAGGCCGTCCACAGCACTTCGGCCCGTGGGACATCGAGCCATGCAAAAGGCTGGAACACGATCGCCGAAAAGGGTGTGTATGTGTAGAGCAGCCCGTTCCGCAGCATCGGCGATTCGTAGAGTGGCTGCCCGTTCGCGAGGTGCAACGCGCCCTCACGGTAGACGCGCAAGTCCACCTGATTGTCGAAGAGACCGAAGATCTTGGTGTCGAGCGGAATTATCGTGAACTGGACATAGACGGCGATGATCGCGCCGACCACAAACCCGGCAAGCAGCCACCGACTGGTCGGGAAACGTAGGCGCGTCGTAGAAGCGGCGTCGTGAGTGGGCACCTTCCGCCTTCCCCCAAGCAGTTACTTCGGCGAGAATGCTATCCCGTCGAGACCCGATCAGCCTTGCGCCTTGCCGTGAGGCAGATGATGCTGATCACCGCGACCACCAGGAACATCCAGTTGTACGGGTCGTAGGTGAACCATCGGAGCCAGGTGATCCCGAACTTGTGGAACAGCCCGGTGAAGTACGCGTCGGGCAGCATCCGCTCGATCTGCTCCACCGGATATCCCCGGTAGCTGCGCCAGATGAAGGTGGTGAGCAGCAATGCTGATGCACCGACGGCGGCGAGGACCCGCAGGGCGCGGGCCCGCACCGACAGGATCAGATGCACCAGGATCACCAGCAGGGGAACCACCCACACCCAGTGGTGTCCCCACGACATCGGCGACACCACCGTGCCCGTCATACCCACCAGGGTGATGGCCAGGAGTTCGTGACCCGCGCGATGTGCGAGGGAGGCCGCGACCATGCCGAGCGCCAGCGCCGCGAGCGCCAGCGTGCCCCACACGAGGATGTTCGGGCTGTCGGTCTGCCACAGATTCGCCAGCGCGCCGCGAATGGACTGGTTCCCGACGGTATTGGGTGCACCCACCCGCTCGGAGTCGATGAAGGTGCCGCTCCAGTACTTCCAGGAGTCTCTGGGCATCACGAGGAAACCGAGCACCACGGTCCCGACGAGCCCGGTGCAGGCCACGATCACCGATCGCCAGTTCCGGTTGATCGCCAGATAGAACACGAAGATCAGGGGGGTCAGTTTGATGCCGGCCGCGATCCCGACACCCAGACCACGCAACCGACTGTCTTTGTCGCGGAGCAGGTCCCACAGGATCAGCAACATCAGGAACACGTTGATCTGGCCATACCACATCGTCGTGCGCACCGGCTCCATCAACGTGGCGATCAGCACCAGTGACAGCGCGATGCTCCGCACCGGCCAGGTGATCCGGTATCCGAGACTCCGGAAGCTGAGCGTCATCACGAAGTACAGCGCGATGAAGATGCTCCCCATCCACACGACCTTCGCCATCTCGACGGTCATCAGCGCAAATGGGACGAAGACGAACACCGACGCCGGGGCATAGGTGTAGTCCATGACCCCGACCAGCTTCGCCTCGTACAGCCGGCGCCCGTCGAGGACGGCCTGGGCTCCCTGCCGGTACACCTCGAGGTCGAGCTGGTTGCCGAAGATGCCCCAGTAGGGTTCGTCCAGCGGGACAGCCAGATTCTGAAGCCAGATCGCGAGCAGCCCGAGGACGATCGAAGCCACCACCACGGCGGCCGGCCACGGCACGGTCCGCTCGGGGCGGGCTGCTACTGCTGGATTCTGGTTGTTCGACTGGGAGATGTCGGAGTCGGCGTCCACCGGATTTCGCTTCTCAACGCCCGGTCCGGTCACCACACCTGTGCATTCAGCCGTGCTGCTCGAGCAATTGCTCCGCAGACGCGAGCAGGACGCAGGTCGCCACGCCATCCATGGCGACGCGCAGATCCTCGAGGCCCGGGAACGTGGGAGTCAGACGGATGTTGCGGTCGTTCGGGTCCTTCTTGTACGGGAACGCCGAGCCGGCACCCGTCAGGGCGATGCCGGCTTCTTTCGCCAGGGTGATGACCCTCGCCGCGGTGCCGTCGATCACGTCGAGGCTGATGAAGTAGCCGCCCTCGGGTTCGGTCCAGGATGCGACCTTGGCGCCGCCGAGGCGCTCTTCCAGGATCTGCAGCACCATCGCGAACTTGGGCACCAGCAGGTCACGATGCTTGGCCATGTGTGCGCGCACGCCGTCGGCGTCCTTGAAGAACCGCAGGTGCCGCAGCTGGTTCAGCTTGTCCGGACCGATCGTCTTGATCGACACGTTGCGCTGGTACCACGCCAGGTTCGCCGGTGATGATCCGAAGAACGAGACACCGGCTCCGGCAAAGGTGATCTTGGAGGTCGAAGCCAGAATGAACGGCCGATTCGGGTTGCCCGCAGCGGCGGCCAGTCCGAGAACATCGATGGGGGCCGGCGGTTCGGCCACGAGTGTGTGGACGGCATAGGCGTTGTCCCAGAAGATGCGGAAATCAGGAGCCGCGGCCTTCATCGACATCAGGGCCGCAGCGACCTCCGGGCTGTACGTCGCGCCGGTGGGGTTCGAGTACGTCGGCACACACCACATGCCCTTGATCTGCGGGTCCGTTGCAACCAGGTCCGCGCAGAATGCGACGTCGGGACCGTCGTCGTTCATCGGAACGGTGATCATCTCGATCCCGAAGGACTCGGTGATCGCGAAGTGCCGGTCGTAGCCGGGCGACGGGCACAGGAACTTGATCGGGCCCTGTCCCCACGGCTTCGCCGAATCCGGCGTGCCGTGCAGCAGCGCGAACACCACCAGGTCATGCATGATCTCGAGGCTGGCGTTGCCGGCGGCCAGGAGGTTGTCTGTGGGGATGCCGAGCAGTTCACCGAAGATCGCACGCAGCTCGGGAAGACCTGTCACACCGCCGTAGTTGCGGGTGTCGGTGCCACTGGCGTCGCGGTAGTCGCCGGCGCCGGGCAGCGACAACAGTTCTGCAGCCAAGTCGAGTTGAGCGGGGGCCGGTTTACCTCGGGTGAGGTCCAGCTTGAGACCTGCATCGACGAGCACCTGGTACTTGAGACGCAGCTCGGATTGGGTGGCGGTCAGCTGGTCAGCACTCATCGAGTGGAAATTCACTTCGGCCTTTCCCGGAACGCCCGGCCCCGGAACTGTGGTTGCGCGGGTGTTCGCGCAGAACAGCTGATCTGCTCGGAGACAAAATAGGGGACCCCGCGCACCCGGCAGAGCCCGCTGACCCTTGCTGCCTTCCGGCCCTGGGGGAGTTCACAGGATGCTCGCCGCGCGGGATCCGAGATCGAGTGTAGCGGGCCGACGACCAGGCGTGAAAACTTCCCTTTGACCAGCCCGTTTTTGGCGAGTCCGCTCATTGCCGGTAAGCTCGCCGACGGAGGATTCGCCTAGTGGCCTATGGCGCTCGCCTGGAACGCGGGTTGGGTTAATAGCCCTCAGGGGTTCGAATCCCCTATCCTCCGCCAAGAGAACGAAGACCGAAATCGCCCCGTCTTTCCGATACGGGGCGATTTCGCTTTTCCACGCACCACACAAACGAGCCGGATATACGAGGACGCGCCGCTTGTTTGTGGAGCGTCCTCGCAGAGATGGAGCGTCTGGGTTGGGTCAGGTGTCGTCCCGGGCCACCGGATTCCCCTCGTCATCCCAGTTGGCCGTCACCTTCTTGCTCGGCTGCACACGTGGCGGCTCGCCCGGCATCTTCGGATAGCTCGGCGGATAAGGCATGTCCCCCAGGCCATCTCGCTCGTCTCGCGTCACCAGTTCGAGGAGCGGTTCGAGGCTGCCGCGATGAGAATCTATGTCGGACATGGGATCACCGCGCTTGTCGAGCAGCGCCGGAACCGTGGCGATCGTGCAATCCAGCGGTTCGACGTCGGCCAGCTCGTCCCAGGTGACCGGGGTCGAGACAGTGGCCGTGGGGGTGCGCCGGGCGGAATAGCCGGCCGCCATCGTCCGGTCGCGGGCGTTCTGGTTGAAATCGATGAAGATCCGTTCCCCGCGTTCCTCTTTCCACCAGGACGTGGTGATGCCCGCACCGTCGCGGCGCTCGAGTTCGCGGGCCAGCGCGATGACTGCCCGGCGGGTCTGGATGAAGTCCCACCGGGGTTCGATCGGCACAAAGATGTGCAGCCCCCGCCCGCCCGAGGTCTTCGGATATCCGCGCAGGCCCAGCTCGTCGAGAAACGGTCGCAGCACGTCGATCGCCACCCGTCGCGCGTCCGAAAAGTCCGTTCCCGGTTGCGGATCCAGGTCGATGCGGAGCTGATCCGGATGGTCGTTGTCCGGTGCGATGGTGGGCCAGGGATGGAACGTGACCGTTCCGAGGTTCGCCGCCCAGACGATGTCCTGCGCGCAGGTGGTCCGGATGGCATCGGCCTTGCGCCCGGACGGGAACGTGATCGACGTCGACTGCACGTGGTCGGGACGTTTGGCCGCGACCCGCTTCTGATAGATCTCCTCGCCTTCGATGCCGTCGGGGAAGCGCTGCAGGAATGTCGGGCGATCGCGCAGTGCGGTCAGCATCGCGCCCTGCAGAGCGACGGTCCGGTAGTAGCCGACGAGGTCACGTTTGCGTCCGCCGTTCTCACCGAGTTGCGGGAAGTAGATCTTGTCCGGATTGGACAACCGAACAGGCGTTCCGTCGACGTCGAGTTCCTCAGCCGGTGATCTGGCCATCAGTTCTGCCCCTCCAGTACGTCGAACAGGTCGTAGGTCAACGGAACCTCGAGTTGGTCGTAGCCGCAGCTCTCCGGTTCGCGATCCGGGCGCCAGCGGACGAACTGAACCGTGTGGCGGAACCGCTGTCCCTCCATCTGGTCGTAACCGACCTCGACCACCAGCTCGGGGCGGATCGGAATCCACTGTGCGGAACCCTTTTCCTTCCACCGGCTGGGTTCGCCCTCGGCCACGTGGTCCGGATCAAGTCGCATCGGTTCGAGGAGTTCCTGCAACTCGATGCGCTTGGCGTCGGAGAACGCTCCGGCGCCGCCGACCATCCGCAGCTCGCCGTCGGCGTAGAGACCGAGCAGCATCGAGCCGAGTCCGGCCCCGCTCTTGTGGACGCGATAGCCGATCACCACACAGTCGGCGCTGCGCTTGTGCTTGACCTTGATCATCTCGCGCTTGCCCGGGACGTAAGGACCGTCGAGGCGTTTGCTGACAACGCCGTCGAGGCCGGCGCCCTCGAACTCGGAGAACCAGTTGTGAGCGAGGCCGGCATCGGTGGTCACCCGACTCACGCGGCAGCGGCCCGCTCCGGGTATCGCCTCGAGCAGCGCTGCCCGGCGCACCGAGAACGCTTCGCCGGACAGGTCCCGATCTCCCACCGCCAGCGCGTCGAAGCCGATGAACATCGCCGGCGTCTGCTCCGCGAGCATCGTCACCCGCGACTTGGCGGGATGGATCCGGATCGACAACGCATCCCAGCTGAGACGGCGTACACCGTCGAAGTCTGCCTGGACCCCGATCTCGCCATCGACCACCACTTTGTCGGGCAACTCATCTCGCGCGGCCTCGATCAGTTCGGGAAAGTACCGGCCCAGGTCCTTACCACCCCGCGAACCGATGACCACCTCGTCGCCGTCGCGAAAGATGATGGCGCGAAAGCCGTCCCATTTCGGCTCGTGCGACCACACCTCGGCACCGGGTTCGTCCGGGATCTTCGCCGCGGCCTTGGCGAGCATCGGCACCACCGGGGGCATCACTGGGAGGTCCATGACTCCCAATACTTCCACTTGTAGGCTCATGCGCGTGGACTATCGGGGTGGTGGACGATACGCGCCGTCCCCGTCCGGGGACCTGCACATCGGAAATCTGCGTACCGCACTGCTCGCCTGGATGTTCGCCCGTTCCACCGGTCGGACATTTCGGATCAGGATGGAGGATCTCGATCGGGTGGCCGCCGGATCCGCCGAGCGACAGCTCGCGGACCTCGCCGGACTGGGTCTCGACTGGGATCCACCGGTCATGTGGCAGTCGAGGCGGCTCGCCAACTACGACAACGCGATCTCGGAGTTGCAAGGCCGCGGTCTCACCTATACCTGCTACTGCACTCGGCGCGAGATCCTCGAATCGCCGTCTGCACCGCATGCCCCCGCGGGGGCGTACCCCGGCACCTGCCGGCATCTGACATCCGCCCAGGAGCGGGCACATCTCGATGCCGGTCGCCGACCCGCCATCCGGCTCCGCTCCCACGTCACCGAATTCACCGTGTCCGATGCCCTCCGCGGGCCGTACACCGGCATCGTCGACGACTTCGTGTTGCGCCGCGGCGACGGCATCCCGGCGTACAACCTCGCGGTGGTCATCGACGACAACGCCCAAGCCGTCGATCAGGTGGTTCGCGGCGACGATCTCCTGAGTTCGGCACCGCGGCAGAGTTATCTGGCGACGACGCTCGGGCTGACGCCTCCGACGTACGCCCACGTTCCGATGGTCTTGAACACCGAGCGCAAACGTCTCGCCAAACGTGACGGGGCGGTGACCCTCGGCGATCTGAAGGCCGTTGGTGTCGGAACTCCACAGGTGCTGTCGCTGATCGCCAACTCGTTGAATCTCGCAGACCCCGGCGAGGTGGTGACCGCTGAGTTGATGCTCGCGCGGTTCATTCCGGCGACCCTGCCGTCCGAACCCTGGGTTCTCGATCCTGCAGACCTTTTGCATCACTGACACAACAGGTCTGGTTGACGGTCATTCATTCGGGATATCTATCGCCTCGACCCTCGATTCGCCCGGGAAGCCCGGCTTAAGGTCACTCATCAATTCGACAACAGACGGGGTGCCCCCACCCCGCGAGAGGACCTTCCATGAGTGGACCCCACCACCCCGGATCCGAGCCATATCCGGGTCCCGGACCAGGCGCACACCTTCCCCCACAACCGAATCCGGCGCCCTACCAGCCTCCGCCGCCCGGTGGCACACCTTACGGCCAACCAGCTGCCTCGTATGCGCAGCAGGTTCCCCAATATGGCCCTCCCGGAGCGCAATCCGGCCCAGGCTCGCCGGCTGATGTCGCAATCCGGTTCGGCGCCAGGGCCATCGACTGGATCATCGTCGCCATCCCGATGAACCTCGTCTACACGATCCTGTTCCTGGCAGCGCCCTGGTTTGTCGCGCTCGTCCTCGGCTTCGTGCTCTCGTTTGCCGCGTTCGCGTACTTCGTCTACTTCGAGACCCAGCAGGACGGCGCCACGATCGCCAAGAAGTTGCTGAAACTCAAGGTGGTCGGCGCTCGCGGCGGCACTCCGACCATCGACGAATCCGCCAAACGGAACCTCTGGATGCTCGTCGGCGTGCTGGCCTGGTTGCCGATCTTCTTCTTGCCGTTCATTCTGGGTCTCGCCTGGATCGGCCTGGCGGTCTCCATCGCCGTCACGATCAACGGTGATCCGCGAAAGCAGGGGTGGCACGACAAATTCGCCGGCGGCACCTCGGTCGTCAAGACCGCCTGATCATTTCGCTACGGCACCCGCGTAATACCTGCCGAGGAACTCGTCCCGGAATTCGAAGTAATTGCCGTCGAGGATGGCCTGGCGCGCCCGCTCCACCAAGGTCACGATGAAGTGCTCATTGTGAATGGTGCAGAGTGTGGCCGCCAGGCCTTCTTTCGCCTTGAACAGGTGATGGATGTAGGCGCGAGTGTATTGCGTTGTGTAGTTCTGCATTTCGGGGTCCAGCGGCGTGAAGTCGCGCCGGAACCGGCTGTTGGTCACGTTGTAACGACCATCCAGCGAATAGATCGCGCCGTTGCGTGCCACCCGGGACGGCGAGACGCAGTCGAACGTGTCGACGCCGCTCTCGATCGCGGTGAAGATATCATCGGGTTCGCTGATGCCGAGCAGATGGCGCGCCTTGTCGACCGGCAGTTCCTCGTTGACCCACCGGACGATGGTTCCCAGGTTCTGCTTCTCCAGCGCACCGCCGATTCCGTAGCCACCGAAACCGCGGCCACCCTCGGCCACGTCCTTTTCGCTCATCGTCACCAGGTCGCGTGCCGCCTTGCGCCGCAGATCCTCGTACTGCGCACCCTGGATCACACCCCACAGTGACTGCAGCGGCCGGTGGCTTCGCTCCGCGGTGAGCCGATTGTGTTCGGCCAGACAGCGAATCGCCCACAGGCGGGTGCGCTCGAGTGAAGTCTCTTGATAGGCACGGGTATTCATCAGCGTGGTGAGTTCGTCGAACCCGAAGATGATGTCGGCGCCGAGCTGATGCTGGATCTGCATCGAGACCTCCGGCGTGAACCTGTGCGTCGAACCGTCGAGGTGGGATTTGAACGTCACACCGTCATCGTCGACCCGGGCCAGTCGTTCTTTGCCCTCGGCGATGACGTCATCGTTCTGCATCCCGGTGAGGTCCATCGCGATGACCTTCTTGAAACCGGCCCCCAACGACATGACCTGAAAGCCGCCGCTGTCGGTGAATGTCGGTCCGGGCCAGTTCATGAACGATCCCAGGCCACCGGCCTCGTCGACGATGTCCGGGCCCGGCTGCAGATAAAGGTGATATGCGTTGGCGAGTACCGCCTGCGCTCCGAGATCACGAACTGCTTCCGGCACAACCGTTTTCACGGTCGCCTTGGTGCCAACCGGAACAAATGCCGGCGTCTGGATCGCCCCATGGGGGGTGCTGATCACGCCGGTGCGGCCCAGTGTGCCGGGCAGGGTGGTCCCGACCGTGAATGTACGGTCGGGACCTTCATTGAGATCGCTCACCGCTGCATCCTCGCAGCCCGCGACCCTGCCCGGCAAAACAGGGGACTCCGCCGGCGCCCGATGTGACTCAGACCTTGGCCCCCGCAGCGACCTCGCGGGCGGCCTCCTCGGCGGCCAGCGTCTTGTTCAGGCTGTCACCCTCGATGTCGACGTTCGGCAGAATCTTGTCCAGCCACTTCGGCAACGACCACGCCTTGTCACCGAGCAACGCGAGCACCGCCGGGATCACGGTCATCCGCACCACGAAGGCGTCGAAGAACACCGCGATGGCCAGGGCGAAGCCCATCGCCTTGATGAAGACCATGTCCTGCAACATGAATGCCGCGAACACCGAGATCATGATGGCAGCTGCTGCCGCCACCACACGCGAGCTGTGGCTGAAGCCGTCGATGATGGCTTCCTTTGCAGACATCCCGTGGACGTACGCCTCCCGCATTCGACTGACCAGGAACACCTGATAGTCCATCGCCAGGCCGAACACGATGCCGATGAGGATGATCGGCAAGAAGCTGACCAGCGGCTGCGGATTGCCCACCAGTCCGAGGTCACCATTGGTGAAGATCGCCACGGTGGCGCCGAAGGTGGCGCCGATGCTGAGCAGAAAGCCCAGCGCGGCGGTCAGCGGGACCAGGATCGACCGGAACACGATCATCAGCAGGATGAAGGCCAACCCGACAACCACGATCAGGTACGGGATCAACGCCGAGGACAGCTTGTCGGAGACATCGATCTCGATGGCCGTCTGACCGGTGACGCCGTAGGTCAGCCCGGTCTGTTCCGCAACATTCGATTCCATCCCACGCAGGTCCTTGACCAGATCCTGGGTGGCATCCTCGCCGGACGCGCTGGCGGGGATCACCGAGATGATCGCGGTTTCACTGTTGGCACTGATGTCTCCGGGACTGATCACCGCTTCGGCGACGTCATCGACGCCGCGGATCTGATCGACCAGGCCGTTGAACGCCACCAGACGCTGGGATTCGTCCGCGATCTCGCTGCCGTTCACAACCACCACAAACGGGTTGTTCACGCCCGGGCCGTAGCCGTCGACGACCATGTCGTAGGCCATGCGCTCGGTGGTGCCTGGATCACTGTTTCCGTTGTTCGGCAGGCCCAGTTTGAGTCCACTGATCGGGATGGTGATCAGCGCCAGGAGCACGATGCCGCCGATGGCGAACGCGCCCGGGCGCCGGACGACCTGATTGATCCAGCGCTGACCGTTGTGGCGGCGCGCGGGGTCGTGCTTGGTCACGTCTGGCGGGTTCAGCGACTTGATACGTCCGGCGAACGCCTTCTCACCGAAGACGCCGAGGATCGCGGGCAACAGGGTCAACGCGACCAGGACGGCAACCAATACGGTGCCGGCGGCTGCCAGACCCATGGCGGTCAGGAACGGGATGTTGACGATGAACAGCGCTGCCAGGGCGATGAACACGGTGGCGCCGGCGAACACCACGGCCGAACCGGCTGTGCCGACAGCCTTTCCGGCGGCTTCGGCCCGCGTCTTCGACCGGTGCACCTCGTGCCGGTATCGCGACAGGATGAACAGCGCGTAGTCGATACCCACGGCCAGGCCGATCATCGTGGCCAGGATCGGGGTCTCGGAGCTGAGGTCGAAGAAGAACGTCGCGGCCGTCACACCCATCATTCCGATGGCGACACCGATGATCGCGGTGATCAGCGGCATGCCCCAGGCAACCAGCGAGGCGAAGGTCAGGATCATCACGATGGCGCCGACGGCGACACCGATCAGCTCAGAGGTCATACCCATCGCCGGTTGGGGCATCGCGGTGCCCGACATCTCGACCTTCAGGCCACTGTCGCGGGCCTGATCGGCGATCTTGTCCATCTCCGTGTGGGCGACACTGCTCACGTCTGCGGCGGCTTCCACATCAAACGCCGCGCCGAGCTGCACCATCGTGGCATCGGCATTGATAGGCGAGGTGACCTGCGCGTCGGCCTGCGCCTCCGCCGGGGAGGTCCCGAAGGTCTCCTCGTTGAACGCCACCACCGCATCACGGCCGGAGCCGGGATTCTGCTGCGTCCCATAGGTATCGAACGGATTCGCGATCGATTCGGGCGCCTTGACGCCGTCGAACTGCTTCATCTGATCGACCATGGTGTTGATCGCGGCCTGATACTCGGGCTCGGTCAGTGTGGCGCCGGCGGGCGCCTGGACCACATACGTGATCGCGATGTTCTCGGAGAACTTCGGCTTCTCCGGGAACGCCTCGACCATTTCGTTCTGGGCTTTGACCGAAGGAACACCGGGGATGCTGAAGCTCTCGGTTGTCGGCTTCGACAAGGTCGCTGCTGCAACACCCATCCCGACGAGTACCAGCAGCCAGATCCCGATCATCTTGAACTTGTTCAGGTAGGCCCATCGGCCGATCCGGTAGAGATATGTAGCCACTGGGGCTTCCTTCCGTCGGGATGTTCGTTCAGGAGGTTGAAGAAGTCAGGATTGGTCGGCGCGTGGTGGGCTCCCGGCGAAGCCGGATTTGGTCATCAGGAACGCCTCGCCGAGGAATCGGCGTAGATCGTCGTGCGGAGCGAGCCCCTCGGCCCACATCTCCAAGGCCACGCGCAAAGTACAGAGGGCGCTGGAGAACACCAGCCGCTCGTACAGTCCGAGTGCGGTGGTGTCACCGCGCGCGGTGATCACGTCGGTGAACCGTTTCTTCTGCACCTCGACCAGGTCGCTGTGGTCCTTGCGTGCGACCAGGGTCGGTTCGGTCTCGAGCAGCCTGATCAGGGTGATGAACTGGTCGGGTACGGCATCTGTGTCACAGGCGATCTCGATCAGTGCGTATTCGACTGCATCCCAAAGGGATTCATCTGACGGCCGACCTTCGATGAAGTCGGCCATCCGGCCGAGGACCACGCCCACGAAATAGATGAGCGCATCCTCTTTGGCGGCGAAGTAGTTGTGAAAGGTCCGCGACGAGACGCCGACCTCGGCAGCGACGGTATCGATCGACACCGACTCCAACCCACCGACGGCGGCATGACGGAGCACCGCGGTTGCCAAGGCGAGCCGCGTCGCGGCCTTCTTGGATTCACGTAGTCCCATCTGCTCCACGAAAGCCAGAGTACGGAACTTGCAGGGCTCTGCAAAATTTCTCAGGGGTGCAAAATTGACGAGTCGGTCACAGCACACGCCAGGGGGTGACCCACATCACCGCCGATGAATGGGTCGGAATCGGCAGCGACCGTCCCTCTCAGCGGCCCCGGAAGTGCGCCGTCCTCTTTCCCCGGAACGCGGCCACACCCTCGGCGAAATCGTCGCTCTGCCACAACGTCACCTGGTTCTCGACCTCGTCGTCCAGGACGTCGAACCGATTCCGCTCGGGTGTCCCCAGCTGCGATTTGATCGCGGCAAGCGCCAGCGGCGGGCCCTGCACCAGTCGATCCGCGTCCGCCAGCGCAGAATCCAGTGCCGTCCCCGAGTCGACCAGCGAGTCGACAAGACCCAGCCGACTCGCCTCCTCACCTCCGATGCGCCGCGGCAACATCAACAACTGTTTTGCTGCGGCCACGCCGATCCGGGCCGGCAGGCTGGCAAAAATGCCCATGTCACCGGCCAGACCGACGGCGGTGAACGTGGTCCCGAACGAGCTGTCCCGGGCAGCGACCACGCGGTCGCAAGCAAGTGCCAGTGCGGCACCAGCACCGAACGCCGGCCCCTCCACCGCCGCGACCACCGGTTTCGCGCCTTTCCAGATCGCCCTGACCACCCGCTGCGCCGCCTGTGCACGGGTGCGGACCTGATCCGGGGTCAGCGGGTCCATCGTGGAGATGTCGCCGCCCGAACAAAACGCCCCGCCGCTACCGGTGATCACCAGCGCCCGGACAATATCGTCGTCCATGGCTGCTTCGATGGCCTCGGCGAGCGCGGTTCGCAACGGAACGTCGATGGCGTTCCGCAGATGTGGGCGATTGAGCGTGATCAGTCGCAACGCTCCGCGGTGATCCAAGAGAATCGGCCCATCGTCGATCGATGCATTGCTCATCTGATGTGTCCCCCCGAGTAGTCGGTCCGCCACACCAGATTCGTACCAGCGCATGTTCGGCTGCGGACGCGTTCGGTGGATCCCTGAGCAAACGGGCTCGGTTCGCTACGGTTGGCGCATGCGCGCAGCGACCCCCAGGCTCCTCGGAGCCGCGGTTGTCGCCGGAGCCCTGGCTGTCTGTCTTGTCGCCTGCTCCGACGACTCCGCACAATCGGATGGCACCACATCGGCCTCGCCGGGGCAGTCGGTTGCCACCGACACGTCGGCCGCGCCACCGTCGAAGACCGACTCGCCGGTGTCCCAGAACTCGAACGCACCGGCCGTTCCCGGTCCGTCATTGCCGCCGGCCACCTCGATTCCGGAATCGAAGCTCCTCCCCGCCCTCGGGGGTACGCGGTGCGACACCGTGAACGGTCCGGATGGGACGTTGCACGTGGTCATCCTGGGCGACGGCTCGATCGACTGCGCGGTGGCCATGCCGATCGCCAAGGCGTATTCGCCGATGATCGCCACCGGCAAAACCCAGCAGGTGCAGGGTTGGGACTGTGGCCCTTCGCAGACACGCGGAGTGCTCTCCCGCTGCACCATGGGCGCCGACACCATCGCGTTCTCGATCGAATAGCCCCTCATGTCCCCAACAACCTCGCGTGAGACCTACTTCGAAGCCGGTCTCGACATCCTGGCGACCTCCGGATACGGCGCACTGAAGCTGTCCGAGGTCTGTCAGCGTCTGTGCGTCACAACCGGTTCGTTCTACCACTTCTTCAAGAACTGGGGCGCGTACACCGAAGCACTGTTGCAGCACTGGCTCAACACCCGGACCGTTCAGGAGATGGCGTTCGCCCGATCGATACCGGGAGCCTTCGACCGGGTGAGCGCGCTTGTCCAGATCGGACTTTCGCTGCCGCACGGGGCCGAGGCCGCGATCCGGACCTGGAGCAACATCAGCGACGAGGTCCGTCCGATCCAGGAGGAGGTGGACAAGAACCGGTACGACATCTTCTACGAGTCGACCTTTGAACTCGTGGGCGATCCCGAGCAGGCACACCGGTTCGCCAACTGGGCCCTCTACTTGCTCATCGGTTACGAACAGGCAAGTCTGCCACGCGATCTCGAGTCGCTGAAGTGGATCGCCGACCAATTGCTCGACGCGATCGTCGCACAGGCCGAGGCGAACCTCGTCAACTGACCTGCTGCCGGACCATTATTGGCACCGGTCCTCCTCGGTTGCGGCTCCGAATACCTGGTGTTCGCACAACCGCACCGACTGAGGAGTACTCCGATGATTCGAATTGCGCGCACAACCGTAGGCGTTCTTGCCGCCGTCGCAGGCGGCGCCGCACTTGCTTTCGCCGCGGCACCCGCCGCCTCCGCCGCGCCACAGGTGTCCATCTGCCCTGGTCTACCCGGACAGTCGGCATCCACCGACACCTGCGAGGTCAGTTCCGGGCCCACCGGTCTGACGCTGGCCATCACGATCGACGGCGGTGTCGCGACCGTCACCGGCGACAACTTCTCAGGACCCGCCGCGATCGCACTCGGAGACGGAGCCGTCGTCAACATGACCGGACAGAATCCCGGATTGTCGATCGGTATCGCCGGACCGGGCGCAGAGGTGACAGTCGACGGCAGATCTGCCCCTACCTGTGACAACGGCGCTGGTTTCGCGGGCGACTTCCAGACCGGCAAAGGCTGTCTCAACACCGGGATGATGACAATCCCACTGGGCTGACCGTTTACTTCCTCTACCGAACCGTCCCCGGTTGCTCTATGTTCGAATTTGCCGCATGCATGGCGTTCGGACCGACCGAAGAGACCGGCATTCGGGGATGGAGGGGGCAGTGCTTCGGACGGTGTTCAACGAGGAGCATGAAGCATTTCGCCAGGTCGTCCGCGATTTCATCAATCGCGAGGTCGTACCGGTGCACCACGAATGGGAGGAACAGGGGCATCCGCCCCGCGAGTTCTACAACCGCCTCGGCGAGTTGGGCATCCTCGGAATCGAGGCGCCCGAAGAGTTCGGCGGCGGGGGCTCCGACTCGTTCAAGTTCACCGCGGTCGTCACCGAAGAGGCGGCCCGCGCCGGGGTCACGTTCGGCTCATACTCGGTGCACTCCAACCTGATCCTGCCGTACCTGGTCGAATACGCGACCGAGGAGCAGAAGAAGCGCTGGCTCCCCGGATTCATCTCCGGCGAGATCATGACCGCCATCGCGATGACCGAGCCCGGCACCGGATCCGACCTGGCCAACATCGCCACCACCGCGAAGCTGTCCGAGGACGGACAGTACTACCTCCTCAACGGATCCAAGACCTTCATCACCGGCGGCGCCCTCGCCGACCTCATCCTGGTGGTCTGCCGCACCGCGTCCAGCACCTCGGAGAACCGGCGCGCCGGGCTGACGATCCTCTGTGTCGACACCACCTCCGAGGGTTTCTCGGTGGGCCGCAAGCTCGAAAAAATCGGACTCAAGGCCTCCGACACCGCCGAGTTGTCGTTCGACAACGTGAAAGTACCGGTCACCGACCGTCTCGGCGACGAGGGCGAAGGGTTCAACTACCTCACCCACAACCTCGCCCAGGAGCGTCTGACCATCGCGCTGCAGGCCTCGTCCTCCGCGCAGGCCGCCCTGCAGCACGGCATCAACTACGTCAAGGAACGCACCATCTTCGGCAAGCCGTTGTCGTCGTTCCAGAACTCCAAATTCGTTCTCGCCGAGTGCGCCACAGAGGTCGACGCGATCGTCCTGATGGCCGACCGCGCGCTGGAACTGCACGATGCCGGTCAGCTCACCGTGCCCGACGCCGCGAAGGCCAAGCTCTTCTGCACCGAGGCCGCCGGCCGGGTGATCGACAAATGCCTGCAGCTCCACGGCGGCTACGGGTACGTCACCGAATACCCCATCGCGCGCCTGTACGCGGACACCCGCGTCTCGCGAATCTACGGCGGCACCAGTGAGGTCATGAAGACCATCATCGCCAAATCCCTTGGTATCTGACCGCTTTCGTTCATCGAACTCAACAGTTCCGACCCAGGAGGCAAACGCATATACGTGATGCAGTGATTGTCGACGCCGTCCTCAGCCCGGTGGGCAAACGGAACGGCGGACTGTCCGGAATACATCCGGTCGACCGGCAATGCGGGTCATCGCAGCAGGCCGTTCACCTCGCCGCGGCCGGCGTGGTCGTCGCCGGCCATTACGACATCGCCGTCGCCGGCGGCGTCGAATCGATGTCGCGAGTGATCATGGACGCGACGCGCGCCGATGGGCTCCACGGTGAGCCGTACGGCCCGATGGTCCGCGAGCGATAGAACAATTTCGCGTTCAACCAGGGCATCGGCGCGGAGATGATCGCCGACGAGTTCGCGCTCATCCGTAGGCGGTGCCATGGCGCTGGGCCATCCGCTGGGCGGATCCGGGGCTCGGCTGATGACCACGGATGGTCCACCGCATGCGGGCGGGTGACATCCAGTTCGGCCTGCAGTCGATGTGCGAGGGCGGCGGCATGGCCAACGCGACCATCCTCGAACTCCTCTGAGTTCTCCGATCGTCAACCCCGTGCAGGCTCTTCATTCGAATCCCGGCGTTGCAATGCCGGTGCGCGATCAGAAAGCCTGCACGGATCGCTACTCTCCGGTGAAGTCCCCGACGCGGCGCTCGTTGAACGCCGCCAGTGCCTCTCGGTGATCTTCGGTGGGATGTGACAGTGCCTGCAGAGCCGCCGACAATTCCAGGAATCCGTCGAAGTCCTGCCGACCGGATTCGCGCAGCAGGCGTTTGGTGGCCCGCAATGCGTGCGGCGGGTTGACGGCCACCCGCGCGGCCAGCTCCCTGGCGGTGGTCAGCAACTCCTCGGGTTCGACGACCCGCGAGACCAGGCCCCACTCGAGCGCGGTCGCGGCGTCCACGCGGTCGCCGGTGTAAGCCATCTCGGCAGCGCGCGCGGCACCCACCGCCCGTGGCAGCAACCAGGCGCCGCCGTCGCCCGGGATGATCCCGAGCTTCACGAAGCTCTCCGCGAAAAAGGCTTTGGTGGAGGCAACCCGCATGTCGCACATCAGGGTCAGGTCGCACCCCGCGCCCACCGCAGGTCCGTTCACGGCCGCGATGATCGGCACCTCGCAGGTGTAGACCGCGCGAGCCAGCCGCTGGATCCCACGCCGATAGCCCTGGAAGATCTGGTGCGGCTTACCACCGAACATGCCGTTGCGGTCTACCATGTCCTTCACGTTGCCGCCCGCGGAGAATGCGCTGCCGGCACCGGTGAGGATGACCACCCGCGTCTGCTGATCGGCATTCGCAGCGGCGACCAGCTCCACGAGCCGGTCGACCACGTCATCACCCGAGATCGGGTTGCGGATCTCCGGCAGGTTCAGGGTCCACGTGGTGACGTGACCATCGGTCTGGGCAAGAACAACATCGCTGTCAGCAGTCATCCAGCGATCCTATCCACCTCGCACCCCAGGTCGGCGCGGCCGACCGAATCTCCGGTTACCTCACAGGTCAATGGGAATCGCGTTAATATTGCGCAGCTTTGACGCACCGATGCCCCGCGCGCCGACATCCATCCCCACCTGCGGTAGCGGTCGCTACAACTACACCAGATTCGTTGTCACCGAATGGGATTCGAATGTTCGCATTCATAGCACGCATCGTTGTCGGTCATCCTTGGCGGGTCATAGCGGGGTGGCTTGTCGTCGCCATCGCCATCATCGTGTTCTCGCCTGATCTCGAGGACCACACGACCGGCAACAATCAGGACTTCCTGCCCACCTCGTTCGAGTCGATCCAGGCCCAGGATCTGGGGAACGAGTACTTCCCCGCCACCTCGGGCGCCACCGGCACATTGGTGGTGTCCCGCACCGACGGTGCCGCCATGTCACCGCCCGACCAGCAAGCAGCGATCGGACTGGCCACCACTCTGCAGAACGAGAAGATCCCCGGCGTCACCGCGGTCACCGGCAGCCAGCAGTCGTTCTCCCCCGACGGCAAGGTCGCCGCGTTGCAGGTCGCGTTCGCCGGCCAACCCGGAGATGACATCGTCAACGATGCGGTACCGCTGGTCCGGACAAACGCCACCACCGCACTCGAGGGCACCGATCTGCAGGCCGGCCTCACTGGTAACGCCGCCATCCTGGTCGACAGCAACTCCGCCTACGACGATGCGGAGAACGTGATCACGATCGCGACCGTGATCATCATCCTGCTCACCCTCGGCCTGGTGTTCCGCAGCCCGATCATCGCGGTCTTGCCGATCGTGGTGATCGGCGTGGTGTTCACCGCTGTCCGCGGCGTAACCGCATTTGCCGCCGAACTGTTCGACTTCGAGGTGAGTACCTCCCTCGACGCGATACTCGTGGTGGTGCTGTTCGGTGTCGGCACCGATTACATCGTGTTCCTGCTCTTCCGATACCGGGAAGAGCTACGGCAGGGCGACATTGGTGACCACGCTCTGATCCTCTCGACCCGCGTGGTCGGACGGGTGGTGGCGTCGTCCGCCCTCACCGTGATCGGCGCATTCTCCGCCCTGTTCCTCGCCAAACTCGGATCCCTGAATTCGCTTGCGCCGGGGCTGATCATCGGCGTCGCGCTGATGTTGGTGACCGCTCTGACGCTGATACCCGCGGTCTGCGCGATCCTGGGCAAACACCTGTTCTGGCCACTGGGTCCTGGTCCCGAACCCAAGCGGTCGCCGTTCGGCCCGATCAGCCGATTTGTGGGACACCACCCCGTTGTCGTGGTGATCACCATCGCCGCCGGGCTCATCGTCCTGGCGATCTTCAGCACCGGCTACAAATCGACCTACGACACTCTCGATGAAATGCCCTCCGACACACCGTCACAAGAGGCGTTCAGCACACTGTCGGCTTCCCTGCCTCCGGGCGCACTGAGTCCCACCCAGGTGTACGTCAAGACACCAGGACCGGTACCGCAGGACGAATTGGCCACGCTCAGCACCAATCTCAGCCAGGTCCCGGGCGTGGCATCGGTGACACCACCCAAGCTCAGTCAGGACGGGACCGCCGCTCTGATCAACGTCATCCTGGTGGAGGGCCCCTACACGTCCGAAGCCCTCGATGCCGTCGAAGGCCCGATCCGCGACACCGCCCACAGCTCCATGCCGGACGCCGAAGTGCTTGTGGGCGGCCAGACCTCGACACTTGTCGATGTCCGGGCACAGCTCAACACCGACACCAGCCGCGTATTCCCGGTCGCCGTGGTGATCGTCGGCGTCATCCTCGGACTGTTGCTACTGTCCGTGCTCGCACCGATCAACCTGCTTGTCTGCGTGGGCCTGACGTTCGCCGCAACACTCGGCGCGCTCGTCATCGTCTTCCTGCACGGCGCCGGATACGACGGCATCGACTTCTCGACCCCGATCGTGCTCTACCTCTTTGTCGTGGCGATAGGCACCGACTACAACATCCTGCTGGCCGAACGCCTGAGAGAAGAGTTCAAGAACGGCCACTCGCCCGCCGAAGCCGCCAGAATCGCCATCTCGAACGACGGACCCACCGTCTCCGCATCCGGCACCATTCTCGCGCTGACGTTCGCGTCCCTGACCCTCACCGGCCTCGAGAACCTCCAGGAACTCGGCGCCGGTGTTGCCATCGGCGTCTTGCTCGCCTCGCTGGTGATGGCGCCGATGTTGGTCCCGGGCCTCTCGGTCCTGCAGAGGAGCGCCTTCTGGTGGCCGGCCAACAAGACCAAACCCCCTGCGGCCGATATGGATGCACGAGTAGCATCGGCCACGTGACCGAAGCACCGGTACGCACCAACAATCGCCTGGATGTCAAACGCGTCCTCGTCTACAGCGACGACGCGAGCACGCGCAGGCAGATCATCGCCGCCCTCGGAGACTTCCCACCCGACGGCCTCGACCCGTTCCTCTACGTGGAGGTGGCCACCGGGCCCGGGGTGATCCGCGAGATGGATGCCGGGAGTATCGACCTGGTGATCCTCGACGGCGAAGCGGCACCCGCCGGCGGGATGGGCATCGCGCGTCAGCTGAAGGACGAGATCGACGACTGCCCGCCGATCGTCCTGTTGACCGGCCGTCCTGAAGATCGATGGCTGGCCGCCTGGTCACGGGCGGAGGCAGTGGTCCCCCGCCCGATCGATCCGTTCGCGCTCACAAAAGCCGTGGTCACGGTCCTTCGTACGTCCTCCTAGCCGCCATCGGCGGCCTCCTGCACCAGACCCGAACGACCATGTTCTGCGGCCACTCTTATGAGCGATCCAGATAACTGCGATTACAAATCAGCACGGCCATCGGTGCCCGTAACGGTGACACCCCGGGCCCGGCCGACGGTAGGCTGTGTTTCAGATCACACACAGCCCCGGATGATCTGAGCACCAACGTAGCCCTGTTTTTTGTCGGTCCGCCCAAACGCCGACACCCCACTCCGCAACCACTCGCTGGGAAGGAGCAACCGTACTCGTGAACCTCTACGTGCCGATACTCGTACTCGGCCTGATCGCAGTGGCTTTCGCGGTCGGGTCTGCCGCCCTCGCGACCGTCGTCGGCCCGCGTCGCTACAATCGCGCCAAACTCGAGGCGTACGAGTGCGGGATCGAACCCATCCCGAATCCACTGGGCGGCCTGGGCAATGACATCGCTTCGGGAAGCGTTACCCGGCAGCGTATTCCGGTGAAGTACTACCTGACCGCCATGCTCTTCATCATCTTCGACATCGAGATCGTGTTCCTCTACCCGTGGGCGGTCTACTTCGACTCACTGGGCCTGTTCGGGCTGATCGCGATGGCACTGTTCATCTTCAACGTCTCGGTGGCGTACGCCTACGAATGGAGGCGCGGCGGACTGAGTTGGGACTGACGGTTCGCACGAGCAACTGCCCGAAAGAGAGTGTCCATCATGGGTATTGAAGAAAAGCTCCCCAGCGGGTTCCTGCTGAGCACCGTCGAGGGCCTGGCCGGGTACATGCGCAAGGGGTCGCTGTGGCCGGCCACGTTCGGCCTTGCCTGCTGCGCCATCGAGATGATGGCCACCAGCGGTGGACGTTTCGACATCGCCCGCTTCGGAATGGAAGCCTTCCGCGCCTCTCCCCGCCAAGCCGACCTGATGATCGTCGCCGGCCGGGTCAGCCAGAAGATGGCTCCGGTACTCCGCCAGATCTACGATCAGATGGCGGAACCGAAATGGGTTCTTGCCATGGGTGTTTGCGCCTCCTCGGGCGGTATGTTCAACAATTACGCCATCGTCCAGGGTGTCGACCACATCGTTCCCGTCGACATCTATCTGCCCGGATGTCCCCCGCGCCCCGAGATGTTGCTCCACGCAATCCTCAAGCTGCACGAGAAGATCCAGGAGATGCCGCTCGGCGTTGATCGTGACGAGGCCATCCGCGCGGCCGAGCAGGCCGCCCTCACGGCCACCCCGACGATCGAGATGAAGGGATTGCTGCGATGACACCCCCGAACGCAGAGGGCGATTCCGGGCGCGAGGCCATCGCCACCCGCCGCGGGCTGTTCGGTGCCAGCGGAAGCGGCGACACCTCAGGTTACGGCCGTCTCGTCAGCCCGATCTTCATGCCCGACCGCAGCCCTCGGCCGTACGGCGGATATTTCGACGAGGTGGTCGATCACCTCGCAGACGCTCTCACCGCGCGCGGCGGACCGGGTCTGGACGAGGCGGTCGAGAAGGTTGTGGTCTTCCGCGACGAACTGACCCTGTACGTGCGGCGCGATCATCTACCGCTCGTTGCCGGAACCCTCCGCGACGAGCCCACACTGAGATTCGAACTGTGTCTCGGCGTCAGCGGCGTGCACTATCCGGACGAGAACGACCGGGAACTCCACGCTGTCTACCCGTTGCTGTCGATCACACACAACCGACGCATCCGCATGGAAGTGGCTGTCCCGGACAGCGATCCGCACATCCCGTCGCTCTACACGATCTACCCGACCTGCGATTGGCACGAGCGCGAGACCTACGACTTCTTCGGGATCGTGTTCGACGGACATCCCGCACTGACCAGGATCCAGATGCCCGACGACTGGGAAGGTCATCCGCAACGCAAGGACTACCCACTCGGCGGCATCCCGGTCGAGTTCAAGGGTGCCCGCATCGCACCGCCCGACCAGCGGAGGTCGTACAGCTGATGAGTACGGAGACGAAGCGAAGCGGAGCTCGACCATGAGTACGGAGACGAAGCGAAGCGGAGCTCGACCATGAGTCGAACGGACAGGGACCCCGAAATCGATAAGGATCCCGGGATCTACAGCGCGTCGGGGCAGGACTGGGACGACGTGGTCAGCGCTGCCACCGGTGCCGGTGAGGAGCGGATCGTTGTCAACATGGGTCCCCAGCACCCGTCGACGCACGGGGTCCTGCGGCTGATCCTCGTGCTCGAGGGCGAGACCGTGGTCGAAGCCCGGTGCGGTATCGGCTACCTGCACACCGGGATCGAGAAGAATCTGGAGTTCCGCAACTGGACGCAGGGCGTCACGTTCGTGACCCGGATGGATTACCTCTCGCCATTCTTCAACGAGACGGCCTACTGCCTGGGCGTGGAGAAACTTCTCGACATCACCGACTTGATCCCGGAGCGGGTCACCGTCATCCGGGTGATGCTGATGGAGCTCAACCGGATCTCATCTCACCTGGTCGCTCTGGCAACCGGCGGTATGGAGCTCGGCGCGGTCACCGCGATGCTCTTCGGGTTCCGCGAACGGGAACTGATCCTCGACGTCTTCGAGATGATCACCGGCCTCCGGATGAACCACGCCTACATCCGGCCCGGTGGCCTGGCCCAGGATCTCCCCGACGGCGCGGTCGAGAAGGTGCGCGAGGTGCTCCGGGTGCTGCCCGGGCGGCTGCGTGACGTGGAAGACCTGTTGAGCGAGAACTACATCTGGAAGGCCCGCACCCAGGGCGTCGGCTACCTCGATCTCACCGGATGCATGGCTCTCGGTGTCACCGGTCCGGTGCTGCGGGCCACCGGCCTGGCCCATGACCTGCGCCGGTCGTCTCCGTACTGCGGGTACGCGAACTATGAGTTCGACGTCATCACCGACGATGCCTGCGACTCGTACGGCCGCTACCAGATCCGGGTCAAGGAGATGAAGGAGTCCCTGAAGATCGTCGAGCAATCCCTCGACCGGTTGCGCCCCGGACCGATCATGGTGGAGGACAAGAAGATCGCCTGGCCGGCCGAACTCACCGTCGGTGAGGACGGACTGGGCAATTCCCCGAAGCACATCTCCGACATCATGGGTTCGTCCATGGAAGGCCTGATCCATCATTTCAAGCTGGTCACCGAAGGTATGCGGGTACCCCCGGGCCAGGTCTACATCCCGATCGAATCCCCCCGCGGCGAACTGGGCGTCCACATGGTCTCCGACGGCGGGACACGCCCCTATCGTGTCCACTTCCGGGATCCGTCGTTCACGAATCTCCAAGCGGTGGCGGCGATGTGCGAGGGCGGCATGATCTCGGACGTGATCGCCGCGGTCGCCGGCATCGATCCCGTCATGGGAGGTGTCGACCGATGACCGCCAAACCGATATTCATCGATTTCGGCATCCCGCGCGAAGTTGCCGCGGAATCCCACCGCTACCCCGACGACGTGTTCGCGCGTCTGAGTGACGACGCCACGCAGATCATCTCGCGGTATCCGAGCCCGCGATCGGCATTGTTGCCGCTGCTGCACCTCGTACAGAGCGTCGACGGGTACATCACGCCCGCCGGAATCGGTTTCTGCGCACAGCAACTCGGGCTCACCACCGCCGAGGTCACTGCGGTGTCGACTTTCTACTCGATGTATCGGCGTGAGGAGACCGGCGACTATCTGGTGGGGGTGTGCACCAATACCCTGTGCGCGGTGATGGGCGGCGACCAGATCCTCGCGGACCTGCGCGAATATCTCGAGATCGAGGTCGGGCAGACCACCCCGGACGGGTCGATCACACTCGAACACGTCGAGTGCAATGCGGCTTGTGATTACGCACCCGTGGTGATGGTCAACTGGGAGTTCTTCGACAATCAGACACCACGATCCGGTCGCGACCTCGTCGACGCCCTCCGCAGCGGAGAGCAGGTGACACCCAGCCGCGGCGCGCCGTTGTGCAAGTTCCGCGAGACCGCAAGAATTCTGGCAGGTTTCGCGGATGAACGGGACGGTGCGTCGGATGCGGCCGAACCGGGTGCTCCCACTCTTGCCGGGCACCGCATCGCCCGCGAACGCCAGATGCAGGCTCCGGCCCCCGGGGCTTCCGACGATGTCGCCGGGCCCGACGATGAGCAGGCGGCCGCGGAGTCGAGCGCCGACAAGCCCGCTCCCGCACCTTCTGCAGACGTACCTCCCGGCGGGAAGGCGAGCTGAGATGCCTTTGACACCAGTGCTGTCTCGGTACTGGGACGAGTCCCGGTCGTGGACCCTCGACGCCTACCGCAGCCATGACGGATATCAAGCCCTCGACAAAGCCCTGGCGATGGATCCCGACGACCTGATCGCCACGGTGAAGGAGTCCGGTCTACGAGGTCGCGGCGGCGCCGGATTCCCCACCGGTATGAAATGGTCGTTCATCCCACAGGGCGACGGCAAGCCGCATTACCTCGTGGTCAACGCCGACGAGTCCGAGCCCGGAACGTGTAAAGACATCCCCCTGCTCCTGGCGACTCCGCACGTGCTGATCGAGGGGATCATCATTGCGGCATACGCGATCCGGGCGTCGCACGCATTCATCTACGTTCGCGGCGAGGTGATCCCTGCGTTGCGAAGGCTGCAGACCGCGGTCGCCGAGGCCTACACGGCCGGGCTCGTGGGCCGCGACATCCTCGGGTCGGGATTCGACCTGGAACTGGTGGTCCACGCCGGAGCCGGCGCGTATATCTGCGGTGAGGAGACCGCGCTACTCGACTCACTCGAAGGGCGTCGTGGTCAACCGCGCCTACGTCCCCCGTTCCCGGCAGTTGCCGGTCTCTATGCCAGTCCCACGGTGGTCAACAACGTCGAGTCGATCGCCAGCGTGCCGCCGATCATCCTGCACGGCAACGACTGGTTCCAGAGCATGGGCACCGAGAAGTCACCCGGGTTCACCCTGTACTCGTTGTCCGGACACGTCACCACACCCGGCCAATACGAGGCACCACTGGGGATCACATTGCGGGAACTGCTCGAATACGCCGGTGGCGTGCGGGCCGGTCACGAGCTCAAGTTCTGGACACCCGGCGGATCCTCGACCCCGATCTTCACCGCCGAGCATCTCGACGTCACCCTCGACTACGAGGGTGTCGGCGCTGCCGGTTCGATGCTGGGCACCAAAGCATTACAGATCTTCGATGAAACCACCTGCGTGGTCCGCGCGGTGCTGCGGTGGACCGAGTTCTACGCGCACGAGTCGTGCGGCAAGTGCACGCCGTGCCGCGAGGGCACTTACTGGCTGGTCCAGATCCTGCGAGCACTCGAGAACGGGAGCGGCACCGACTACGACTTGCAGAAGCTACTCGACGTCTCTGCGTCCATCCTCGGTAAGTCGTTCTGTGCACTCGGCGACGGCGCGGCGAGCCCGATCATGTCCTCGCTCAAGTATTTCCGTGACGAGTACGTCGAGCACGTCCGCGGCGGATGTCCCTTCGACCCGGCTCGGTCCACATTGTTCGAACCGGCCGGCTCCCCGCTGTTTGAACAGGCAGGTGCGCCATGACACTGACCAGCAATTCCTCCCCCGAGTCGGCCGTGGCCGACCTGGTTGCCGTCACGATCGACGGCACCGAGCTCAAGGTTCCGAAGGGCACGTTGGTGATCCGGGCAGCCGAGCTGATCGGCGTGCAGATCCCCCGATTCTGCGACCACCCCCTCCTCGATCCGGTCGGGGCCTGCCGGCAATGCCTGGTCGAGGTCGAGGGGCAGCGCAAACCACTGGCCTCCTGCACAACGACCGTCACCGACGGCATGGTGGTCCGGACGCAACTGACCTCACCCGAAGCGGAGAAGGCGCAACGGGGTGTGATGGAACTGCTGCTGATCAACCACCCACTCGATTGCCCCGTGTGTGACAAGGGCGGCGAGTGTCCCCTGCAGAATCAGGCGATGTCCACCGGGCAGGCCGAGTCCCGTTTCGAGGGCGTCAAACGTACGTTCCCCAAGCCGATTCCGCTGTCCTCCGAGGTCCTCCTCGACCGCGAACGCTGTGTGATGTGCGCGCGCTGCACCCGGTTCTCGGAACAGGTCGCGGGCGATCCGTTCATCGATCTCCTCGAGCGCGGTGCCCAGCAACAGGTGGGGATCGCCGACGACACCCCGTTCGAATCCTATTTCTCCGGGAACACGGTGCAGATCTGCCCGGTCGGCGCGCTGACCGGCGCGGCATACCGATTCCGGGCCCGCCCCTTTGATCTGGTCTCCAGCCCCAGCGTCTGCGAACACTGCGCAGACGGCTGTGCGCAACGCACGGATCATCGACGGGGCAAGGTGCTGCGCCGCCTCGCCGGCGACGACCCCGAGGTCAACGAGGAGTGGAACTGCGACAAAGGCCGCTGGGCATTCACGTATCAGACGTCGCTGGACCGCATCACCACACCGCTGATCCGCAGCGCCGACGGCAGCCTGGTGCCCGCGTCGTGGCCGCAGGCCGTTGCCGCGGCGGCCGCCGGTCTCAAGACCGCGGGTGCACGAACCGGCGTACTGGTGGGTGGGCGGGCCACCGCGGAAGACGCCTACGCGTACGCCAAGTTCACCCGAACAGTCTTGGGCACCAACAGCATCGACTTCCGTAGCCGGGCGCATTCGGCCGAGGAGGCGTCCTTCCTGGCGGCCCGGGTGGCCGGACGACCGATGTCCCTGACGTACTCGGACCTCGAGAAGGCGCCGACGGTCCTGCTGGCGGGTCTCGAACCGGAAGAAGAGTCACCGATCATCTTCCTGCGTCTCCGCAAAGCTGCTCGGATGCGAAAACTGACCGTGATCTCGATAGCGCCCTTCGCGACCGGCGGACTGCGGAAGATGTCCGGCGGCCTGATCAAGGTCGAACCAGGTGCCGAACCCTCTGCGCTGGAACGACTTCACGAATCCGATCACCTCAGGGCGCCGGGTGCGGTGATCCTGGTCGGCGAGCGGCTGGCCCAGGTTCCCGGCGCGCTGACCGCGGTGGGCGCGCTAGCCGATGCCACCGGGGCTAGGGTCGGATGGGTCCCCCGACGGGCGGGCGAACGGGGAGCGCTCGAGGTCGGCGCCCTCGGGAACCTCCTACCCGGAGGCCGACCCGTCGGCGACCCGCTCGCACGAGCCCAGGTCCGTCAGATCTGGGGTACGGAGTTACCGCACACACCGGGGATGGACACGGCCGGGATCCTCGAAGCCGCTGCATCAGGCGAACTCCAGGCCCTGGTGGTCGGGGGTGTGGAGCTCGCCGATCTGCCCGACCCCGACGCGGCACTGGCAGCACTGATCGCGGCTCCCTTCGTGATTAGTCTCGAAATGCGGGAAAGCGCCGTCACCGACGTCGCAGACGTGGTGTTCCCGGTGTCACCGGTGGTCCGCAAAGACGGCACTTTCGTGGATTGGGAAGGACGTCCACGGTCGTTCGAGGCGGCACTGCCCAGCGACGGCGCCATGCCCGATCAACGGGTTCTCGACGCGATCTCCCACCACCTGGGCCGCGGTATCGACCTTCCCGATGCGCTGAGCGCACGGGAGGAGCTCGGCCGGCTCGGACCCTGGGACGGTGCCTTCGAAACACCCACTGTGACCACAGTTTCGGAGGCTCCTGATACCAGGCCCGGACAAGCAGTCCTCACGAGCTGGCGGATGCTGCTGGATTCGGGCCGCCTGCAAGACGGTGAACCCCATCTCGCGGGCACCGCCCGGCGCCCGGTGGTCAGGCTGTCCGCCGCCACCGCGACAGAGAACGGGGTCGGGGCCGAGGAACTGGTCACGGTCAGCACCGATCGCGGATCCATCACCTTGCCGCTGGAGATCACCGACCTTCCCAATCGTGTCGTCTGGTTGCCCCTCAACTCACCGGGAAGCTCCCTCTACGCGACACTCGGTCCGGTTGTCGGACATACGGTTCAGATCGCGCCGGCAGCGAGAGTGGAACGCTCATGACCGACCTGTCCGCTTTCGGCCACGACCCGTGGTGGCTGATCATCATCAAGGCCCTGGCGATCTTCGTCTTCCTGGTGTTGACCGTGCTGATCGGCATCCTGGCCGAGCGCAGGGTGATGGCCTGGATGCAGACCCGGGTGGGGCCCAACCGGGTTGGTCCGATGGGTCTACTCCAGAGTCTGGCCGACGGCGTGAAACTCGCGCTGAAGGAAGGGATCATCCCCGCCGGGGTCGACAAGCCCATCTACCTACTCGCACCGATCATCTCGGTGGTCCCGGCCATCATGGCCTACGCGGTCATCCCGTTCGGTCCGGAGGTATCGATCTTCGGTCACGAGACACCGCTGCAGCTCACCGACCTGTCGGTGGCCGTCCTGTACATCCTCGCGGTCACCTCCGTCGGGGTGTACGGCATCGTGCTCGCCGGCTGGGCGTCCGGATCCACCTATCCACTGCTCGGCGGTCTGCGGTCGAGCGCGCAGGTGATCTCGTACGAGATCGCCATGGGCCTGACCTTCGCGGCGGTCTTCCTCGATGCCGGGACCATGTCGACGTCCGGCATCGTCGCGGCGCAGGACGACACCTGGTACATATTCCTTTTGCTGCCTTCGTTTGTCGTCTATGTGTTCTCGATGGTCGGCGAGACCAACCGCGCACCCTTCGATCTCCCCGAAGCCGAAGGTGAGCTGGTCGGCGGCTTCCACACCGAGTACTCCTCGTTGCGGTTCGCGATGTTCATGCTCGCCGAATACGTGAACATGGCCACCGTCTCGGCGCTGGCCGCGACTCTCTTCCTCGGTGGATGGCATGCGCCCTGGCCGATTTCGCTCTGGGACGGTGCCAACTCGGGATGGTTCCCCCTGATCTGGTTCGTGGCCAAGGTCTGGGCATTCCTGTTCTTCTTCATCTGGCTCCGCGCCACCCTGCCCCGCCTGCGCTACGACCAGTTCATGGCACTGGGGTGGAAGATCCTCATCCCGGTGTCGCTGACCTGGGTGATGATCGTCGCCACGGTGCGCGCGATCCGGAACGAGGGATACAGCAGCGCCACCGCCGTCCTCAGCGTCGCCGGGGTCGTCGCCGGCCTCGCTCTGATCGCCCTGCTGTGGAAAGTCTTCCGAGGCAAACGCGATCTACGCCGCGCCACCCCCGCACTCGTCGAAACCATCGAGCCATTCGATGCCATGGCCGGCGGATTCCCGGTGCCACCGATCAAGGAGAGCAGCGATGCGTAACCCACTCGAACCCCTGGCCGGATTCGGCGTCACCTTCTCGTCCATGTTCAAGAAGAACAACACCGAGCTGTATCCAGAGGTGAAGACGCCCACTGCGGCCCGCTACCACGGACGCCACCAGCTCAACCGCTATCCCGACGGCCTGGAGAAGTGCATCGGATGCGAACTGTGTGCATGGGCCTGCCCGGCAGACGCCATCTTCGTCGAAGGCGCCGACAACACCGAGGACGATCGATACTCACCTGGTGAACGCTATGGCGTTGTCTACCAGATCAATTACCTGCGGTGCATCGGATGTGGCCTCTGTGTGGAGGCCTGCCCGACCCGCGCCCTGACCATGACCAACAACTACGAGATGGCCGACGACAATCGCGCCGACCTGATCTACGGCAAAGACCAACTGCTCGCCCCTCTCGCCGACGGTATGACGCCGCCGCCCCACGCGATGGCCCCCGGCAGCACCGACGAGGACTACTACCGCGGCAATGTCATCGGCGAGGTGATGCCGCCGACCACGCCCCGGTGACCCCCGACGACGAGACCCGAAGGAGACCCCGCCCCGTGAACAGTCTGTTGTCCGCATCGATACTCGCCGCCGAGCCGCTGACCAAGACGTCGCCCACCGAAGCAGTGCAGTTCTGGGTCCTCGGCACGGTCGCCGTGCTGGGTGCGCTCGGTGTGGTGTGTTCGGCGAAAGCCGTGTACTCGGCGGTGTTCCTGGCGATGACGATGATCATCCTCGCCGTCTTCTACATCGCGCAGGGTGCACTGTTCCTCGGTGTCGCGCAGGTGGTTGTGTACACGGGCGCGGTGATGATGCTCTTCCTGTTCGTCCTCATGCTGGTGGGTGTCGATTCATCGGATTCACTTGTCGAAACCCTTCGGGGTCAACGCCTCGGCGCGATCATCGCCGGCCTCGGGTTCGGGATCCTCATCATCGCCGGGGTCGGCAGCGCCTCCGTCACCGCATTTGTGGGAGTCGAGGAAGCCAACGCCGGCGGCAACGTCGAAGGACTGGCCGAGCTCATCTTCATCCGGTACCTCTGGGCGTTCGAGTTGACCGGCGCACTGCTGATCACCGCCACCCTCGGCGCCATGGTCCTGGCCCATCGGGAACGCCTCGGCCCCAAGACCTCCCAGCGGGAGATGTCGATCCGGCGGTTCCGAGACGGCGCCCGCGCCACACCGCTCCCCAATCCGGGCGTCTACGCCCGCCACAACGCCGTCGACATGCCGGCGTTGCTTCCGGACGGCTCCTACTCCGATCTGTCGGTCAGCGACGTCCTCGTTCCCCGCGACCCGACCGCTCCCGGGCCCGAAGTGCGCCGAACGGAGGACCGGAAATGAATCCCGAGAACTACCTGTATGTTTCAGTGCTCCTGTTCACCATCGGAGCCGGCGGAGTCCTGGTCCGCCGCAACGCTGTTGTGGTGTTCATGTGTGTCGAGTTGATGCTCAACGCCTGCAACCTCGCATTTGTCACCTTCGCCCGCATGCACGGCAATCTCGACGGCCAGGTGATCGCCTTCTTCACGATGGTGGTCGCGGCCGCCGAAGTGGTTGTCGGCCTGGCGATCATCATGATGATCTTCCGCACCCGTCGATCGACCTCGGTCGACGCCGCCGATCTGCTGAAACTCTGATCCCGCCATGGACAAACTCATCTGGATCCTGCCGGCACTCCCCCTCGCCGGGGCCGTCGTGCTATTGCTGGGTGGCCGCCGCACCGATCGGTGGGGCCACCTCGTCGGCTGCATCATGGCACTGGCGTCATTCGCATTCGGCGTGGTCATGTTCTTCGACATGCTCGCGCGATCCGCCGAGGACCGGTCGATGGGGCAGACGCTGTTCACGTGGGTTCCGGTCGGTGAGCTGCAGGTCGACTTCGGCCTGCAACTCGACCAGCTCTCGATGTGCTTCGTCCTCCTCATCACCGGCGTCGGGTCGCTGATCCACATCTACTCCGTCAGCTACATGGAGGCTGATGAGGGCAAGCGTCGATTCTTCGCGTATCTCAACCTGTTTCTCGCGGCGATGCTCCTGCTGGTCCTGGCCGACAACTACCTCGGCCTGTACCTGGGCTGGGAGGGTGTCGGTCTGGCGTCGTATCTGTTGATCGGCTTCTGGCACGAACGCCCCAGCGCGGCGGCCGCCGCGAAAAAAGCCTTTGTGGTCAACCGCGTCGGCGACATGGGCCTGGCGATCGGCATGATGATCATGTTCGCCACGTTCGGATCGGTCGGGTTCTCGGAGGTGTTCGGCGGAGCCGGTGAGGCCGGTGAAGGAACGCTCACCGCGATGGGCCTGATGCTCCTGCTCGCGGCCTGCGGCAAGTCGGCCCAGGTTCCGTTGCAGTCGTGGCTCGGTGACGCCATGGAAGGCCCGACCCCGGTCTCCGCGCTGATCCACGCGGCCACCATGGTCACTGCCGGCGTCTACCTCATCACCCGCTCCGGCCCGATCTTCAATCTGGCACCGAATGCCCAGCTGGGCGTGATGATCGTCGGCGCGGTGACACTGCTGTTCGGTGCCATCATCGGTTGCGCGAAGGACGACATCAAGAAGGCGCTGGCCGCATCCACGATGAGCCAGATCGGCTACATGGTCCTCGCCGCCGGGCTTGGCCCGGCGGGGTATGCATTTGCCATCCTGCACCTGATCACCCACGGTTTCTTCAAGGCCGGACTCTTCCTCGGAGCGGGGTCGGTGATGCACGGCATGAACGACGAGACCGACATGCGCCGGTACGGCGGCCTGCGGAAGCTGATGCCGATCACGTTTGTGACCTTCGGACTCGGATATCTGGCGATCATCGGCATCCCGCCGTTCTCCGGATTCTTCTCGAAGGACAAGATCATCGAGACCGCTTGGGCGGCAGGAGGAGCCAAGGGCATCATCCTCGGCAGCGTCGCGGTACTCGGCGCCGGGATCACCGCGTACTACATGACACGGGTGATGCTCTTGACGTTCTTCGGAGAGAAGCGATGGAAAGACGACACTCATCCACATGAATCGCCGTCGTTGATGACCGCACCGATGGTGGTGCTCGCGATCGGGTCTGTGTGTGCGGGTGGACTCTTGGTCCTCGGCAGTTCGCTTCAGGACTGGCTGGAACCCGTTGTCGGTGAACACCATGAGCACCTCGGTGTGCCCGTGTGGGTGATCACCCTCTCCACGCTCGCCATCGTGGTAGTCGGGGTGGGTATCGCCTACCGCCAGTACGCCGGACGGGACATTCCGGAGGTTGCACCCGACGACGTGAGTCCGTTGACCGAGGCCGCCCGCCGCGACCTCTACGGCGATGCCCTCAACGAGGCCGCGTTCATGCGACCGGGCCAAAAGCTCACCAGCACACTCGGTGTGGTCGACACCAAGGGCGTGGACGGCGTCGTGCGGGCCGTGGGTGCGACGGTGGCCGCGGTCTCGGCAAGCACGCGCCGGCTGCAGACCGGGTTCGTTCGCTCGTATGCGCTGTCGGTGTTCGCCGGTGCCGCCCTGCTGATCGGGATGATGATGGTGGTGAGGGTGTGGTGAGCGACGTTCCCTGGTTGACCCTGTTGTGGGCCGTACCCGCTGTCGGCGCGGCGATCATCCTCACCTTGCCGCCGCGGATGCGTGTTCACGCCAAGTGGCTCGCCCTGGGTACCTCGGCCGTGGTTCTCGCCATCTCGATCGGTCTCGCGGCCGGCTTCGACACCGGCGGTGAGCAGTTCCAGTTCGTCGAATCCACCTCGTGGATACCGACTTTCGGGGCGAGGTACGCGCTCGGCATCGACGGGATCGCACTGGCCCTGGTGATACTGACCGCGGTGCTGTTGCCGCTGCTCTTGATCGCCGGATGGAACGACGCCGACGCCGATCGCCGACGGGCCACGCACCGCTACGTGGCCCTGATGCTGCTCGTCGAGGCTATGGTGATGATCTCGTTCACCGCGCTCGACATCTTGTTGTTCTACATCTTCTTCGAAGCCATGCTGATCCCGATGTACTTCCTCATCGCCGGGTTCGGTGGCCCTCGTGACGCCGGAGAGCGGACCCGCGCGGCCGTGAAGTTCTTGCTCTACAACCTCGCCGGCGGTTTGGTGATGCTGGCGGCCGTCATCGGCCTGTACGTGGTGACCACCGATCAGGGCGGCGGCACGTTCGACTTCCGAGAGATCGCGGCCGCGGTCTCGTCGGGGGCGCTCGATATCGATCCGACCGTGGCGAAGGCCCTGTTCCTCGGGTTCATGTTCGCCTTTGCCGTGAAGGCGCCGCTGTGGCCCCTGCACACCTGGCTGCCCGACGCAGCCGTCCAGGCCACTCCGGCCAGTGCGGTCCTCATGATGGCCGTGGTGGACAAGGTCGGAACGTTTGCGATGCTGCGCTACTGCGTTCAGTTGTTCCCAGATGCGACAAGATATTTCACGCCGCTGATCATCATCCTCGCGGTGATCGGCATCGTGTACGGCGCGATCCTCGCGATCGGGCAGACCGACATGATGCGGCTCATCGCCTACACGTCGATCTCGCACTTCGGTTTCATCATCCTCGGCATCTTCGCGTTGACGAGCCAGGGCCAGGCCGGATCGACGCTGTACATGGTCAATCACGGCATCGCCACCGCCGCACTCATGCTCATCGCCGGATTCCTGGTGACCCGGCGCGGCAGCCGAAACATCGCCGACTACGGCGGCGTCCAGAAGGTTGCGCCGGTGATGGCGGGCACCTTCCTCATCGCCGGCCTCGCCACCCTGTCGCTGCCGGGGCTGGGGCCGTTCGTCAGCGAATTCCTGGTCCTGATAGGCACTTTCACCCGCTACCCGGTGGCCGCGGTCTGCGCCAGTATCGCGCTGGTCCTCGCGGCACTCTACGTGTTGTGGATGTTCCAGCGGGTGATGACCGGACCGGTGTCAAAGGACAATGAAAAGATCGGCGACCTGAAGCGCCGTGAGCTCATCGTCGTAACACCCTTGATCGCCCTGCTGCTCGTCCTCGGCATCTACCCCAAACCGATCCTGGATGTGATCGATCCTGCTGTCGGTCACACCTTGACCGTCATCAAGGAACAGGACCCGGCGCCTGCCGTCGCCGAACCCGACGGAGGAGGACCACCATGAACTCCGCTGTAGACGTGCTGCCGGCACCATCCATCGAATATGCACAGCTCTCCCCGATGTTGATCGTGTTCGGGGTGGCGGTGGCCGGAGTGCTGGTGGAGGCCTTCGCACCGACCCGGTATCGCTACGGCGGGCAGTTGGTGTTGAGTATCGGCGGTCTCACGGCCGCGTTCATAGCTGTTGTGGCACTTGCCGGCACCCGCGCCTCGGCGGCGGTTGGTGCAGTTGCCGTCGACGGGCCCGCACTGCTGATGCAGGGCACCATCCTGGTGGTGTCGGCCTTGGCGATCCCGCTGATCGCACAGCGGGCGTCGGTTGGCGTCGCCGCAGACGCCGGCGTGGGAGCATCAGCTTCGGGCGGACGGAAGGTGCTGGACGCGTTCACATCTGCCGCTTCAACCGTCCCCGGCAGCGAGAACGAACACACCGCCACTCGGGCCGGGATCACCCAGACCGAAGTGTTTCCACTCGTGATGTTCGCGGTCGGGGGAATGCTGCTGTTCCCGGCGTCGGACGACCTGCTGACGATGTTCATAGCACTCGAGGTGCTGTCTCTCCCGCTGTATCTGCTCTGCGCCCTGGCGCGCCGGCGTCGTCTGCTATCGCAGGAGGCAGCACTCAAGTACTTTCTGCTCGGCGCGTTTTCGTCGGCCTTCTTCCTGTTCGGCGCCGCCTTTCTCTACGGGTACGCGGGATCTGTTCAGCTCGACGAGATCGCGACCGCCATCACTGCCGAGTCCGGTGATCGGACTCTCGCACTGATCGGTGCCGGCCTCGTCTCGGTCGGGTTGCTGTTCAAGATCGGTGCCGTGCCGTTCCACTACTGGATCCCCGACGTCTACCAGGGTGCGCCCACCCCGATCACCGCATTCATGGCTTCGGCCACCAAGATCGCCGCGTTCGGTGCGGTGCTGCGTGTCTTCTACGTCGCGCTGCCGGGACTCAAGGACGACTGGCGACCGGTGATGTGGGTGGTCGCGATCGCGACCATGGTGGTCGGTTCCGTTGTTGCGATCACTCAGACCGACATGAAACGGATGCTCGCATACTCGTCCGTCGCCCACGCCGGCTTCATCCTGGCCGGCGTCATCGCCCTCAGCCTAGATGGACTGTCGTCGACCATGTTCTACCTCATGGCCTACGGTCTCAGCACGCTGGGAGCGTTCGCGGTTCTGACGCTCGTCCGCGACGATTCCGGTGAGGTCACCGCCATGACTCGATGGGCCGGTCTTGGCCGTCGCTCACCGCTGGTGGCCGCCGTGTTTGCCCTTTTCCTCCTGGCGTTTGCCGGAATCCCTTTGACCAGTGGATTTGTCAGCAAGTTCGCCGTGTTCTCGGCAGCCGCTTCCGGCGGTGCCGTGCCCTTGGTGATAGTGGGAGTGCTCAGCAGTGCGATCGCGGTGGTTTTCTACATCAGGGTGATCGTCCTGATGTTCTTCACCGAACCCGGCTCCGATGCCCCGAGGGTGATCGCGCCCAACATCGCGACGAGCGTGACCATCGGCATCACCGCCGCGGCCACCGTGCTCATCGGCATCTTCCCGCAACCGCTGCTCGATCTCGCCGACGGTGCCGCCGTGTTCATTCGCTGACATCTCCGACCGCCTGAAAAACAGGAACGTGTTCTATATTCTGGCGAGATGAGCGGTTCGAGAACGGTGAAGGCAGTGGTGTGGGGAACCGGAAATGTGGGGCGCGCGGCAATTCGCGCGATCGACGCACATCCTCACCTCGAGCTGACCGCGGTGATCGTGCACAACCCCGACAAGGTCGGGCGCGACGCCGGCGACCTCGCCGACATCGGTCGCAATCTCGGAGTGCTTGCCACCGACGACATTGATCTGGCCCTGGCCGGCGCCGAATCCGTTGTGTACGCGGCATCCGGCGACATCAGGCCCGCCGATGCACTCACCGACATCACCCGGGCCATCCGGACCGGCGCGACGGTCGTCAGTACCTCGTTGTATGCGCTATACGACCCCGCTTCGGCACCCGCCGAGTTACGCGACGCCGTCCTCGCCGCGATCGACGAGGGCGGCGGATCCCTGTTCGTGTCCGGCATCGACCCCGGGTGGGGCAACGACATCCTCCCGATCCTCGCAACCGGCGTCGCATCGATCGTGGAGCAGGTGCGCTGCCAGGAGATCTTCGATTACACGACCTACGACCAGCCCGACTCCGTGCGATATCTCATCGGGATGGGCCAACCCATGGACTACGAGCCGCCGATGGTCGCCCCAACTGTCCCAACCATGGTGTGGGGCGGCCAGATTCGGCTCATCGCCAGGGCCCTCGGCGTCGAATTGGATGAGATCCGGGAAACGCTTCTGCGCCGCCCGTTGGACGCCACGATCGACACCCCTCGGATGGGTGTGTTCGAGCAGGGCACGCAGGGGGCGATCCGATTCGAGGTCCAGGGCATCGTCGACGGTGAACCACTCATCGTCATCGAGCACATCACCAGAATCCATCCCTCCTGCGCGCCGGACTGGCCATCCCCGCCCGACGGCGGTGACGGTGCACACCGGGTGATCATCGAAGGACGTCCGCGCATCGAGATCAGCGTCGAGGCGACAGATGAAGGTGGAAATCGCGCCGCGGGTGGAAATGCCACTGCGGTAGGCAGATTGGTGAACTCGATCAATTGGCTCCGCGAGGCCGGTCCCGGCCTGTATGACGCACTTGATGTTCCGCTGACCCCGGCCTTCGGCAAACTGAAGAGGATGGCACCGACATGAGAATCGACGTACCCGACGGCAAGGACCCGATCACATACGTGTGGGGCGAGATGGTTCCGGAGATTGGCGGAGCCGCGGCCAACTTCTCGATGAAGGTCTATTCGGATTCCACACTGGGGCTACGAGAATTCGAGGCGGCCCGACTCCGGACCGCTCAGATCAACGGCTGCATATTCTGCCAGGACTGGCGCACCGAACGGGACGGGGAGAAGGTCGAGGAGACCTTCGACGATGCGGTTGAGAACTGGCGCACCACCGACGCCTTCGACGTCCGCACCCGCCTGGCGGCGGAGTACGCCGAACGGTACGCGGTGGACCATCACGGCCTGGACGACGAGTTCTGGTCGCGAATGTCCGCGGCCTACGACCAGCGGGAGATCGTCGAACTGAGTATGTGCCTGGGTTCGTGGCTGGCGTTCGGTCGCCTGAACCACGTCCTCGGGCTCGACACGGCCTGCGTACTCCCGAACCACTGAACCTGCGCGCCGGTGGTCACGCCAGGTGGCGCCGGCCTGTCAGTCCACCCAGGGAACGCCGACGATCGACCGAAAGTCCGAACTCCTCACCGTGATCGCCCAACGATTCCGCTGAGCCGAGACGAGGGCATTGAGCCTTGCCTGCCCGCCGGTCTCCGACGACCACGACACCAAAGGCGGATTCGAGACGTCCAGACGCTCATTCACTGCAGCCAGCTCCTATGTATTCAGGTCATCGTCAGTCGAGCGAGGCAGCGAACTAGCGGACCAAGCTGTGTTCCAGTCCACTGACTTTCAGATCTGTGATGCAGAGCACAAGTGTACTGGCCGACGCCGGTAACGCAATATCGGGCCGTCGAGGGGTCAGAAAACCAGAAATCCCCCCACCCGAGGGTGAGGGGATTTCGACGGCGGTGGCGGAGGGATTTGAACCCTGCCCATACCCGCAGGTGGTGGCACGAAAGAGTCCCTGATCAGGGGTTAATGGTGCCAGATGGTTATCCGTGATTGTGCCCAATTACGCCGAAGTGTGCCCAAAATGTGCCCACCGCGCGGCGCTAGGGTGTGATCGCCCGAGCTATCTCCGCGCAGCCAAAGAGCCGATTTTGACTCTTGCCAGTGATCTCGACGAGGATTTTGAGATCAACTAGTTTGGCGATCGCCTGGTTTGCTGCTTCAAAGGTTTTGCCAATGAGCATGCTTGCGGTTCGCACGTCAATCACTGGGTATCCGATGAGGATTTCTGCGATCTCGACCGTTGAACCCCTCATGTTGGCGGAACGAAGTTCGGCAACTAGTCGGTCGCGGATAGCCAGCAATCGCTGGATCTTCAACAACCCCTCTTTTGCTTGGAGCTCCACCGCGTGTGCGAACAGCTCGACCCACGGACTGAAGTCTCCAGACAGCGTGACGTCCATCAGTCCGCCCTGGTACAGCTCACGGCGCGTCTCGAACCATGGGGCAATGTTGAGCACCGGCCATCGCAATCTGCCTGCCTTCATGAGCTGCAGAATTGAGACGAGACGGCCAAGTCGGCCGTTGCCATCGCCAAATGGGTGAAGAGTTTCAAACTGATAGTGCGCAATCGCGACCTTCGCGATGATCAGAAGGTCACTGTCCGTCATCAACCAGTTCTCCCACGCGGCGACACCTGCTTCCAGCTGGTCACCGGGCGGGCACGGCACAAATCGAGCCTGCTCAATCGGTCGCTCGTCGGCACCAATGGCGACCTGGTGAGGACGGATGTCACCCGCATCGGCAGTTTCGCCGCGAGTGCCTTGAACGATCATGTGCTGGAGTCCGCCCAAAAATGCGCGACTAATTCGCCGCTCGGAGATCTGAGCGCACGCAGCTTCAGTGGCCTCCACGTAGTTGCGGATCTCCCGCTGCTCTGACGACATCTGGCGGTCCTCAAGAAAGTCCGCTTCCAATACATCATCGAACGACGCGTACGTCCCCTCCAAGGCCGATGTACTCGCAGCTTCCTTACGGATGATCGGACGCACGAGGATCTCGGGCCGGGGAAGCTGTGCGACTGCTTCATCCAACCGTGCGACAGCCTCTCCCGCGGTTGCTGACTTGGCGATCGCGCGGGCACTCAGGGCCGGCAACTCTGGCAGATCCTTTGGTAGATACGCCCAGTACGTCCACTCCTGCATCGTTCGTGGGTCGGTTCCCGCAATCGGTACGAGCTTGCCGATGGGTGACTTGCCCACTGCTTCAATGTCCACCATTCAAGCTTAACCGGCTTTGCTTGAACGTCTGCCGCGCGGCACAAGCTAGCTTGAACGCGCGGGGAGCAGGTTCAAGCAAACATCCCTTTGCTTGAATCACATCCATGTACGTTCAAGCTAGCGCGCGGGGCTGTCACCCCCCTCGTGCCGCAACCTGAGCGTGAAAAAGAGCGACCAACCAGTCGGGCTCCCCCTTCGCCTTGCCGTAGCGATGCTGACCCCCTTACCCCCGGCAGCTCGGCGGCTCACCCGTTCGCAGACGCTGAGCGGTTCCTGGCGAGCACATCGCGGCGTTGTCGGCCAGTTCGAGGTTCAGCCGACGGTTGCCGCTTACGCGGTCCGTGTCGTCACGGCGACTCCGACGGCTCTTGCGTTGATCCCAGGGCCAGAGATCGGCCGGGGGCGAGCCTGCAACTCTCCTGCCGCTTCTGGCGGAGCAACGATGGCCAAAGTCCCATGGCGTCCGAGTTATGCCCGCCAGCGGCGATGTGGCCCGCGTGGACGCCGCCAGAACCGCTCAGCGGGTGCTCCGTGCGGGCGCATCTGACCCAGGGGGGTGGGGAGGTGGGAGGCCGGCAGGAGTGGGGTGGGAGTCCTACTCCGGGTGGGGCGGGAGTGGGAGGGGGTAGCCAAAAGCCCGCCGAGGCAATGTGATTGCACCTCGGCGGGCTTCTTTCGCGCGCTCCGACTTCTGCGGAGCGCAATTTTCGCGGCGGAGCGAAAATTACGCGGCTGCGGTCGTGACGTTGACGATCCCCTCGGGCTTGAACACGGAGACGCCGAATCGACCCTCAACGCGACATCTGACGTAGTTCTTGAGGAAGTCATCGGACACAGCATCGGACCACCGAGTGTCGATTGCCGCATCGGTGTCGATGGCGACCGAAGTTCCGTCGAGGATCAGTGCTTTGTTGGCCGGCAGTGCGTTGCTGATGACAGCCTGCACACCCCAGAGTTTGCGTGCCACAGCGTCAATCGGGACGCCTCGGACGTCGGTTGCGCCGCTGGTGGCCGCGAGCAGCTCGATTGCTTCCCAGTCGTCAGCCGAGAGCACGAGCACGCTGGCCTGGTAGCCCTGCTTCTCCAGTTTCGTGATGCCCTTGCGTACCGAGGTCAGCTTGTCGGTGGCGAACGCCTGTGTCTGTAGTCCGCTGGTGCCGAGAATGCCGGCCAGGTTCGGGCTGGTGCCGTTGCCGTTGAGTACCTGATTCTCGACCGCGGTTCGCAGGCCGTGCAGCATCTCGTCCTGGACGAACCGCTCCAGGTTCGTGTTGTCGGACAGCACGTAGTGCGGCACCTGCTCGCTGACGTGTGCGATGACTTCGAGCTTGGCGTCGATGGTGGTCACGGTGTAGACCGACGTCGGCTTGGTGCCGCCTTCGGCCACGGGCGCGGCGTTGTTGGTGCGCACTGTCTGACGCAGGAACGCGTAGTTCGTGGCGACCTGTCGCGTGGTGAGAACGTCGAGCAGCGACTGTGGCGCGCGGCCCTTCTCGGCGACTTCGTCGCGCAGCTCGACCGATGTGGTGGTCTGTCCGCTCGCGAGTGCCTTGGACTCTTTGCGTGGCATGCCCTTGACGACGGCGGCCGCGAGCGACTTGGCGCCCTTGCCGGTCAGCGGCAGGAATCCGGAGGCCGGCTGATCGGCGTCGCTGGTGCCGTCGGTGGACACTCCGCCGATACGGCGCGCCAGATCCATTGCGTCGTTGAAGCCGTCCTGCTCGGACTTGTACGACGCGATCCGCTGATCGAGCTTCTTGACCTCTTCGGTGGCCTCGACGACCTCCTCGGACTCGCCCTCGGTCAGTTCGCGCCGCAGCTTGCCGGCGTTCTTCATGATCTCGTCGATGTATTCGAGCTGATCCTCTTTCGCCTTGACGAGCTTCTGCAGGCGGATGGATGTGGCTCCGGACATGGTGGTGCCTCCTTGGGCATCTGTGGATTTGGTGAGCATGTCGACGCGCAGTCGGGCGTAGGCATCGCGGGCCTTACGCGAGGCGTCGGGGTTGGGTTGCGACTTGACGTTGGTGACCAGGGCCTGATCGTTGGCGCCGCGTGCGACCACGGATACCTCGAGCAGATCGAGGTCGAGCAGCTCGGTTGCGCCCTCGGCGTTCTTGGTGGAGTTGCGCACCATGTAGCCGATTGAGAGCCCGCTTACTCGCCGGCCCTTGACCGCTCGGTAGGCCGCCGAGCCGTGCTCGGTGTCGAGGTCGAACCGGCCCTTGATCGCCAGCCCTTCGTCGGTCTCGCGAGCTTCGACGACTTCGCCGACGTAGTTACGGGGGTCGCTCGCGAGGTGTTCCCAAATCAACGGGGTCACCGATCCGGTCTTGATCGACTTGGCGAACGCGCCCTTGCGGACCACATCGCCAGCAGAGTCGACGTTGTCGAAACAGCTCGCGAATCCTTCGAACTCGCCTTCGCCGAGGCCGGCGGTTTTGAGCCCAGCTATGGGCAGAGACTTGTGTTTCACGAAAAGTCCTTTCGGACAATGGAATTGGAGAATCGACAACGGGTCACTGGCCGCGCTCTGCGCTGGCGGGACTCGCTGGATTCGTTCGCGGACCGGGTGCTGGCGGGCACTCGCTGAGTGCTGGCCGCGGTCGGCTGGCGACGGCTCCACCGACCACGATAGCGGCTGGCCGGTCAGTGCGGATCATCACGCGGCACCTCGGCGTGCCACACGCGGTCGTCCCATTGGTTCGCGTTCTCCTCCGGGACGTAGATCCACCGCGTTCCGTCGAACACCCTGCGGGTCTTCTGCGGTGTCGGATCGTCCTCGCCCTCGCCCGCGGCGGCGTTGGTGAACAGGACTTCGTCAGACATCGCCGTCCTCCAGGCTCAGGTTGAGCAGCGTGAGGTCGAGCGTCTTGCGCGTTGCGTCGGGACCGGCCGTCGTTACGAACAGCTCGAGCATGCCGGTCGTCATCGAGGCGATGATGCCGCAAAGGCCGGCCGTTTCGGACTCGGCCCACGCCTCGTCGAGAACGGCTCTCGCGGTGTATTCGTCGTCGTCGAGCGCGGCGAGCAGGATCAGCGTGGCGCGTCGTCGGTTGGTATTTTCGGGTGGTGTGTTCATGGTTTCGGCTTTCTTCTCGATCCGGATCCGCGACCGGGAAGCAGCCCGGAGACGCGATGGTGTGAAACGTTCTGCGCCCAGGTCTCGCAGTCGGTGCGCACTGGGCACGAGCGGCAGAGCTGGCGCGCCGCAGTGCGGCGGTAGGCGTAGTCCTCGGGTGGCTCGTCGATCGCGCCAGGGTCGAACAGAGCCGATGACCCGACGCACTGCGCGCCCGGCAGGCTCGCGGTACCGGGCAGTAGTTCGGTTAGGAACTCAACGATGTGGTCGACGGTCACGGTCACGACTTCGGACTCCTGCCGTCGACGCCCGCCTTCTGCTGCCGCCGGTGATACGCGCACGCGGAGTCCGCCGAGCGGACCAGAATCCGGCAGGGCCGACCGTCCCGACGTGGACGGCAGCAGCGGAACGGCGCGGCCGCAATTCGGTCGTGCCAACGCTCAGACAGAAACCCGGTCTGCTCGTGAGCCGGGGACTCGTTGCCGTGGTCGACGTCGCGGCCGCCGAGCTGGTCGCGGTCGACGATCCAGAATTGCCGGTTGCCGCCAGCGTCGATGGTCTCGGCGACCGTGAAACCCGGCAGTCCGTGCTCGGCCAACCACACCTCGGTCGTCGGGTCGATCAGTTTCGCTCGGTCGTCGGTCGTCATCGTTCCCTTCCGAAGTCGTTTGTGTCGGCCAGTCCGCGCGCCAGATGTGGCCGGCATTGCAGGCACGGAATCGGCCGCATCTCGTCATCGATACCGAGCCAGCCGTTGTCGCATCGAGGGTCATGCGCGGGTGGACGAATGCGGCCATCGTCGGTGTCCTCGATGCGATCGCCGGTCCGGTCATAGCGAGATGTCATTTTCGATCACCGGACTCAGCTCGCGCGCGACGTAACGTTCCCCTGTCTACGCAACGACAGATGGTTGGTCTGTGGCTGGTAGTGGTTGGTAATACATGGTGGGGGGTCACCCATGACCCCCAGACTTGCTCCAGATGACCCCCAGACTTTCTGAGATGACCCCCAGACTTTCGCGATATGACCCCCAGACTTGCTGCAAGCCAGTCGAACCGGCTGGGTCTGGGTGTCATGGGTGGTCCCCAGACTGTTTGCCTGTGGATAACTCTGGGGGTCATGGGTGATACCCAGAGTTGCTGCAACGACGAAGGTCTGCGTGTCATGTGTGACCCCCAGACAAGTCATCGGGACCGTAGACGTGAAGGTCCATATCGAACAGATCGACCGGGATTGTGAGGCGGTAGAGGTCGGACTGATTTGCCCACCTGTTGCCCTGTCGCACCCGCTCGATGAAGCCGTACGAACGCAGTTCCGCGAGACCTCTTTTCACAGTCGAGGTCGATACGTTCATGATCTTCGCGAGGCGCTCGGTCCCGGGATAGACGCGCGTTCCGTCAGGGTCCGCGTGCTGAGCGAGAATCGCGGCAAGGTGGTTGGTCGAGGGCGGCAACACGACCCGCTGCAGCACTCGCTCCCACTCGAACCGATCCGCGTGACCCACCGACTGGCCTTCTGTCGCGGCTGATTCGGCGGCCGGGGCTACCATGATGATTGCCTCTCCTCGGAGGTAGGTGTTGATGAATCCCGTTGACGCCGGGGCGAAACGTTGTCAGCCCCGGCGCCGATGGGACTAGCTGGGTTCCGCAGGTTCTCCAGCCCCCTCCGTCGCGAGATCCACGTGCAGCAGCAGGATTCGAGCCAGCGCCGCGGCCTCGTCGAGCGTGAGCGCCATCAGCCGCGTGTATGCGCCTGTCGCGCCGTCGGGATGCGAGGCCCGGTGCAGCAGCACCGTGGGCACCCGATCGCCAATGGACTGGACCAGGCTGACCTCGTGGCGAGCACCCATGTAGGTGTCGCCGACGAACCGCCCTCGGTAGAGACGTGCGGGAAGGGACACCCGTTGCGAGCACCACCGCATCGCATCAGGGCGAGCGACACCGTTGTCACTGGCGCCCGTCTCGTCCTCTTCGCGGTCCGACCAGGCCGGCCGATCCTCGTCGAACCACGGCAGCCGGTCCTCGTCGCCGATCGTGAATTCGTGCTCGTCATTCGCCTGCTGCAGCAGCTCTTTCGCGGACATCACGCGGCCTCGATCCGACTCGGATCGGTTGGCCACGGCGCTCGTCGATGCCATTCGAGCGCGTCAGTCCAGACCTCGTCGGGCGCGGCGTCGAGGTGGCGATCACCGGCCGCGCGACGGAGCTCGACCGCGATCGCGATTACGTCGAACTCGGCCGGGTGGTGCCCTTCGCGCTCGACGTCGATCATCACGCGCCGGACATCTTCGAAATCTGCGAGGCACTCGGGTTCGACCCCCAGGTGGTGGAGGTCGCTCCACGCGTCTCGCTGCAGGTCGTCGTCGATGTGGGTCATCCAGTTGGCAGACAGGCGCTGGCGCATGTCTGAGGGGCGTCGTATCGTCATCATCGTTCTCATTTCTTCTCAGGGATTTGGACATCGACCTGGTCACCGGTTGCCGCCGGGGCCAGGTCACTTCTTTCTTCGAGCCGAGCAGACAGCTCGGCCCTGTCACAGGGCCGGGTAAACCGGCGCATTCCGTCCTCGTCGGCGCCGAGGCCGACGTCGCTCTGCGATTCGAGACGGGTGTAGCGATTCACGAGGCAACCGGGCGGTCATCCGTGCGCTGCAGGGTGTTCGCGTCGGCCCAGGCGTGGACATCGGCCCACCGGTACAGAACGCGGCGGCCGTGCTTCACGTACCGAGGACCGATGCCGCGAAACCGATCCTGAGCGAGCTTGGCCTCTGAGGTCCGAAAATATGCGGCCACCTCACTCGGCAGAGCTAGTGGCGAAGCGTCGATAGCCATCGCTTTCCTCTCATTTTGACAGCTTGTCAGATCATTATGATCTGCTGTGCAATCATCATGTAACCGAAGTGGGCAAGTGTCAAGACGATGTGTGGACATATCAAAATGATTGGGCGATGCTCGAACAATGGCGGATAAGAAGAACCCCCTGGGGCCAACAGGCATCGCGGTAAGCGCGAACATCAAACGGCTACGCGAGGCCCAGCGGATAACCTTCGCCGAGCTGAGTCGACGTCTCACTGAGATCGGCCGGCCGATAGCAACGCTGGGACTATCGAGGATTGAAACTGGCGATAGGCGCGTGGACGTCGATGACCTGATGGCGCTCGCTGTCGCACTCGACGTTGCGCCGGGCAGACTCTTGTCTCCAGAAGGATTTAGGATCGAACTCACCCACGAGTTCGAAGTCACTGGTATGAAACCCGTTACAGCCGAGAGACTTTGGCAGTTCGTGGAGGGCTATTGGTCCCCCAACGGGACGGGCCTCGGCTTTGTCTTCCGCTCTCGTCCTGGCCTTGGTCGCGGACTGTCGTTCGACGATGGCGAGCGACTCGAAATCGACCTTGACGGGATCACCGTCGAGAGGCGCGTCCGCATTGATGACACCGGCGTCGTTGACTCCCAGACATCGATGATGCGAATCCCACCACAGCAGAAGGGTGGCACCGATGGCGACGATTGAGCCCTACGAGACGAAGTCCGGCAAGCGTTACCAGGTCCGCTACCGGACGCCAGATCACCGACAGACGAAGAAGCGCGGGTTTCGCACCAAACGGGACGCCGAGGCCTACGCCGCCACCGTCGAAGTGTCCAAGCTGACAGGCGCCTACATCCAGCCGTCGCTCGGCCGGATCACGGTCGCCGAGCTGGGCCCCGAATGGCTGGCGCGCAAGGAGTCCGACGTCGCGCCGTCGAACTACCGGACGCTCGACGCCGCGTGGCGCGTGCACGTGAAGCCCCAGTGGGGGACTCGTCGAGTCTCGGATATCGAGCTGGTCGAGGTTGAGCGGTGGATCGCACATATGGGCCGCACGATCACCAACGCAGACGGCAAGGTCACGAAGAAGGGCGCTGGCGCAACGACGATCATCCGCGCGTACGGCGTGCTGGCCGGGATCCTGGACGATGCGGTGAAAGGCCGGCGACTGGCCGCCAATCCTGCGCGCGGCGTCGAGAACCTGCCGCGCAAACGGCGGAAGCGTCACGTCTACCTATCCGCCGAGGACGTCGCCAAGCTCGCCGCTGAGTCAGGCCAGCACCGCGCCCTGGTGCTCACACTGGCCTACACCGGACTGCGATGGGGCGAGCTGATCGCATTGCGCGTCCGGGATGTCGAGTTCCTCCGGCGTCGCCTGACCGTCCATGACAACGCGGTGCAGCTCGGCGTCGAGCACGCCGAGGGTCTGACGAAGAGTCGCACCACTCGATCGGTCCCGGTCCCCCAGTTCATCCTCGAGGAGCTGTCACAGCAGTGCGCGGGCAAGGGCCCCGGCGATCTGGTGTTCCCGGGCGAGAGCGGCAAGTACCTACCGCGGCCGAAGTCCACGCGGGGATGGTTCGCTGGCGCGGTCAAACGCGCTGGCGTGCAGTCGGTGACGCCACACGACTTACGACACACGACTGCGAGCCTGTCGATTTCGGCCGGCATCAACGTTCTGGTGCTCGCGCGGATGCTCGGACACACGTCGGCCAAGGTGACCCTCGATGTCTACGCCGACCTGTTCGACACCGACCTGGACGCCGCGGCCGACACCCTCCACACGTCCTACTCTGCAGCGAGTGTGCCCAAAGTGTGCCCACCGGAAGGGCATTCGAACATACGTCTCGCATGAAAAAGCCCCCCACCTGCGAGGATGGGGGGCTTTCACTGGCGGTGGCGGAGGGATTTGAACCCTCGGTACGGGGTTACCGTACACAGCATTTCGAGTGCTGCACCTTCGGCCGCTCGGACACGCCACCGCGGAAAACTGTACCGCAGCAGTGGCCTAGGACTGCAATCGGCTGGTCAGAGCCATTTTCGGCTGTCAGGCGACCCGAACGTCAGCGGCCGGTCAGTTTGTCCTTGACCTCGTCGGCCTTGTGCTTGACGGCGTCCGCCGCGTCGGTGACCTTCTGCTTGACGCCGGCACTGGCCTGGTCGCCCTGTCCTTCTGCCTTCAGCTGATCGTCACCGGACAGGCTTCCCGCGGCCTCTTTGCCGCGTCCCTTGAGATCTTCTGCCTTGTTCTTTGCATCGTCGGAAATACCCATGACACTTCCTCCCTGACGGTTCGTTCAGACCGCTCTTCGGTACACACCTCGCATACCCAGCCGATCGGCACTCCTAAACCCCTCCTGGATCGCGCCGAGCGAACGTCCACCCGTTTTCGCTCCGTCCACCGACAATTTTCGGTGGACGGAGCAGATACAGGTGGGGCGCGGACCGGAACGTGCAATTACAGGTGGGCGCGGCGTGGCACCTGGTCAGGAAGGTCGGTGAGTGGCGAAGAAGTCGCGGAGCACAGCCGCGCACCGGTCCTCGAGGACCCCGCCGCGGACCTGTGGCCGATGGGTGTTGCGGCGATCGCGGACAACGTCCCAGAGTGACCCCACCGCGCCTGTCTTCGGCTCCCACGCGCCGAACACAAGCCGGTCCAACCGAGCCAGCGTGATGGCGCCGGCGCACATCGTGCACGGCTCGAGGGTGACTGCGATGGTGCAGCCGATCAGCCGCCAGCCATCGCCCAGCACGGCGACGGCCTGCCGGATCGCAAGGACCTCGGCGTGAGCTGTCGGATCGGACGTGGCCTCACGGGCGTTGGCGGCGGTGGCGATCACCTGCCCCTGTGGATCGACGATCACCGCACCCACCGGCACATCCCGTGGATCGGCCTGCGCGGCGGCGGCGAGTGCCGCCTCGATCAGTTCCTCATCGGCAGTCATACGCCCCCAGAGGTCTAGTGGCCCAGACGCTCAAGCGTATTCGACAGCTCGTCGGCAAAGCCCAGACGCGCTGCGATCATCCCGATCTGTTCGTCGGCGTAGAGGTCGGTGTCGCCGACGATCACGCTCATCACGGAGTCGGGCAGTCCGAGGTCGGAGAGGATCGCGAGATCGCCCTCCTCCCAGGGTTCGACGTCGGCGAGTTCGTCGGGGTCGATGTCGGGGATGTCAACGTTGAGGACCTCGAGTACGTCGGCGGCGATGTCGTAGTCGATGGCGGCGGTGGCGTCAGAGATGAACAGCTTGGTCCCCGATGGCGACGGACGTACGACGACGAAGAACTCGTCGTCCACATCGAGGAGCCCGAACACCGCACCGGCACTACGCAGGCCACGCAGCAGGTTCTCGGTCTCCCCCAGGTCGCCGAGGGAGTTGCTGTCCAACGCGGTGAGGGTCCATTTGCCGTCCTCTCGGACGACCGCAATGGCAAAGCCGTCTACTTCATCCGCGCGCGCACCAGCCATAGCGGTTCACGGTAGCGGGCGGAACGGGTAAACCCAACTCTATCGACCACTGCCACCCGGCTTGCCGGGCGCGACGATATGCGAATCTGAACAGGTGACTCACAGCGCTCCGACACATCAGCCATCGATCTGCGTTCTGGGTCTCGGTCTGATCGGTGGTTCCCTGCTCCGCGCGGCGGTGGCCGCCGGTCGCACCGCGTTCGGATACAACCGGTCCCCCGAGACGGTGGACGCCGCGGTGGCGGACGGCTACGACGCCTCCTCCGACCTGGTTGCGACGCTGCGCCGGGCCGCCGACACGTCGGCACTGATCGTGTTGGCGACCCCGGCCCCGACGATCGATGCGCTGATCGCGCGCGTCGCCGAACACGCCCCCGCATGCCCCCTGACCGATGTGGTCAGCGTGAAGCAGCCCGTTGCCGACGCGGCGCACGCTCATGGCCTCGGCGACCGCTATGTGGGCGGGCATCCGATGGCCGGTACGTCCGAGTCCGGTTGGCCCGCGACCGATCCCGCTCTGTTCTCGGGCGCGGTGTGGGTGGTCGGGACCGACGACGGCGCCGACCCGCAGATCTGGCGGATGGTCGCGCGCCTCGCGCTCGATGTCGGTTCGCGCGTCGTCGCGGCCGCATCTGACGAACACGACCGAGCGGTGGCCGGGATCTCGCACCTTCCGCACCTGACGGCAGCGGTCACCGCGGTGGTCGGCGCGGGTGAGGGCGAATTGGCCCTGCGGCTGGCCGCCGGCTCGTACCGGGACGGCACCCGCGTGGCCGGGACCTCCCCGACTGCGCAGCGCGCGATGCTCGAAGCGAACTCGACGGCCCTGCTGGTCGCGCTCAGCGAAACGATCGATCGACTGACATACGCTCGGGATCAGCTGCGTGATCAGGGCACCGTCGAGACACTTGTCGCCGACGGACACCGCGCCCGCATGCACTACGAGAAGGTCAACGGAGTCGACGGACCACCGGCCACGGTGACCATCGGCGCACCCGGCTGGGAGGCCGACCTGCGCAACGCGGCCCGTGACGGGGCGATCTGGACCGGCTGATCTGCGACGACCCCGCCGGGCAGAGACGTTTGTCCGCCGCCGGTGGCGCTAGATCCGCTCGGCCAGACCGGGGTAGTCGCGCACGAATCCGTTCTGGTCGACGGTGATGGTGGTCTGGGCCACCGGCCCGACGATGCCGATTCCGGACTCGCCGGGGGTGTACTGCAGCGACTCCGCCGCGAACTCACCGGTCGGCAAGTACAGGTACGCCGCCGGAACAACCACCGGCTTCGTGGCCGGGTTGTCCAGTCCGAGCCGCCGGATCGGAAGTGCGTTCAAGAAGGGGCTCAGTGCCAGGTCGACGTCCTGGGCGCCACCGAAGTCGCTGCGATGCATGCCGCGCGCGGACTGCACCAGCCACACATCCTGCCCGTCACGGGTGATCGAGATCTGGGTGTCTCCGCCGGCCCGCACCAGGTGCAGCGACAGCCTCTTGGTGAGTCCGGCGTCGGTGGTGATCAGGTCGTAGGAAGCACTGAACGCCTCGTGTTCGGGGGTCGCCGCTGCGATGATCCGGCCGTACGCCTTGATCCGTCGACCGGTTACCGTCACCCGGACCTGTTCCAGACGTTCGGCACCGATGCCGCGCCAGGTCATCATGGCTTTGAAGTCGCCGTTGCCGGCCTCCGTTGGCGCAGGCTGAGCGGGCATATGGGACACGTCTGGGGAACTCACGACTCCACGGTAGGCGACAGGGTGTGCGGTTATCGACTCAACCGCGGATAACAACTGTTCCCACCTCTTGAAGACGGCTCGAACCCATCGGGATCAGGGCGATGATCGACGGTGTGAGCCCCACATCCCTCCACGGGGTGAGGAGCAACAACAGGCCGAGCTGGGCGGGGACCGTCGACGTCACGCCTGCCGTGGATTCATGGATTCATGGATTCATGGATTCAATTCAGCCCGATACACATGTGTGGCATAGGGCAGAATTGCGTTTCCGTCCTCGTCGGACACCTCGGCGGCAAGGGCCTCGACCTGTTCCAGTATCCGGGCCCGGTCGGTGTCCGTGGCGGTGATGACCGCACTGCGGGAGGAGACCATGTCCAGCAATTGCGCAGCCGACAAAGTGCGGTCCCAGCGAACGGTCGTGTGCACCAACGGCCCGAATCCGGCGCCCAACTCGGGCACCCCTGCCGCCACGTACCGTTCGGCTTCGCTGGCGGCGATGGTGTCGGTCAGCTGCTTCACCCACGGCACCGATTCGTCGCGAATATTCCAGATCATCCCCAGGGTGCCGCCGGGACGCAGGACGCGTGCCGCCTCGGCCGCAGCGATGTCCGGGCGTACCCAGTGCCACGCCTGGCCGAAGACCAGTGCGTCAATGGTGCGCCCTGCCAACGGGATCTGTTCGGCTGTCCCGATCAGAGCGTGCACCGTGGGCAGGTGGGCCCTGAGCACGTCGAGCATCTGGGCATCGGGCTCGACCGCGTAGACCGTGCGCGCCGAATCGAGCAGGGATGCGGTGAGTTTTCCTGTGCCGGCACCGATGTCGGCAATCACCCGAGCATCCGGCTTGGTCAGTTCGGCGACCGCCGCGGCCGGATAGTCAGGGCGTCCACGACTGTACGACTGCGCCTGTCCCCCAAAAGACCTCGACATCTGGGCCCGCTTGTCCGAGTCAGTCATGGTGCGCTCCTAGCGGATGTTCAGATCCACGCAGATCGCCATCGCACCCTCGTCGTCGGCAACCGTCTTCCCGTCGACCTTGATCTCGCACGTGACGTCGCTGCCATCAGCCGAGACCGCACTGACCATGAACTCGCTCCCGGTGTCCTCGACGGTCATCGACCACGGATCGCTCGGCCCGGTAACCGTTTGCTGGCCGGTATCACTGGTGTAGAGGATGAAGTCGACTTTTCCCGTCACCTCGTAGGTCACTGTGCCCGACGACGATCCGCTCGTGGTGGTGGATTCCGTGGCCTCGGTTGTCGTCGTATCGGTTTCGGTCGAACGGGTGCTTTCTTCCGTCGATGTCGCGGAGGTCGATGACGCCGCCGTATTCGAATTGTCGCCGTCATCACCGGACAAGGCCACGGCCGCGAAGACTCCACCGAGAACCAAAACCAGAACTGCGACAACCGCGACGACGATCCAGACCGTCTTCTTGCTACCGCCATCACCCGGGGGCTGACCACCGCTTCCGTAGCCGCCGTAGGGCGGCTCACCACCATAGGGCGGCCCGCCACCGTACGGACCGCCCGGGTACTGCTGGCCGTAGTCGGGTTGCTGACTGTAGGCGGGCTGGCCACCGACAACCGGTTGACCGTATTGATCGCCCCCATACTTATCACCGCCGTACTGGGGCTGACCGTATTGAGGCTGACCATATTGCGATTGGCCGTAGCCCGGTTGTCCGTACTGGGGGCCCTGACCGTAGTCGGGTTGCCCGTACTGGGACGCCGGACCGGAATCCTGCGACGGCATCTGGGTGGTACCGCTGGGACCGTGGCCCGGCTGGTCGGGCGGCGCGCCCCAATACGGTTGCTGGGGCTGCGCCGGGTCCTGCCCGCCACCCCATGTCGGCTGGTCGGGATTCTCGCGATCGTTTCCGTTTCCGGGACCCATGCGTGCACTCCTCACGTCGGCGGTCAGGGCTTCGACCTTACCGGCGGCCCGAATTCGCGGTCCTACCACGCCTGATCGGTGTTCATCAACCGGCTCGCGGCGCCGAATCCGCTGTGCCGCAATCACCCCTGCGGCTGTCCGGCCGAACAACCCGCCGGACCTGCAACGGAACGGTAACATCGTGCAAGATTGCGCTCAGTTCGTGCCGGTTCAACTTCCAATAGATGGAGTTTCACTGAGATGTCAGACCTCGACCGCGGGACAATCACTCCCGCTTACACTGGCCGCCTTGCCGTTTCTGATGTACCGGCGCTCCAGATGCCCCAAGAATCGATGGACCCCGAGGTCGCATACCGATTCATTCACGACGAACTGATGCTCGACGGAAATTCCCGCCTCAATCTCGCGACATTTGTCACCACGTGGATGGATCCCGAGGCCGAGAAACTGATGGCCGAGACGTTCGACAAGAACATGATCGACAAAGACGAGTACCCGCTGACCGCAGCCATCGAGGAACGCTGCGTCGCAATCGTCGCCGACCTGTTCAACGCACCAGACCTCGACCCCACCAATGCCTCCACCGCGACCGGTACCTCGACCATCGGTTCATCCGAAGCGGTCATGCTCGGCGGTCTGGCCCTGAAGTGGCTGTGGAAAGCGAAGCAGGGCGAAACCCGGGGTACGCCCAACCTGATCATGGGCAGCAACGTGCAGGTGGTCTGGGAGAAGTTCTGCCGCTACTTCGAAGTCGAACCCCGCTACCTCCCCATGGAGGAAGGCCGTTACGTCATCACGCCCGAGCAGGTCATCGACGCCGTCGACGAGAACACCATCGGTGTGGTGGTCATCGCCGGCACCACCTACACCGGTGAACTCGAACCGGTGAAGGCCATCGCGGACGCACTCGACAAACTGGCGGCCGACGGCGGCGTGGACGTGCCGATCCACGTGGATGCTGCCAGCGGCGGCTTTGTGCTCCCGTTCCTGCATCCCGACCTCGAATGGGACTTCCGGGTGCCTCGGGTGGTGTCCATCAATGTCTCCGGCCACAAATACGGCCTGACCTATCCCGGTGTCGGGTTTGTTGTCTGGCGAGGGAAGGAATGGCTGCCGGAAGACCTTGTGTTCCGGGTCAATTATCTCGGCGGCGACATGCCCACCTTCACCCTCAACTTCTCTCGACCCGGCAACCAGGTCATCGGGCAGTACTACAACTTCTTGCGGCTGGGCCGTCAGGGCTACACCGACATCATGAAGTCGTTGTCGAGCACCGGCCAATGGTTTGCCGGACAGATCGCCGAAGAAGACGAGATCGAGATCATCACCGACGGCTCGGCCATTCCGGTGGTCACGTTCAGACTCCACGAATCGTGCGAGTTCACCGCATTCGACATCAGCCACGGACTACGTGCCTACGGCTGGCAGGTTCCCGCCTACACGATGCCCGACAACGTCACCAATCTCGCGGTTCTGCGAGTTGTTGTCCGCGAGGGTTTTTCGCGTGACATGGCGCGAGTTCTGCACCAACACCTCGTGCAGGTGATCGCCGACCTCCGCAAGGTCACCACCAGCGGACACCTCGAGCAGAAGACGCATTTCGCACACTGATTCCCGCCACCGCAGGTAGTGCGGCCGTGACCACTACGCGGGCCGATGCGGTGTTACGCAGTCCGCGGGCGAGGCGGCTACCCATATTCGGGTAGTCGCCTACTCGCGTTTTCGGGACGTCACGCGACCACGCTCAGTGCATGTCCCGACAGACCGGAATCCCCCCAACGTCCGTCCTCGAGTTGTTGAAGTCGTCGACGGTGACACTCGCGGTGTTCGTCGCCGGCATCGTTCTCACCGTTGCGGCCTGCTCGAAAGACGTATCGCCCGAATCGAATCAGGTTGTCTTCGGCGGTACGGAAACCACCGCAACCATTCTCGTCGGCTCCGGAATGGCGCGGCAATGACCATCCACCCGCCGCCATCGTCAAGGTCATCCAGGAGTCGGCAGATGCAACATCGAATCCTCACGTATGTGTACTCGAACGACACCATTCTCCAGGCCGGGGTGAGCAGCCAACTGCACATGCGACCGGAGGTCCGGTTGGTCGACGAATCCGACGTGGACTCGGCGGAAGTCGCGATAGTGGTCGCCGATTGCTTCGACGATGCGGTCAAACGCAACCTGCGTGCCCTTCAGCGCGGTGGTATCCCACGGACGATGTTGGTCCTCGGAGTCCTCGACGACACCACCGTCGTGGATGCCGCCGAAGCCGGTGTCAGCGGCCTGGTACGTCGCGCCGACGCGAAAGCCGACGCGCTGATCGCGCAGATCCGTCGGGTGGCAGCCGGTGGCGGCGTGGTCCCGGCGGATCTACTCGGCGGCCTGCTCGACCAGGTCGGCCGGTTGCAGCGTCAAACACTCGCGCCCCGCGGCCTCCACTTCTCCGGCCTGTCCGAACGCGAGATCGAGGTCCTACGGCTGGTGGCCGATGGACTCGACACGTCCGCGATCGCCCGCCAGCTGTGCTTCTCGGAGCGGACGGTCAAGAACGTATTACACGACGTGACAACACGATTGCAGCTGCGCAACCGCTCCCATGCAGTCGCCTATGCGATGCGAGAGGGTTTGATCTGAACGGTGAATCCGCTCTGGCCACGGTGTCTCGGCGCGTGGCGCCCGAGACCGACGGGTAGCGAATACTCTCAGGGCGGGGGGTTCGCATGTCAACGCCGAGTGAGCAGACAGGTACGACCGCAGCGGGCGGAAGCGAGAGCTTCCTGACGGTTTTCATCGCATTCGTCGCGAACCTACTGATCGCCGTGGCCAAGACCGGGGCCGCGATGCTCACCGGATCAGCGTCGCTGGTGGCCGAGGCCGCCCACTCGTGGGCCGATACGGGTAACGAGATCCTGCTGCTGATCGCCGAACGCCGATCCCGCCGCCAGCGAGATGCCCGCCATCCCCAGGGTTATGGCAAAGAGGCGTACATCTGGTCGATGTTCGCCGGCTTCGGGTTGTTCGCCGTCGGTGCGGCAGTGTCCATTCAGCACGGGATCTCAGAGCTGCTGTCGCCGGAACCCGCCACGGACTACGGTGTGGCCTACGCGGTCCTCGCGATTGCCGCAGTGCTCGAAGGTGTCTCGTTCCTCCGCTCGTACCACCAGGCCAAGCAGGGTGCGGATAAACGTCGAATCGGTCTGCTCGATCAGGTGTTCCGGACCTCCGATCCCACCCTCCGTGCGGTATTCGCCGAAGACGCCGCCGCGCTGATCGGCCTCGCCATCGCCTTCGTCGGCATTCTTCTCCATCAGCTGACCGGGTCACCGACGTACGATTCGATCGGCTCGATCCTGGTCGGCGTTCTCCTCGGTGTGGTCGCGGTGGTGCTCATCAACCAGAACCGGCGGTTCCTGCTCGGTCAGAGTGTCGATCAGCCGACACGGCAGCACCTGCTGCGGACGCTCTTGGCGCACCGCGACGTCGACCGCGTCACGTATTTACACGTCGAATACGCCGGGCCGGGAGAGTTGTTTCTGGTGGCCGCG
>NZ_DATCVM010000283.1:0-3581 GCF_036566845.1 Williamsia sp.
GCGTGTCGTCGGCTTCCCTGGCGACTGTTCTTTCGGCATACCTGCATCCTCGTTTCCAAGGTCAGGAGCCTCCAGCATTTCCAGGGCGATTCACTGCAGAACCGACCACACTGCGGCCAGGTCGCCGAACCGTTTGTGCTGGCTACGCACCGGTTCCCCGGCACCACCACCGGCCAGTTTGGCCATCACTTCCTCGGCGGTACCCAAATATTCCTGCGACACGATCCGCGGCTTGCCGTCCACCCGTGCCGATTCCACCAGGTAGTAGTACGTGTGCTTCCCACGTCGCTTCCCCACAATAGACGGCATATATGGGTAATACACCTAATCACGTCAAAAACCAAGCACCACAACATAAGACACGCCGATCAACTACACAGGGCGGAAACTCGAGAAATTGTCAAGACCTGTGGATCGGGGTTTTCAGGCGACCTCCGTTCCGGTGCGCTGATCGCCGTCTGAGGGCGGTGTCGGTGGGGTGATGTCGGTGGGCCGTTCGAGCAGTTTGCCTTTGTGAAAGACCGCACCGGCGCGCACCAGGGCGACCAGATGTGGGGCGTTGACGGCCCGCCAGCGGGCCTGGGCGGCGTCGATCAGCTTGTAGGCCATGGCAATCCCGGCCGCGCGTGATCCCGGCCCCTTGGTGACCTTGGTGCGCAGCCGCACGGTGGCGAAAGTGCTTTCGATCGGATTCGTCGTGCGCAGGTGAATCCAATGCTCGGCCGGGTACTTGTAGAACTCCAGCAAGGTGTCCAGGTCGTCGGTGATCTTGGCGACCGCCTTGGGGTATTTGGCGCCGAAGTCGACTTCGAAGGCCTTGACCGCCAGCTGAGCCTTGTCGATATCCTCGGCGTTGTAGATGTCCTTGAGCGCCGCCAACGCCGAAGGATGCGCCGACTTCGGCAGTGCGGCAAGGACATTGGCCTGCTTGTGAAACCAGCACCGCTGCTCACGCGTGGCCGGGAACGCTTCGCGGACCGCCTTCCAGAACCCCAGGGCGCCATCGCCCACGGCCAGCACCGGGGCAGCCATCCCGCGACGTTTGCAGTCACGCAGCAGATCGGCCCACGACTCGGCCGACTCCCGATACCCGTCGGTCAAGGCGACGAGCTCCTTGCGGCCATCGGTGCGCACGCCGATCATCACCAACAGGCACAACTTGGTCTGCTCCAGGCGGACCTTGAGGTGGATGCCGTCGACCCACAAATACACGTAGTCGGTGCCGGACAGATCCCGGCGCCCGAACGCGGCGGCTTCGTCCTGCCACTGCGCGGTCAGCCGGGTGATCGTCGAGGCCGACAACCCGGCCCCGGATCCGAGGAACTGCTCCAGGGCCGGCCCGAAATCCCCGCTGGACAGCCCATGCAGGTACAGCAGCGGCAACACCTCGCTGATCTGCGGCGACTTGCGTGCCCACGCCGGCAGGATCGCCGAGGAGAACCGCTGCCGGACACCGGTGTCCGGGTCCACGCGGCGGTCGTTGACCCGCGGCGCTTTGACCTCGACCGCGCCGGCCGCGGTCAGCACCTCACGCGGCTCGTGATAACCGTTACGCACCACCAGCCGATGCCCGGCCTCGTCGAGTTGATCGGCGAACTGGGCCACGTAGGCGGCGACCTCAGCCTTCAGCGCGGCAGCCAGCATCTGCCGGGCCCCGTCACGGACGATCTCATCGAGCAACGACCTCCGATCTGAGTCGCTGCCGTTGGACTCCTGGGCATCGTGAACTACGGTGAGCATGGGCGTACCTTCCCAACCAGCGCGCCAACGCCGGTCTTGATCAGAACCACTTGACTTTCAGATCATCCTCGGGAAGGTGCGCCCACTTTCACGCCCCCTCACCGAGGCTCATCCACAGGTTCTGATCATTGCTCCACCTGACCTGCACTGATTTGCCAAGTGTTATCTATAGGCAACAGACCTGCGGAAATTCGCTATTTCGAATGCGCCCGCGGCGGTGGCCCGGTGTCACTTACCCGCGATACCGTCGTGTCATGACCATGAGGGGCCGGCGGCGTCACCGCACCGTCATCACCGCCGCGTCGGCGGCGTTCGTGGTTGCAGTGGGTGCCGCGGTGACCAGCGGGCTGGCCCTCGCCCATCCAATCGAACCAGCCCGACACACGGTGAACGTGGTTCCATCACCGCCACCGACGTACAGCAGCAGTGACACCCAGGCCGCTAAGGCGGCCGCCTGCTCGGCATGGGATCGGGCGGCACGGTCGACGGCGGTGGCGAGCAGGTCCAGCGCCGAGGCGTTGGAGCAGAGCTGGACAAGTCCGGAGAGCCTCGCCGCGCTGGCCACGGAGAAACGTACCGGTATGGCCGCGGTTTCGTACCTGCGTACGCAACTGTCTGACGCCACACCAGCTTCAACGGCGAAGCCTCTGCGTGCCTGGATGACAACGAGAATCGACATGCTGCACGCGCTCAACATGCGGCACTGGGACGAAGCCGCCCGTGAACTAAAACGCGGTAACGATCTGATCGATGCCATCACGTCCGAGTGCGGGTTGCGCTGATGCCTGCTGTCGGAGGGTCTGCGGGATCGTATGGGCGGCTGATCGTTACGCCAGACATGGAGCCACCGGACGCTGGGGATTGGGACGCCCAGGAGCAGACCTACCGGGTCGGTGCGACGACGTGGGACGGAATCCACCAGAAGATCGTCACTGACAACGCGGAGTTTCGCGATGCCGCGGATTCGCAGGGCTTCGACGAAGCCCACCGGGCGGGCGCAGTGTTGGCCGAGGAAGCCAAGACGATCGCTGAGTGGCACGACAAGTGCGCCAACAAGTGCGCCGATATCGCCACGGTGCTGCGCGATACACGCGCCGGTCAAGAGCAGCTCGTCCGCGAGGCAGACGCCAAGATCGCGAGCGCGAAGCTCCCAGGCGAAGCCGAAGCCCTGGTGACCCAGTACCACGGCATAGCCCGATACCAAACCGAGGCGGGAGTAACCGCCGCAATGGCCTCCCACACCGCCTTCAAGGCGAGCACCGAAAACACCAGGGCACTCGATCTTTTGACGAAGTGGGGCGATGCTCCTACCGCTCCACCAGTCCAGCCCGTCGACCACACGTCGCCGCGAATCGAACAGGACGAAAACCCCTACAGCGACACCGAAAAGCGGGAAGCTGGGGCCGACGCACCTAAGCCTGTGGACGACGCGCCGACCGATCCTGCAGGTACGTCAACCACGCAGCCTGGAGTTAGTCCCGGCAGCAAGTCGGCCGCTGGTGATGAGAGCATCAAGGCCGCGACCGGGCCGGTAACGCAGCCGACGCCTGGCGTGACTTCTTCACCAGCGGCCTCAGCGCTCGGCGGTGCCGGCATGCCGTCGATGGGCGGTATTGGTGGCGGCGGGATGAGTTCCGGTGGCGGAATTCCGAAGATGCCCGGCGGCCTGGGCAGTGGCGGCATGCCGGGGATTGGGTCTAACCCGCTGAGTGGCGGTGTCGGTCAGATGCCCGGCGCAGCAGGTGGTTTGCCGAACGCAGGAGCCGTGCCAGGTGCGGGCAGCGCGTCGCCGTTGTCGTCGGCGTTCAACCAGGGAATGGCGACGACAGCGGGGATGGGCG
>NZ_DATCVM010000284.1:0-14227 GCF_036566845.1 Williamsia sp.
GGTGTCGCCGGAACGCTGGTTCCGGGCGCCCCCGCCGACTACGCGGTGTGGGAAGTCGAGGAACTGCTCGTCGCGGGTTCCGCCGACCCCAAGGTCGCCCGGTGGTCCACCGATCCACGATCGCGCGTCCCGGCGCTGCCGAACCTGAACCCCGGCCGCAAACTCCCCGAGTGCGTGCGGACGGTCCGCGCCGGACGGACGATCTATGGACGGGCCGCCGCGTGACCACGGACACGGCCGACTCGCGCGCGTCGGCGATCTCGGCCCGAATCGGTTCCTTCGTACGGACGCCCCTTGTACTGCGGACGGGGGCGGCCGCCGTCGGTGGTCTGCTGATGTGGGCGGCGTTCCCGCCCCGCAACCTCTGGTTTCTCGGCATCGCGTCCTTCGCGGTGCTCGCGCTGGCGCTCAAGGACGTCAGCCGATACCGCGACGGCTTCCTCTACGGCTTTGCCTACGGCCTCGGTTTCTTCCTGCCGCTACTGCCATGGGTGGGTGTGTACGTGGGCCCGCTGCCATGGGTGGCGCTCGCGGTGGTGATGGCGCTCTACACCGGCCTGTTCGGCTTGATTGCGGTCCGACTGGTTCGGCTACCGGCGTGGCCCGTATGGTTCGCGCTGGCGTGGGTCACCGTCGAGTGGGCTCGCTCGTCCTTCCCGTTCGGCGGATTTCCTTGGGGGCGTGCTGCATTCGGTCAGATCGGTGGCCCGATGCTCTCGCTGGCCTCGTTGGGCGGTGCGCCGCTGGTGTCTTTCGCCATCGCATTGAGCGGCGCAGGCCTGGCAGCAGTGGTGATGTGGGCGGTCGCCGCACCTCGCCAGTGGAACCGGTTGGTCCCGGCTCTGATCATGACTCTTCTCACGCCGATTGTTGCCGCGCTGCTGTGGCCATCGGTCGATTCCCGCAACGATTCGGACAACCAGCTCACCATCGCGGCCATCCAGGGCAACGTCCCGCGGCTCGGTCTCGACTTCAACGCCCAGCGACGCGCCGTCCTCGACAATCACGTCCGCGAGACGCTCGCTCTGGCCGCTGCCGTGCGGGCCGGAGAGCAACCCCGGCCGGACCTCGTGATCTGGCCCGAGAACGCGTCGGACATCGATCCCACCGCCAATGAGGACGCCGCCGAAGAGATCACGATGGCATCGTTGGCGATCGATGCACCGATCCTGGTGGGAACCCTGGTCCAGAATCCCGATGGCCGGCCCACCAACACCGTGCTGGTGTGGGATGGTCGGCGAGCGACGGACGGACAGCAGATCCAGGGTCGCTACGACAAGCAGATCATCCAGCCATTCGGTGAATATCTGCCCTGGCGAAGCTTTTTCACGCACTTCTCGTCGTACGCCGCGTCTGCCGGCAACTTCCGGCCGGGCACCGGCCCCGGCGTTGTCGAGGTGGAAACCCACACCGGGAAATCGGTGACGGTGGGTGTCTCGACATGCTGGGAGATCGCCTTCGATCGATCAGCCCGGAAGGCAGTCAGGTCAGGCGCGGAGTTCCTCTCGGTACCGACCAACAACGCCACATTCGGTCGCACACAGATGACCTACCAACAGCTCGCGATGTCACAGCTGCGCGCGGTCGAGCACGGTCGCGCGGTGGTTGTCGCGGCGACGAGCGGCGTCAGCGCCGTCATCGCGCCGGACGGGCACACCACAGCCCGCAGTGGATTCTTCGAACCGGCGATGTTGGTGCAGTCGATTCCGCTCCACACAGACCAGACGATCGCCACCGAGGCAGGACCATGGCCGGAACGCCTGGCCGTACTCTTGACGGTCTGCGGGTTTTTGTTCCTGGTGGTACCAGGCATTAGGTTACGGGGATGGTCAAAGGAGGAGCATGGTGACGGGGCCTGAGGACAACTCACGGACTACCGATCCTGTGGTGGGGGCGGACGGGGCGGGAACCCTGGTGATCATTCCCACCTTCAACGAGATCGAGAATCTGCCACTGATCGTGAAGCGGGTCCACGCGGTCCAGCCTGCGGTGCACATCCTCGTCGTCGACGACAGCAGCCCGGACGGCACCGGCGAGCTGGCCGATGACCTGGCAGCCGCTGATGGTGCCGGCCGGATCCACGTCATGCACCGCAAGGTGAAGAACGGTCTCGGCGCCGCGTACATCAACGGCTTCGAGTGGGGTCTGGCCCGTGACTACGCGGTCCTGGTGGAAATGGATGCCGACGGCAGTCACGCTCCCGAAGAGCTGCATCGGTTGCTCGACCGGATCAACGCCGGTGCTGATCTGGTGATCGGGTCTCGCTATGTGCCCGGTGGCACCGTGGTCAACTGGCCACGACGTCGTGAGATCTTGTCGCGCGGCGGCAACATCTACTCGCGGCTCGCGCTGGGTGTGTCTATCAAGGACATCACCGGCGGTTACCGCGCGTACCGGCGCCACGTGCTCGAGGCGCTGGATCTCGGGGCCATCGAGTCACACGGCTACTGCTTCCAGGTCGACCTGGGCTGGCGCACCATCCGGGCCGGTTTCGACGTGGCCGAGGTGCCGATCACGTTCACCGAACGTGAACTGGGGGAGTCGAAGATGAGCGGCAGCATCGTCCGCGAGGCTGCGTTCAAGGTGCCGCGCTGGGGTCTGGCCCACCGCCTCAACAAGCTGCGCAAGAAGAAGAACTAGCACCAACGGCACACGAGCCACATATACAAAGGCGAGCCACAAATATGTGGCTCGCCTTTGTATTAAGTGGCTCGTGTGCGTTGAGCCGACCTGTCAGACCTCTAGCTGCTGGTACCGCGACGACGTGCCTTCAGGAGGTCGAGCCGCTCGGTCAGGAGCACCTCGAGCTCTTCTTCGCTGCGACGCTCGAGAAGCATGTCCCAGTGGGTGCGCGGTGGCTTGACCTTCTTCTCCTCGGTCACGACACCCTCGAGAATGGTGCCTTCCATTCCGTTCTTGCACGGCCACGTCGACGGGATCTCTGCTTCGTCGGAAAACGGAATGTCGAAGATCTCGCCGTTGTCGGTGCGGTACTTCACCATGCGCCGCGGCGCGAGGTCATGATCGCGATCGGTCTCGTAGCTCACCGCTCCGAGGCGGCTGCCGCGTAGGACTCGATCTGCCATAACTACTATCCTCTCGTTGGATTACCTTGCCATCTTACGCGTGGCTGTGGGAGTTCTGCTAAATTCCCGCGCCACCACCCGCCGACGCCGAAGGTCCCCGTTCGGAATTCCGATCTCCTGGACTCTGCGGAGTAACCTCGATTCTTATGGAACCCCAGGCCACAGCGACTCGGCGCGGCACAGCACGCAACAATTGCGCCTGGTGTGGACGCGAAATCGTCGAGTCCGACGTGGGTCGTCGCCGCAAGTACTGCAAACAATCCTGTCGTCAGCGCGCCTACGAACAACGCAACCTGGTCGCCGGATCTTCCATCCCCGCAGATTCCGTGGTCCTCAGTGCCGGCGAGGCCGAAGATCTGATCGAACGACTCTTTCGCCTGCGGTGTGCTGCCGAGGACATCGCCACCGCCGTGGGCGAAGAAGCCGACCGGTCAGAGCTCGCAGAACTCGGCGCCGAACTCGTCGCGTTGGCAAAGGAAGCCGAACGCTGGCGTTAGAGACCCACCGCCCTGCGACAGTCCTGCGGTCAGCTGTACGGGCCGGTGTTGGACGGAGACTGCCCGCTTCGAAGACTGGCAACGATCTGCTGGGCCACCTCTGATTGCGGATCGAGTTGATCGGCCGCAAGAGACCATTCCAGGCCCACCCACGGGTCGTGAGCTAACGCGTGATCCGACACCGGTAGCACCAGGGTCTTGTCAGCGATCGCGGCCACCAGCGGATCGGCGTCGTGTTCGTCGAGCGATCCGGCGAACACAAACGACCATCCCAGCGTGCTTCCACGATCGACGATCCGCAGGAGCCTCGCGAGGTCGGCGTGGTCCCAGCCGAACGGCAGATCCGAGATGACCACCACCCGGACACCGAACTCGTCACGACTGCCGCCGTCGTCAGGGCCGGCCTGCAAGGCCATCAAGGTCAGATCAATGGCCGACTCGAGGATGTCGAGACGAGGAGCCACAGCGTCGGGGGTGATCACCGGCGGGGCGAGTAGTAGCGGCGCCAGGAGTTCGGTGAGCGCTGTGAGTTTTCCCGTGAGGTCCAGGATGTCTATGGTGACCCCGTCGCCGGCGCCCGCGGCGAATGTCCGTGCGGCGGTGGCGAGTCGCACTGTCAGCGACGTGACCACGGGGACCACCGTGTGACCGGACTCGAGCACCCACAGCGGCCGCGCCACCGGCGTCGGAACGCAGAAGGGGAGCCGCAGCTCGCCGCGTTCTGGTGCCGACAGTTCTGCCAGTCGCAGTCCGCTGCCGGTGTGGCCCCCGGCCCGCGACCATGCCGGCGACTGCCATGACGCCATCGCCGGCGGCAACTGCGGGTCGAGTGCGGCGAGCTCGGCCATCAACACCCGGGAGTCGGAATCGAACCTCTCCCGCGCCGCCGCCACCAGATCGTCGCATCGCTTCTGCGCGACCTCGCGTTGCCGGGCGGCCTCGGGTGAGTTTCGCTGCGATGGATCAGTCAATGCGTCGGCGAGTTCCCGATCGAGGCGATCGAGGGCAAACCTTTCGGATTGGACAAAACCCGCCGCTGAGCGGGCAGCGTCTTCGAAGATGACGTGCGCTCGGGCGATCGCGGCGCCGTAATCCGTTCCCAGCCGGATCATCTCGGGCGGGAGATCCTGAGAATCCGTGGGCACCAAAGTTCTGGACGCCCGAACCTCCGGCACCGGATCCGCGGCATCCGCAGTGCCGTCGACCTCGACGCCGTGGCTCGTCAGGAGTTGGGCCAGGCCACCGAGGTAGCCCTGGCCCAACGCGCGCACCTTCCATTGGCCGGATCGCTGATACAACTCGAAACACAGCAGTGCGGTCTCGCCGAGGTTCGGTCGCAGCATCAGCCCGAACGCCGACACCCCTGTGCTGCCGGTCAGTTCCACGCGCATCCCGGCCGCGGCGAGTTCGGCAGGGACGTCATCGAATCCAACCGCGCACAGCACACGGGCACCGGGCCGCAGCGTGGCGAGGTCGATCGACAACTCCCCACCGGACAATGTGACACCGGACGTGGCGGGCTGGTTGAAGAACACAACGTCGTCCGAGTCGAGGACCTGAAGACGGTCGTCGACAACAAGACCGACGACGTCGACGTCGAAGCCCGTGGCCGCGACCGAAAACTTCAGGTTGCGTTCGCCTGCCGGAGCGTTCTGACCAGCAACCAGCTCGTTCATCTGGTGTTGTTCCTCCCGAACCCGGACAAGGCGGGTCTATTTCATGAAGTCGTTCGACAAAAAGCGTTGCAGCTGAGGCAGTGCCTCACCGGCATGACGCGCGGTGATTCCGTCTCCGATGGCCTGGAGCTTCCAGACGCCACCCTCGCGGAACACCTTTGCCATGACGACGCCTGTGAACGGCATGCCGCCGGCAAGCGTGTAGCGAGCCAATTCAGAGTTGGTTGTCTGGTCCACGAGGCGGCAGAACGCATTTGCGACCTGCTCAAAGGTCTGACCCTGGTACGAGGTGACGATGAAGATCAACGCGTTGACGTGCATCGGCACCCTGGTGAGGTCGACGGTGACCACTTCGTCGTCGCCCTCGCCGGCACCGGTGAGGTTGTCACCGAGGTGGCGGATCGACCCGTCCTTCGACGTCAGCTGGCCGTAGTAGACAACGTCGGCGGCCTGCGTGTCGGCGAACATGACCACGGAGGCGTCGAGATCGATGTCGGCGCTGCGATTGCCGAACATCTTCTTGACCACCACCGGATCCCAGCCCAGCCCCATCTGGATGTTGGTGAGTGCGACTCCGCCGTCTTTGTTCAGCGAAACCCGTTGTCCCTTGCTCAAACTGACCGGCTGGCCCTTTCGCAGGCTGACCTCCGGTCGGCCCGCGGGGGGTGCCGCCTGCTGCGGCGGCGCGTACGCGGCGGCCGGTGCTGCCGGCGGGACCGGTGCAGCTTGAGGCGGTCGCGAGTAACTCGGTGCGGGCTGTTGCGGTGCGGGCGGCGTGGGTGCCGGGGGCGTGGGTGCCGGAGGAGTGGGCGCCGGTGCATCGTCCACCGAAACGCCGTGATCAGTCACCAGGGCGGCAAAACCACCGGCGTAACCCTGACCGACGGCGCGGACCTTCCAGTCGCTCCCGCGTCGATAGACCTCCAGTGCGATCACGATCGACTCGCTGGCCAGGCCCTCGACGCGGTACTCGTACAGCGGCTGCCCACCGGACAGAACACGTGCCACCGGGGGTGCGACGGCGCCGAAGGTGCCGCTGTCGAGGGTGATGACCGCTCGGACCACCGCGATATCGGCCGGGACCGAACCGAGCACGATCGACAGGGTGCCGATGCCCGAACCGGTCTGCAGGGTGACGCCCGGCCCCGAAGGCTGGTTGTAGAAGACGAAGTCGGCGTCTGTGCGGACCTTCAGACTGTCGGTGACCAGCAACGCCGAGAGGTCGCCTGCCGCCGCCAGATCGACTGTGATGTCGACCGTCGATGCGTTGATCGGACCGTTTTGCCCCTTGACCAGAGTTGTTGTCATCACCTGAGCCCTTCGTTGGGTATTGAAATGTTCGCCCCGTCCGCGCCTGTCGGCACGGTGGACGGAATGTCCGGTTCAACGACGGACTCTACTGTGCCCGTCCGCTCTATCAGCCACTCCAGCATCTCCTCGGAGGCCGCCAGACCACGACCGGTCGTGACCGCCACGTCAGGATGCTGCCAGCCCAGTTCTTCCAATTCGCCGTGTCTTGGTCGGATCGCGGCGTCAGATCCGACGAGCATCGGCTGATCCAGCACACCGTCACCGGCCGCCAGACTCACCCGAGGCCACACCGGCATCCGCCGGCGGACCTCCTCGACCGCGATGTGTTTGGTGACGGGATCGGGCATCACGTAGACCTTTCGGCCCTGCCGGGACACATTCCAGCCGACCTCGGCAGCCCAACTCGCCCACCTGGGCACCACATCCGGCGGCAACAGGTCGAGTTCGACGACCACATAACAGAACAGACCGTCGGCGATGCGCAGTGTGCGTAGCCAGTCGGTGCCGCGGGAATCGCTGTCGAGGCGCTGGTGAACATCGTCGATGCCGGCGCCCAGACCCCCGAGCAGGCCCGCGACGTGGACTGACCAGGATTCGTCCGATTCACCATGGACCAGGATGTTGCCACCGTTGCTGGTGATCGCGAACTCCGGTGTACCCAGCGGCAATTCGATACGCCGATACTGCTCGATGGTCCTGGTCGTTGTCGGTACCACCTGAGCGATCCGATCCAGTTCCATCAGTGACGCGATCGCGGCATCCGACATGTAGGACTGCGGCTTTCCCTGGTAGATCTCCACACATCGGGCTGCTGCCAGCAAGACCTCCGCACGAGAGGCATCGGGGGCGCCTTGCGTGATCGCGTTGGCCGAGTAGATCAGGGTCCGATCCATGTCCAGCGTCACCAACACCGGTGATTTGGTCAGCGACGCCCGGCCGGTACTTCTCGCGGGACTGCTCACGAAACCTCTTTCACCAGGCCCACAGCGCTGTATGCCAGCTCCGGGACAACTTCGACGGGCACAGATCGAGCCAGCGCGAGTGCTCGAATGTGTTCGTGCGCGGGATCGTCGGCGTCTTGAACCAGAACCCGCCAGGGCACCCGACGAAGCAGGACCCGGGTTGTCTCTCCCACACCGGGCTTCACGAAGTTCACCGACGATATCCCGTATTGCTCTCGGATCGACTCTACTGAACGCCAGCCCGACCAGGTCGGAGACCGGTCCGAGGACTTGATCTCCGCGCACCGCGCTGTGGCCTCTGCTGTGGCGGAATCGAATTCAGCGGTGACGGCGTCGAGGAGTACTGCCGAGACATCCTGGTCGATCAGTTCCGAGTAGAATTTCGCGCCGTGGAAGTCATGCGGACCGATGAGCTGATCGTTGAGGACGGTACGCGAAACCAACCCCGACACAGTCGAATTCAGGCAGGCCGAGGCGATCAGGAAGTCGTCACGGGTCCCGTAGGTTCGCACACAGGCCCCCGGATCGGCGAGCACCGCGAGGTCGGGGTTGAACCTGGGACCCCCGCCGCGCGCGAGTTCGTCCAGCGCGGCGGTGAGTTCTTTGGTGATCGCACCTTTGCCGGTCCAGCCGTCGACGAATACGACATTCCGGGGATCATGGTGCGCAGCAAGGTATCTCATCGCATTGGCGTCGATGCCGCGGTCGCGGACGATCGACACCGCGTAGTGCGGCAGATCCAGACCGTGCCGATGCTGTGCCCATCGTCTCATCAGGACGCCGACGGGCGTGCCGGCCCGGGCGAGCGAGGCGAGGACGACGTCGGTGCCGCGTTCGGCGAGTACCAGGTCGGTGACCGCACCGACGGCCACAGCCAGTCGATGGGCACTCTCACCGAGCACCCGGTGGAAGAGTTCCTGATACGCGGCATCCGGCTGGAACTCGACCGGCAGCGTTTCGGCGTAGTGCGCCAGTCCCGCCTGTATCCGCTGTTCCCGCGAGGCCACATCGGCCTCCAGCGCCACGTGCGACAGGTCTTTGAGTAGCCACCGCACCTCGTCGGGGGCGTAGCTGCCGAAGTCCGGACCCACCAGCGGAACGCCGAATCCGGCCACCGGCACCGTGCTCATCGCTGCCCCCGAGTCGCCCGCAGCGCACGGTGGTCGGTGCCGGGAACGATCACCGCGAGAACATCATCGCCGCCGCCGCGCAGGGTTTCGAGCAGTCCGTCGCGCGCGGTCAATGCCGCGGTGTCGGCGGGAGAGTCGACGACAACAACCAGCTGGGAACCCGGATGTTCGCGGGTTGCGTTGTACAGGAATCGATCCGGCGCAGCATCGGCTTCGGGCGCCACGAAGCGGTATCCGCGACGCAATGGGTAGCCCTGGTGGTCGATGACGTGAGCGGGCGAACGGGTGGTGGTCTGGCTCAGGATGGGCGCTTCGACAACCGACGACAGTTCACCGGCGATTCGCTGGGGCAAGTACATCAACTCCTCGTGTCCGATGACGATCACCGGACGAGCCGGGTCCAACACCGCGGCCACCTGTGTGGCGATCACCGTCACGGCCCGGTCGAAGGCGGCCCAGTCGCTGCGATCGAATCCGTACCGTCCACCGTCCGGCACGTGTTCGGGCCACGACACCTCCAGTCGCTCGAGACGGCCGGGCGCACCGGGACTCTGCTGCGGTCCGGGCGGCAACGCAACCACCTGTGCGGGCAGATCCTCGGGGATGTGGGTGATGCCCCGCGCGAGGCTGATGAACTCGATGTCCACGCCCATCTCGGCGGCCCGTTCCAGGCATCGGGTCACGTCGCGGTCGGTGCGCATATCCACCAGGGAGGCAACGATGTACAGCGTCCGCCCGTGGACTCCCTGCATCGATCGGATGGCGTCGAGCGCCGTGGCACCGGTGGAGATCTCATCGTCGACCAGGACGACGGGTAGGTCGGTGTGCAGGCTGCGAGGATCGGTGGGCACCACGAGGTGGTCGGTTGCGTGCGAGTGACCTTCTTCGAACCGCGCGATCACCGGCACGTGGGAGTCGTGACGCCGGGTCGACTGCAAGTAGTGACCCGCGCCCATCCGGTGGGCCACTGCGTGCCCCAAACCCGTTGCCGTCTCGGCGAATCCGAACACGAGGGCATCGGACGCGCCGTGTTTGGCCAAGGCCGAGGTCGCAAGGTCACCGAGATCCCCGGCCGCGGCAAATATCGCTGCCGGCGGAACCGGGATGTGTTTACCCAGGACCGTCGACACCCAGAGGTGCGCGCGCTTTGGATTTCGGCGTAGGCCGGCCTGCACCAGGTCCTCCACACGCCACCCGCGGTGACCACTGACATGTTCGGCACGCAGCCCGAACTCCGATGTCGCATACGAGGTCACCGGCGCGCTGACCTGCCGCATGCGAGCTCCGCTCACGGCTCCACCACCGATGCCAGGAGGTCGACGACCCCGATCTCCGGCTGTAGGACACCGAACGCCTGCGCTCGAACGAGGGTCTTGACCGCCCAATTACGGTGGGGGCGACGCTCATTCATCTTGTTTCGGTAGACCGATGGTTCGACACCGCCGGAATCGTCGACCCCGAGGATCGCGACGGCGTCGACGTACTCCTCGTGCGAGACCGCGCTCATCGCGTGCACCACGTTCACGTGAGAGGGATGGATGACGGTCTTGCCCTGTAGGCCATTTGCATGATCGAGTACCAGCTCTCGCAGTAGTCCGTCGAGGTCTCGGCTGACCAGGTGGGTGCGGAAACGAACCGCGTCGATCTGCTCGAATGGGGTGTGCCGCAGCAGCGGGCGGAACATCCGGTCGTGGGTGTTGTAGTACTCCCACACCGGTCCGGTGATGGTGAAGCCCGTGCCGTCGGCCCGTCCGAGGACGTTGACGATCGCGCCGATGACCTCGGCCACCGGCTGCACGTCGTAGATGGTGAGGTCGGGGTCCCGCCGGATCCCGAGCGCACCACACATGTCGGTGCCGCCGATCCGGACGGCGAGGATCTTTTCCCGATGCCGTGCAAGCAGATCGCGAATGCCGCCCAGGGCACACATTCTGGACTCGATGTGCAACACCGAGGTGGACTCGATGATCGGCATGGCGTACAGCATCCGGCCGGATTCGGCGATCGCGCCGTCGATCCGGTTGAGGTAGCCCGCACCACTGTCGGCGGTGAACTTGGGCAGGACGAATCCGGCGAGCGCGTCGATCCCGCTGCCGAGCCGACCGAGTAGTTCGTCGATCTGTTCGGCCGTGCGGACCCGAACGAACAGCAACGGGGCACCGGCTCCATGGTCTGCGAGGGCATCGAGGGCTGCCACGAGATTGGTCATCGCGTCGGAGACCTGATGGTCGGCGATCGCATCTTCGAGGTCGATCACCATCGAGGTCGACCCGTTCCGCCCCTGCCGGAGAATCAGCTCTGGCAGACGGTCCCGAATCGCCGGGATGTAGAGGGTGGCGCCGATCGCCACACTCAGCAGCTCCGGCGTCGCGTCGACGTCGATCGATTCGGGAAACCGGTGGAACAGGCGTTCGCGTTCGGCATCGTCGAGCGCGGCGAAATGTTGAATACTGACGGTGCCACTTGATGGTTCACCGATGTTCGGCTGTTGTTCATCTGCCTGCAGATAGCGGCCACCTTCACCGCCGGAGATGGCTTGTTCGATCATCAGCGCCGTGCCTCGTCCTTCATTTTGCTCACGACCCCGGTGACGAAGTCAGAGATGGTTCGCAGGTCGACCAGATAACCCCAGTAATCCGGATGCCGCCCGGTCAGTGCGGCAACAGCTCGGTCCACGCGCAACACCTGCGCGTCGAGAACCGACCCCCATTGTTTGACCAATCCGAGGTTCACTGCAAGCAATTGTGCGTCACGAATCTGAAAGCGCACTCTACCGGCGGCCGCCGGAGGGTCCCTGCGTACGTCGCGAAGTTCATTCAATCGATCGGTGACTCCGTCGACGAGTTCCTCGGCGTCGGCGAGCACTTTTCGCGCCCGCGTGACCGCCGCCAGGGACGCCTCCGGGTCCGATTCGAGTTTCGTTGCAGCGGTGTCGATTTCAGCAGAAGCCCGAAGGAGGTCCTGGGCGCTTCGACGATCGTGCCCGATGAGATCCGCCGAACACGCCGCGCTGAACTCCCGAAGGAGCGCGGAATAGGCCTCCGGCATCCGTTCATTGCGGTTCCGCACCGCCGCCAGCCGCGTTCGCACAGATGCCAGCGCTGCCCGCGCCTCACCGATCTTGCTCGGTGCTTCCGCGATTGCCTGCTGCAATTTCTTGATGGAGGCGCGCATGGCGGCGGTTTGTGCCTGTAACTCGGCCCGGTCTCCGCCCTGTGAGACATGCAACTGCGCGGCCTCGAACTGCAGACGAACCTGATCATGCTGCTGCACAGCTGCTTTGACCGATCCATAGCCCAACTGATCCGGCGACAATGCACCCAACTGGTCGGCGAGCTGATCCGATTCCCGCCGGACGCGTGCGGCCTCGTCGGGAATCGCACCGTACGCGGTCCGGGCGTGCTCGATCTGGGTCGAGTGCAGCTCATAGAAGCGGTCCAGTCGGTGAATCGACTCGGTGATCTGGCTCGATATCCGCTGATAGTCCGCGATCGGTGCGGTGGTATCGGTACTGCTCAGCGCGAGATACTGATTGATGGTCTCGTAGCACGCATCCCGGATCGGGGAAAAAGACCGAACGAGGTCTTCCGACAGCCCCAGGGCCGCCGCGGCATCCACGCCATCGGCGAGAATCGACAGCCGCTGATCGAGTTCCAAGAACCCGGAAACCATGTCGTTTCGCGCATGCGTGATGGCGTCGGTGGGCCCGCCACCGACGTCACGGCTATCTCGTCGAAACCAGCGCCTGGCCACACGCGCATCCTACTGGGAGCCTGGGTATTCGCTGGCAGAGGTGGCCGGTGGCGCGGGCCCGCCGGCGTCGAATGTCATTCGATCTGTCCATGCATCGACCGAATTTCGCAGGTATCGGGGTGGACGCTGCCACCGATGTCCATATTCACGTACGGTTGACCGCAAGGCTCGGCTCGCCGCCGTAGTTGGCACGCGGGTCGGCCTCTACTCAACTTTTGAATCAACCTCAGGAAGGTACTGACATGGGCGTCAGCTTGAGCAAGGGTGGCAACGTCTCTTTGACTAAAGAGGCTCCGAACCTGACCGCAGTGGCAGTCGGACTCGGCTGGGACATCCGTTCCACCACCGGCACAGACTTCGACCTGGATGCCAGCGCCATCGGAGCCGGAGCCGACAAGAAGGTCGTCTCTGATCAGCACTTCATCTTCTTCAACAACCTGCGCTCGCCGGACGGCTCGATCGAGCACACCGGCGACAACACCACCGGTGAGGGCGAAGGTGACGACGAGGTCATCAACGTCGACCTCGCCGCGGTACCGCCGAACATCGAATCGGTGGTCTTCCCCGTCTCGATCTACGACGCGGACAGCCGCTCGCAGTCGTTCGGCCAGGTCCGCAACGCGTACATCCGCGTCACCGACCGTTCCAACGGCAACGAGCTCGCTCGCTACGACCTCTCCGAGGACGCCTCCACCGAAACCGCGATGGTGTTCGGCGAGCTGTACCGGAACGGTGCCGAGTGGAAGTTCCGCGCGATCGGCCAGGGCTACGCCTCCGGTCTGGCCGGCATCGCCCGCGACTACGGTGTCAACGTCTAGTCGACGTCCGGCAGAGTCGATCTTCGACGTCGTATAGTTCAGCACTATCGCGGAACCTTCCGGGGTTCCGCGATAGTGCTGTTGATGTGTAAGAGCAACAACTAAGGAGCAGGTGTGGTCATCCGCACATTCGGGATCTCGATCCTTGTCACGATTGCGTCGCTGTTCGTGGCGTTCCTCTACGGGAGCTGGACCGCGCTGACCCTGTGCCTGATCCTCGGAATCCTCGAGGTGTCACTGTCCTTCGACAACGCGGTCATCAACGCGACCGTGCTCGAGAAGATGAGTGAATTCTGGCAGAAGATCTTCCTCACCATCGGCATCCTGATCGCCGTTTTCGGTATGCGCCTGCTGTTCCCGCTACTCATCGTCTGGGTCACGGCCGGCCTGAATCCGGTCGAGGCCTTCGATCTGGCCATGAACGTGCCGGAAGAGGGTTCGGGTCAGGAATCGTACGAAGAGATCCTCACTGCGGCCCATCCGCAGATCGCGGCATTCGGCGGCATGTTCCTGTTCATGCTCTTCCTCAATTTCATCCTCGAGGACAACGAGATCAAGTGGTTGACCTGGCTCGAGAAGCCCCTGGCCACCATCGGCAAGCTCGATTCGCTCGCCGTTGTCATCGCCGGCGGCAGCCTCGTCCTGATCGCGGAGTTCCTGGCACCCGACGACCAGCGTGCGACGGTCATGGTCGCCGGTGTCCTGGGCATCATCACGTACATCGCTGTCAACGGTCTCGGCGAGTTGTTCCACACCGAGGAACTCACGGCCGAACACGAGCAGGTCGAGAAGTCCGGTGGTCCCACCGACCTGGCGAAGGCGACCGGCAAAGCCGGCTTCTTCCTCTTCCTGTACCTCGAGGTCCTCGACGCATCATTCTCGTTCGACGGTGTCATCGGTGCGTTCGCCATCACCGCAGATCCGATCATCATCGCCCTGGGCCTCGGCTTCATCGGCGCCATGTTCGTCCGTTCGATCACGGTCTACCTGGTCC
>NZ_DATCVM010000285.1:0-25431 GCF_036566845.1 Williamsia sp.
TCCCGAAGACGCCGATCGCTTTACCGAACACCAGACCGAAGATGATGCCCAGGGCGATGGGGTCACCCAGCGCATCGGTCAGCCCACCGAACCCGCCGATCGCGACGCCGGCGGCAAAGAACGCGAAGATCGGGATGGCAATGCCGGCCGAGATGGGTCGGATGCGGTGTTCGAAGTGCTCGGCCAGACCGATGCCGGCTTCTGGTCCGCCGGCTGCCTTGCTTCGAAGCACTGGAACCGTGAGGCCGAGGAGAACACCGGCGACGGTGGCGTGAATCCCGGATTCGTGGATGAACACCCACGTCAGGGCCGCAAGGGGGATGAGGAGCCACCACGAACGGATGCGGCGCTGGACGCAGATCGCGAACAACACGAGCGGCACGGCGGCGAGTGCGAGGGCGCCGAGATTGATGTCTTCTGTGTAGAAGACCGCGATCACGGTGATGGCCAGGAGGTCGTCGACCACTGCCAGTGTGAGCAGGAACGTGCGCAATGCCACCGGCAGGTGGGTGGAGATCACCGCCAGAACGGCCACCGCGAACGCGATGTCGGTGGCGGTGGGAATGGCCCAACCCTTCGTGGCACCGTCCCCGACATGCGCCGTGAACGCCACAAAGATCAATGCTGGCACGATCATTCCGCCGACCGCGGCGGCTATCGGGAGAGCCGCGCGCTTCGGGTCGCGGAGGTCGCCGGCGACGAACTCGCGCTTGAGTTCGAGCCCGACCACAAAGAAGAAGATCGCCAGCAAACCGTCGGCGGCCCAGGTGGCCAGTGACAGATCCAGATGCACACCCAATGCGTCGGTGCCCACGTGGAACTCGCTCAGCGAGGTGTAGGAATCCGCCCAGGCGGAGTTCGCCCAGATCAACGCGACAACCGTCGCAACCAGGAGCAGGGCGCCGCCGATCGTCTCCTTCCGGAGAATGTCGGCGATACGCGAGGCCTCCGACCACGATCCTCGGGCAAACAGAGCTGCCCGAGATTGGTCTGAGTTCTGCTGATCGGGTAGGGGCACTGTGCACAATCCTGACGTCGGCGCGACAAATATGAACACGCGCAATCCAGTGACCGGATCAACGCGCCGCCGACCAGACTTCCCGGCACACCGAGAGTCACCTTACAACGGTGGACGTGCCCTCACGCACCTGTGCCAGCTGTCGGGCGGCACGAACCGGCGGTGATTCCGAGAATTCGTGGCTCGATGCCGCACACTTGTCCGCATGTCACCGGAAGATCAGAAGACGTCGCCCCTGTTCGGCTGGTCGCAGGTCGGCAGCGGCGACGTGGTCGCACCGCAGGAACGATTGACCTGGCCACGCACGGTGGGCATCGGCCTGCAACACGTGGTGGCGATGTTCGGTGCGACATTCCTGGTCCCGGTGCTCACCGGATTCCCTCCGGCGACGACGCTCCTGTTCTCCGGCATCGGAACGATCCTGTTCTTGCTGATCACGCGCAACCAGTTGCCGAGCTATCTCGGTTCGAGTTTTGCGATCATCGCCCCGGTGCTCGCCGCGACGGCCTCGCACGGTCACGGCTCGGCGCTGGGCGGCATCGTGATGGTCGGTGTGCTGCTGATCGTCATCGGCGTGGTGGTGCACTTTGCCGGCACCGGCTGGATCCATGCGTTGATGCCGCCGATCGTGACCGGAACCATCGTTGCCCTGATCGGCCTGAACCTGGCTCCCACGGCGAAGCTGAACTACGAGCAGGACGCGGTCACGGCCACGCTGGTGTTGGTCCTGTTGATCGCCTCGCTCGTGTTGTTCAAGGGTCTGCTCGGACGCCTCGCGATCTTCACCAGCGTTGTCATCGGTTACCTGTTTGCCCTGATCCGCGACGAAGTGAATACCGATCCGATCGGTGCCGCCGAGTGGGTTGGCCTGCCGGACTTCCAGTCCCCATCGTTCCAACTCTCGGTGCTGCCGATGTTCCTGCCGGTGGTGCTGGTGCTGGTGGTCGAGAACATCGGGCATGTGAAGTCCATCAACACCATGACCGGCATCAATTACGACCACAAAATCGGCCGGGCGCTGGCCGCCGATGGAATCGCCACAGTGCTGGCCGGTAGCGGTGGCGGTTCTGCCACAACAACTTACGCCGAGAACATCGGAGTGATGGCGGCGACGAAGGTGTACTCGACCGCCGCATACTGGGTGGCCGGCATCGCGGCCGTGTTGCTGGGGATGTCGCCGAAAGTGGGTGCGGTGATCGCCTCGGTCCCGCCCGGTGTGCTCGGCGGTGTGACCACTGCACTGTACGGGCTTGTCGGCATCCTTGGTGTGCACATCTGGGTGACCAACAAAGTCGATTTCTCCAAGCCTGTCAACCAATTCACGGCCGCCATCGCACTCGTGATCGGCATCGCCGATTTCTCGTGGACCATCGGAGATTTGAGCTTCGGCGGCATCGCTCTGGGTGCGATCGCGGCACTGTTGATCTACCACGTCATGCGGGTGGTCGGTGGCTGGCGCGGCACTGTTGTGGTCGACAAGGCAGAGGTGGAGTAGGAGAGCCGAGTCGACCGCGAGTTCGCCGGCCTCGGTGGCGAGCGTGCCGAGTGTTGTACCCAGCGTGGTCAACTGGTCGATATCTGCAGCAAAAGTACTCAGAGTGATCCCCCGGATGCAGCGGCGTCCTGTTGGCTGCAGGCCAAGTGTTGTCGCCAGGTGTGAATAGCCAATTCTCAGACGCGAAGACACCCCACGAGGTTCCCCGGGATCAGTCGGGTCGCAGAGCCTTCACATCGGGTGAGGCCGGTCGGCTGTTGCGGCGGCGGGCGGGTTTGTCGGGCAATACCACCGCGCGCAGACCGGCCCGCAGGGTCTCTTTGGTCTGCGTCCACCCGTCGGCCTCGCGGAGACAGGCACGGGCTTCCTCCGTGTCGCCACGTTGTGCGGCGACGTCGGCCGCGCGACGCCAGGCGATCGTCTCGTCGGTACTGATGCGCAGGTAGTGCAGGATGGCATCGCGGTCGTACTCGCAGATCTCGGCCACCTCGTGTGGGGCGAGGAGTCCTTTGCCGTCTGGATCGAGGTGTAGCAGCACCATCAACGCGGGCGGCAGACCATCGAGGTCGTCGACGGGTTCGGCTCCTGGTTCATCCACGCCACCGGTGACCCCGGCGCGAACGATGTCGCGAGCGATCGTTCCGGCACCTACACGCATGAACTTGAACCAAGCGTGCAGAGCGTTTTCGAAGGCCTCGGGTGTGAACACGGTCGCGTCGATACTGACCTGCGCGACGGCATGGTTATGGGAGACGACCAGGTCGACCTCCGGCCACTGCGAGTCGTGCAGATCGAAGACCGCTGCCACATGTGGGTTGGTGTCGACGTCCCTCGCCAGCATCGTGAACACGTCTACGTACGAGGCGGTGGGCCGCACGCGTAGCCAGGAGGTGAGGCCACCGACTGTGAATGTGATGTCCCCGTCGTGGTCTTTTGTGATGGGGTCGCAGGTCACCTGGGCGAGCACACCCTCGACCAGCGCCTGTAGATGGGCCGGACCGTTGGGACGCACCGACACCGACTCGGTCGATGTCCCGGCGGAATCGCCGAGCTCGGGCACATCGAAGAACGCGGGATGCAGCACCTGCCAGTGGTCACGCACCACGGCCGAGACTTCGGCGGCCAGTTTGTCGACGTGGCGGCGACCGACGGCCATGGTGAGCTCACCGGAGGTGAGTTCGCGCCAGCCGCGCTCGATCAGCGTCATCGCTCCCGGACCGTTGACCGGCCGCGGAAACTCGGTGAGGTCCGACGACAGCCCACAGCGGATCCGGCCGGCCCGGGTCACGGTGAAGGTGAGTGCCAGCGTGTCCACCTCGAGCGGCAAGCCGGGACGGGGGAGGACGTGACGGTCACCAAGCTCGAGGTCGGCCAGGGTATCGGCGAGATGGAGCCGGAATTGTGTCCATGCATCGTCCATCGAACTGTCGAAGTCGAACGGATGGGGCATGGTGGCTCCTGACTTTGCGGCACGGGTGAAGGTGGCCCGGCTGCAAAACTGATCTTTACGGTCATGTAATGCCACTGACGATATCGGAAGGTTCGGACACTCGTGCGATAGAGGGACTGTCGTTCGGAACCCGTCAGCCTTCGTCGTGTGAGTGAAGCCAGACCCGGGCCTGGGCGTAGGCCGCCAACGTCGATTCTCCGAGAACCGCGGTAGCCGGAAAGAACTCCAATTTGATGCCCTGATACGCCAGCAGGTCGTCGGTCCACTGGTCCCGAACGTGAGGATCGACACCGCTCAGATAGAGGCGGCCGCCGACCTGATCGAGGCGCTGTGCGTAGTCGGCGATGACCGCGAAGAAGGTGGCACTGACCGAGGTCCTGCCGCGCAGTCGCAACACCACGACCGGAGACCGGGACGTCGCGGGATCGGGCAGCTTGGCCTGCAGTGTCCGGGCCCCGGCGTAGAACAGGCTGCCGTAGATGTCGAGGATGACAACACCGTGGTCGCGCAGGTGATCGGGCCGCTTGGTCTCGATGAGGTGCTCGCCGTCGACAGCGAGGCCGACCACCTTCAGGTCCATCGCCTCCTGATTGAGCTGCAACAACAGCGACAGGACAACGCCGACAGCGACCGCGAGAGTCACCGGGAGCATCAACGTTGCCACGAATGTCACCAATAGTGCGGTGCGCGAGATGAATCCGCTGCTCCAGATGGCGTGGACACGCGTTGGGTCCACAGCTCCGGCGGCGGCGACGATCAACACCGCCGCGAGCGTCGGCATCAAGACCGTGCCCACCAGACTCGACAAGGCCAGCAGGATCACGAGCAACCAGGCGCCGGAGAAGATCGCGGCCCACCGGGTTCTGGCCCCAGCGGTTTGATTGAGGGCGGTGGAGCCGACAGAGGCTCCGACGGGCATCCCGTTCAGCAGAGCGGCGCCGATGTTGCCGAAACCCTGCCCCGCGAAATCCTGGTTGGCCTTGGCACGCCGACCGCCCGGATTGGGTACGGATTCGGCAACACCGGCACCCTGCACCAGCACGATCATCATGACCGCCAAGGCTCCGACGACAAGGTCGGGCGACAGCAGCGTGAAGTCGGGAAGTCCCGGCATCGGAAGCCCGGAAGGGATCGCTCCCTCGTCCGACACGCTGGCCACCGAGTTCCAGCTACAGGCCCAGGCCAGCAACCACGGCAACGTCAACGCTGCCACCGCGGCGAACAGCTTCAGGCGGGTGCGTCCCAGAACCACCATGAGCACCAGCGCCGTTGCTCCCACCACCAGCGACGGAACATCGATGTCGCGGAGGTTGGTGACGACGTCGAACGCCTTTTCCACCGCGCGGCCACCGTCGACGTCCATACCGACCAAGGCGGGTAGCTGACCGAAGAAGATGTTCGCCGACACGCCGGCCAGAAATCCGGTCATCACCGAATGGGAGACGAATCGGGTGTAGCGACCCAAGCGCAGTATTCCGGCGACAACCATCATCACGCCGGCGATCAGTGTGAGGACCACCAGGGCCGAAGATCGGTCCTCTGCCGGCAGATCGACCAAAACGGATCCGGCCGCGAGCGCGGAAGCACTCGTCGTGGTCACCACCATCAACCGGCTGCTGGTGCTGAATCCGCCGAAGAGACGACCGGCGACGGCGGCGTAAAGCCCCTGCACCGGACCGACCCCGGCAAGAACACCCGCTGCCATGCCGTCGGGAATGCCCGCGATGGCGCCGGGCACGCCGGCCACGACATCGGACTTCGACATCGGTTGGCCTGACACCAGGCCGCGCGTCCGGCTCCACATCGCAGCGATCATGTTGTTCGACAAATCAATCCGGCCCATCATGTCGCGGTGATGCTCGTACGATTTTCTACACTATGCGCCGGACACCGGAATTCTGCTGTCCTTCTTCACGCAGGGCGGACTGCACCCGGCGAGGCGACGTGTGAACCGGACATCGGCAAATCTCGATTGCGACTTCGGTGGGGTTTCCGATGTACTCGACATGACCACCTGAATCAGATGGTGGACGGGGAGCGAGAAACCATGACTGCAGCACCTGCGCGCCTTCCCGACGAGCATGTCCTCGATGACCCGATTGGCGCTTCGCTCAAGGGTTTTCATGCCGGTTACGCTCAGGTGCGAGGGCGAGTGCGACGATTCGAGCCGGATGTTTCCAAGTTCATGTCCATCCCTGCCGACCCCACCGATGACGACTGGGCATCCGCGGCATCGCTGGCGGTCTCGTCGGGGGTGATCCTGTTCAGTGCCGACCGCTATGTCGTGCCGGAGTATTGGCCGGCGGTCAGCACACTCGAGCTGATCCAGATGATCGCCGACAACGTGGACGTGTCGGCCGATCCTGACGTTGTGGTCTTGGGTGAGGCAGATGTGCCGGAGATGATGGAGCTGACCTCGGCGACCAAGCCCGGACCGTTCGAGCCCCGCACCATCGAGCTGGGCACGTACGTTGGCATTCGGGACCGGGGCCACTTGGTGGCGATGGCGGGCGAGCGGATGCGTGTCGCGGGCTGGACCGAGATCAGTGCGATCTGCACGGCACGCAGCCATCGCGGACAGGGATTGGCCGTGCGGTTGATCCACACACTGGTCGGTCAGATCCAGGCCCGCGGGGAGCAGGCGTTCCTGCATGCGGCGATCACGAACACCTCGGCCATCGACCTGTACGAGCGTCTCGGATTTCGTGAGCGGCGGCGGCTGGTCGCCACCGGGCTCAGTGCGATCTGACGTCATCGACAAGGGACGAGCTCGGGCGTTCGCCGGTCAGGTTTTCGGATCGGCCGCGAGCATCCGTTCGCGCAAGCTGTCGTAAATCGGTGGCGAACCGATGAATTGGGCGACCACCACGGCCATGGCGGTGGCCGCGATCATCGGAACGGTGACCGAGGTGACCGCGGTCATCTCGATGACGATCACGATCCCGGTCAGCGGTGCCCGGACCACCGCTCCGAAAAACGCCGCCATGCCGACGATGGCCATCGCCACCTTGAGCGATGAGTCCACACCCGGCACGAAAACGTCTGCGACACCGACGAACAGCACACCCCAGAGGGCACCCACGGCGAGGACCGGCGCGAAGAGTCCACCGGGAGTGGCCGTCGCATAGGACAACGGACCCGCGATCAACCGGACCGCGAGGTATCCGGCGACTGCGGTCAACGCCATGCTCCCGCCGCCGATCAGTCTCTGCCCCAACGCATCGCCGTCGCCCGCGGCGAGCGGATCGAATGCGAGGAGGGCGCCGATGACGGCACCGATCGCGGCGGCTTTCACCGTTTGCGGCACGGCGGGGAACCGCGCCACGAGATCGAGTGAGCCCAGAATCAGCTTGTTGTAGAACATGCCGAGGAACCCGGTCAGGAGACCGAAGACCACAAAGACCGGCAGGAGGATGATCGACGGCGAATCGACGTCCCCGACCAGGAAGTCGGGCCGGTCGCCCATGATGATCCGGGAGCAGCCCACACCGACCGCGACCGCAACCAGGGTCGGGATGACCGTGCGGGTCCGGAAGGTCTTGGTCACCTCCTCGAAGACGAACAGCGCGCCGCCGATCGGGGCGTTGAACGCGACACCGAGTCCGGCGCCGGCCACCGACGTCTGCATCAGGCGGGAGTCGTCTGCGCCGAGCTTGACCCGCCGGCCGGCTTCGGCACCGATCGCGGCACCCATGTGGACGGTGGGACCCTCCCGGCCGAGGACGAGGCCGGATCCGATCGACAGCACACCGCCGACGAACTTGGCAGGCAGGACCCGCAGCGGCGCTGCCTGCGCCTCGCCCCGGGCCACCGCCTCGACATGCTGGATGCCGCTGCCGGCGGCCAGCGGGATCCATCGCACGATCAGAGCGGCCAGCCCCGCGCCGGTGGCAGTGACGGCAACGGGCACGAGCCAGCCGGGACCGGGCAGCTCGTGCGCCCACTCGAGCATGTCGCCGCGCCACTGGTCCGCCTCGCGTAGGCACCAGCGGAATGCGCCGCCGATGAACCCGATGAGAATGCCGCAGACAACAGCGAGCGCGCAGAGGACCCCGATGCCGCGAAGAGACTCGACTCCGTCGCCGGAAACCGCTCGAGATTCCCTCATTTTCGTCTGGTTCTCCCGCTGTGACGTGGTGATCGTGACCGCAAAGCCGAGTTCGCCGTAACACTAATGCCCGAACGCGATCACATCCCGGCGCCCGCGCGGATGCACCTGCGGAGCCGTTCCTGACGGACCATTAGAGTCGAAGGATGACGATGCGAAGGTCCTGGGCCGAAGACACTCGGCTGCCCGGGCCCACGGTGCGTCCTGCGCTGCGCCGACTCGCCGATGGTTCGGCACCGCTCGCCGATGCGGACTGGATTCTGCTGCTGCAGGCACAGGGTGATGAACTGGATGAACTGTGCAACATGGCAGATGTCGCGCGTCGGGATGCGGTGGGCGACGAACTGACTTTTGTGGCCAACCGGAACTTCGAAACCGGGACCGTGCTCGACCTCGTGGAAGTGCCACTTCTCGAGGACCTCGTGACCGAGGCGTGGACGCTCGGCGCCACCGAGATCTGCATGCAGGGTCCGGTACCGGCGACGCGCCCGGCCAGTGACTATCTGACGGTGATCGAGCGCATCCGGGCTGTCGCGCCGGAGATGCACCTGCACGCATACCGGGTGCCCGAGGTGATCGACGCCGCGCAGCGCCTCGGCGTTTCCGTGAGGGAGTTCTACCTGGCGGCTCAGGCCGCTGGTGTCGGCACCGTGCCCGGTACGGCCGCGCAGGTCCTCGACGACTCCATTCGCGAAGCGCTATCGCCGAACGGCCAGGCTCTGCCGGTGGAGGCATGGGTGGAGACGATCACCACCGCACACGACGTCGGCCTCAAGTCCACCGCCACCATGCTCTACGGCCACCTCGAACGGCCCGACCATCAGGTTGCGCATCTGCGGCTGCTGGGAGATATCCAGGCGCGGACGGGTGGGTTCACCGAACTCATCCTGATGCCGATGGTGCCGGAATTGGCGCCGCCGCATCTGCGGGACGTGGCCACCGGCAGCGCATCCCTGCGGGAGACGCGGGCCGTGCACGCGGTCGCGCGGCTGGTGCTGCGGGAGTCGTTCGATCACGTCCAGGCGGCGTGGACCAAACTTGATGCCGAGGCGCTCACGGCGGTTCTGCGTGGCGGCGCCGACGACGTGGGGGGCGTTCTCATCGACGGGACCCTGCTGCCGAGTGCCGGTCCGGAAAGCGGCAGGCAACTGGTGCCGGCGGAGGTGGAGCGCCTGGCTGCTGACCTCGGGCGGACGGTCCGTCAGCGCACGACACCGTACGGATCGGCGCCGGCAGAACGCCAGGACGTCCTGCGCCGGGTGTTTGCATGACCGGCCCCCACCGATTGCCCGACTACGTCGACGTCGCGATTGTCGGAGCCGGGTTCGCCGGTCTCGGGATGGCGATCCGCACCGCTCGGCGAGGCAACGAGAGTTTTGTGATCCTCGAACGGGAGAACGCGGTCGGCGGCACCTGGCGGGACAACAGATATCCCGGAGTGGCCTGCGACGTACCCGCGCATGTGTATTCGTACTCGTTCCGCCCGCCGGGTGACTGGGAGTCGCTGTTCGCCGCCGGCGACCAGATCCACAACTATCTGGAGCAGGCCGCCATCGACGAAGGGCTGCTGCCGCATCTGCACCTCGGTGTCGACGTCACGCAGACTCGGTGGCTACCCGACGAATTGTGCTGGGCCGTCTCGACGACAGCCGGTGAGCTCCGCGCGCGGGTCCTGGTGGTGGCGGTGGGGCGCCTGGCCGATCCGCTCGTGCCGCCGATTCCAGGTATGAATGCGTACCCAGGCAGCATTTTTCACACCGCGCGCTGGGATGACACCGCACCGATCGACGGTGCTCGCGTCGGCGTCGTCGGCACCGGTGCCTCCGCGATACAACTGGTTCCGCAACTCGCGCAGCGGGCCGAGGAACTTGTGGTCTTCTCCCGCAGCGCGCCGTACGTGGTTCCGCGAGGCGACCGGCAATACAGTCCGGTCGAACGCGCAGAACTGCGCGTGAAGGAAAACGCGGATCGCCTCCGTGAGGAGCTGTTCACGGAGGCGGACAAGGCATTTGGGCAGCGTCGCGGTCTGCGCCCCGACATCGATCAGATTCGGGATCGGGCACTGGGGCATCTCCGCGCGCAGGTCGCCGACCCGGGTCTGCGTGCCGATCTCACCCCGCACTACGAGATCGGTTGCAAGCGAATCCTGTTGAGCGACGACTTCTTTCCGACGATGACCCGGCCGAACGTCACCCTGGAACCGTCCGCGCTGGCGCAGTTCGACGGCTCCCGGGCAGTCGCCGCCAGTGGACAGTCGTTCGAACTCGACACCGTGGTGATGGCGACAGGCTTCTCGGCCGCGCGGCCGGAGTTCGCCACCCGGGTAGTCGGAGTCGACGGTGAACGGTTGTCGGAACATTGGCGGGCCGGGATGGTGTCGTACGCATCCACCGCGATCAGTGGCTACCCCAACATGTTTGTGCTCGACGGCCCGAACGCGGCCCTCGGGCACAATTCGGCGATCTACATGATCGAAACCCAGATCGACTATGTCCTGGGCGCCCTGGATCACCTGAACGACAGCGGAACCCGAGCGGTTGAGGTGACGGCGGCCGCGGAGCAGGCCTACACCCGGGAGATCGACGAGCGCAGTTCGACGACGGTGTGGCTCAGCGGGTGCAGAAGCTGGTACCTCGACCCGACGAGTCGCCGTCTGACTCTCTTGTGGCCGGGAACCGGCAGGTCTTTCCGGGAACGCAACGGGACGTTCGACCCGTATCACTACGAGCGGCTGTGGGCACCGGACTCGGTGGACCTGCCGGTCTGAAAAAATCGTCCCCGAGAGCGGTGTCGGAGGGCATATCGCCCTCGGCGACCCGCTATTGAGCAGATTTCAGGGCCACTGCACCAGTCAGAGATGGGGAACATTGCAGTCGCCTGGACACGGGACCACGAGCACGTGGATCGTGGTGTAACCGGGCGGCACAAGGTGGTAAGCATACAGCTCATGGATACCCAGAGTGGTGGGCGTCCACGCAATGGTCGCCTTACCCGATAGGTATACCGGAAAGGCCGAGCCGACCCGAATACCGTTGTCGAAGAAGTGGATACCACCCTCGGTCAGCGGAGCGGTCGATGCGGTCATCTGGTAAGTGCAGCCCAAGTCGTAGACCAGAGTCTGCCCCCAGTCGCCGGGAGAGACCTCCAGGGCGGTAACCGCGGCACCTGCTGATGGCGCAGTCAGGAACAGACCACCCACGACCGCGAAAATCGTCACGAGAACGGAGCATCCGACACGCTTCATCACATCCTCAAGGCATTCTTCGTCCCCTGTCACGTTTCGCCGGTCTGTCTCGTCTACCTGTTAGAGGCGCACATCGCGCCCGAAGATTGGGAGGAACAGATATGGCACGGATACCAGCAGTGGCCCCTCAAGACGCCGGATTGCTCGTCAAGGGGGCGTATCGATACGCCGAGCGCAGGTTCGGGTCGGTGCCCGAACCTTTCGCTGTCCTGGCTCACCATCGAGGTTTATTCATGGCATCGGCGCTGCACGAGAGTGTGGTGGAACGCGCATCGAAGGTATTGCCGCCGAACATCCGTGAGATCGCGGTCTACCGGACGGCATGGGTTGTCGGGTGCTCGTGGTGTATCGACTTCGGCACGATGCTGCAGAAACACGAGGATCTGGACATCGATCGGCTCGAACACATCGCCGACTACGCGACCTCACCGCTCTACAGCGACGACGAGCGCGCGGCGATCGCCTACGCGGACGCGATGACCGCGACGCCGATGACGGTCACCGATGATCAGGTGGACGACCTCCGCGAGCGATTCGGGATCGACGGACTGCTCGAACTGACCTATCAGATCTCCCTGGAGAACCAGCGATCACGGATGAACGCGGCGCTGGGCCTGACCGATCAGGGTTTCTCCTCGGATTCGTGCCGGGTGCCCTGGGCAGCCGACTCAGCGTCTGAGTCCGGGGCTGGGACCGGGGCGAACTGAGAGATGTCGACCGCGGTGAGTTTGGCCGGGTCGGCGATGTCGTAGACGGCAACCACGCGGCCGTCGCGGACAACAAAACTGGTGACCCGTGCCACTGAGGCCCGACGATCTCCCTCCTGTTCCCAGCCGGTGGAATAGATGCCGAGGTCACCGTTGACCCGTACCGGTGTCGGCAGCGTGAGCATGTCGGGTCCGTAGCGACGGAGGAGTCCGAAGAGGAATCTGGCGACACCGACCGCACCGTGAATCGGCTTGACCGCGGTGGGTGCGGTCCGGTTGGCGTCGCCGACGATCATCGCGTCCGGGTCCAGTGCAGCCAGGACGGCATCCATGTCGCCGGCCGCCATGGCGGCGACGAGCCGGCCGACGGCTTCGCCCTGTTCGGTGTCGCTGACCGGGGCCGGGACACCGGCGACGCTCCGGCGGGCCCGGGAGGCGAGTTGGCGTGCCGATGCGGTCGTCGAGCCCAGGATGTCGGCGACATCGGCGAACGGAACGCCGAACCCGTCGTGGAGGACAAAGGCGACACGCATCGCAGGGGTCAGTGTTTCGAACAGCACCATGGCGGCGTACCGACTGTCCTCGGCGGCGATGACGGCCTGTAGTGGATCGCCGTACTCGGGAGCGGGGGCCACGGGCGTCACGATGGGTTCCGGAAGCCATTGACCCACATAGCTTTCCCGTTTCGCTGCGGCGGATTTGAGGCGGTCCAGGCAGATCCGGCCGACCACGGTGGTCAGCCAGGCACCGAGGTCGTCGATCGTGTCGCTGTCGGTTGCGTCGAGGCGAAGCCAGGACTCCTGGACGGCGTCTTCGGCATCGCTGATGCTGCCGGTGATCCGATACGCCACCGACAACAGTCGGCTCCGTTGCTGTTCGAAACGTTCCCCGAGTGTCCCCATCACCGAATTGTAGAACCGAGGATCAGGGCCCGGGGACAGGATGATGTCCGGCGGTGGCAGCGGTGAGGAGTTCTCTGATGCCGGCCGGTGTGACCGGCCTCGGGTTGGGATATGGCTTGGCGGTGGCCAATTCACTTGCGCGTGGGATGGATTCGGCATCAAAGCCCAGCTCGGCGAGCGAGATCGGTCCGCCGAGTCGGGCCACCAGGTCGTAAACTCCCGAAGCCGCGTCGGGTACGCCCATGGCCTCGGCGATGCGCTCCATGACGTCGTGGGCGGCGGGAGTGTTGTAGGCCATGGCATGGGGGAGCACGACGGTATGTGTTCGCGCATGCGGAAGGCCGAAACTGCCGCCGAGAGTGTGACAGAGCTTGTGGTGCAACCCCATTCCGACCGAACCCAGGCACGTCCCGGCCAGCCACGCCGCACGCAGCAGGGCTGATCGGGCCTCGGCGTCACGGAGATCCGCCATGACGAGAGGGAGTGCGCGGGTGATGCTCGTGACGGCTTCGAGTGCCATCAGATCTGTGACCGGATTGCGCTGCGCCGAATACAGTGCCTCCACTGCGTGCGCCAGCGCATTGATCGAGCTGGTGAGGGTGATGGCGGCCGGGAGATCGAGGGTCAGATCGACATCGTAGATGACGGTCTCGGGAAGGATCGCCGGCGAATTGCGGGTGGTCTTGACGCCGTCGACGGTCTCACCGAGGACGGGTGTCACCTCCGAACCGGCATAGGTTGTCGGGACGATGATCTGGTCGTAACCGCCGCGCACCGCCAGCGCCTTCGACAGCCCGGTGGCCGAACCGCCGCCGATCGCCACCACGCAGTCGATGTCGGCGGCTTCGGCCATCTCCATCGCGCGGGTGGTGACGTCGAGTGGGGTGTGCATGGCGGCACCGTCGAAGCGGGCCGCGACCCGAGAACCCAGCTGTGCCGTCAGCACTGCGGCCAGGGATTCGAGCCGCGGTCCGGCGAGTAGCAGAACTCGATTGCCACCGAGTCTGCTGACCTCGTCGCCGACGGTGCCGACCGTGCCGCTGCCGAACACGATCCGCGACGGCTGCCCGGTGTAGGTGAAGGATTGCATCAGGACTGAGCCTACGACCGTCGCGCGGTCAGGCTGCTATCGCGGCGTGCATTTCCCACACGATGACCTCGGCATCGGTGCCGGCGGTCAGTTGTTGTCCGCCACCGCCGTTGATGCGAACCGCGTCGCCCTCACCGAGTTCGCCGACCCCCTCCATGAACACCTCGCCGCGTGGGACGAACACGTGCAGCATCGGAGCGTCCGGCAACGTGACCGGCGCCTGTCCGGGCTGCATGCGCGCGACGTGCATCGCCGCGTACTTGTTCTTGATCCGGATCGCGGAATGGTCGGCGTACTCGGGCATCCCGCTGGCCACCGGAACCAATCCGCCGGACAGCAGTTCGTGATCGATCTCGAGTTGCTCGTAGCCGGGTGTGATGCCCGATTCGTCGGGAACCACCCACATCTGGATGAAGTGGACGGGATCGTCGTGCTTGGTATGGGTACCGGACACCCCATCCAGACGCCACGAATCGTTCTTCTCCGAGTGCATGATCCCGGTGCCGGCGCTCATCCGCTGGGCCAGGCCGGGGTAGATGACGCCGTTGTGGCCCATCGAGTCCTGGTGGACCAGCGAACCTTGCAGCACCCAGGTGACGATCTCCATGTCCCGGTGCGGGTGGGTGTCGAAGCCCTGACCCGGGATCACGATGTCGTCGTTGTTGACCATGAGGACACCGTGGTGGGTGTTGGCCTGGTCGTAGTGATGGCCGAAGGAGAAGGAGTGTTTGGAGTCGAGCCATCCGGCGTCGGTCTTGAAGCGGTCGTCGGCGCGGCGGACATCGAACTGGGCGGAGGTGGTCGAGGCGGTCATCGCAGAAGGGCCTTTCCGGGGAGTACGAGTCAAAGGACGTGGTTGCCGTACATTTCGCCGAGGGGATCGGCGATCAGTTCGAGGCGGGCACCGTCGGGGTCACGGAAGTACAGCGACACATCGCTGTGTTCGATCAGTTCCACACCCGCGTCGGTGAGCTTGGTGCGCAATGCTTCCCATCGGGTGGGTTCGACGCTGATGGCGACGTGGTGGAGCCCGCCGAGGACTTCCTGGTAGGGCCCGACATCGAGACCGGGGAAGTCGAAGAACGCGAGCAGGTTCCCATTGCCGATGTCGAAGAAGAAGTGGGAGGAACCGGGGTAGTCGCGGTTCTCGATGAGTTCCGTCAGCGGGAACTCGAGGATGCCCTGATAGAACTGCACGGTTTGCTCGACATCACTACTCACGAGGGCGGTGTGATGCAGACCCCTGGCGGAGGACGTCGGCCGGGTCGCTGTCGGCACGAGGTACTCGGCACGGATGCGGTCGCGTTGCTGGGCGAAATCGTGTGCCCGCTGTTCTTCGGTTGCCGGGTTCATGATGTCTACCTTCCTCCAGTGGGTCGAGCGACGTCTGACTCCGCAAACCCGAAACAAACTAGTTGCCTTGTCAACGACCTTGAGCTTACTCGCAGTCGTTGCTTTGTCAACTACTTTGGATATGCTTGTCGAGTGGACGACACTCGATGGCTCAGCGACGCCGAACATCAGGCCTGGCGGGCCTACCTCGACGCGACGCGATTGTTGCTGCGGACGCTCGACCAGCAGCTCACCCGGGACGCCGGCATGTCCTTCACGGACTTCGAGATCCTCGTGATCCTGTCCGAGGCGCCGGACCGTCGTCTTCGGATGCGCGAGTTGGCCGAGGCCATGACGACCACGCGCGGAGGTGCCACCCGGGCGTGCGGACGGCTGGTCACCGCGGGATGGGTACGGCGGGTGGAATGTGAGGACGACAAGCGCGGCATGATGGCCGAGCTGACCGGCGAAGGGACCGAGAAGCTGGCCGCAGTCAGTCCCGGCCACGTCGCCGAGGTGCGCAAGAGAATGTTCGACCTGCTCAGTGACCAGGATGTGGCTGTGCTGGGCGGTGCGTTCGAGGCCATGCGCGAACACATGCAGGCCGGGGACTGACCGTCAACGGCTGACTTCGCAGGCGGGTCTGCGCCCATCAAAGTCCGCCTGATTGAACCCCGCTGTGTACGTCGACCACGGGATCCGTCACAGAGGCTGCCCTGCAAGCGAATTCGTCGTTTGACCGCTCTCGGGGGTGCGGTCAATGTCGTCACGCATCATCAGGAGCGACTGACTGCCTGAGCGGAGGTGACATGCCCGGTCCCGATTGACCCGACGTTGGTGATGCCGAACACTTCGGGGCCGGTGTCCTGGCGAAATGTTGATTGGGACTGTCCATTGTCGTCCCTGTCAGTGGTCACGGAGGGCGTATTTCCCTTTGGGTGAACTGACGGGGACGCGCGCGCCCGCTAGCCGATGTTGACGCCGTAGTCGCGTGCGATTCCGGCCAGGCCCGAGGCGTAGCCCTGTCCGATGGCGCGGAACTTCCATTCGTTGGCGCGGCGGTAGATCTCGCCGAAGACCATCGCGGTTTCGGTGGAGGCGTCCTCGCTCAGGTCGTAGCGGGCCAACTCGCGGCCGTCTGCGCGGTCGACGACCCGGATGAACGCGCCGTGCACTTGGCCGAAGCTCTGCCCGAGCGAATCCGCGTCGTGGATGGTCACCGGGAAGATGATCGACTCGACGTCTGGCGAGAGTGCCTTCAGATCGACGGTGATGGACTCGTCGTCACCCTCGCCTTCACCGGTGCGGTTGTCGCCGGTGTGCTCGATGGCGCCGTCGGGGGAGCGGAGGTTGTTGTAGAACACGAAAAACGAATCGTTGACCACTCGCTTGGCCGAGTTGATGCCCAGCGCGCTGGCGTCGAGGTCGTAGTCGGCGCCGGTTGTCGACCGCACATCCCAACCGAGTCCGACGCTGACCGCGGTGAGGTTCGGCGCCTCTTTGCTCAGGGATACGTTTCCGCCCTTGGCCAGGCTCACTGACATCTTGATCCTCCGTGATTCGCTGGGGTCGCATTTGCTTCTGTCTGGTGATCAGTGTGTCCAGCCTACCGGTGGCGCACTGATTGCCGGCGAAGTTCCCGGAGGCTCGGCACCCGACCGGTGGCCTGCCGGAGTAGCTGAACCCGCGAGATCGGTTGTAGGAAGGGATTACTCGTCGTGGTAGGTGGTCCAACGGGTGTCGGCACGGGGTCGAAGGAGGACGGGATCAGGATGATGTGAGTACTGAACGGACTCTGCGAGTACTTTCGGCGGGCATGTGCGGCAGAACATCGGCGACAACGGGTGTGTGGATCGGCGCGAGGCAGCGGCCGAACTTCAACTTGCTCATCTGACACTCCTTGCGTGTGACGTAAGTGAACAACACATAGGACGCTATGGCTGGGCACACACCCGGCATAAGTCCGTAAAGTAGACACTCCGCGCGCGGCGACTCCCCGAGCGTGCCGTTCCGGACGTCGAGCGTGCCAAAGCGGCCGCGGACCGTGCCGATACTGAGATCGACTGGGCCAAGACACTATTGAGCGAGTGAATTTTGGCACGCTCGATGAAGACTAAGACACGCTCGATGGTTGTTTCGGCACGGTCGACGGCGATATCGGCACGGTCGGCGGAGGTCGGGGTGGGGTGGGGTCAGGGGACGAGATAGTCGCTGTCGCGTGCGTCGGTGATGACCATGTGTCCGGGCGCGTGGCCGATCGCCAACTCCGGGCGGGATTCCATCACCGCGGCCTGCGGGGTGACCCCACAGGCCCAGAACACCGGGACCTCGCCGGGAAGGATGTCGACGGGGTCGCCGAAGTCCGGTGAGCCGACGTCGGCGATCCCGAGTGCGCCGGGATCACCGATGTGGACCGGCGAGCCGTGGACGGCGGGATACCGGGAGGTGACCCGCACCGCGGTGGCGACCAACCCGGCGGGAACCGGTCGCATCGACACCACCAGGGGGCCCGAGATGTTCCCGGCCGGACGACATCGGCGCGATGTCCGGAACATCGGCACCGTGCGATGCTGCTCGATGTGACGCACCGGCACGCCGGCCTCGATGAGGGCGGCTTCGAAGGTGAAGCTGCAGCCGATCAGGAACGACACCAGATCAACTCGCCACCACGGAGTGGCATCGCTTGTCTCGTCGACGATTTCGCCACCGCGGTAGACGCGGTACAGCGGCGCGTCGGTCCGGATGTCGCTGTCTGCGCCGAGTAGTGGGCCGGTCACCGCGCCGGCGTCCAAGACGTCGAGGACCGGACACGACTTCGGATTCCGCTGGGCGAAGAGCAGGAAGTCGTAGGCATCGGCGCGGGGCAGCGCGATGAGATTGGCCTGCGTCCAGCCCGGCGCCCACCCCGCGGTCGGGGTGATGAGTCCGTCGCGAAACAGGTTGCGGGCCTGGGCCGGATCTGTCGCCTCGGGATCGGTCATCGGTGTCCTCCCTGGGGTGTACCCGGCTACTGCGCGGCTATCGGCTCCAGCGCAGGTGGATGTGCTGGCCGGGACGGATCTGTGCGGCGAGGTCGACGTCCTCGTCGACAACAACCGCGACCACGGGATATCCGCCGGTGACCGGATGGTCGGCCAGGAAGATCACCGGTTCGCCGCTGGGCGGCACCTGGATCGCGCCGCGCACGATGCCCTCGCTCGGGAGTTGTCGGCCGGATTCACGATGCGACAGTCCGGAGCCGTTGTCGCTCAATCGCATCCCGACCCGGTCACTGCGGTCGGATGCCTGCCAGCGGGTGTGCACCAGGGCATCGGCATCGTTGACCCAGTTGTCACGGGGACCACGCAGGATCCGGAGTTCGACGTCGTCGGCGGCCGGCATCGCGACGGCGGCGACGTCGATGTCGGGAAGGTCGCCCGGACGCGGTCCGACGTCCACAAGATCTCCGACGGCAAGGCAGGCGGGGCCGAGGCCGGACATGGTGTCGGTACTGCGCGAACCCAGCGTCTGGGGAACATCGAGGCCACCGCGTACGGCAACGTAGGCGCGCAGCCCGGCCCGCGCCATGCCGAGCGTCACCACGTCGCCCGAGAGGAGACGAAAGGGCGCGTTCATCCCGATCGGATGTTTGCCGGATCCATTGTCCACGAGGACGTCCAGGTTGGCGCCGGTCACGGCCAGCCAAGTCTCGCCGCGGGCGCGCAGGGACAACCCGCCGAGGGTCACCTCCAGCGCGGCGGCGCCTTCGTGATTGCCGAGCAGCCGATTGGCCAGCGCGTGGGAGTGCCGGTCGGCCGCACCCGACCGGCCGACCCCGAGTGCGGCAAAACCGGGCCGCCCCCGGTCTTGCACCGTGGTCAGCGGACCGGTGGCGAGCACTTCGAGGTCATCCATCCGCGGACCTCCCGGAACCGCGCCCGGCGTCCCGGAACTGCACCACACACCCGGGTCTCAGGAGCGCCGGTGGATCACGGGCTACGTCCCACATGGGCAGATCCGTGTGACCGAGCAGTTGCCAGCCACCGGGCGACGTACGCGGGTAGATGCCGCTGAACTCCCCGGCAAGTCCGACCGCACCAGCCGGGACCCGGGTGCGGGACTCGTCGCGGCGGGGGACCTCGAGTCGGTGGTCGCCCCCGATCAGATAAGCGAACCCGGGTGCGAACCCGCCGAACGCGACCTTCCACGCCTGGCCGGTGTGGGCTGCCACCACGTCGTCGGTCGACAGCCCGGTCAGCCGCCCCACCTCGTCGAGGTCTGCGCCGTCGTAGATCACCGGGACCTCGACGACCTCACCGCCGGCTTCGGCCGTCGTGGTCGTGGTGCCGGGGGACAGTGCGCCCACTGTTTTACGAAGCGGCGGGAGGCGTTCGGGCGCGTCGGTGACGAGGAGGACGGTGCGCGCGCCCGGGATGATGTCGAGAACGCCGGGCAGCGCTGCGTCGCCCAGCGCGGATGTCCACGCGATCACCTCGTCGGTGGTGTCCACCTCCACCATCAACGACCGGTCACCATAGGCGAGGACCTTCATGTGAACGCCTCCACCTCAACACCTTCGGCGGTGAGCAGCTCGCGGACGGCGGCGGCCATCGCAACCGCTGCCGGTGAATCACCGTGCACGCAGACAGAATCCACATCGATGGCGATCTCCGTGCCGTCCACGGCCACGACGACCTTGTCGGTGACCATCCGCAACACCCGCTCGGCAACGGTGACCGGATCGTGTAGCAGGGCGCCCTCCTCGCTGCGCGGCACCAAGGTGCCCGCCGGGGTGTATCCACGATCGGCAAACGCCTCGCGCACCACCCGCAGGCCGCGTTCTTCGCCGAGTGCGAGCAGGCGGGAGCCGGGTAGGCCGAGCAACGCCAGATTCGGGTCCAACGTGGCGATCGCGTCGACCACGGCCAGGGCGTGCTCCTCGTGATGGACGGCCGTGTTGTACAGCGCACCATGGGGTTTGACGTAGGTGACCTGTCCGCCGGCTGCCGCTGCCAACGCCTGCAACCCGCCGATCTGGTAGACGATGTCGTCGGTCAGTTCGGTGCGAGTGGCGTCGACGAATCGGCGCCCGAACCCGGCGAGGTCGCGGTAGGAGACCTGCGCCCCGATCCGGACACCGCGATCGACCGACCAGCCCGCGGTCTGTGCGATGGTGCTCGGATCGCCGGCGTGGAAGCCGCAGGCGATGTTGGCGCTGGTGACCACGTCGAGCATGGCCTTGTCGTCGCCGAGTTCCCACCGGCCGAACGATTCGCCGATGTCGCTGTTGAGGTCGATGGTGCTCACAGGTCTCCCGGGGGTCGGTCGGTGGCTCGCAGCCGAGCCTATCTCTCGCAACACGCTGCGCGGAACCCTGACCGGCGGCCCGGCAGGGCGGTGACGTGGTGGTCAGGTGCGGGTGTCCGGACCCCACCGGGCGACCACGCGGTAGCCGAGGCCGGCGGGTGCGGGGCCCACTTCGATTGTCCCGCGGCTCGATTCGACCCGCTCGGTCATGCCGATGATGCCGAGTCCGGTACCGGGTTCCGGTGCAGCGGCTTTCGTGCCGACCGGGCGCCCCCCGTCGTCGGACACACACACGGCGAGGCGCTGTGGCGGGGCGGCGATCACCGAGATCTCGACCACGGGTGAGATGCCGGCGTGACGGCGCACATTGTTGAGGGATTCCTGGACGACCCGGAAAGCCGCGGTGCTCATGGTTGATGGCACCGCCTCCAGGTCCCCTTCGTGGTGGTAGTTCACCGTCAGGCCGTCCGCGCGGGCGCGCCGGATGAGGCCGTTTACCTGCGCGAGCGTCGATGTCGGAGACCGGGGCGCGTCCTGATCGCGGTCCCGCAATGTCTCGAGCATCGTGCCGAGTTCGTCGAGCACTTCGCTGCTGGCCTGGCGGATGGCCTCGAGTGCGGCTTTTGCCTGATGCGGCTGACGGTCGAGGAGATGAGCAGCCACCCCGCCTGCACGTTGATCGTGGACAGGGCGTGCGCCACCGAATCGTGCAGGTCCCGCGCGATGTTCAGGCGCTCGTCGGTCTCGGTGATCGCGGTGGTGATCGGTTCGGGAGCTATTCACTCGGGATGAAGCAGCGGCTCGGGATTGCCGCCGCGCTGATCGGCGACCCCGAGCTGGTGATTCTCGACGAACCGACCAACGGACTCGACCCGCAGGGAATGCAAGAGGTCCGCGACCTCATCCGGCACATATCCGAGCAAGGACGTACCGTCATCATCTCGTCGCACCTCCTCTCCGAACTCGAACAGGTCTGCGACTGGCTGGTGGTGCTCGATCACGGCGGACTGGTCTACGCCGGAACCCCCGAATCCCTCGGTGCCACAGCTGATTGCCTGATCCTGGCACCGGATTCCGAAGCAGACCTTGACGATCTCGAAGTCATCGCCCGGGCGAGCGGTCTGACAACGGATCGCGCCGATGGTCACGTGATCGTCATGCTCACCGACGCCGTTGATGCCCGCCGGATGGCCGCAGAGCTGAATCGTCGCGCTCAGGTGGCCGGGATGGTCCTCGTCGAATTGCACCATCGCCGTGCCGATCTCGAGGCCCGCTACCTGGGCATGATCAACTCGGCCGCGCCCGGACATCACGACCTCTGACCCCCGATCCGCGTGATTGCTCAGAAAGGCAATGCGATGAATCTCCTCAATTCTTTTCGGTCCGAATGGATCTTGCTGAACCGGCGACGCCTGTGGGCCGGCATGGGTATCACCACGGTTGTCTTCAGCGTGGTGGCCACCTGGTTGCTGCTCGAGGCGGCGGAGCCGGCCGGTCGTGGCGGTGACGGACCCGGAGTGTCCCTCGAAGCGCTCGGCGGCTCCGGCGGTGCCACCGTCGCGACATCTCATCGATGAGCTTCACCACCGTGCTCGTGGTCGCGGCGTTTGCCGCCGCGATGGGAAATGAGATCAGCCGGGGCACACTCCGCGCGGCACTGACCCGGCAACCGAATCGGTTGTCGCTCATCACCGGAAAGCTCGCCGCGCGGGTGAGCCTGGCCGCGGTGCTGATGGCGATGGCGCTCATCGTCGGAACCGTGACGGCTGCAGTTGTCGCACCGTCGGTCGATGTCGACACCGACGGCTGGTTCGGAGCCGACGCGATCGCCGGCGGCCTGGCCGACTGCGGTCGGCTGCTGATATTCGTCGCGATGTACGCCCTGATCGGCACCACGGTGGCGATCCTGGTGAAGTCGACACCGATCGCCCTCGGCATCTGTCTGCTGTGGTTCGGATCCATCGAGAACGTCCTCGGAGAAGGCCGGGACTGGGCACAGCGATGGTTCCCAGGCCTGGTCATGCGGTCGCTGACCGGCCGGATGATCCCGGTGCCCTGTCGCTCGGCGTCACTCTGGCGACCCTCGCGCTCTACGCGGCGGTGTGCGGTGGTGTGATCGCGTACGTGATGTCCCGCCGAGACGTCACCGTGGGATGGGAAGCGCCATGATGTCCAACAACTTTCAGCTTGGCCGACGTTCGCGCGGGGCGGCCCTGAAAGTACACATCGTGGTGGCCGTGGCCGTGGCCGTGGCCGTGGCCGTGGCCTGGATCGGAGTGAACTGCGCGTTCCTGGCTCTCGACGCGGTGGCACTGACAACCGACGACGGTGCTCTCGTGGCGGCCTGTATCTCGGCGATCGTGATCATCATCCCGCCGGTGGTGCCGGCGTTGGCGGTCGGGATCGTGATCAGCGGTGTGGTGCTCGGTCTCGGAACGAAGCGGGGGCTGGTCAGGCATCGGTGGGTGGCCGCCAAGCTGATCATCGGCGCGGTGCTGCTGGTGCTGGTCGCAATCCTGTTGCTTCCCAACGCGTTGTCGATGGCAACACCTGACCCGAACCTGGCGGCCGATCAGCTACGTGAGCAATTCGTATGACCTCGCTGCTGATGCCGCCGATCGTGTGGTCGGTCGCGCTGGTGGCGGCCACCGCGCTGTCGGTCTACAAACCCGCCGGTCGGGTTCGACGGCGGTCGTCGCGTGCGGCCTTCTTGTGAACAGCTAGTGCCGGGCGAGTTCGATCAGCTTCTCGACGGTACGAAGGTTGCGGCCGGTGCCCTGGACACCGAGGCCCTTCGCGATGACCGGCGCGGTCAGCTTCGACGTTCCGGCACCGACCTCGTAGCGGATGTGGAGGTTGTCGCCGATCACCTCGAACTCGTCGCTGCCGAAGTCGCGTTTGTGGAATGCCGCGACGGCCGACGATCCGGGAACCCCGGTGAGGCAGTAGATGTACGAATACTTGGGCTCGACAACCTCGAACGGATGCTCGGCGAGCGCGACCGCGAGGTCGTCGGCTGATCTGCTGATGACCTCACGGGCGTAGCCGTAGCGGTCGGTGATCGCTGCTTCGAGAGCGCGATCGAAATCGGCCGGGTCACCGGGCGGGTTGCACAGCAGGTTTCCGGACGCGATGTACGTCGAGATGTCAGTGGCGCCCAGGTCGGTGGCGAGTTCCCGGAGCTCCGCCATCGGGAGCTTGGCCCCGCCCACGTTCACTGCCCGAATGAGGATCACTCGCTGTGCCATACCGTCGATTGAACACCACAGATGCCGACATGGCCGCGACCTCTTACGATCGAAGGTATGCCTCACACAGATGATGACGTGGTCGATCAGATCCTCGCCACATACGACACGATCACCGTTGTCGGTGCCAGCACGGCTCCGGAGAAGGCTGCTCACCGAGTGCCGGTGCACATGCAGAATCACGGCTGGCGAATCATCCCGGTCAATCCGAAGGCCGATGAGTTGTTCGGTGAAAAGGTGTACCGCGTTCTGGCGGACATCGGTGAACAGGTCGGTCTGGTCGACGTCTTCCGCCCGTCGGAGGACGCCGGGGAGATCGCCCGCCAGGCGGCCGCGGCAGGCGCCACCGCGTTGTGGCTGCAGCTGGGCATCGTGTCGGCGGAGGCACGGAAGATCGCCGTAGATGCCGGGATGCTCTACGTCGAGGACCGCTGCCTGATCATCGAACAGCGTCGTCTGGGCGTGAACGCACCGAACTAGGACGGTGTGTCCGGCGGCGGGGTGACTACCCTGTCAGCAGTGAACACTTTGACCCGTATCGACGGACCCGGGACGGTCCGGCTGGCTGTTCGCACCTCGGGACCGCTGACCGACAAGCCGGTGCTGTTGGTACACGGCATGGGCGGCGATCACCAGACATGGCGGTCGCTGGCCGGGGAACTTCGCGCCGGCGGGCGCACGGTCATCACCTATGACCAGCGCGGACACGGACGCAGTTCGCGATCGAAGTCATATCTGCTGAACGACTTTCGCGATGATCTGAGTTTTGTCCTCGATGGTCTGGGCGTCGGTGAAGTGGATGTGATCGGGCATTCGCTGGGCGGTCAGACGGCGATTCGGCTCGCCGGCCTCGACCCGTCACGCATCGGCAAGTTGGTGCTGGAAGAGATCCCGCCGATGCCTCGTCACCAGTCCGATGTCGACGAGCACATCGTGCCCTTCAGCGGTGTCGCAGACCGTGTCCGTGGCCTGTGGTCGACGGTGCGATACCCCGGTCCGGTGTTGCGTTTCGACCACCGGATGTCGGAAATCGTGGGCCGACAGTTCGAGTCCATCGATACGGCATGGTGGGAGTCGTTGGCGCAGCTGACATTTCCGACGCTGGTGGTCTCAGGCGGGCAGCGCAGCTTTCTGCCGCCACGCCACCTGGTGAGTCTTGCCGACGCGTTGCCCGATGGCCATTTCGGTCAGGTCGAGGCCGGTCACAGCGTGCACCGTGACCGGACCCGGGAGTTCAATCAGCTGGTCACAGAGTTCTTGCGGAACTAGTGCCCCGAATCGAAAATCCTTTTGCAGTCTCCGGCGTTCGATTGCCGCCTGGCTACGTTGTCGTCGGTCGATATAGCTCCGCTATGTCTCCCTCCTCCGCCTTGCCAGACAGCAATCGCTCCACCGGATACTCGCAAGAGACTTTCGACTCGCGACACTAGTGTCCTGCGCCTGAAATATCTTGTTTAATTGTAGAATTGGTTCATGGCACGCACTGGTCGGCCGAAGGCGCCGCTGGATCTGACCCAAGCTGAACGCGACGAGTTGAACCGCTGGGTGCGG
>NZ_DATCVM010000286.1:0-35706 GCF_036566845.1 Williamsia sp.
GACGCGCAGCGACACGGGCGCCGAGACGACGTCACCGGGAGTCAGGTTTTGGGCCAATGGAATTTCGAACGTGAAGCTGCCCGCGGTCCCTGCAGTCGCATGCTCCTGCCAGCCCGACCCGAAATCGCCCTGAATATTCCAGCGATCCGAACCGAATTCGGATTCACCCCAGACCGAATCGTTCCAGGCGGCCAAGGTGATGACCGCGCCGATCCCCAATACCAGCCCGGAAGCCAACGCCGCACGGATCTTTCGCTGCCTCGGCGTCATTGTTCTACTCATGAGTGTTTTCCTGTCATTCTCCGTAAGCGGACGCCGACGTGGCTCCACACACCTACATGGTCGCCTACGGCGAGTCAATTGTTACCGGGTTCGGAATTTCTGTATCTATCGCCGCACATTGTCGATCCCCAAAACCACATCATCGCAAATGATTTGCAAATAAATCCTCGACGAATAGATCAGGGAAATCGAAACGCACCCGCAACGGCCGAAACTCCTCGCAGCTCGTTCAACGACGTCACAGCGCAATCATTCAACTTTTCTTCACCAGCACGAAGATTTGTCGCGGTGATTCAAAAAATCTCCCGTACTCCGGTTCTGATCTGCGAAATAGCACGCCTGTGTCCGACCCGGCGGCGAGACATTTCATCAGGACTGAGCCTTCGAATCCTCCTGCGTCGCGGCTTCGCGATCTGATTGCGCGATTGCGCCAACCAACCCAGTGCGCTGGTTCACCTGGCCCCGCGCGACAGCCGGGAGCTCCATGAAGGTAAGGTTCACCTAACTCATAGCGAGTGCCCAGCTGGTTCCCAGGTTGCCAATTTCTCGGCAGGCCACCGAGTCGGCTGTGCTGACCACAGCCGACCCGAGGACGTATCGACGAGATGACAACAATCCAGCGCAGCCGGATTCAACAGGGCAGGACGTCACTGGCCCGCTCGGTTCTGGGAGAGAACAACTACCGCCGCGTGCTTCGTGTCCTCAACGATCGGCGGCAGAAGCCGCGTGTCGGCAAAGTTCGATTCGGTGACCTGCGGCGGGTCGAACCGATCTGCCGGGAATACGGTTTCGACCGTGGCCGCCCGATAGACCGTCACTACATCGAGAATTTCCTCGACACCCACCGGCACCTGATCGCCGGTTCGGTGCTGGAGATCGGTGAGCGGACCTACACCGAGGTGTTCGGTGAGGGCGTCACCCGATCCGACATGCTCAATGTCGTCGACGTGGACAACGCAACCTACGTCGCGGATCTCACCGATGCACCGGACGTGCCGGACAATACCTACGACTGCGTCATCCTGACTCAGACGTTGCAGATGATCTTCGACGCCCAATCCGCGGTGAACACATTGCACCGCATACTCAAGCCCGGCGGCGTGGTGCTGTGCACCGTGCCCGGTATCAGTCAGATCGCGGACCCGGTCTGGAACTCGACGTGGTACTGGTCATTCACCGAGCTGGCCGTGAAAAGACTGTTCAGCGGCCCCTTCTCGTCGGACGACTGCACTGTGCGGGCTTTCGGCAATGTGTTGACGGCAACCGCATTTCTGCACGGGATGGCCGATCGCGAACTTCGTCGCCAGGAGCTGAATGTCTTCGACCCCGAATACCCCGTCATCGTCACGGTCGTTGCGCGAAAGAGTCGCGATGTCGAGGGCTGACGCCCTGCTCGGCGCACTCCGACGCAGGACGCGGAAACACCGGCGCCGCGGCGGGATCCTGATGTACCACTGCATCACAGAGGAGTCTGTCGACCCTTGGGCGATCTGCGTGTCCCCGCAGGCATTCGACGAACAGATGGCGGTGCTTGCGCAGGCACGCGCCGCCGTCGATCTCGCCGACTTCGCGGGCGGCGCGGGCCGCACCCGCAGCGGCGACCGGGTCGCGGTGACATTCGATGACGGTTACGTCGACAACCTCACCGCCGCGCTGCCGGTGCTCGAAAAGTACGAGATCCCGGCGACGATCTTTGTCATCGGCCACGCCGTCGGCCGCACCCGCGAATTCTGGTGGGATGCACTGCATAGCGCGCTGCTGGGAAGCGGTCCGCTGCCGCAGGTGCTCGACTTTCCTTTCGGCGAGGGACGGGTCTTCACTCTGGAGGAAAAGCCTGGCGACTCCGCAGCGAATATCGGATGGCGCGCGGACGACGCCGGCGAAGACACCCCGCGCCAGCGGCTGTTTCGTGAATTGTGGGACATCATCGTTGTCCTCGAGCCGGCGGAGCAGGACGAGGCGACCGACTTCCTGATGGAATGGGCGGGTCACGTACCGGCCACACCACCGTCGCGGGTCGCGGTCGACGCGGAACAGTTCGCCCGCATCGCCGAACACCCCTTGATCAGCCTCGGCAGTCATACCCTCGACCACGTGTCGTTGACCGATCTGTCGCCGCAGCGGCAACACACGCAGATCGGCGCCGGTCATCGGATGATCGAGGAGTTGTCCGGCCGGCCGGTCACCCGATTCTCGTACCCGTATGGACGATTCGACGACGGCGCTCGCACGGCTGTGCGCGACCTCGGCATCGACATCGCGTGTACCAGCGTGCCACTGCCGACCATCGTCGACGACGACCCACGGGCGTTGCCACGCTTGCAGGCTACCGAGATGAACGGCGATCGGTTCGCCCGTTGGCTGGGCGAGGACTACGGTCTGCTGTCCCGCAGTCGGTAGCTGAGCGGTTCCGCCGCGTTCTATCGTGGCCAGATGGCACATTCGGTTGAGCTGATCTTCGATGAGGCGACGAACACCATCATCGGTGAGCAATGGCACAAGCTGGCCGAGGCCGGGCTGCCGAGCCAGGGCGACGTCCGGTCGACGTCCAATCGTCCTCATGTCACCTTGATCGCGGCGGATTCGATCGATCCCGCGGTCGACACGGAGCTCGGTGCCATCGTTGATGTCGCCGGGATGACGGTCAATATCGGTGCCCTGCTGCTGTTTTGGGGCCGTCGCGGCACCGCTGCACGCCTGGTGGTCCCCTCCGATCGTCTGCTGGATCTCCATGCCCGCGTATTCGAGGCCACCCGTGCACATATCGGCGGGCGGTCATTCGATCACGTCGCGCCGGGCAGTTGGACACCCCACATCACCCTCGCCCGCCGGCTGGTCGAAGGTCACCTGGGGCATGTAGTGAGGGCGCTGGGCGATGGACCGGAGACGTTCACCGCGAGGGTGACCGGCCTGCGCCGCTGGAACGGAGACACCCGGCAGGAGTTCCGATTGATCTGACGGGCATCAACCGGCGACGAGCCGCTCGATCGCGTGTAACGGCAACGGCAACCAGCTCGGCCGGTGACGCGCTTCGTATACCGCTTCATAGACGGCCTTGTCGAGTTCGTAGGCCCGCAGCAGTGCGGAGTTGTCGCGGGGATCCTCGCCGGTCACGGCGGCATACCCGTCGCAGAACGCCGACGAGTTCCGATCCACCCATTCGAGCGCACGGTATTCGCGTTGTCCGGTTGCCCCGGGCGATCCCTCGCGCAGCAGGTGATGCCCGGCGTAGTCGAACGACCGGAGCATTCCGGCGACGTCCCGCAACGGGCTGTCGGGCCGACGACGCTCGGCCACCGACTTGAGCGGCTCGCCTTCGAAGTCGATCAGCAACCAGGTCAACGGCGTTCGCAGCACCTGACCCAGATGAAGATCACCGTGGATTCGCTGGACGCGCGTCGGTCCCGTGTCCGCGGCCTGATCGAACACCGCGAGCACCGGCTCCCGCAGCTCAGCCAATTGCGGAATCGCTTGAGCCGCAGCGTTCAGACGGCCTCGCATGTCGCTGATCACCGAACTCTCGCCGTTCCGCTCGGTCACCCCGAGGCTCCGGGCAAGATCGGCGTGCACCTGGGCCAGCGCCGCACCGAGGCGTTCCGCATCACCGGAGAAGTCGCTGCCCAACTCGGCGGCATGCAGATCCGCCTCGGTGAACAGGTCCCGCACGCTGATCAGCGCCATGCTCCATCCGTCGGCGGCGTTCTCGACGAACTGTTGTGCCATCGCCAACGTGGTCGGCTCACCATCGATGTCGGTCTCGATCCAGCCTCGAAGTTCCGCCACATGCTCACACCCGGCTTCACTGAGGGCGCGATGCAGTTCGACGTCGGGATTGATCCCCACCTCGAGTTGGCGGAAGACCTTGAACAGCAGGGTTTCTCCGAAAACCACCGATGTGTTGGACTGCTCGGTGTTCATGACCCGACCGGGTGACGCCGAATCGAGAACGCCACCGGGCAGCGTCTCGAATCGCAACGGCCCGATGTTCTCCCCATTGACCAGCGCGGTGAGGAGGCGTCCCGTCAGGTCCGGATCGTGCAATCCGTCGTACGGTGATGCCTTGTCCGGCAGGTCATCCAGCAGTGCCCACGACAACAACGGTTCCGACAGATGGGTTCGGTACCCGAGCGGGATCTGGTACCGCAGGGTGGGACCGCTGGTGAAGTCGACGGAGATCAGGACATGCTCGGCGGCGTAGCCCTCGTCGGATGCCAACGGAACCCGCAGGATCACGTGGACGGCCGCGATGTCCCGATCTTTGGCCGAGAACCACCGCTGCTGTGGGAGCCAGGTCCTCAGGCCGCCGGCGATGTCCTGGTCATCGGGCAAGTTCACGGTCATGGTTGCACCGCCGCCTCTGCCTCACTGCTGAGTGGATATCCCTGGGCGATCCCGGAATCAGCTGGATCATGCTGCAACGCAAACCAATAGAACCCATGCCCGGGCAGGGTCACGACGTACGAGTCGGATTCGATCTTGGGAAACGGGATCGACCCCGTCAGTTCCACCGGGATCCTGCCGTCGAACATCGACAGGTCCATGATCACCGCCTGCGGAAAGCGGGACAGATTGTTGACACACAAGATGACGTCGCTGGGCCGGCGATCCTCCGCCGACGGCGCCAACTCGCGGAGGTACGTGAGCACCGACGGATTGCTGTTGCCGAGTTCGGTGAACGTCCCCAACCCGAAGGCCGGATGTTGCTTGCGCACCTCGATCATTCGCCGCGTCCAGTGGAGCAGCGTGTTGGTCGAGTACATCTGGGCCTCGACGTTGAGTGCCTGGAATCCGTAGGTCGGATCCATGATGACCGGCAGATACATCCGCGCCGGATCGGTTCTGGAAAATCCCGCATTGCGGTCGGGTGTCCACTGCATCGGCGTCCGCACGGCGTCGCGGTCACCGAGCCAGATGTTGTCGCCCATCCCGATCTCGTCCCCGTAGTAGAGCATCGGGGAACCCGGCAAGCTCAGCAGGAGTGCGGTGAACAACTCCAACTGATTCCGGTCGTTGTCGAGCAGCGGTGCGAGCCTGCGCCGGATCCCGATGTTCGCCTTCATCCGGGGATCTTTGGCGTACTCGGTGTACATGTAGTCACGCTCTTCGTCGGTCACCATCTCCAGCGTCAACTCGTCGTGGTTGCGCAGGAAGATCGCCCACTGCGCCGATTTCGGGATCGCCGGTGTCTGCTCCAGGATCTCCGAGATCGGGAATCGGTTCTGCCGGCGGACTGCCATGAATATCCGTGGCATCAGCGGGAAATGGAACGCCATGTGGCATTCGTCGCCGACGTCCGGTTCACCGAAGTACGCGACGACGTCGGCGGGCCACTGATTCGCCTCGGCCAGCAGCACACGCCCCGGATATTCGTCGTCGACCACCTTGCGGCAGCGTTTGAGGAACTGATGGGTCTCGCTGAGATTTTCGCAATTGGTCTCGTCCCGCTCGAACAGGTACGGCACCGCGTCCAGCCGGAACCCGTCGATCCCCAGGTCGAGCCAGAACCGCAACACGTCGATCATCGCCTCGGCGACCTCGGGATTGTCGTAGTTGAGGTCGGGCTGGTGAGAGAAGAATCGATGCCAATAGTATTGCCCGCGAACCGGATCCCACGACCAGTTGGACACCTCGGTGTCGACGAAGATGATGCGCGCATCCGGATAGCCCGAATCATCGTCGGCCCAGACGTAGTAGTCGCCATAGGGCCCTTGAGGATCGGACCGCGACTCCTGGAACCACAGGTGACTGTCGGACGTATGGTTCATCACCAGATCGGTGATGATGCGAATCCCCCGACGGTGAGCCTGTTCGAGCAGTTCGACAAAGTCTTCCACCGTGCCGAACTCGGGCAGAACCGTCCGGAAGTCCCGGATGTCGTACCCGCCGTCACGCAGTGGCGAATCGTAGAACGGCGGCAGCCACAGACAGTCGACACCCAGCCACGCCAGATAGTCGAGCTTGTCGGTCAGGCCCTGCAGATCGCCGACTCCGTCGTTGTTCGAGTCGTTGAAGGCCCGGACGAGCACCTCGTAGAACACGGCTTTCTTGAACCAGTCATTGTCCACACGCAGGGGCTTCGCGTGATCGAAGTCTTCGGACTGCGCCTCGACCAGGTGGCCGTCGGCTGTGTGCTCAGCCTCGCCCGGGTCGTTGGGCGGTCGCGATGAGTCCGGTTGATTCTCCAGGGGCATACGCACCTCGGTTGTCTCACTCGGTGTTTTGTTCCGTTCCCAACCCTACGGGCTACGGCGCGGGTTGGTCGGATTCGCGTCCATACCGACCGCATTTCCCACACGCGCGACCACGATGGTGTCACCTATGACTATTGAGAATGCTTTTCATTAGAATGGGCGTCATGGGGAACAGTACGAGCGCGAGAATCGATCGAGTCAGGACCATTCATCGCGCGCTCACCGATGGAGCACCCACACCGCTGCCGCCACTTCGACTCAGCGATGCTGTCGGCACCGTGCCGCTTCGAACACCGAGCCGCACACCGTCGCGCGCTCTCGACGAGATGCTCCGAGAGCGACGATCACGGTACGACTACGCACCTCTGGGCCATGACGATGTGTCATCCCTGCTTCGATGGGCCCTCGGCCCGCAGCGCACCGCGCACACCGCCGCCTCGAGTGGCCGAACCCTGAATCTGCACCCCAGCGCCGGCGGCCTGCCCTCGACCACGGCCTATCTTGTTGTGTTGCAACCGATCGAGGGCGTACCACCGGGTGTCTATGCCTTTCATCGCGAGGCCCACCACTTGGTTCTCCACCGGACGGGAGACGTGCGTGGCGCAATGGCCCAATGTCTCGTGCAGCCTGAGTTCGCCGAGCGCGCTCCGGTCATCCTCGTCCTCGTCGGTGAGCTGGAGGCGGCGCTCGCCAGGTACTCGGAACGGCACTACCGCACACTGCACGTCGATGCCGGACTCGCCGCGGCGAACCTGTACCTCGTGGCCACCGCGTTCGACCTGGCATGCTGCGCGATCTCAGGGTTCTATGACGATCGACTCGCCGAAGCCCTGTCGCTCACCGAAAGCCAGATCCCGCTACTCACCTTTGCCGTGGGTGCTCGCCGTCAGATCGGCGAGCAGCGGTAGACCCGCCACGCCTGACCTCCACCCCACCACCGCCGCGACCATCAACGCCACCGCTCCGGTCGACACAGCCGCACCGACGCCGACCATCTGCGCCAGCGCTCCCCCGATCGCCGCTCCGAACGGTGTGCCGCCCATCGCGATCATCCGGGCCGTCGTGTTCACCCGGGACTGGAGATTGTCAGGTGTGATCGACTGCCGCACAACGATTCCGTTGACGACGATGATCGTGTTGGCCGCCTGGTACACAACCAGGACGATCAGCGAGACCACCAGCCATGTGGTCTGCGCCCAGACCAGTATCGCGGCGGCTGATACGGCGATGCCGCACAAGGTGATCCGGCCGGTGCCCACTACGCGCTGGACTCTCGCGCTGACGAGGCTGATGAGAAACGCTCCGAGCGCCGTGGCCGCATACAGTGCACCGAGCCGGGCATCGCCGCCTCCGAGTCCCAATCGCTGGACACCGACCACCACCATCAATCCGACCACGATGCCGTTCGCCAAACTGACACCGATGCCGACGAGCGTCAGCGCTCGGATCACCGGCTGGTGCCAGATGTACTGGAGGCCTTCGCCGATCTGCCGAGATATCGGCTGCCCGGCAACCGCCGGCCCGGCGTTCGCGGGCATCGGGATGATCGCAGTGATGGCGGCGGCGACCAGATAACAACCGGCGTCGATCGCGATGGCACCGGCGGGACCGAGCGCGGTTGCGGCCACCCCGCCGACCAGAGGGCCCGCGATCCCGATGACGGTCCCCACCGACACCAACGTTCCGGTGGCATCGGCGATCCTGTCCCGCCCGACCAGGGCGGGCACCACACCGAACGAGGCAGCATCGCTGAATACGAACAGTGACGACACCACAAACGCCACGACCAGGACATGCACGATCGACACGGTCCTCGCCCAGTTCGCCACCGGAATCGTTGCCAGCGTGAGCCCGCTGATCATCTGCGCAACCAGCAGAAGCGACTTGCGGTCGACGCGGTCGGCCACGGCACCGGCGATCAATCCGAACAACAGGTACGGCAACGACTCCACGGCGAAGGCGATCCCGGACAGCAACGCAGAACCGCTTCGCTGGTAGACGAGCAAGGGCAACGCCACCAGCGTCACCGCGTTGCCGGTCCAGCAGATGGCCCGCGCCAGAACAAACGTCCGGAAGGGATTCATAGGCTCGGCGGCGGCACCAGCAGCAGCGAGTCGGGGTCGTCGGGGTCGCAACCCGTCGCCGCGTCGCGCGCAATCTCCCGCCAGCGCTCCATCCCGAAGTACGGAAATGCCGCCGGCGCGTTGGGAATCAGTCCGCTGGCACACACCCGGGCCACCCGCAGCGGTGTCAAGGCAACATCCGGGGTGGTGATGTCGCAGACCACGATCTCGTGGCCCGCGGCGCCCAGTCGCGCCTTCAGATCGCCGAGGTCTCCGGTCGGCAGTTCATCGATGCCCACCACTGCGGCCGGTTCGGTGAAGCGGGGCAGCAACGCCTGTTGCGTACGGGGGTCCAGCCACACCTGGGCCTGGGCACCGAGATCGCGAACGTGTTCGCTGCGGGCGCCCGCGACCTCGAGATAACCACGATCGGCCCGGTGGTCCAGATAGAGACCTTGCGAGAGGACACCTGACTGCATCGCGCCGAACACCCATCCGTCGGGGTCGATCAGACCGCGGGTGAAGACCCAGCTATGGATTGCCTCGAGTACCGCCTTACGGGCCGTCTGCGCCGGATCCAGTTTGGCAGCGAAACCCCCGGCCACGATGCCCAATTGAGGGTCATGGACCACCGCGGCCACCACCGGAACACCGAAATACGCCGGCAATTCCAGCAGGTGACACTGCAACCGCGTGTCGCCCAGATCGTCGACCAGACCCGGCACACTGTGGAGATCGATACCTCGCGCGGACAGGTTCAGGTGCCACCACAACGACAGCGAGTCACGTTCTACGAGTTCGAGGAGACCCCGGGTTGCCGCATCGTCGAGACCGGCGCCGGTGGCGATGCCCGCGTAGTTGAGGTGGTGCAGCCACGGATCGCGTCTACGTCCGCCCGTCCTCCAGTTGAGATAGACATAGGAGGCGGGCACCAGCGTCGGGCGCCCGTCGGCACCGAGACCCTCACACCAGGCGATGGTCGTGTCGTCGGTGAAGCTCTGGAACGGGAACTGGGGCATCTGGAGTTGCCAGTCGGCGAAAAACCTCAGATCGTCCGGTCCGAAGTGGCGTACGTCGGCCTCCCGGAGCTCGCGAGAGTTGGCACGCAACAGATTTCCCGGCACATGGTTTCCGCAGTATCGTTCCACGGCCTCCCCGATCGCGGCGATCCGGGCGCCGGCGTCGTCGGCAAATGTGGTCCCCAGTGACACCAGGTCGCTGGGCCAGTTGCCGTGCGCTCTGGTATCGGCGATCTCGGCGGTCAAACCGACGTATCGCTCCGGCATCGCATCGAGTCGTTGCACCGGGTGCAGAGCCCGGATGATCCCCGCGTACGGATCGACAAGATCTTCGGCCGAGAGCATCTCCGGGCCGGTCATGCCGGAAGCTCCACATGGACTGTCCGCACGTCACGTTCGGCAGATTGCATCGAGGTACCGGTGAGATGGTCGTCTCCCGCTTGCAGATCGCGGGCATGTCGCGGGAACGAGTGTGCCGAGACGATCACGGCCATGGACTCTCCTGTTTCGAGGTGGACGGATATCGGTGTGAGGCGGACCGCCGGATGCGGGGACATGCCGTGGGCGACCTGTTCGAGCCGTCCGTCTCTGCGGCGGATCGCCAGCAAAGCGCTCCAATCACCGGATCCGGCTGGGGAATCGATTCGCACGGAGGGCGTTCCGATGATCGTGTCGGCCGGGACCGGAAGCTCGCGGACCAGGCAGTCCGACCGCGCGGCCGCCTCACGGAGATCGGTTCCCGGCGCGAAGGACAGGAAGGGAACGGCCGGGTCGCTACGAAAACGACCACCGGGCAGATCGATGGACACGGACGCGCTGGGCCACCGATCGAAGTCCGTCACATTCCCGGACGCGCCGTGCACGCGTGCCCCGGTCACGGCACTGCCTGCGAGCACGCTGTCGATCCAGGACTGCACCTGGTCGGCGCGTCTGGACCCGCGAAGGCCGTGATCCCACGGCCCGACGACAAGTGCAGCCGGACCGCCCCACGACGTCCAGAGATCGATGGTGTCCTGCGCGAACCAGTCGGACGTGCCACCGATCGCGAGCAGCGGAGAGGTCAGGGCCGAGACCTTCTCTGCACGTTGGTCATCGGTGCGAACAGACCGGATCACTTCGCCCCAGACGGTGATGGCGGGATCGACTCTTCGCCCCATGCCGGTGAGCGGCAGCGTGGCGAGAACCCCGTCGGGTATGCCGGCCCCGGGCGACTCGGCTCCTTCACCGTGCTGCCGCCACCACCCCATTCGGGATTCGAGGTAGAACGAACCGTCGACATTTCGAGCTGTCTCGCCGCGGCCGAGGGCCGGAACGGCAACCGACACACCGGCGACGGCGTCGATTCCGGCGTCGTAGGCCGCAATCGCCGTCTCGACCGCACAGTGGGCGGCGTAGGACGTTCCGTAGAGGATCACCGGTGAACGACACCAAGATTGGCTCAGCACCCACGTCAGGGTCACCAGTCCATCCGCGCCCTCCCTGTCGTAGGGACGAAATGCCCCCGGTGACCGGTAGCGTCCGCGCACGTCTTGTGTCACCACCGCGATTCCGCGGCGGGCCCACTCGAGTGCTTCGGCCATGTGGTCACCGGCGTTGTAGGGCGTGCGCACGACAAGCACTGCACGCGGCGCCGAATCCGGCAACGCGACGAGTGTGTGCAGTCCGTCGACGACATGAGCAACGCTGACGTGACTTGTCATTGCGGTGCAACAGGAATCGGGAGAACAGGATGACGGCTCACCGACAGGGACCGTAGATCCACTGCGGTGAGCAGGTAGGGTGCGCGCCCGGTGGAGGACGCTTCCCGATCGGCGATCTCGGCCACGATCAGGTCAGCAATCACGTCGGCCGCACGATCCGACACCGGATGAAGCGGAGATTCGAGCCGGAGTCCTCCGTCGAGCGGTCGATGACGCGGTTGTATGCGGTCGCGGTGTGTGACACTCGCTCGCCGCCGCCCGACGATGTCGGCGACGTCGACCGCGCGCGGGGTGATCACCTGTGTGATGCCGTCGCGATAGCTCGCGAGATCGACCGAGCCGACATCGTCCGGATCCACCGCGTCATCGCTCAGGTGACATACCAGATCTGCCTGGCGTCCGCCGGTTGCCACGTTGCGCCCCAGCAGTTTCGCGGTCGCGTCCGCAATCCTTCCACGCCCTCGGAGCACCACCAACGGCAACGACTTACGGCGCACGACATGACCGGCGTCGATCAATGCCGTCAACGCCGCGACCGACTCCGGCGCGACGCCATCGCTCAGCGCTGCGAGCAGTTCCTCGACGTCTCCGCGCGGAAGCCTCAGCTCGAAGTACTCGGCGTCAGCGGTCCGCAGGACGTATCCCTCGTGTGCTTGGTAGATCGACGTGTTCGGGGAAAGCTGCACTGTCTCGCTTCTCATTTGGGCCCGCGTGCCACTCGGGACGTCACGCGAGTGGCACGCGGGGTCATCATTGACTCAGACGGTCAGGGACGTGTCAGTCCTCGGTGTCCTGGACGTCGTCGAACGGGTTCTCGACGAGTGCGTTGCTGTGACCGGCCGAGTGGGTGGCCAGGCTGACCGGCGCCTGGATGGAACGGAAGAACTCATTGTCGTTCATGAATCTCCTTCACTTGTTGTGAATCTGACTGCAATGCAGTCGAATCGGATCGCTCTTACCGAGCGATACCCACGCTAGGCCAATTGACAATGATTTTCAATAGTGAGTTGATCCTCAGGCTCCGGCCAGTTCGTCGGTGACGGTGTCGAGGACGATGCTCAGGGAGACGGTGCCGCGACCGGTCGCCCACACGCTCGCCTCGACCTCCACGACGCGACCACTGCGCGCCGCCGAAATCAAGGGCCACACCGGATTGGACGCCAACCGCGCCGAGAGCGACTCCGAGTCGTCTCCCGAAGAAAATGCCTGCGCAAAAACAACATCGGGATCCACCGAGGCGATCTGCTCTACCGACACGGTGGCAAACGCATCGGTACCAGCCTGCCACGGGTAGTCACTGACCTCGGCCAGCAGCGAACCGACCGGCGTCTCCACAGAGTCGACGCCGAGACTGCCCGGTTCGCCGTACATCGACAGCGTGGTCAGCTCGCTGCGGTTTGTCTTCGCCGCCTCCACACGCTCGACAAACGATTGCGCCGCCGCGTCCGCCTCGGCCTGCCGGCCGGTCAATTGACCGACGGTGCGCAAGAATTCGACCGAATCCTGCCACGAGGCCGGATTGACGAGGTACATCGGGGCGGATTCCTCGACCGCCGCGCGCAACCCGTCCCGGACACCACCGAGACCGATGACGAGATCCGGCTCGGACAGCGCGATGTCTTCGATGTTCTCCTCACCGAACCCGCCGGTGATCTTGCGCATGTCGGCGTCCGGCCCGAAGAACCGGTCGTCCGTAGCCAGGTCTTCGCGGTATGCCACCGGGGTGATCCCCACTTCCTTCAGCGCGTCGACGCACATCATCGTCAGGCACGCGATCCGATCGGCATGTGCATCCAGCGTGAGCGTGGTTCCCGTCGCGTCGGTCACCGTGATCGCGCCCGTGGACGACTCCTTGTCGTCGGCGCCACACGCCGTCGTGAACAGCAGCGCCAGTGCGGAGGCGGCGATCACAAGCCGGCCGGCGGTGGCCCGAGAACTCGTGGATGAATCGATGAACTTGCGCATTCGGTCTCCCTTGCAGATGATGTTGTCAGAAATGATAACCATTACCAATACTGGTACGCATCGACGACCCAACCGCAGACTTCTCTGGTCGTCCGCGCTGGGCACGGCGATCATCGCCGCTGTTGCGCTCGCCGCTCTGTGCGCGGGCGACCCGGTGATCACCCCGGTGCGGGCACTCTCGGTACTCGCCGACACCTCCGATCCGCTGCACCGCGTGGTCGCCGACTCCCGCTTGCCGCGAGCGGTTCTCGGCGCCTTGTGCGGCGCCGCCCTGGGCTTGGCGGGCGTCCTGATGCAGGACGCGATGCAGAATCGAATTGCCGGACCCGAGTTGCTCGGGGTGTCGTCGGGTGCGGCCGTGGTGCTGACCGCGGTCACAGTGTTGGCTTTGCCGGTCACTCTCCACCAGCGGCCGTATGTGGCACTCGTCGGCGCTGCGGTGGCCGGCGCGGTTGTGATTGCGGCGGTGGGTAATGCACACGATCCCGCCCGCATGTTGCTGATCGGTGCAGCGGTCACCGCGATGGCCTCCGGACTCGTGATCGCGCTCGTGAGCCTGGGCACCGAAGGAAATCTGCCGCTGCTGTTCCGGTACCTGCTCGGCAGCCTCGGCGACCGCGGCTGGCCTCACGTGGGTGTGGTCGCACCGTGGTTGGCCGTCGCGATTCCCGCAGCTTTGCTGCTCCGACATCGGGTGGCGGCGCTGTCGTTGGGAGACGACGTCGCGGCGGGCTTGGGTGTCAACGTTTTTCGGGCGCGCCTGTCAGCACTCGTGTGCGCCGGTGTCCTCGCGGCGGTGGTGGCCTCGGTGTGCGGTCCGGTCGCCTATGTCGCACTCCTCGCACCGCACCTGAGTCGGTGGGCGCTAAATACCACCAGCGCCCGCCGGGTCTTCTGGCTCACCCCGATCGTCGGCGGGGTGTTGCTGGCCGGCGCCGATCTGCTCTCTCGAACAGCCCTCTACCCCATCGAGGTTCCCGTCGGCATCACCACGACGCTGATCGGCGTTCCGGCCCTGCTGCTGTCACTGCATCGACAGGCATCCGCGGCATGACTCGCACCCGCACCCTCCTGATCGGAGGCGTCATCGTCCTGTGTGGCCTCGTCCTGGCACACCTGATGATCGGTCGGTCGGAACTCGGTGCCGCCGAGACTTTTCGAGTGTTGACCGGTACGTCAGGGGTTCGCGTCCACGAGGTGATCGTGCTCAGATACCGATTGCCCCGCGTCCTCATCGGAATCGGTGCGGGAGCGCTGCTGGCGGTCTCGGGCGCCTTGCTGCAGGCCATCATCGGCAATACGCTCGCCGAGCCCGGAACCACCGGAGTCGGGGCGGGCGCGGCATTGGGTGTGGTCGTGGCCCTGATCATGTTCCCGGACCACGATGTCGCGGTGATCGCCTCACTTGCCGGCGCGGTGACGGCCGGCGTAGTTCTCTACCTGATCGGTCGACGTTCGCTGGCCGTGGCAGGAATTCTGCTCGGAGCCGTGCTCGGCGCGGTCACGTCCTTGCTGTTGGTTGTTGATGCCCAACCGATGGGGGTTGTACTTCGCTGGCTCATCGGGTCGCTGAACGCCCGCACCCAGGCGGAATGGAATGCGTTGTGGCCGTGGATGTTGGTGCTGGTGCCAATCACCGTGCTGGCCGCGCCACGCGTCAATGCCCTGGCCCTCGGGGACATCACCGCGACCGGGCTCGGTTTACGACCGGCCCGAACAAGGTTCGTCCTGCTCATGATCGCAGTGTTCGCCGCCGCGGCAGCCGTCATGGCTGCCGGTGCCGTGGCCTTCATCGGATTGATGGCGCCGCATCTTGCGCGCACAGTGGTCGGGGGCGACTATCGCAGGCTGATACCGGTCAGCACGATGCTCGGGGCCATCGGCCTGTCCGCGGCAGATCTGTTGGCCTTCAGCATCACCCTCGATCTGCCCGGGGTCGGCCCGGCCGTCACCGGCCTGCCCGTCGGCGCCGTGACCGCATTGCTGGGGGCGCCGTATCTCATCTGGCTTGTGCGAAAGGATCGACCATGACCGAGAATTCGCCACTGCTGGAGGGATCCGGCCTCCACCTCGGGTACCGGGGCCGGACCGTGGTCGACGACCTCGATGTACACATCGAACCGGGTACCGCAACAGCGTTGGTTGGACCGAACGGTTCCGGGAAGTCGACTCTGCTGATGGCGCTCGCGCGGGTGCTCGCGCCCCGGAGTGGAGAGGTTCGATTGGACGGCAGGCCCATTTCGACCTTCAAGTCCATCGAGGTCGCCCGCCGGCTCGCCATTCTTCCGCAGACGTCGATCGTCCCGCCCGGACTGCGTGTTCGTGAACTGGTGGAGCAAGGCCGATATCCGCGGCTGGGGCCGCTGGCCATGCTCAGTCGCCGGGACGACGAGGTGATGCAGCGGGCGATGGACATGGCGGGGGTGGCATCGATGGCCGACCGCAGGCTCGATTCCCTGTCGGGTGGCGAACGTCAGCGGGCGTGGATCGCGATGGCACTCGCCCAGGACACCGGCACCCTGTTACTCGACGAACCGACCACCTACCTCGACATCCGCCACCAGATCGACCTGATGGAGCTGACCGTGGATCTCGTTCGTGCACACCGAAAAACGGTCGTGATGGTCTTACACGACATCAATCAGGCGGCCCGCTACTGCGACCGCATCATCGCGATGCGGGACGGGAAGATCCTCGCCGACGGCCACCCGAACGAGGTTGTCGACGCCGACCTGCTCAGTACCGTCTTCGATGTCCGGGCCCGGATCAGCCGCGACCCCGTATCCGGCCGTCCGATGTTCACAGCGCAGTGACCGGAATAGGCGACTAGCGTCGAAACAGCTTGTTCCCCAACCACACCAGCGGATCGTACTGGCGGTCCACCACGCGTTCCTTCATCGGGATCAACGCGTTGTCGGTGATCTTGATGTTCTCGGGACACACATCGGTGCAGCATTTGGTGATGTTGCACAGTCCGAGGCCGTGTTCGGATTGCGCTGAATCACGGCGTTCGGCGACGTCGAGGGGGTGCATGTCGAGTTCGGCGACCCGCATCAGGAAACGGGGTCCGGCAAAGTTCGTCTTGTTCTCTTCGTGGTCGCGAACCACGTGACACGTGTCCTGGCAGAGGAAACACTCGATGCACTTGCGGAACTCCTGCGACCGCTGCACATCGACCTGCTTCATCCGGTACTCCCCCGGCTTCAAACCCTCTGGCGGTGTGAAGGATTGGACCTCGCGGGCCTTCGCATAGTTGAACGAGACGTCGGTGACCAGGTCGCGGATCACCGGGAAGGTCCGCATCGGCGTGACCGTGATGACCTCGTCTTCGGTGAACGTCGACATCCTGGTCATGCACAGCAGTTTGGGACGGCCGTTGACCTCCGCGGAGCACGACCCGCATTTGCCCGCCTTACAGTTCCAGCGCACAGCCAGGTCGGGTGTCTGGGTGGCCTGTAGCCGGTGGATGATGTCGAGCACCACCTCACCCTCGTTGGCCAGCACGGTGTAGTCCTGCAGCTCACCGTCGTCGGCGTCACCACGCCATACCCGGAACTTCGCGTCGTAGCCCATTCCCGTTCTCCTTGTTGCCGTCAGTTCTCCCTGTGGCCCCCGGCGTCGGGGTGTCCGGCGATCTCACCGGCGGTGTAGTACTTCTCGATTTCTGTGAAGTCGAAAAGCTCCAGCAGCTCCGGACGCATCGGGGTCTGTTCCTCCTTGACCACCGTCACCTCCGGGACCGGCGAATCGCCACTGAGGTCGGCCGTGCAGACCAGCAGTGTATTGCGCCAACTCGGGTCCATCGCGGGATGATCGTCGCGGGTGTGACCACCCCGGCTCTCGGTACGCAGCAGTGCGGCCTTGGCCACGCATTCGCAGACCAGCAACATGTTTCGCAGATCGACGGCCAGGTGCCAGCCCGGATTGAATTGCCGATGCCCCTCCACCTGCATGCCGGGCAGACGCGAACGGATGTCGTCGAGGACCTCGATCGCCTCCGCCACCTCTGCTTCTTTCCGGATGATGCCCACGAGGTCGTTCATGGACTGCTGCAGGTCGGTGTGCAGGGTGTACGGGTTCTCGGCCTTGCCCTCGGCCGGCGGATCGAACGGTGCCAGCGCGAATGCCGCTGCCCGATCGATATCGGCCGCGGAGACCGTCGGCCGTGTCTGCAGCGATTCGATGTAGGACGCCGCACCGAGACCGGCCCGTCGACCGAACACCAGCAGGTCGGACAAGGAGTTGCCGCCCAACCGGTTTGAGCCGTGCATACCGCCCGAACACTCACCGGCCGCGAACAAGCCCGGCACCCGCGCCGCACCGGTGTCGGGATCCACCTCGATCCCGCCCATCACGTAGTGACAGGTCGGACCGACCTCCATGGGCTCGGCCGTGATGTCCACATCGGCAAGCTCTTTGAACTGGTGATGCATTGACGGCAACCGGCGGATGATCTCGTCGGCCGGCATACGGGACGCGATGTCGAGGTAGACGCCACCGTGTTCGGTGCCGCGTCCGGCCTTGACCTCCTCGTTGATGGCCCGGGCCACCTCATCGCGCGGCAGCAGGTCAGGTGTGCGGCGCGCGCTGTCGTTGTCTGCCAGCCACTTGTCGGCTTCTTCCTCGGTTTCGGCGTACTGCCCTTTGAACACCGGCGGGATGTAATCGAACATGAACCGTTTGCCGTCGGTGTTCTTCAGAACTCCACCGTCGCCGCGCACACCCTCGGTCACGAGAATGCCCTTGACGCTCGGCGGCCACACCATGCCGGTCGGGTGGAACTGGATGAACTCCATGTTGATCAGGCTGGCACCGGCGCGCAACGCGAGTGCGTGCCCGTCACCGGTGTACTCCCACGAGTTCGACGTCACCTTGAACGATTTGCCGATACCGCCGGTGGCCAGCACCACTGCAGGCGATTCGAACAGCACAAACCGACCCGATTCGCGCCAGTAGCCGAACGCCCCGGCTATCGCGTCTCCGTCTTTGAGCAGTTCGGTGATGGTGCATTCGGCAAACACCTTGATGCGTGCCTCGTAGTCACCGGTGGCCGCGTAGTCCTCTTGCTGTAGTGCGACGATCCTTTGCTGCATGGTGCGGATCAGTTCCAGGCCCGTCCGGTCGCCGACGTGCGCGAGTCTCGGATAGGTGTGACCGCCGAAGTTGCGCTGGGCGATTCGGCCGTCCTCGGTCCGATCGAACAGCGCGCCATAGGTTTCCAGTTCCCAGACCCGGTCCGGCGCCTCGCGGGCGTGCAGTTCGGCCATCCGCCAGTTGTTGAGGAACTTGCCGCCGCGCATGGTGTCTTTGAAATGGGTCTGCCAGTTGTCTTTCGAGTTGGCGTTGCCCATCGACGCGGCACATCCGCCTTCGGCCATCACGGTGTGCGCCTTGCCGAACAACGACTTACAGACCACCGCGACGGAGTAGCCCTTCTCCCGGGCCTCGATGACCGCGCGTAAACCGGCGCCACCGGCACCGATCACAACGACGTCGTATTGATGGCGTTCGGTTTCCGTCATCTAGCGCAGGCTCCTAGCGTGAAATCGACTGCGCAACAATCGTTGCGCACGGGGCAGAGAATCAACCCACAAATCGCAGGTCGGAGATCGTGTCACTGGCCACCATCATGATGTAGAAATCGGTGAGCACCAGCGTGCCGAGCGTGATCCAGGCGAACTGCATGTGCCGGGTGTTGAGCTTCGACACCTGCGTCCAGATCCAATACCGGACCGGGTGTGCCGAGAAATGCTTGAGGCGACCGCCGGTGACGTGCCGACACGAATGGCAGGAGATCGTGTAGATCCACAACAAGATCACGTTCACCACCAGGATGACGTTGCCCAGCCCGAAGCCGAAGCCGCCGCCCTTGCCGTGGAATGCGGTCACCGCGTCGTAGGTGTTGATCAGCGAAACGATCACTGCCGCATAGAAGAAGTAGCGGTGCGCGTTCTGGATGATCAGCGGTAGGCGCGTCTCCCCCGTATACCGGCTGTGTGGTTCGGCCACGGCGCACGCCGGCGGCGAGAACCAGACCGAACGGTAGTAGGCCTTGCGGTAGTAATAGCAGGTCACCCGGAAGCCGAGCAGAAACGGCAGGACCACGAACCCGAGTGGAATCCACATCGGCAGTTCCGGGAACGGCGTCCCGAAATGGCTTGATCCCGGCACACACGACTCGCTCAGACACGGCGAGTAGAACGGCGTCAGGTAGTGGTAGTCCGCCACCCAGTAGGCACTGCGGACAAATGAACGCACCGTCGCATAAATGATGAACGCCGACAGCCCCAGGACCGTCAGCAGTGGCGACAGCCACCATCGATCAACTCGAAGGGTGCGGGCCAGGATCCGCGCCCGTCCGGGAGAAAAGACCCCGGTTGCCTCCCGCTCAGACGCGGGCGCACTCACTTCGTTCGCTCACGCGAGTGGAAGCCCAGCCCTTCGTCTTGCGCACCCAACCATGCGGACTCGTCTGACTTGCTGTCCGGCACGTAGACCACGTCGGACGGGTTCACCGGCGCCCGTAGAACAGGTGGTGGGGACTGCTCGAAGTCATGCAGATCGATCTCGAGCCGGTCGAGATCGTTGGTCATCCTACGGACGGCATCGACATCCCCGTACTGCAATTTCAGGGTCACGATGTGATGCCGCAGCGCGCCGATGCTGCGATGGAGTTCGTTCATTTCGGCTGTTGCCATGGCGTTCCCTCCAGGACCAGTGTGATACCGACCACACTACTGCCCGGACCCATTCAGTCAACGGTTTTGACCGAACGTGTCGCCCACCCGATCCGCCTTGGCTCGCAGAACCTCGCTCTCCCTTTGGTTTCCGGCCATGTCTGCGGCCCTCTGCAGCTCGGCCCGCGCCTCGGGGTACCGCTCCAGACGTGCCAGGAGCTCGCCGCGGACCGCGGGCAGCAGATGCCAACGCGCCAGCGCTCCGCCCTCCACGAGTTCGTCGATGATCTCCAGCGCCTCGCCAGGTCCCGAAGCCATCGACACCGCCACCGCCCGATTGAGGTCGACCACCGGCGACGGCGCGAGTCGACCCAGTGCCTCGTAGAGCACCACGATGCGGTGCCAATCGGTGTCCTGGGCCGTGGCCGCCGTGGCATGACATTGCGCCAGCGCAGCTTGCAGCCCGTAGGGTCCGCGACCGCGGCCGCAGGCATCGGCACGAGCGAGAGCCGCAGTGCCACGGCCGATCTGGGCCCGATCCCACGTACTGCGATCTTGGTCCGACAACAGGATCGGGGTCCCGTCCGCGTCGACCCGCGCGCGGAAACGCGACGCCTGGAACTCCATCAGCGCCACCAGTGAATGCACCTCTGGTTCCGCGGGGACCAGCTCCGCGAGCACACGTCCCAGACGCAGCGCCTCGGTGCACAGTTCTGAGCGGATCCAGCGATCACCGGACGACGCCGAATAGCCCTCGTTGAACACCAGGTAGATGACACTGAGCACCGCGGACAGCCGCTTCGGATAGTCCTCCCGCGGCGGCACCTCGAACGGTACGTTCGCGGCCTTCAGCGTCTTCTTCGCCCGCACGATGCGCTGCTGGATGGTTGCCGTGGAGGTCAGAAATGCCTGTGCGATCTCGGCGGCGGTCAGGCCGCCGACCACTCGCAGGGTGAGCGCGATCTGGCCCTCACGCGCCAGAACCGGGTGCGCGGAGACGAATACCAACCGCAGGACGTCGTCGTCGATGGCGTCCGGATCCCAGCCGAGTTCGGCGTCGGGCCGGGTGTCGAGGTCGCGGGCGATGGCGGCATATTTCGCGTCCAGGCGCTCCTGGCGTCGCCAGCCGTCCACGGCGCGGCGTTTCGCCACGGTCGTGAGCCAGGCGCCCGGATTACGCGGGACACCTGACTCCGGCCATGTCGACAGCGCTTCGACCAGCGCTTCCTGTGCCAGATCCTCGGCCAGGCCCACATCGCCGACCATCCTGGAGACGGTGGCGATGATCTTCGCGGCCTCCATCCGCCACACCGCATCGATGGTGCGGACGATGGCGTCGGATCGGCTCGTCAACGGCTCAGTGCGACTTCTGATCCAGTTCTTCGCGCCACTGCTCTTCCTTCTGGATCCATTCGTTGTCCGCCGGGAAGTCCTCGGGGCCGTGGACGCGCCGCACCTCGAGCTTGCTGCCCTTACCGAGCGGGCACTGCGAAGCCCACTGGGCGGCCTCTTCCTTGCTGGAGACCTCGATGATCCAGAAGCCGCTGAACAGCTCCTTGGCCTCGGCGTACGGTCCGTCGGTCACCACCGGCGGATCCGAGTTGAAGTCGACGACGATACCTTCGGACGCGTCCGAGAGTCCTTCACCGGACAGCAGCACACCGGCCTTGACCAGCTTCTCGTTGTAGGCACCCATCGCCGCGATGATCTCGTCGAAGGGGATTTCTTTGCTCGCGTCGATAGCTTCCTGCGTATCGCGCATGATCATCATGAATCGCATTGTCTTCTCCTCATTCGGTGGTTGGTTACGAGGTTCGTTCTCTTGCCCTCACCCATACGTCGAACAAGCGTCGACCAGATCGACACGCTCGCAGGATTTATTTTCAGTGCGCGGCTTCATCCCACGATCTGCCGTAACCGATCGACACATCGAGCGGCACCGACAACCCGATGGCGCCACCCATTTTCGCCCTGACCAGCTCTTCGAGTCGGTCTTGCTCACCATCTGCGACTTCGAAGACCAGTTCGTCGTGAACTTGCAGAAGCATCCGCGATCGCAGGTTCTGTTCGGCGAGTGACTTCTGCACGTCGATCATCGCCACCTTGATGATGTCGGCGGCGGTGCCCTGGATCGGCGCGTTGAGAGCGGCCCGCTCGGCGACATCCCGGCGTTGCCGGTTGTCGCTGTTGAGGTCGGGCAGATAGCGCCGGCGACCGAACAGGGTCGACGTGTACTCGTTGCGGCGTGCTTCCTCGACGGTCTCGCGCAGGTAATCGCGCACGCCACCGAATCGGGTGAAGTAGGCCTCCATCTGATCTTTGGCCTCGCCAGTGCTGATCTTGAGCTGCTGCGACAGCCCGAACGCACTCAACCCGTACGCCAAGCCGTAACTCATCGCCTTGACCCGCCGCCGCATGTCCGGGGTGACCTCTTCGATCGGCACACCGAACGCCCGCGACCCGACAAAGCTGTGCAGGTCTTCGCCGGTGTTGAAGGCCTCGATCAGGCCTTCGTCGCCGGACAGGTGCGCCATGATCCGCATCTCGATCTGGCTGTAGTCGGCGGTCATCAGGCTCGCGTAGCCATCGGCCACCACAAAGCCATGGCGGATCTGACGGCCGGCGTCGGTGCGCACCGGGATGTTCTGCAGGTTCGGGTCGGTCGATGACAACCGGCCGGTCGCGGCGACGGTCTGGTTGAACGTGGTGTGGACGCGGCCGTCGTCGGAGACGGTCTTGAGCAATCCGTCGACGGTGACCTTGAGCCGGGTGGCGTCGCGATGGGCCAACAGGTGCTCGAGGAACGGGTGACCGGTCTTCTCGAAGAGGCCGGCCAGCGCGTCGGCGTCGGTGGTGTAGCCGGTCTTGGTCTTCTTGGTCTTGGGCATGTCGAGCTTGTCGAACAACACCACCTGGAGCTGCTTCGGCGATCCGAGGTTGATCTGTTCACCGATCACCTCGTACGCCAGCTCCGCGGATTGGCGGACGCGCGCGGCAAAGCCCGACTCCAGCTCCTCCAGGTGCGCGGTGTCGATGCCGATACCGGCGGCCTCCAGCTCGGCCAGCACGAACAGCAGCGGCAACTCCATGTCGGTGAGCAGCGACGCGGAGTGGATCTCGGCGAGGTCTGCGTCGAACCGCTCGGCCAGCTCGCCCACCGCCTGCGCCTGCAACATCGCCTGGTCGGCCGCGGCCTGAGCGCCGGAGTCCTCGTCGAGCAACGACATCTGACCGTTGTCGGCCACGGCATCGGCCACGAGTTCACGCTTGAGATAGCGCAGGGCGAGGTCGTCGAGGTTGAACGACCTCTGTCCCGGCAGCAGGAGGTATGCCGCCAGTGTGGTGTCACTCGTGACGCCACCGAGTTGCCATCCACGTCCCCGCAAGGCATGGAACGCCCACTTGGCCTCGTGAATCGCCTTGGGTACGTTGACATCTGCGAGCCATTGCGCCACGGCGGTCTCGTCGTCGGGTCCGATCTCGGCAGGATCGAAGTACGCCGATTCGCCGTCTGGTGCGGCGATGGCGATACCGGTGACATCGGAACCGTAGACCTGGCGAGGTCCGATCACGGTGAGCCCGCAGCGCCCGGTTCCCGGTGCGGCGTGCGCTGCCAACCATGCCGCGACCTCGCCGGCACCCAGGAAGCTGCCACGCAGATCGAAACCGGATTCCGCCTCCGGCTCCGACGACGTCAGTGTGCTGAACAGCCGATCCCGCAGGACCCGGAACTCGAGGTCGTCGAACAGCTGATGGATCTTGTCGCGATCCCACGGAGCCACCGCCAGATCGTCCGGTCCGGCGGGCAGCTGCATGTCGCGGATCATCTCGGTGAGCTGTCGGTTCATCTGAACGCTGGCCAGATGCGCCCGTAGTGCCTCGCCCACTTTGCCTTTGACCTTGTCGACGTTGTCCACCAGCCCTGCCAGGGAACCGTATTCGACGATCCACTTGGTGGCGGTCTTGTCTCCGACACCGGGGATGCCCGGCAGGTTGTCGGACTTGTCGCCGCGCAACGCCGCGAAATCGGGGTACTGAGCGGGCGTCAGGCCGTACTTTGCCTCGACCGCCTGGGGTGTGAACCGGGTCAGGTCGGACACTCCCTTGACCGGGTAGAGCACGGTGACGTTGTCACTGACGAGCTGCAGCGAGTCGCGGTCTCCGGTGACCACCAACACGCGGTAACCCTGGGCCTCGGCCTGGGTGGTCAGGGTGGCGATGATGTCGTCGGCCTCGTAACCCTCCTGGGCGAAGACGGGAATTCCCATGGCGCCCAAGACATCCTTGGTCAGGTCGACCTGCCCGCGGAACTCGTCGGGGGACGCACTGCGTTGCGCCTTGTACTCGGGGAACAACTCGGCGCGGAAGGTCTGGCGGGAGACATCGAACGCTGCGGCGATGTGTGTGGGTGTCTCGTCGCGCAGCAGGTTGATGAGCATCGAGGTGAATCCGTAGACCGCGTTGGTGGTCTGACCCGACGCCGTCTTGAAGTTTTCCGCGGGGAGCGCGAAGAACGCTCGGTACGCCAGTGAATGACCGTCGAGCAACATCAGGGTAGGGCGATCGCCCGATTCGGTTGCGGACTTCGCCGTTGCACGGCCGGGCTGACTGATCTGGGCAGGACTCACGGGTCCAAGTGTATGGAGCGGGGCCGACAGCCCTTGCGATACGGGGCAGAAATTCGTGATTTGCCACTGTTTTTCGAGGTCTGAGGCCTGTTCCACCAGGTCACAGTCACAGTTACTCAACGGTTACGGCGAGGAAACTTAGAAAACCTGCCGACGGCCTTCACTGGCTATAGAGTCCCGAAAAGATGACTTTCCGCCGCCCGGCAGACCGTCGGGCACTGACCATCTTCGGGAGGACGCACGCGTGATGCCCCATCCTGCTCAACGGGTACGGGTCTTTGGAGCCAGATGGGGCGCGGCGGGGTTGCTTGCCCTGCTCGTCTCTTTCATGTTCGCCGGGTTGATGGGCTCCGGCCTGGCCTCCGCGGCTCCAGAGGCTCCGGCCGACGACACGGTTCGAGTGTTCGGAACCCTGCGCAACGGCTCTGAACCCGTTGCCGGCGTCCAGGTCGATGCGAAGGACCCGGCGGGCGCGGTTGTCCAGTCGACCGTCTCCGCGGCGACCGGCGCCTGGGAAGTGTTCGTGCCGCCGGGCAACTACTCCGTCACCATCGTCGAATCCACGATCCCGAGTGGGGTCGAGGTCCAACGGGACACCGTGGAGGTCACGGTCACACCGGGATCGCCACGGCCCGTGATCTTCCTGTTCGGCGAGAAACGAACGGCCACTGAGGTCTCCGCGGCCGAAGAACTCACCCGACTCACCATCGACGGCCTGCGATTCGGCCTCATCATCGCCATCTGTGGCGTGGGTCTGAGCCTGATCTTCGGCACCACCGGCCTGACCAACTTCGCTCACGGTGAATTGGTCACCCTCGGCGCCGTCGTCACCTGGTTCTTCAACGTCAAATTGGGCATCCAGCTCATCCCGGCGACAATCCTCGCGGTCATCGTCGGTGTCGGGATAGGCATGGCCAACGAGCTGGGCATCTGGAGGCCGCTCCGGCGCAGACGGTCGGGACTCATCGCGATGCTGGTGGTGTCCATCGGTCTCGCGCTGATCATGCGCTACCTCATCCTGATCTTCTTCTCCGATCGCGCCGAGCCCCTCGACGACTATCAGGTGCAGAAGCAGATCGGATCGGGCGCGTTTGCCATCACGCCGGTCAACCTCTGGTGCATCATCATCAGCCTGGTTGTGCTCCTGCTGGTGGCGGTGATGCTTCAGAAGACCCGCATCGGCAAGGCGATGCGAGCGGTCGCCGACAACCGCGACCTGGCCGCGTCCTCCGGCATCAACGTCGATCGCGTGATCCTGTTCGTGTGGTCGATGGCCGGTGCGCTGGCCACGCTCGGCGGTGTGCTCTTCGCGATGTCCGAACTCGGTGGCCGCGTCCAATGGGAGATGGGATTCAAACTGTTGCTGCTGATGTTTGCCGGCATCACCCTCGGCGGGCTCGGCACGGCCTACGGCGCTCTGCTCGGCTGTGTGATCGTCGGTCTGCTGGTCCAGGTCTCGACCTACTGGATAGATCCCGACCTCAAGTACATCGGAGGCCTTCTGGTCCTCATCGTCATTCTCACCATCAGACCCCAGGGCATTCTCGGGTCCAAAGCGAGGATCGGCTGACTCATGGATATCATTTCGGCACTTCAGATCTCGGTTGCCCAGCTGGTCGGCCCGTCGGCGATCTTCTACGCACTCCTGGCCATCGGCCTCAACCTGCATTTCGGCTATGCCGGACTGCTCAACTTCGGCCAGATCGGTTTTGCGCTGCTCGGCGCGTATGGCGTCGGCATCATGGCCGACAACTACGACCAGCCCCTGTGGATCGGCGCTCTCGTCGGCATCATCGCTGCGGGTGTCCTGGCATTGGTCCTCGGCTTCCCCACCCTGCGCCTGCGAGCCGACTACCTGGCCATCGTCACCATTGCCGCGTCGGAGATCCTGCGGCTGGTCTTCCGCTCGACCGCGGCCGACGACCTGACCCACTCCACCAACGGCATCTTCGGGTACGCCGGTGGGTTCTTCGAATACAACCCGTTCGAGAACGGCAAGCAGTACTCATACTTCGGCGTGAAGTTCCAGGGCACCGACCTGTGGGCCATGGTTGTCGGCTGGTCGATCGTGCTGCTGCTCTGCCTCCTGGTGTGGCTGCTCGTCCGCAGTCCGTGGGGCCGGGTGCTCAAGGCGGTCCGCGAGGACGAGGACGCCGCCCGGTCGCTCGGTAAGAACGCCTATCTCTACAAGATGCAGGCACTCATCCTCGGTGGTTGCATCGGCGGTATCGCCGGTGTCTACAACGCGATACAGACCCAATCGATCAACCCCGACTTCTATTCGACGGCGCAGACGTTCTTCGCGTACGGAGCGTTGATTCTCGGCGGTGCGGCAACGGTATTCGGCCCGGTGGTCGGTGCGATGCTCTTCTGGTTCCTGCTCGCGATCCCCGATGCCCTGCTCCGGCAGGTCACCTCCGGTCCCGATGCGTGGTTCGATCTGAGCCAGCAGCAGGTCGGCGCCATCCGCTACGTCTTGTTGGGATTGGCGATTGCGCTGATGATGGTGTTCAGACCGCAAGGAATTCTGGGCAACAAGCGGGAGGTGCAGCTCGATGCCTGACGGACGTCATCTCAAACCCGGACCCTCCGACGATGTGCCCGCCGGCGAATCCGGCATCCTGACCAAGGAAGGCACCCCGGCCACACTCGCCGAACTCAAGAGGTTCTCCGAGGCCGAGCGCGCCGCGATCTTCGCATCGGTGTCACCCGAGCCCGGCTCGGCCAAACCCGATTCGATCATCACCGTCGACGGGATCACCCGCACGTTCGGTGGCCTCAAGGCCGTGGACGTCGAGCATCTGGAGATCCAGCGTGGGTGCATCACCGGCCTGATCGGCCCCAACGGCGCCGGAAAGACCACGTTCTTCAATCTGATCACCGGTTTCGACAAACCAGACACCGGCACCTGGGCTCTCAACGGTCATCAGATGGGAAGGGTTGTGCCACACCGGGTTGCCCGCAACGGCATGGTCCGCACCTTCCAGTTGACCAAGGCGCTGTCGAAGTTGTCGGTGCTCGACAACGTCCGGCTCGGTGCCCGCCATCAGACAGGTGAGCACATGTTCGCCGCACTGTTGCCATGGATGTGGAGCAAGCAGGAAGCCGAAACCACCGAGCGCGCATACGAATTGCTCAAGCGCTTCAAACTGGATGAGAAGGCCGACGATTATGCCGGCTCGCTGTCCGGTGGTCAGCGCAAACTGCTCGAGATGGCCCGTGCGCTGATGACCAATCCCGAAGTGATCATGCTCGACGAGCCGATGGCCGGCGTCAATCCGGCGCTCACCCAGAGCTTGCTCGAACACATCAAGTCGCTCCGCGACGAAGGCATGAGTGTGGTCTTCGTCGAACACGACATGGACGTCATCCGCGAGATCAGCGACTGGGTGGTGGTGATGGCGCAGGGCAAGGTCATCGCCGAATCACTCCCCGACCGTCTCGGCGACAACAGCGCGGTGGTCGACGCCTACCTCGGCGGCCATCACGATCAGGCACTGGAATTCGACGACGAGGGCAACCCCGTCGGCGACACCGCACTGCTGGCCGAACAGGTGGAGGCCGCGATCGAGGAAACCCTGCAGGCCGGCGGCGACCTCTCCGAACCGATCGTCCCCGGATCCGGCGAGAAGCCCGGCGACACGAAGCGACCCGAGAACCCGGACCGAAAGGATGAGGCATGAGTGGGCCTGATTTGTCGAAATCCGGTGGAACACAGCCAGATCGTGAGTTGACCCCGGCTGAACTCGCTGCGACCCCCGAGGTCCATCAAAAGCAGGCGGTCAACGCTCTGCTCCGTGCCGACGACATCACCGCCGGCTACCTGCCCGGCATCAACATCCTCGAGGGCTGCAACTTCTATCTCGACGACGGCGAGATCGTCGGCATCATCGGCCCGAACGGTGCCGGCAAGTCGACACTTCTAAAATCGCTGTTCGGGCTGATCCCGGTGCGGGTGGGCTCGGTGACGCTGCGCGGAGACGACATCACCTCCGCGAAGGCTCACGTCTTGGTGACCAAGGGTGTCGGCTATGTGCCGCAGACGTTGAATGTCTTCTCGGCGCTGACCATCGAAGAGAATCTGGAGATGGGGATCTACCTGCGTCCCAAGAAGTTCAATGAGCGGTTCGAGTTCGTCTCCGAGCTGTTCCCGCTGCTGTCTGAGCGCCGCAAGGTCAAGGCCGGCGCTCTGTCCGGTGGCGAGCGCCAGATGGTTGCGATGGGTCGCGCGTTGATGATGGAGCCCTCGGTGTTGCTGCTCGACGAGCCATCGGCAGGTCTGTCGCCGATGTTCCAGGACGAGGTGTTCATCCGGATCAAGAAGATCAATGCCACCGGGGTGTCCGTTGTACTCGTCGAGCAAAATGCCCGTCGCTGTCTTCAGATCTGCGATCGCGGGTATGTGCTCGATCAGGGGCGCAACGCCTACACCGACACCGGCACCAACCTCGCCACCGATCCCAAGATCATCGAGCTGTACCTGGGAACTCTGGCGGGCAGCTCCGAGAAGAAGTCGTAGTCGAGACAGCTTCCAGCCGAAGCTGACTCGCCAATAGGAAAGGGGCCCAGGTCTTTCGACCCGGGCCCCTTTCCTATTGGGTTGTTCGACTGTCGCTGTCTGCGATCAGTTGTCGGATACCACCTTGAAGTCGGCGACCGGCGCGATCAGCTTGTTGTCGGGGCCGAACTCCAGCACGCCGTACGAACCGATCGACGGTTCACCCGCGGTGACGAATGACAGTTCGCCTGTGACACCGTCATAGTCGATGTCGGTACCGGCCTGGACCAGTGGCAGGCATTCTGCGTACGTGGTGCACTTGGTGCCGTCCTTGGTCACATTGTTGATCTCCGAAGCGATCGACTGACCGTTGGTCGACTTCGCGGTCTCAGCGGCAAGCGCCGAAATCACCACGGCGTCATAGCTTTCACCGGCGTAGTTGAAGTCGATCAGGCCGGGGTCGATGCCCAGGAGCCGGGCCTCGAAGTCCGGTCCCACCTTGGTCAGCGGTGTGGTGCCCTTCATCCCCTCGAGGATGCCGGCGCCTACCGACTCACCCAGTGCATTACCCATGTTGCCGTCGACGCCGAAGACGAGCTTGTCCTTCGGTCCGATTCCCACCTCGTTCATGCGGGTGATGATCTTGGCGCTTTCTTCGAAGCCGATGACCGCGATGCCATCCGGATTGAAGTTCTTCACCTGGTCGACCTCAGCGTTGAACGACTGGGCGTTGGGGTCGTAGATGATCTTCTGGATCTGGTCGGACGGGACACCGGCGGCTTCCAGGTCGGAGACGGTGTTGTCTGCCAGGCCGGTGCCGTACGGGTCGTTCATCGCCAGGATGGAGACGCGCTGGGCGCCGCCTTCGGCGATGACCTGGGCCAGGGCCTGGGCCTGCAAGGTGTCGGCAGGGGCGGTACGGAAGTACATGCCCTTGTCGGCGTAGCAGGTGAACTCATCGGAGGTGTTGGCCGGCGAGAACATGACAGCTCCGGCACTGGCGATCTTGTCGATGACCTTCAGAGACACCGAGGACGAGGCCGCACCGACGATCACCTGGGTGCCGGCCGCGAGTTCGCGGTCGACAGTGGCGTTGGCGGTGTCGGTGGTGGTGTCACCCGAGTCGCCGTCGATCTCTTCGACGGGCTTGTCGAGCACCCCGCCCGCGGCGTTGACGTCTGCAACTGCAAGCTTGGTACCAGCGAACATGGGCGGTCCGAGGAATGCCAACGAGCCGGTCGCCGGAAGCAGCGTGCCGATCTTCAACGGGGACGTGTCCACCGGGCCCGGAGACGCCTGGTCGACGTTGTCGCCACAATCGGTGGTGGTTGTGGTCGCGGATCCGCTTGCTGACGCGTCGTCCGACGACGAATCGTCGTCACTGCTACATCCGGCCAACGCCAACGCGGTTACAGCGAGAGCAACCGTTCCCCTCAAGAGATATCTATGAGCCATCAATATTCTCCTCGCGGTGCATGCACAGAGCGCGGCGCGCCTTCAACGACGCATACGACCGACGCTTGCTCCGGTAAAGCTAGCGCCAACGTGTTGCCCGCGAGTAACGTTCGTGAAACTAGGCCCACTTGGATGCATGCCGTGATCTCATCGAGACCTCGGCCATTCAGCATCGGGCCCACTTTTCCCCGAAAAGTGTTCTGCCCTAGATCAGCTCGGCTTGGGGCCGAGCGTCTCGATCACCACTTCGGCTACCGCCTTCATGGTGGTTCGGCGATCCATCGCCGCCCGTTGGATCCACTTGAACGCTTCCGGCTCGGTGAATGCATGCGACTGCATCAGAATGCCTTTCGCCCGTTCCACCAGTTTGCGAATCTCCAGCCGTTCGGTCAGATCTGCAACATCACGTTCGAGAACATGAAGTTCGTTATAGCGACTGACCGCGACCTCGATCGCCGGCACCAAGTCGGCTTTGGTGAACGGCTTCACCAGATACGCCATCGCTCCGGCATCACGTGCCTTCTCGACGAACTCCCGCTGACTGAACGCCGTCAACATCACCACTGCCGCCAACCGCTTGCGAGCGATCTCGGCTGCGGCATCGATGCCGTCACGGATCGGCATCTTGACGTCCATGATGACCAGATCGGGGCGTAGCTCTTCGGTGAGATCGACCGCCACCTGACCGTTCGGGGCCTCCCCCACGACGTCATAGCCCTCTTCGCGCAACATCTCGATCAGATCCATCCGGATCAACGAGTCGTCCTCGGCAACCAGAACCCGACACGTCGAGGTAACCGACTCCCCATCCTTGGCTGCAATCGCGTCCGTTGTCGCCATCAGTCCACCTCCACATTGAAAATTGCCTGGTCATCAGGCGCGAACCAGCAGCAAACCACGCTACTTTCCCCGCCTCGATGTGAAGCAACAGTACCGGTTTGGTTGGCGTGAGGCCTGTCCTCTAAAGTGACTTCTGCGACGAGCCCCCGTAGCCCAATTGGCAGAGGCAACGGATTCAAAACCCGTCCAGTGTCAGTTCGAGTCTGACCGGGGGCACCAGGTAGCAGGGTTTTCAGCTACATTCGCAGGTCGCCGTGCTACCCCCGCGCTACCCAACCGGCGCGGCTCGCCCAGGTTTGTCGGCACCCCCTGGCAGAATCCCGATAATGAGCGAAGACGATCCGACACCTCCCCGTTACACACCCGGCGCTATAGAGCTGTCCGAAGTCAGGGAGTGGTTCGCGGCTCCAGATCCACAGCTTCAGCGCCTGGCCAACGGGGCGAACATGCTGGGGTGGGGCGTGCCGGTCACGCTATGGCTGCCCTGGGGGTTCGCCACCGGCAGAACGGCGCCTGACAACTTCTTCTTCGATGACATTTCAAAACGGATCCGTGAGGCCACAGACGAGTCGGGAAACCCGCCCAACAAGGACCAAGGTCGGCACAATTCGGAGTTCGACAAAGTCTTTGCAAAACCGGCCGCAGAAGTTCTCAAGTCTCGAAACGACCAAGATTACGAGGAATCCGAATGGGAAGACCTGATTACCCGGCGCAACACCATCACGCTCAAGGACGCATATTCCTCAATGTCGAACGCTCCAGCATCGATGGCGACCAATAGCAAACAGTATGTCCATGATTACCTTCGAGTGCGCCTCAGCACAGTAACCGCGTGGGCCTTCGGCTTTGCCAGAACCGCGGACTGAGCGGTCATGTTCAATGCACAGGGCGTCAAGGTCTTGATATCGGCGCCTGGCGGCACCGATTCACAGGTGGAAACCGTTAAACTTGCGATCGCAGACTGGAACGGAGAACGCGGCGAGAACGCAGGCGCTTTACTGCTCCCGCGATTCTGGCGCTCGGACGCGGTCCCGGTCGTTGGCAAGGGCAGCGGACAAGACGTGATCAACCGGCAACTCGTGGACGGCGCAGACATTGTCATGGCGCTTTTCGATACACGGTTAGGTATGGCAACAGATGTCGCAGTCTCCGGGACTGCGGAAGAAATTCAGCGAGCGTCAGCGCAACCAGATAAGCACGTTCATGTCTTCTTCTCGAACGGTCCTATCGATCGTAGCCAGCTGAAAGAGGCGGCGCGCCTCGAAAAGTTTAGGCAGCAGCTTTTCAAAGAAGGTCTGATCGGCGACTACGGCGACAATGACGATCTACGCCGCAAGATTCGCACCGCGATTGAGCATGACGTAACGAAGTTGTTGGCTACGTCGCCACTCGCCACAACCCCCACCTCTCCTGAGCCACCACTACCGAAGCAGCATGCAATCCCCGTCGTGACTGTCGTCAACAGAGGCAGGCACGACTATCGCCTTATTGTCACCAACCGGAGCCCTGAGGTCACAGCGGAGGGAATGAACATCGACTTCGGCGAACTCGGGAACACTGCCTATCGCGAGGACGATGACGCGTTCGACTTGGTGCCATATGGCGAACGCGGTTGGCCACTGGGCTTGGACATGGGATCGCCAAGGAAGGCGACGATCACACTCGCGTGGTTCGAGGGCGATGAACAGCGGAAGTCGGCCCAGACGATAGACACCTTTGGCAACTAGCGACCAAGCATCTGGATTACGTTCGTCGGCTCGGCCTGCACTGGGGTGCCGAGTGCTGAGGGCGGCTCCGGAAGGCTGTTGGCTGCGCCGCCGTCGTCTTTGGGGATCCAATCGCCGTAGGTATTCAGGGTGAGCGTGCACGACCCGTGCCCGAGCCACTTGGACACCTGCATGAAGTGCACTCCCGCCGAAAGTTGCATCGTCGCAAAGGTATGCCACCCGAAGTCGTGGACCCTGACGCCTCGTACGGCGGGCTCTGTCTCGGTGGCGGACTTGCCTCACCGGCAGGCCCACCTGCACGAGAGCCGGGGCAAGCACCGTCTCTCGTGAAAGTTGCGAGCTCCAGCGGCTATGACCAGTCCAACGGCACCGCATAACGCTGACCGGCGGCACGGTGTCCCCCGCCGTTCTTCCGACTCGGCCATAGAGGCGCTTCCGGCTCCTGAGTGCGAGGATGCTCGGTGTCCACGTAATGACGCAACCGCTCGACTTTGCCGTTGGTTTGCGGCCCCTACGGGTGAGTGCGTTTGTGCTTGATGTCTGGTCCGATTGCTTGTTTGAAAAGGTTTGAGCGGTAACAGGATCCATTGTCGATGAGCACACTTTTGATGGTGACCTGATGGGTTGCGTAGAAGGCTTTGGCGCGTTCGAAGAACGCAGCGGCGGTCTCTTTGCGTTCGTCGCCGAGTATCTCGGAGTACGCCAGTCGGCTGTGATCATCGACGGCGTGGTGGTGGACTAAGCCTTGATGCACCGATGTGTTGCTGATTGCTGTGTGAGTTCTGCTGCGGGCCTTCGGGCGGGTGTCGGCCGTGGGTGAGTGTCCGACCTGGGTTGTCGGGTTGTTTCACTGGGTCTTTCGCGTTGCGGGCGGGCAGAGTGCAGGTCGTTAGGTGATCAGTGACACTTGTGGACGTAATACCTTGTCGAACAGCGTCATCCAGGATTGTTCGTGATGCCATCTGGTGGGCAGGTGCAGGGTGAGTTTTCGGGCCGAAGAAGCGATCCGGGCGGGTACGCAAATGAAGGCGTCGCGGATGGTTCCGGTGGTGGCTTTGACCAATTGTGGATCGGCGGTCAGCGTCGCCGCAGCGCGGGTGAGGTTGAACGCGATCGCCGCGCAGACCAGCCAGGCGGCATTGGCCCACATCTTTCCCGACGGCAGGTGCGCGAGTGCGGAGTTCTTCAGATCGCCGTGGACTTGCTCGATGATGGCGCGGGTGGCGGTGAAGCTTGTCCGCGGCGACGGTGTCGAGGTCCGCGGCCTCGGTCGTAGTGAAGGCATGGAACCGCCAGATATCGAACACTTCGCCCTGGCCCTGCTGCTTTTTGGGTCGCACGTCTGGGATGCGGCGCACGATCAAACACCCCGAAATGCGATGGGACCTGGCTCGCGAAGCGAAGGCGGTAAACGGGATTTGCGCGACTTCGGCGACCGAAAACCAGCGGCCGGACTCCTCGTCGTAGACGGCGTTGGTGTACTTGATCGGCGTCCACCCATCGTCGGCGATCGTCGCTATCGCAGCTTTGATGGTCGCATTGAGCCCGACCGTGACGGACACGTCAGCGCCACCGCAGACTGCGGCACCAATGGTGGGATATCCGTAGAACGCCGAGTCCGCTCGCAGGAGCGGTTTCGAGTTATGGTGCGGCACAGCACTGTCAATTGGTGTGGCGGCGAGGCGAAGCCGGTCGAGGGTGCTCAAGGTGTCGGCGACCATGCGGGCGGCTCCCCGCGCCGATCCGCACGCACCTCTGCGTAATCGTTGGGCGGTGATGACCGGTGCGGAGCTGGTGGTGCTGACGGTGGTGATCAGTGAGTTCAATCCCCGCACCCCGGAGTTGCCGTATCCGTATCCTTGTTTGCCGTAGCCGTGGACTTCGATGATCGAGTCGTCAATATCGACCAGCATCCGCTCGGTGGCGATGCCGGCGACGACGGGTGTGTGTTCGGCCAGCGGGTACAGCACTCGTGAGGCGACCGCGTCGAGTTGGCGGACGTGGCCGAAGGTGAGCGTCCGCAGGAACGATCCCAACGTCGACGGGGCGTACGGGTGATCGAAGATGGTGCCCATCGCACCGTGGCGAACCCGATTCATATCGGCGATGCTGTCGGCTCCGGCAACCATGCCGGCAACGAGCGATCCGATCTTGCGGCCGGGGTGTGCGCCTTTGTCGGTCGGCACACTCAGATGCTCATCGGCCAGATCCAGCAACCCAGCCTGCTCGGCCAACGCCATCACCGGGACCAGTCCGGCATACGACACGAGATTGGGGTCGTCGAACCTCGCCGCCGTCACCGGGCGGGTATGGGATAGTTGCATCTGCGAGATGCCCTTCGTTGTGTGTGAACTGGTTCTGAAGGAAGTCCAATTCTCCCACTGTGACAGGGCATTTCGCGTCTACGACCCGCTATCGGTCACCGCGTGATCGGTGTATCCAGGCTAAGAGCTAGTGCGGCCGTTTGGCCCGAACAGTTGTGGCGCGGCACAAGAGATGTCGGACACGGCATCTAGACTCTGAGCGTAAGCGCCCCGAGGAGGTCCTTGTTGTATCCGACGATCGAAACAAGCGTTAACGACATCATTAAAGCCGTGTGGGACATTAAAGACGGCAAGGTGGTTCCGAAGACCGACGACATCGTCATGAAGAACGGCGGTC
>NZ_DATCVM010000287.1:0-3740 GCF_036566845.1 Williamsia sp.
CCCCGCCGATGTCGGTCGTCTGCCGCCCGAACCCGTACCCGGTCACCGAGTACCGCCATCCGATGATCGTAAATCTCTGTGGCGGAAGCAGTTTTACGTCTCGCCGCGGACACGATCTCATCGAACAGATCTGCAATGCTCACTGATCACCCGCCAATGCCAGCCGGCCGTCCTCCTGGGGTGAGCCGGCGTCGTCCTGCCCGGACGACTGCGGCGTCACCGAGGTGCTCTTGTTCGGGGAGCGTTCGCTCGCTCCCGGGGTCGTATGCGTGAGCTCGGGCGGCGGCTGCGACGGGGTCTGAGGCGACGCCTCCGGAACCGGCTCCGCTGATCCGGACTCGACAGGCGGACACGATGCTTCGTCCTCGGTCGACGGACCAACGGGGGTACCTGGCAACGGCTCCACATCCGATTCGGCACCAACAGGTCCGTCTGCGGTTTCCGCGATTGGTTGCTCAGGTTCCGGCTCGGGATCGGCAGCGCTCATCCCCTGGGTTTCGATCGATCCGTCCGGCCGTACGTCGATCACGTGCGTTTCGGTATCGCCACCGGCGCCGGTCACGGTGAGACTCACCGACGCGCCATCTGAACCCGACTTGATCTCGACGACCTTGTCCCCCAGCATGATCGAGGCACCCGCGTCGCCAGAACCCTCGGTGGCCGGCAGTGCCGGTCCTGCACCCGCTTGCGCGTCGGGCATCCCGTCGGGTGACACTCCGCCCTGCGCGACCAGCGTGGTGATCGCTTCGGCCAGTCCGGACACGGCCGCAGTGGTGATCGTCCCGACCACACCGAGCAACGGACCGAGGAGTTCGGACGCCGCCTCCCCCGACAACGACCCGGCGACTCCCCCGGCACCGTGCGCCGACACTCCGACGGGAGCCGGGGTGGCGCCGGCACTCCCCGACACCGGCGAGTCGGAAGTCGGTTCACCTGCCCACGTCCGGGCATCGCTCTGCGACGCCGCTCCTGCTCCCGCGCCGGCTCCGGACTGTGCTCCAGCGCCGGCCTGCACAACTGTGCCCGCGCCCGTGCCGCCACCAGCCGATCCGTCCCCGCCGCACTCCCGATCCGGCGGCACATCGGCCGCACCATCGAGGTGAGCTACCGGACCGGATACCGCGGCCGGGTAGTCGGTGGTGTCGACCTCCCCCATCGCCCGGCACAGCCCGGAGAGGATCGCCTCGATGGCCTCGTCACAGGTGCTCACCGCCGTCCCGAAGAGTTCCACAGTCGCCGTGATCGCTCCCCGGAGTTCTGCGTGGTGCGCCAGGCATGCGCCCTTCATCTTCAGCCACAACGCGATCGGTACGCCGAGCAGATTGTCCGGGTCGATCCCGGCGATGCAGTGAAACTGGGTGAAGCGCGCGACGTCGATGCAATCGGCCGCGACCAGCATCCCGGCGCCGAGGTCCGCGATGGCGGACAGGTCGGACTCGGCCCGAGGAAGAATCGACCGAAGGTTTTGTTGCGCAACGATTCCGGAGCCATCCGGCCAGGAAACCACCAGCGCAGCATCCTGCTGCTCCTGAACATCGACCTGGGTGGCCAGCGAGGCGTGCAGCTGCTGCAGGACAGCACCATCGGCACGCAGATGTGCCGTGCTGAGGTCATCGGTTTGGCAGAAGCGGGCCCGGAACACAGAGAACTCCGGATAATCGGTCATCCCGAGACGGGAGGCAAGCGGGCCCACATGGGCAAAGAACTCCAGCCCGGATTCAGCGGCTTCGCGTTGCGCATTCAGCTCGAACTGCAGGGAGGCACCGGTGCCCGGGCCCTCACCCACGATCGGCTCTCGTCTCGGCTATCGACTGGCCATTGGCCCGGTCTTGTCCGTCCAGGGTGTCGGCCGCATTCACCAGGCCGTCTCCGAAGTGCCGGGCGGTGTGCGCCAGCCTTCTCACACTCTGTGCGATCGCGAGCAATCCGGCGGAGTAGGCGAGCTCGTGGTGCGCGTATCGGATCCCGAGGTGGGCACCCAGATCGCACTCGCCCAAGCCCGTGCACGCAACGTCGATCGAACGCGCCGTCTCCCCGAAGACACCGCCGATCCGACGTATCTCCGTCGGATCGATCCAGGTCTGATGTGCCATGCTGACCTCCCCCCGGGTAAGACGCGTCCCCCCGGCGTTCGGTTCCCGGAGCAGCCTTCGGCGAGTCCACCCGGGGGGTTCATGTCCGGAAAACAGCGATGTCCGCATCCCGAAGACGGGACGCGGACATCACAGCGGGGATCTGGTCCCCTAAGTCAGCTCAAGAACCGAAGAAGGTTCCGAGAAAATCTGCGTTGTCGATCAGGAACTGGAAGACGTCCAGGAGCTGGATGTCGATTGACGATCCCATAATGAATCCCCTTCATAGAAGTGATACCGCGGTCACCCTGCGCGACCCGCACATTCAGGGAGTGGCAATTGCTCTCAACCAAACCCTGATTAACACCATTTCACAACGCGACATATCTGTCAGCGAAGAGAACCAACCCGCGAGACACCCCGCTGGATATTCATCTGTTCTCCCAAAGGTTCCTTGCGCAATGCCCGAACATCATATCAACGCAGGTCAGATGCCACATCCAAAAATTCGATGCGGCTGAAGGAGTTTCTTCGAGGTCAATTCTCCAGACTGCCCACAACGGCTCGATGAGGCGGGAAAAAGAGCCTTCGGGTGACCCCGATACGGGTGACAGCATTCAGGTATACGGCAGCTAGCAGCAGAGATAGCGGTGTAAATACTGTTGATTCGACCAATAGTTGCGGATACAAGATTTCTTCTCCGAGAATTCATTCGGCGAACTCGACACGCACAGTCCACGCAACCAGAGTGTGATTCAAATCACACTACCTTGGTGGATGGTCCGCCCGCTACAGACGCGCGATCAGGCCGCCCCGACCACCGCGGCGATCCGTTCGGCCACGGCCTGGGCCTCCTCGGCGGTGGCGGCCTCCACCATCACCCGGACCAACTGCTCGGTACCCGACGGCCGCAGTAGCACCCGGCCGGTCGCACCGAGTTCGCCTTCGGCCACGGCCACCGCCTGCTTCACGGAGTCGGCTTGTGCCACGACGTTCTTGTCCGCCACCCGGACGTTGATCAGCACCTGCGGCAGCGCCTGCATGATCGACGCCAAATCGGAGAGGGATTTGCCGGTGGCGGCCATCCGGTCCATCAGTGCCAGACCGGTCAAGATGCCGTCGCCGGTGGTGCCGTGCGACGGGATGACGACGTGGCCGGACTGTTCGCCGCCCAGGGCGTAGCCGCCGGCCCGTAGTTCTTCGAGGACGTAGCGGTCACCGACACCGGTGGTGCGGACCGCGATGCCGGCCTCCGTCATCGCCAGGTGCAGTCCGAGGTTGCTCATGACCGTGGCCACGAGGGTGTTGTCGGTCAGGGTTCCGGCATCCTTCATGGACGTGGCGAGCACCGCCATGATGGCGTCGCCATCGACGACCTGGCCGGTGGCGTCGACCGCCAGACACCTGTCGGCATCACCGTCGTGGGCCAGTCCGAGATCGGCACCGTATTCGCGGACCGCGGCCTGAACCTGGTCCAGATGCGTTGAACCACAACCGTCGTTGATGTTGTTGCCATCGGGATCGGCACTGATTGCGATCACCGTGGCACCGGCGGCGCGGTAAGCGCGCGGCGCGGCCAGATACGCGGCGCCGTGCGCGCAATCGACGACGACGGTCACGGGCTTGAGATTCGAATCGACGATCCCGGCCAGGTGGCGGAGATAGACG
>NZ_DATCVM010000288.1:0-6243 GCF_036566845.1 Williamsia sp.
GGGGGGGGGGGGGGGGGGGGAAGGTTCGGTGCCGGTGTCCTGGCTGTCCTGCGCACCGGAGTCCGAGATCGAGCCCGGGCCGCTGTAGCTGTCGGTGAGGATGACGCGAACTGTGTTGGGCGGCAGGGATGTATCCGCGACGACGGTTAGCCCGCCGAGGTCCTTGGACACGGCGACAGCGCCCGGATCGTCGGTGGTCGCGGCGAGAACTTGACTGTCGACGGTGTCGTTGATGTCGTTGCCGGTCTCACCGGCCCGGTATCCCTTGCTCGCGACGATTCCGGCCACGTTGGTGGCCAGTCCGTCCACGGTGCCGGTGTTGATCACGTCGACCGTGTAGTCGCCGGCGTGAAAGGCCACGGTGCCGTCGGCGTCTTCTTTGCCGAGCAAACCCTCGGTGAACGCCTTGACCGCGACCGGATCGACCTCGACAACACTCTGCGTTCCGTCCTCGCTCCAGCCCTGTTCGGTCACCACCGGAATGGTCGCGAACTGAACCCGACCGCCGGACAGGTCTTTGAGTTGTTCGACGAACTTCAGGACGTCCCAGTTCTCGTCGATGACAACCGACCGTGACACCGCGTCCTGCAGATCGGACAGCTTGCCGGGGTTCGTGAGTGTTCCGGCGGAGAGTACCTTCTGCGCGAGCGAGGCCATGAAGACCTGTTGGCGAACGATACGGTCGAGGTCACCGCGCGGCAGTTCATGGCGCTGACGGACAAAACTCAGGGCTTCCGAACCGTCGAGCGTTTGCTCTCCGGCCGGGAAGGTGGCCCCCGAGAACGGTTCGTCGACCGCGGCATTGAGGCACACATCGACGCCGCCGACCGCGTTGGTGAGCAACACGAATCCCAGGAGTCCGATCTCGGCATAGTGGTCGATCTCGACCCCGGTGAGTGCGGTGACCGTGTTGATGACCGCGTCGCGCCCGGCCTGAACCGATTCCTGGTCTGCCTCGGTCAGATCCATGCCTGCATTGACGAGTTCGGCGCGCTTTTCCTCTTTGGCGGATCCGTAGGCGGAATTGATCTTGCTCATACCCATGCCGGGAACGTCAACGTAGGAGTCCCGCGGAATCGATATGGCGGTGGCCGACGACCCGTCGTTGGGAATTCGGATGAGCAGGATCGTGTCGGTGTTGGTTCCGACATCGTCCGCGGAGTGCAACTGGGCCAGTTCCTTCTCGGAGAGCGGGTTGCCCTGCGCATCGGTGCGCGAGTCGGTACCCACCATCAAGATGTCGACTGCACCGTCTTTGCCGTCGCCCAGGCTGAGCCCGTCGAGCTTGGTGATGCTGTTCTCGAGACTGGTCATCTGATTCCACGCGAAGCCGGTGGCCACCAGGACCGCGACCGAGACCACGGCCACGGCGATTCGGGTGATGGAACGAGCCTTCTTGCCGTCGGCCGGCGTAGCCCCTGTAGGTGAGCCGCCGCCGGGTGAATCCGGCGCCGGTCTCCGCCGACGTCCTCCCGGCGCGGGTGCGTCGGTGCGTCGGCGGGTGCGAGGTGTGTCGTCGGGGCGCGGCCGGGGTGCCGGTCGGCGTGGGCGGTCTGCAGCGGTGGCATCAGCGACGATCGGTGGTGTGTCCCGTCGACGGCGCGGCCGGGGTTGTTCGGAACCGTCATCGCGACGTCGGCGCCGGCCTGCCGGTGGAATCGGTTCCCCGGACGAACGCGCACGGCCACCTTCGCGCGGTGAACCGCTGCGACTCTCACCCGACGGTCGATCCGAAGAGGGACGGTCCACGACGGGTGGCGCTCCTAACTCATGTGTTCGACAGCGGTCTCCGGACGCGACAGCACCGTCCTGGGGAGATGGACTGTCCGCAATGCTACTTGCGAATCTCGCGGCGCAGCCGGAGCCGGACCGGCGCGCCCGTATTGATGTTGTTCACACTGGTGAATGCGAGTCGGCGCGCGAAGTCCCGGCTGAACCGGACATGATGGTGCGTATGCAACGGGAATTGGGTTCGGTGGTGGTGACCGGCGCGGGTGGTCAACTGGGTGGTCAACTGCGGGTTCGTGGTGGAGATGTGGTGCGGCCACTGGCCTCGTCCGATCTGGACATCACCGATCCGGAGGCGGTCGATTCGGTGCTGGGGGAACTGGGACCCGCCGACGTGGTCATCAACTGCGCGGCATACACCGCCGTCGACGCGGCAGAGACGGATCGGGACCGCGCACATGCGATCAATGTCACGGGGCCGGCGAACCTCGCGGCGCTCACCGCGTACACCGGAGCGCATCTGATCCACATCTCGACCGACTACGTCTTCACCGGCCACGCCGACAGTCCGATGGAACCGGGGGATCCGACCGGACCGGAATCGGTCTACGGGCAGACCAAGCTCGCCGGCGAGGTGGCGGTCCGGGCGGGTGATCCGTCCGCGACGGTCGTCCGTACCGCCTGGGTGTACACCGGTACTCCCGGAGCGAGCGACTTCGTGGCGACCATGCGCCGCCTCGAAGCCGAACGCGACACGGTGTCGGTGGTCACCGACCAGGTGGGTTCACCGACGTTCTCTGCCGATCTGGCGGATGGACTGCTGCAACTCGCCGCGCACATCTGCGCCGGTGGGTCGCCGGCCACCGGGACGATCCTCCACGCGTCGAATGCGGGCAGTTGCAGCTGGTTCGACCTCGCGCAGGCGGTGTTCTCCGAGATCGGTGCCGATCCGGCCCGTGTTCTGCCCACCACGGCGGACGCGTTCCCACGTCCCGCGCCGCGCCCGGCGTACTCGGTGCTGTCGGGCCAGTCGTGGCAGAAGGCCGGGCTGACACCGCTGCGCGACTGGCGTTCGGCACTGGCTGTCGCAGTGAGGGCGTGATGGCGGGGGAGATGGCGGTCTCCGGCTACCCTGTGGCGGTGAGCGATGACCAGGTTTCAGACCGTGTCGCGGTGGTGACCGTGACGTATTCGTCCGGTGATTACCTGACCAGATTCATCCAGACCCTCGACGGTGCGATGGCCGGGACACCGGCGGTGATCATGGCGGACAACGGATCTGACGACGGTGCTCCCGAGGCCGCGGCAGAGCGGTACGCCCACGTCTCGCTGCTCCACACCGGCGGCAACATCGGCTACGGCGGTGCGGTCAATCGGGCGGTCGCCGAGGTGGATCCGGCCATCGAGTACGTCATCGTGGCCAATCCTGACGTGGAATGGGGGCCGGGTTCGATCGACCGGTTGCTCGCTGCCGCCGATCGCTGGCCGCGCGCGGGCGCGCTGGGACCACTGATCCGCGAGCCGGACGGCACCATCTACCCGTCGGCCAGGCGGGTTCCGAACCTGATATCCGGGACCGGGCACGCGATCTTGGGCACGGTCTGGAAGTCCAACCCCTGGACCGCCGCCTACCGGCAGGACGCCGTCGACGTGTCCGAGCGGACGGTTGGCTGGCTGTCCGGTTCGTGCCTGCTGGTCCGGCGCATCGCCTTCGATTCCATCGACGGTTTCGATTCGCGGTACTTCATGTACATGGAGGACGTCGACCTCGGTGATCGGTTGGGTCGCGCCGGCTGGCGCAACGTGTTCGTCCCGGACGCAGAGGTTCTGCACGCGAAAGGCCATGTGGCCGACCTTGATCCAGGGAAGATGTTACCTGCTCACCATCGCAGCGCCTACCGGTTCCAGGCCGACCGTCATCCGCATTGGTGGCAGGCCCCCTTGAGACTTGCCCTTCGCGCCGGACTCGGTGTGCGATCGGCAGTGGTTGTGGCGGCGGCGAAACGTGATGCCCGCCGCGAAGTTTCACCCGACCGTTCGAAGACCCACAGTTCGACGAAAGGCGCAAAGTGACCTCAGACGATGGTGTGACCTCCCCGGCGGCGCCGGCCCTGGCCGATGACGTGCAAGCCGTCATCTTGGTGGGCGGCAAGGGAACTCGGCTCCGGCCGCTGACGCTGTCGGCCCCCAAGCCGATGCTGCCGACCGCGGGCGTGCCGTTTCTGACCCATCTGCTCGCCCGGATCAAAGCCGCAGGCATCAACAAGGTCGTCCTGGGAACCTCGTTCAAGTCCGAGGTGTTCGAGCAGCACTTCGGCGACGGTTCGAAGATGGACCTGTCGATCACGTACGTCCACGAGTCCGAACCGATGGGCACCGGCGGCGGTATCCGCAACGTGCTCCCGCACCTGACCGCACCGACTGTGCTGGTGTTCAACGGTGACGTCCTGTGCGGCACCGATGTCCGATCCATCATCGACACCCACCGGACCTCCGGCGCCGAGGTGACGCTGCATCTGGTGCGGGTCGGAGATCCGCGGGCATTCGGTTGTGTTCCCACCGATGAGTCCGGACGGGTCACCGCATTCCTCGAGAAGACTCAGGATCCGCCCACCGACCAGATCAACGCCGGCTGTTACGTCTTCAACCGCACCGTGATCGAGCAGATCCCCGCCGACCGTCCGGTCTCGGTCGAACGGGAGGTCTTCCCGGGTCTGCTCGCCGACGGCATCCACGTGCAGGGTCACGTCGACTCCGGTTACTGGCGGGACATGGGCACACCCGAGGACTTCGTCCGCGGCAGCGCCGACCTCGTCCGCGGTATCGCGCCGTCGCCGGCACTCACCGGACCGCGTGGGGAGTTCCTTGTCCACGAGGGTGCCGGGGTGGCCCCCGGTGCCCTCCTGATCGGTGGAACGGTGGTCGGTCGTGGCGCGGAGATCGGTGCCGGTGCCAGATTGGACGGCGCGGTGATCTTTGACGGGGCCGTGGTCGAGGCGGGTGCGGTGATCGAACGGACGATCATCGGTTTCGGTGTGCGGGTGGGGCCGCGAGCTCTCATCCGTGACGGCGTCATCGGAGACGGCGCCGATATCGGTGCCCGCTGTGAGCTCCTTCGCGGAGCGCGGGTCTGGCCGGGGGTCAAGATCCCGGACGGCGGAATCAGGTTCTCCACAGATGTCTGACACCGTCCCCGTTCCACCGTTCAAACGATTTGTTGCCCTTGGTGACTCATTCGTCGAAGGGGTGGGCGACGTCGAGGCCCGTTGCCCGAACGGGGTGCGGGGCTGGGCCGATCGGGTGGCCGAGGTGATGGCCCGCGCCGATCCCGGGTTCCGATACGCAAACCTCGCGATTCGCGGTCGGCTGTTGTCGGCGGTCGTGTCCGAACAGCTGGCCCCGGCCGTTGCGATGGCGCCCGACCTGGTCGCGATCTGCGCCGGCGCCAACGACCTGCTGCGTCCGAGCGCCGACATCGACACCCTCATCGAGGACTACGATGTCGCGATCGGCCGGTTGCAGGATGCCGGGGCGCGGGTCGTCACGTTCACGGCCTACGACACCGGTGGCAAGCCGGTGTTCGGCGCCCTGCGCGGGCGATTCGCGGTGTACAACGAACTGCTGCGCGAAGTGGTCGAACGGCGGAACGTCACGCTGGTCGACTTCTGGCGGATGCGGGTCTTCCGCGAACGCGCGATGTGGGAGTTCGACCGCATGCACATGTCGACGGCCGGGCACGTGTACATGGCCATCGCGGTGCTCGACGCGCTCGGTATCGAACACGATCTCGTCCCGGTGGAACTCGGTCCGCCGCAACAGATCTCACCCAGCGCACGGCGCCGGGACAGTCGGCAGTGGACCGTGGAATACGCGATGCCGTGGGTCGGACGCCGGATCCGGGGTGTGTCCACCGGCGACACCATCGCGCCGAGGTATCCCGAACTCACCGCGCTCACGCCCAGCGTCTGAGGCCGGTTTTCAGTCGGCGGAGGGGGCCTTGGCCGCGGCGAGCAGCCCGCGGCCGAGGGGGATCACCACCGGAAGCAGCGAATCATCGTCGGCGATGAGCATCGCGGCTTCGCGCGCGGCGAGCGCTTCCTGACCGGAGCTGTTCGGGTCGGCGACGGTTCCGTCGGCCGACGCGTTGTGCACCACCAGCACGCCGCCGTCCCGCAGCAGCCGAAGGCCTTCGGCGACGAACCGCGGTTGGTCTGTGACCGCGCCGTCGATGAACACCATGTCGTAGCTGCCGTCGGCGAGACGGGGGAGGACCTCTGCGGCGCGGCCATTGATGAGACGGGTTCGGCCCGGGCTGATGCCTGCGGTACTGAACGACTGCTTGGCGGCGCGGTGGTATTCGCTCTCGGAATCGATGGTGGTCAGGACACCGTCGGTGCGCATGCCGTTGAGTAGCCAGAGTGCACTGATCCCGGCGCCGGTTCCCACTTCGACCACGGCTTTTGCATTGACCAGCCGGGCCAGCAGTGACAGAGCGGCACCCACCGACGGCGTGAT
>NZ_DATCVM010000289.1:0-53421 GCF_036566845.1 Williamsia sp.
CCGCGCCCGCCGAGCCGAGCAGTCTCCGGCCACCGATCCCCACGCAGTCACCATCACGGCCGAGGCGCACGGGCGGGCCGTCCCGGTCCGCGTACTCATTCCTCGTGACACGGAACCGGAGGGCGTCTATCTCGACATCCACGGGGGCGGGTTCTACATGGATTCGGCGGACCGCGGAGATACCCGCAACCGTGCGCTCGCCGACTCCCTCAGTGTGGTTGTCGTGAGCGTCGACTACCGTCTGGCACCCGAATGCCCATGGCCTGCAGCACCGGACGACTGCGAAACAGCTGCGTTGTGGTTGCTCGATCACGCCGCGGAGCGATTCGGCACGACCCGGATGGTGATAGGTGGCGCGTCTGCCGGGGCCACCCTGGCGATGACGACGCTGCTGCGTCTACGCGACCGAGGAATCGGCGATGGATTCTGCGGCGCCGCACTCCAATTCGGCACCTACGACCTCAGTTCCGCCACACCCGCCGGCCGCCTCATCGCCGACGAGTACTTTCTCCGGGCCTACATCGGTCACGTCGACGACACGACCGTCGGGGACATCTCCCCCGTCTTCGCCGACCTCCGCGATCTGCCACACGCCCTGATGGTGGTCGGTGACAAGGACATTCTGCTCGAGGACAATCTGGCGATGACGGCCCGGCTGTGCGCTGCAGGCAACGACGTCGACCTCCGGATCTACCCGGAATCGCCCCACGGCTTCGCCGCTCACCCCACCGCCATCGCAGCAGGCGCACGCCGCGACATCGAATCCTGGATTGCGGAGCGCATCGCAGATCGGCCGGACCGGCGACGGTAGCGAGCGCTACGTCAGAAAGCCTCGGCCTGCGCGCGGCGGATCATCTCGCGGGCCTGATGGCCGTGGAGTGCCGCCGCGGGCGTGATGCCCAGGTCTTCCTGCTCGGTGAACATCCAGCGCATGATCTCGTCGCGGTTGAAGCCGCCGTCGAGCAGGACCTTGATCAGGCCATTGAGGTGCTTGACGATGTCGGAGCCGTCGAAGAACAACTCCGGGATCGCGACCTGTCCGTCGCGGCGCACCGCGAGCAGATTGTGGTCGGTGATCAAGTTGAGGACTTTGCTGTTCGAGAAGCCCATTCGAGAGGAAACCTGAGAGACCGACAGGACGTCGACGTCAGCTGGAAGAGTGTCTGGGGAAAGCGGTACGGAACCCACGGTCAAGAGGGTACCGAGCCGGTGGTCAAACCGTCGAATCACTCACCTGAGCAGGTCCGTGCGACCGCGTCGTGATCGATTCTCGATCCCGCATCGCTAATGTGGACTCGGTTCGGCCTCCCCACCGACCTTCACAACTTCGCAGAAAGGCTTCGACACGGTGAACGCTCCCTCCGACGTGCTCTTGGGTGCGCTCCTGGAGCGCAGGTACCGCATCGATGCGCTCATCGCCCGTGGCGGCATGTCCAGCGTCTATCTCGGTATGGACCTTCGTCTTGACCGGCCGGTGGCGGTCAAGGTCATGGACCCGCGGTTCTCGGCCGACCCACAGTTCCTGGCCCGACTCGAGTTCGAGGCCCGCTCGGTGGCCCGGCTCAAGGACCCCGGCCTGGTACCGGTGTACGACCAGGGCGCCGACGGCGACTACGCGTTCCTGGTGATGGAACTCGTCGAAGGCGGCACGCTCCGGGAGTTGCTGCGCGAACGCGGACCGATGCCACCACACGCCGTGACCGCGGTGACCGCGCCCGTCCTCGGTGCGCTGGGTGCGGCCCACCGGGCCGGCCTGGTCCATCGCGACGTCAAACCCGAGAACGTCCTGATCTCCGATGAGGGCGAAGTCAAGGTTGTCGACTTCGGACTGGTCCGGGCGATCGCCGCAGCAGGCATCACGTCCAACAGCGTCATCCTCGGAACCGCGGCCTACCTCTCCCCCGAACAGGTGGAGACGGCATCGGCCGACGCCCGTTCCGATGTCTATTCGACCGGCATCCTCGTCTTCGAAATGCTCACCGGTCAAACACCGTTCAGCGGCGACACCGCCCTGGGTCTGGCGTACCAGCGACTCAAGAACGACGTGCCCGCACCGGGTTCACTCATCGCCGGTGTCCCGCCGGAGTTCGACGAGTTCGTGCTGACCGCCACCGCCCGAGACCCGCGCGGCCGTTACCGCGACGGCATTCACATGCGCGAGCACCTCGAACAGATGGCCGCCGATCTGGAACTGCCGTCGTTCACCGTGCCGGCTCCGGCCCGATCGGCCGAACGCGACACGATGGTCGCCTTCCGGGACCGAAAGATGTCACCGGCCGCAGATCCCGACATGACCGACCCGATCCGGGCCGCGGCCCCAGCGCCACCACCACCGCCTGCCGGCCGCAATCCCACCCGCGTCCAGACGTTGCCTCCGGACACCCGGGGCCCGGCCGAGGCACCTCCGGGTCGCCCGCCGGCCGACCACGGACATCCGCCGGTTCCGGCTGGGCCACCGGGCCCGCAGCCGACATCGCAGGTGCTGTCCTCGCAGGCTGCGCAATACGAGGAACGCCGGCGTAAATCCCGTCGCACGGCCCTCATCTGGGTCCTCGTCGTGGTGTTGATCGCCGTGCTGGTCGGTGTCGGCGGCTGGTGGCTGGGTTCGGGCCGGTTCACCACGGTCCCCGACACCAGCGGCATGGACAGGGTTGCCGCGACCGCCGCGATCGAGGACGCCGGGCTCGATGTCGTGGACGACCCCACGTTCCACAACGAGATACCGGTCGACGAGGTGATGTCGGTCGAACCGGCCCCGGGTACCCGAGTCAGCCGGTTTTCGGATGTGACACTGGCCTATTCGGTAGGCCAGCCGAAGGTCCCGGAGATCGGTTCCGGGACGGCTCTGCCGGCGGCGGAGAAAGTTCTCAAGGAATACACCCTCGTACCCGAGGTGACCCGGCAGCAGTACAGCGCGACCGCACCGAAGGGCACGGTGGTGTCACTGACGCCCAATTCGGGTACGACCGTCCCGGTCGGCAGTTCAGTCCAGATCACCACAAGCCGTGGGCCCGAACCTGTTTCGGTGCCCGACGTGGCCGGGCGGGATCAGGCCGAGGCCACCGAGCTCATCAAGTCCGCCAAACTCAAACCCGGTACGGTGACCACCCGGTTCAGCCCGGACATCGACGGCGGAGACGTGATCGGTACCGAACCGGCCTCCGGGCAGCTCGCGGAACCCGGCAGCACGGTGACCCTGGTCGTCTCCGATGCCATCACGGTGCCGGACCTGTCGGGACAATCGCCCGCCGATGCGCGCCGCACCCTGCAGGACGCCGGTCTGATCGCCGAGGACGGCGGAACGTCCACCGACGGAAAAGCCAAGGCCGGCACCATCACCACCGCCAGCCCGACGTTCGGGGCCCGCGTCGATCCACGCAATCCGGTGGTCACGATCTTCGTGTCGGACGCCGTGTCGGTACCCGACGTCACCGGCGACACCGTCGGGACCGCCAAGAAGAAGCTCTCCGACGCCGGACTCGAAGTGAACAGCCGAGGTCTGACCGGTGCGAACATCTCGATCGTGGTGACGCAGAGCCCAGACGGTGGATCCCGCGTCAAGACAGGCTCCACCGTCGACATCACGTCCATTCCCTGAGCGACGCGAACTGAAAGCGCCTGAGCGACGCGACCGGGCCGGGCGGGGTCAGCCCCGCAGCATCTCCGCGACCAGGAACGCCAACTCGAGTGACTGCTGGGTGTTGAGCCTCGGGTCGCACGCGGTTTCGTAGCGTCCGGCCAGATCCAGATCGGAGATGTCCTGTGCGCCACCGAGGCATTCGGTGACGTCTTCACCGGTCAACTCGATGTGGATCCCGCCGGGGTGGGTCCCCAGCGCGTGATGGACCTCGAAGAATCCCTGGACCTCGTCGACGATGCGGTCGAAGTGGCGGGTCTTGTAGCCGGTGCTGGCCTCGTGGGTGTTGCCGTGCATCGGATCGCACTGCCAGATCACCTTGTGACCGGTGGCCTCGACGGCGGCGACGATCGCGGGCAGCACCTCACGCACCTTGGAGTTGCCCATCCGCGCGACCAGCGTCAGACGCCCCGGCACGTTGCGCGGGTCGAGACGCTCTACGTATTCGACGGCCAGTTCCGGCGTGGTACCCGGCCCGATCTTCACACCGATCGGATTCGAGAGGAGTTCGGCGAAGGCGATGTGCGCGCCATCGAGCTGGCGGGTGCGCTCCCCGATCCAGAGGAAGTGGGCTGACAGGTCGTAGAGCAGCTTGCCGCCTTCCGGATCCTCCGGATCGTCGGACAGACGCAGCAGCGCGCGTTCGTAGTCCAGCACCAGAGCCTCGTGCGAGGCGTAGATGTTCGCCGATTCGAGATTCGAATCGCGGACGCCACAGGCATCCATGAACTTCAGGCCACGGTCGATCTCCGAGGCCAGGGCCTCGTAGCGGGCACCGGCCGGCGAGGTCCGCACGAACTCCCGGTTCCAGTCGTGTACCCGGTGCAGGTCTGCGTGGCCGGCGCCGGACAGCGCCCGCACCAGGTTCATCGCCGCACTGGCGTTCGCGTATGCGCGGACCAGCCGGGAGGCGTCGTGTTCCCGCACCGCCTGATCGGGCGGGAAGCCGTTGACCATGTCTCCGCGGTACGACGGCAGGCCCAGAGCATCGGTGTCGGACGAACGGGGCTTGGCGTACTGGCCGGCGATGCGCGCGACTTTGACCACCGGCAGGCTGGCGCCGTAGGTGAGCACCACGGCCATCTGCAGCAGCGTGCGGATGTTGCCCTTGATGTGCGGTTCGGTGTTGTCGGCGAACGTCTCGGCGCAGTCACCGCCCTGCAGCAGGAACGCGCGCCCGAGAGCGACCTCCGCGAGCTGCGACTTGAGCTCCTCGACCTCGTTCGGGAGGCAGATCGGCGGCACGCTCTCCAGGACCGTCCGCATGGCGCGGGCCTTGTCCTCGGGCCAACTCGGTTGCTGCAACGCCGGTTTGCTGATCGCCTCGGCAAAGCGCTCGGCCAGCTCGCCGGGCAACGGCGGCAGTTCGGGAAGTTCGTTCAGAGGAACATCTACGGTCCAGTTCACCACCCCAACAGCCTAGTGCCCCGCCCGGTGGGGACAAAAGGCGCGGTCACGCCCGCCGAGAACCCAGCGAGGCCTCGATGGCCAGCCACTTGTTGAGGTTGTGCCGGGCGTCGGCGAGCGCATCGTGCGCATCCTTCGGGGCGGCGGGCAGTTCCGGGCTGCCGCTGCGCTCCCAGTGCTGCTTGAGCTCACGGGTATACCGTGGCATCTCTCGTGGCAGAGCGGTCATCGGCCCCCAAAGCTGGCAGAGCACCACGTGGTCGTAGGCGCCGACCCAGGCCCACAGCTCGATGGTGCCGTCACCCTCGTTCAAGAACTCGAGGAGATCGGCTTTGATCCGGCTCCGGCCCCGCCAGGCCTTCGACGACGGAGAAGGCAGCTTGGGAAGCACATTCGCCCGGACCCAGGGTCCCGCCTTGTCCGGATTGAACTCGGTGGACACCGCATAGAACTCGCGGCCGTCCTCGGCCGCCATGCCGATCGACACCAGGTCGATGGTGTGGCCGTCCTCGATGAACTCGCAGTCGTAGAAGTAACGCAACGCCGGGCTCAGGCGGCCGGAGAGGTGGAGGCGGGCGGCACGGCCGGTTTGTCCTTGAGGGAGGCGGCGTACACGTCGACGTACTGCTGTCCCCCCAGGCGCATGAGTTCGTACATGATCTCGTCGGTGACGGCCCGCTCGATGAAGCGGTTGCCCTCCATGCCCTCGTACCGGCTGAAGTCGAGCGGCTTGCCGATCTTCACCGTGATCCGCCCCAGGCGGGGAATAGTGGTGCCGGGCGGGTTCAGGTCGCTGGTGCCGACCATCGCAACCGGGATCACCGGGACACCACACTCCATCGCGATCCGCGCCAGGCCCGTCTTGCCCTTGTACAGGCGGCCATCGGGCGAGCGGGTGCCCTCCGGGTACATCGCCATCAGGTCACCGGTGTCGAGTTTGCGCCTGGCCGCGGACAGGGCACCGGCAGCCGCATCGGCCCCGGTGCGATCGATCGGGATCTGGCTCGACGCGCTGAAGAACCAACGCTGAAACGCGCCCTTGGCCCCGGTTCCGGTGAAGTATTCGCTCTTGGCCAAGAAGTACATCCGGCGCGGCACCATCAACGGGAGGTAGAAACTGTCGACAACGGCCAGATGGTTACTCGCCAGGATGGCCGGCCCCTTTGCCGGAATATTCTCCAGTCCTTCAACTTTCGGCCGACCGATGAGCCGAAGGAACGGTCCCATCAGGATGTATTTGAAGACCCAGTACCACATGTCTTCCCACTCTCTGACGAGCCACGAACGTCCCGCCGCAGTTACCGAACCGAATTACGAATGCAAACTTTACCCACCCGGGCGCGGCGGCGTCATCGCCAAGGTCTCGCTGCGCGCCACCTGCGCGGCACCGATCATCCCGGCGGCCTCACCGAGCTGTGTACCGCGGATGCGCGCCATCCGCCTGTGCCCGGCGCCGGTGAGCAGAGCCGAGTAATGCTCGCGCGCCTCGTCGAGGTACAGCCCGGCCGACGATCCCACACCACCGGCGATCACCACCAGATCGGGATCGAAGACATCGCCGACCATGGCCAGTCCCAACCCAAGCCAGCGCGCGAAATCCGCAAACGCGGCCAGTGCTAGCGCGTCACCGTCATGCGCCGCGGCGGCGATCCGGCGGCCGGTGAGGGAACCCGGATCTTCCATGATCTCGTGGGTGAGCTGGCTGTTCCAGTCACCGCTGTCGGCAATCATCTCGACCACCGTGTCAACCAAAGCGGTACCGCTGCAATATCTTTCCCAGCATCCGTATTTGCCACACGAACAAGGCCGGCCGTCGGGCATCACACGTAGATGCCCGAGTTCGGGTGCCACGCCGAAGCTGCCGCGATAGACCTCGCCGTCGATCAGGAATCCGGCACCGATACCGGTACCGATCGTGACGACCACGGTGTTGCGGCCCCGGCCCGCACCGAAGTGATATTCGGCCACCGCCGCGGCGTTGGCGTCGTGCTCGAGGAAGACGGGCAACCCGATCCTCTTGCTCATGTCTTCGGCGACGCGCGCCTCACGCCACGGAAGATGTGGCGAGAAGCGAATCGTCTGACGGTCTGCGGTGAGGAAACCGGCCACCGCCAGTCCCACCGCCATCACATCCCACCGGCCGGTGAGTTCGGCCACGGCGCGATCGAGTCCGGATTCCAGGGCCGCTTCGGTCCCCGGAGTCGGTGCGCGAACGGTGTCATGCACCTGTCCCTGTTCGTCGACCACGGCAGCCCGGATACTCGTACCGCCGATGTCGATGCCGATCGCGAGTCCCCCGCCGACAGCACCGCCCATCCGGATGGGGCCGGTCGCCCCGGCGCTCACACGCTGCCCGCCGGCGGACCGTCCGGGGATTCGAAGTGCACGGTGATCGGCTCGTACGCGTGCCCACGCCCGCCGACTCCCTCACTTCTGCGGCCTCCGCCGCTCGATGAGGTCGCCGCGGCTCCGGGAGTTCCGCCCATCACGTGCTCCAGCGCCTGTTGGATCGCCTCCAGAATCGCGATCAGCTGACCGAGCATCTGCCAGATCAGATCTCCGGCTTCCTCGATGATGAACTCCAGCGTGGACCGGAACTGGGCCGAGAAATCGCCCGACGACGCTGCCGTTCCCCCACCTGATGTCCCTCGGCCGCGGGCACCGGACTCGTCGCCGAGCAGACCCCCAGCGAGGAGATCCACCTTCTCGAGAATGCCGATGAGCAGAGCCCGCCACGCGTCCGCATCGCCCCCTGATCCGGATCCACCTGCCGGGCCGTCGTGATGTTGGTCCACTCGGCCCTTCTCTCGATCGGAAGTGACTCATCGGTCACGAACTTCTGCGGTGCCCGCCATTCTTACGCATCTACGACTGACTCGGCCACAGTTCGGGGTCCGGCCGGAACCGCACGGTCATGAAACCATCATCCCAGCGGGCACCGGTAACCACGCACCGGCGCAGCACCGACGGTAACCTGACCCGCTTGCGGACACCGCTCACGGTGACCATCAGATCGTCCCCGCTGCGGCCCAGCTTGAGGCCGGACGGATCGGGCAACGACTGCCGCCACCTCATCCGGTAGACGGAATCGACACCGCTGCCCGACTCCCGAGCCACCTCGGCCGCGCCCGGACCGACAGGGCCGATCGGCCTCGAATCGAGCCGCACACCCATCTCGCGCATCCGGAGCACCGAATCGATGGGATCGGAAAGCCAAGGCAGGCAGATCAATTCGGCCTCCCCGCCGATCTCTCGCAGCTGCTCGACACAGAGACGCTGATCTGCGATTCTGCGGGCATACCACTGCGACGTCACGTCCACGTCCACACTGACATCCGGCAGCATCCGATTGACCAGAACCGAGGTCAACGGCAAACCCATCACCTGCAGCACAGCCTGATACCGGCGCGCGGCCAGCACGCCGTGATCATCGGCCCCGACCACCAGATGCGCACTCACACCCGACGAATCGAACAACAGGTCGTCGATGTCGGAACAGTCCCGGATCAGGGCATCGAGCACCGCGACCACACGTGCGATCCGGGTGTTGTCCGTCGCCGCACCCAGCCTGCGATGTCGGGGCCACAGCCGCTCGATGGTGTCGGCCACCATCTGAGGGATCCGGAACAACTCGAAGGGATCGACCGCACCGGAGGTGTCGACCACCACCTGCGACCACTTTCCCGACGCCGCTTCGTCGCGGATACGCCGCAGCGCCAGAAGCGATTCCACCCCGGGCATCCCGAGGATCTCCTCCGGATCCAGCCCGGCGAGCACGTCGTCGGAACCCGGTATGGCGGCCCCGGTCAACGCACCGGCAGCAAGAGCCGACCGGACCGTACTCCAGGTGTCGGCCAGCATCTCGAGGGTGTCGAGTTCCAGGAGATCAACCTGCTGCGACGCCGGAATCGGTTGACCCGGAACCGAGAACACCCCGAAGATCCCCGACAGGACATGAAATCTGTCCAGAGACACCACCAGCGTCTTACCGCGGCGACCCGATCCCGCCAGACGACCGGAGGATCGCCGCACACCTACCGCACCGGCGGCGGCAACCGTCGACGTTCCGGCACCACCCGGTCCCAGGACGAGGTGGATGGGCGCTAGATCGATCAGTCTTCGACCCTCTTCTTGAGTTCCTTGAGCGCAGCGTCGGTGATGGCCTTCTCGGCGCGGCGCTTGAGTTGGCCGATCATCGGAATCGCCAGATCCACGGTCAACTCGTAGGTCACCTTCGTCGATCCGGGAGCCTGCTGCACAAGCGAATACCGTCCGTGCTGCGCGGTCTGCAAATCGCTGGTGATCAGATCCCAGGTGACCGAATGCCCATCGGTGGCCCACTCATAGCTGAGCTCGTAGTTGTCCTTGAGGACACCGGCGTCCAGAACAAACCGGACGTGCTCGGCACGGCCGTCGGCACCGGCCTTCACCACCTCGACCTCACGGGCCGCCGACACCCACTGCGGGTACTGCTCGAAATCGGCGATCACCGCCATGATGACGTCGGCATCGGCGTTGATGACGATCGATTGCTCAGTGCGGTCGGTCATTTACCGGCCCTTCCCATGGGTCCAGCTCCGCCTTCGGCTCCGTGTCCATCTCCAACGGGTCCAGCTTCGCCTTCGGCTCGGTGTCCATCTCCAACGGGTCCAGCTCCGACCTCACCTGCCGGACTCACTGCCGGTCCCCCGACATGGCGTTCTCGCTCGAGCCGGTCCTTCACCTCAAATGCCATCGCCCGCCCGGCAACCCGCCGCCGGTGGTTGAGTTTGGCGACGGTGTCCATGAGTGCCCGTGGCTCCGCGGGAAGCTCGCCGGTCGGTTCCGCATGCAGAAAGTAGTGCATCACAAAACCGTCGAGAACCGGTTCGAGCCAGAGCTCACTGGTTCCGGTCAACGGGCCGGTGACACTCCAGCGGACGCCCTGTTCTGCCCGATCCTCGACAACCGACAGTTGGAGATCTGGCCACCATCGACGCCAGTTTCCGCGGTCGGCTATCACCGCAGTCGCCGTGGTGGGTGGCGCTGCGATGAATGTCTGGTCGGCAACCTGAATGCTGGTCACCGCAATAGCTTCACATATCGGCTTCGCGGACCGGCCACAAACCCTGCCTTGACCGCGGCCCGCCTGATCATTCCGGTCACAGTAGGTGCCCGAGCCTTCCGGCCATGTGCTCCCACCGCCAGCGTGAACAAACCCACTCACGCCCGGCCCGGCCCATCGATTCGCGCAGCTCCGCGCTGCCCAGGACGGTGATCAGCGCCTCGGATACCTGCGCCACCGAACGCCCGTCCACCACGAGCCCGGTCTCACCCTCCAGTACGGTCTCGGGTGCGCCTCCCGACTGCCCGGCGATCACGGGCACCCCGGTCGACGACGCCTCGAGATAGACGATGCCCAAACCCTCTACGTCCAGTCCGTGTCCCCGTGTGCGGGCCGGCATCGCGAAGACATCCGCGATGTTGTGATAGCTCGCCAGATCATCGGCTGCCACCGACCCGGTGAACAAGACGTGGTCGCTCATACCGGTCTGCGCCGCGAGTTCGCGAAGTCGCTTCGCATCAGGCCCACCGCCGACGATCACCAACCTCGCCCCGTCGATCGACGCCCGAACCTCCGGCAGCGCCCGGATCAGCATGTCCTGCCCCTTACGCGGCACCAGCCGGGACAGGCACAAGATCGTCGGCGCGTCCCCCAACCCGAGCTTTTCCCGAAACGCTTTGCGGGCAACCGGGTCCGGAGCGAACCGGTCGACATCGACACCGGGCGGGAGATGCTCCAGCGCCGCGTCGGCACCGAACGCAGCGGCGAAACGCCCTCGGGTGTACTTGCTGACGTAAGTGATCACGTCAGTGTTGCTGCCGATCATGCCCAGTGTCTGACGGGCGATCGGCAACATGGACCAGCCCACCTCGTGACCGTGCGTACTGGCGATGACCCGATGGGCGCCCGCCCGGCGGACCGCACCGGCCAAGGTCGCCAACGGTGCGGCCGCACCGAACCACACCGTGTCCACCTGGTGAGCCCGAACCAATTCCGCGGCCCGATGGGCGATCACCGGCGTCGGCAACATCAAGGTGGTCGGATGCCGGACGATCTCATAGGGTTGCCGGGCATCGAACCGGACGTGGCTGTCGCCTCGCCAACGCGGCGCATAGACGATGATGTCGTGGGCCGGAAGCCGATCGACCAGATTCTGCAGATACGACTGGATACCCCCTTGCCGGGGTGGAAAGTCGTTGGTGACCAACAGGGTCCGGTGCATCAGCTCACCGTATCTGCGCGGTGAGCCACTCGCCCCATTGCCGCACCAGTTCTTCGCGTGAGATCTTCAGAACCAACCGTGACACGGTGTCCTGCGCCGCGACCACCAACGCCGGATCCACCGGCTGGTCGGCACCGGCGAGGGCCACGTAGAAGTTCCGCAGCTTGTCTTCGCCGAACTTCTCTGCGATGAAGGCTGCAACCGACCACGACGACTGATACGACACGGCGGCATCGGGATTGCTCGGCGCGAAGTCTGCGTCGCTCGGCAGGTCCACCGGTGGCCCGGAGACGGCGATCTGCTCGGCCAGTTCCGGTGCCGCCTGCGCGAGGTCGGTGTAGGTGCCCTGGCGGCCGACATACTCGGCGACGGCCTCGGTGACCCAGACCGCGGCCTTCTCCGCGGTCGCGGTCCGGGCTGCGATGTGGAACACCTCGTGACGCAGGACCACGGCGAGGTTCGCCGAATCCAGTTGTGCTGCCTGCGGAGTGAACACGACACGCTGCCCGACGGCGACGGGTGCCGCCCCTTCCGGCCGGTCGATTCCGGTGTAGACCGTGACCGCGGCAGCAGCTCGGGCATCATCTGCACCTGCTCCGGTGATCGAGAGGAACTCGTCGTCGGTCGCGGCCGCGATCGCACCGACGCTCTGCGGCCACTTGGTTCCCCAGAACCTGCTGACGGCGGTCACCGCGGCCGGGAGCTGCCCCGCGATGCTGTCGGCGAATCCACGGTCGGTGCCGTTGCTGAGCACCAGCGACTCACCCGGACTCGTGGCGACCTGCTGGGCCGTGGGATCCGGGAACTGCCATACCTGTCCGGCTGCCGGCGGCTCGCCGAACAACGGTGCGGCTTCGGCGACGATCCGCCAGCCGTCGGAGTACCTTGCCATCACCATCGGGATGTCCACGACCACGGTTTTGGAATCGATACCCGCGTAGGCGTAGCGCAGCTGTACCGGCGCAACCCAGGAATCGACGCTTCCCGCGGCATCCAGCGTCTCCTGGATCTGCGGTGGCACCAGCCGCTCGAAGTCGCGACTGTCGGACAGGCGATATTCGAAGGTGGTCAGCGGCAGTTCCTCGACACCGGCGGCGCTGATCTCGGTCTTGGTTCGCAACGCGGCATCGGCGGACGGATCCAGCTGTGCCAGCGCGGCTCCGGCGTCGGCATCACGCAGCGCGTCGGTGTAGGCCTGCAGGGTCAGGGTGACGCCGAGCGTCCGCGCTTGCTCGTATGGATTCTCGGGCCTCTCGATGGATGCGTTGGCCGGGCCGTCCGAATCAACGGCGGAATCTCTCACGATCAAGGTGGCCACGATCGCCACCACAGCGACGATCACCACAGCGATCGCCGCGAAGACGACCCGGCGGGTCCGTGGGGCCAGAGCACCGAGAAACTTCATGCGTACCGCCGAACCCAAAATTCGCTCCACGTACCCGCGTTCGCACCAGTTGCAACAGGAGCGTACGCCGGGAGGCGGAGCGAATTCCTGGGGATGCGGGGGACCTCGACGACTATCGAGATGATCAGAACCGGCGAGCCGAGTTGAACGGGCCGCCCTTGTCGACCGGGACAACCGCCACCGGCACACCGAAGGTGGACGCGTGGATCACGTATCCGTTGCCGACGTACATGCCCACGTGGGTGGCGTCGGGGTAGTAGATGATCAGGTCGCCGGGCCGCATGTCGTCGCGGGATACCTCGGTGCCACCGGCCAATTGGGCCTGGCTCGATCGAGGCAAGGTCTTTCCGGCCTGCTTGTATGCCCAGACCATCAATCCGGAGCAGTCGAACTGGTCGGGGCCGGTGGCGCCCCAGACGTACGGATCCCCGATCCGGGTCATCGCTGCACGAACCGCGATCACCTCGGGTGCGGTGCCGACGGGCAGCAGCTTCGGGTCGAAGTCGACGCTCGCACCGGCCAGTTCGGCCAGCTGCTTGCCGGTGAGGGCCTGATACATGGCCCGGATCTCGGTTGCCTTGAAAACGCGCTCACTCTGCTGGGCCTGCAGGTCTGCGCTGGTCTTCTCCGCGGTCGCGACGGCCGCTTCGGCTTTCAACTTGGCATCCACCGCGACCGTCTTGGCCTCTTCGGCCTTGGTCTTCGCCTCGGTGAACTTCTTGACGTCCTCGACGGTCTGGCGGGAGATCATCTCCAGGCCGGACATCTGATCGAGGAGCGACTGCGGTGAATCACTGACCAGCACCGCATAGAGGCGGTTGACCCGCGCACCTTTGTAGCTGGCGGTGACGAGGGCATCGACCGCGCCCTGCAGGTCTTCGGCCTTCTTGTCGAGTGCCACGAGATTGGCTTCGGCAGCGTCGGTTTCCGTGGTCGCGGCAGCGACGGCGTCACGCTGCTTGCCCAGTTCGATCGCGGTGTTGTGGATCGCCTCGGTGGCCTGTTCGGCTTCACGACCGAGTTTCGTGTAATCGGCGAGCATCATGTCGGGACTCTGAGGAGTAGGTTCCCCACTGGCCGGGGCCCCGGCGCCGAGCGCAACGGCAAGAGTGACGACCATACCGGCCACCGCGGTCCGCATCACGGCGGCATATCCCTCACGCACCACGACTCTGACAACTCCTCGTTAACCGGTGTTCACAACCTGGTCGACGACGGTCACCCGTCGACCAGCTCCCCTGTGTACTGCAAAAGACCAACCCGGCCAGGCTACACAGCGCGGCCCGGGCAAGGGCGAATCGCACCGAAATCACCGCCGTACAGGTGGCCGGATGCCGTCGGGCGGGACCGCAACTCGCGGACCCGCCCAATGGCTTGTTCAGTTCTGTGTTGCTCAGTAGTGGCGGATGTCGACAATCGACATGCCGTTGAGAGCCATGCGCGCGACCGGCACACCTTCAGTCGAAGAGTGCACAACCTCGCCGTTGCCGACATAGATGCCGGCGTGGCCGCCGCCGTTGTAGATCACGACGTCGCCGGGCTGGGCATTCGCAGCGCTGACGCTGGTGCCTCCGCCGAGCTGGCCGTAGCTGTCACGAGGAATGGTCTGACCAGCCTGCTGGTGTGCCCAGTAGACGAGGCCGGAGCAATCGAAAGCGTCGGGGCCGGCAGCACCGTAGACGTACGGCGAACCGATCTTGCTGATTGCGGCATCTGCGGCTACCTGACCGACTGCCTTGGTGGGCGCGGGTGCGGAGGCGATGCCGGGCAGGACGTTCTGCGGCTTGAACTCATTCGGAATCTGTTCCGGGCTCACACCCGGGATGTCGAACGTTCCGACACCGGGAACCGTCACCGGTGCGGCAAAGGCAGGCGCTGCGGCGATACCCATGGTGCCGAGAGTGATCGAGCCGGCAATGAGAGCACCGCGGGCACTCTTGACGCCACGGCTTTCTTGTTTCAAACGATGTTTCGCCACGAAGCGAGGTCTCCTTGTTTCTTCCCTGTCCGCTGACCGAGTTAGCTGTCGGATTCGGGCCGGAAGATGGCCCTACCCGGTGAACCCGCAAGGTCGTCGAGACCTCAGGGTTCTGTGGGATTCACCCCGGATGCGGACTTGTGGTCGCATCAGATGGTTCCCCGGTTCACCGTGTTGGTGATTAAGCGGCGACCTCACGATTCGCTCCGGTTGGAGTGAACGCTTTCGCAAGGTCTCAGAAAGGTTACGAAACCGTGGTGGCGAATGTCTACCGGAAGGACGACAAAGCCCTACTGGCGTGTCGTGTTACACAGCCCACAATTGCTGCTGATTTCCACCCGAGAAGTGGGCCTGAGCTGGACTGATAGCTTTTTGATGATCGTCAGTGTCAGACTTCGGGAGCATCCCCGCGGCATGGAACAGCGCCACCGCTTCCGCGAGGCAAGTCTCGTCGTCAATAACGAATTCATCACAGCGAACTTCCGCGTTGTCGCTGCTCCGGACCCCTACCGGGCCCATGAAAACGGTCATCATGCAGTCGTCACACGCGACTGGACGGCCGGGGCAGGTGCTGCATTCGATGAGCAATGTGATCTCCGTCTCATTGGGTCTTCTCATCTCGATCTCAGGGTCACTCAGGGGTTACCCGGAGGCGGGATGAGCCGACTTTTGTACGTCGATCGCGACGCTAGCGACACCCCCCGACAACACATCTCGCTGCCGGGTACCCACCGGCGGCGGCCGGAAACATCCCGGGCGATGTCAGACCATCGAACTAGTGTTCCCGTTGTGATTGGTGTTGGTGAGGCCACTAGGGCGCAATTGTCGTTCGACGACCCATTTCTGACACATCCGGACGACCTACCGCTCCGCGAGACCACGTTTGTTGTCGTCGACCTCGAGACCACTGGCGGTAGCCCCACCGACGACCGGATCACCGAGATAGGTGCGGTCAAGATCCGCGGCGGCGAGGTGCTCGGCGATTTCGCGACGCTCGTCGATCCGCGCCGGGGCATCCCGCCACACATCGTCCGATTGACCGGGATCACGGAAGCGATGGTCTATCGCGCGCCGACCATCGATCAGGTACTGCCCGCATTCCTCGAATTCGCGCGGGATTCGGTGATCGTTGCGCACAACGCCCGATTCGACATCGGATTCCTCCGGGCAGCGGCCACCGATCTCGGCCACCCGTGGAATTTTCACCGAGTGCTGTGCACGGTCAAGCTCGCCCGGCGCGTGCTGACGCGCGACGAGGCGCCCACGGTGAAACTGTCGGCGCTCGCCGCACTGTTCGCCGTCCAGACCCGGCCCACCCACCGTGCACTCGACGACGCCCGCGCGACCGTGGAGGTACTGCATCGCCTGTTCGAGCGAGTGGGCAATCAGGGCATCCATACATATAGGGAACTGCGCGAGTATCTTCCCGGGATCTCCGCCGCCACCCGAAGTAAACGCACTCTTTCCGATCACCTGCCATCCGAGCCCGGCGTCTATCTCTTCCGTGGCCCGTCAGACGAGGTCCTCTATATAGGAACAGCGGTCGACCTACGGCGACGCGTGCGCAGCTATTTCACCGGCGCGGAAACCCGCACCCGCGTCCGCGAGATGGTGGAGTTGGCCACCCGCGTCGATCACGTCCAGTGCGCGCACCGCATCGAAGCCGGAGTGCGGGAATTACGGCTACTCGGCGCGCATGCCCCGCCTTACAATCGCCGATCCAAGTTTCCGCACCGCGGGTGGTGGCTCTGTCTCACCGACGAGCCGTTCCCGCGACTCAAGGTCAGCCGCGCCCCCACCCCGATCGCTCTGGGCCCCGTCCGATCGCGAGCCGTCGCATACGACATCGCCGATCTCATCTCCGATCTCTGCGAATTGCGTACCTGCCGCACCCCGCTGCGCGCGTCCGGACTACATCAGTGCGAGGTCCGATCCGACGGCCGACGAATCGTCGGCGGATGTCACGGCGCGAGTACTCACGCCGCCGACGCCCAGACCTACGCTCCGCGGGCGCGGGCGGTGGCCGACCTGTTCTCCGGGCGCAGCGACGCACCCGTACTCGCGGCACTGGATCGGCTGACCGCACTCTCCGGTGCCGAGCTGTTCGAGAACGCCGCGCGGCTACGCGACCGGCTCGATCAGCTCATCGCCCACCTCGAACGCTGTCAGCGCCTCGCGGCGCTGGCCCGTATCTCCGAACTCGTTGCCGCCGCACCCGACGGTCGCAGAGGCTGGGACCTCGCCGTCATCCGACACGGACGACTGGCCAGTGCCGGCGTCGCGGTCCGTGGTGTCCCACCGATGCCGGTGGTCGAATTGCTGGCCGCCTCCGCCGAGACCGTGATCCCCACACCCGGACCACTCTGCGGGGCCCCACCGGAGGAAACCGCCCTGATCTTTCGCTGGCTCACCACCCCGGGTATTCGAATTGTGTGCGCCACAAGCGGATTCAGCCTCCCGCGGCATGGCGCCGGGCGTTGGGCACAGTGGCGCGAACTCGTCGGTTCGGCGCATCGCACCATCACGCTCGATGCAGAACTAATCTGAAGCCATGATTACTGCGATCGTCCTGATTCAGACCGACGTCCACCAGATCCCCGAAACCGCGCAGGCGGTTGCGGACATCCCCGGTGTCACCGAGGTCTATTCGTGCGCCGGTGACGTCGACCTGATCGCAAAACTCCGGGTCCGTGATCACGCAGAGATCGCCGAAGTCGTCACCGCGGCCATCAGCAGGCTGCCCGGCGTCAAGCACACAGCCACCCACATCGCATTCAAGAGCTACTCGAGCGCCGACATCGACGCCGGCTTCTCCATCGGAGAATAGGGGGCCGTCCGGCGTCGTCAGGAATTGCTGACGCGAACCCAGTCGGCCAGCAACGCCGTGGCAGCGCCCGAATCGATCGCTGCCGCGGCCACGGCCAGGTGCTCACCCAACTGATCAACCAGATCCACATCCGGTTGCGGCCGGTATGCGGTCAGGGCAGCGGCGGCGTTGAGCAGCACGGCATCCCGAACGGGTCCGGCCTGACCGGCAAAGATCTCCCGCGCCACAGTGGCATTGTGTTCCGCATCCCCACCCTGCAGCGCCGACAGCTCGACCCGGGCCAATCCGAGGGTGGTCGGATCCAGGGTCTGCTTGCGTACCGAACCACCGAACGCCTGCCACACGGTGGATGTCGACGTGGTGGTCAGCTCGTCGAGACCGTCGTCGCCGCGGACGACCAACACCGAGTCACCGCGTTCGACGAAAGTCTGCGCCAGTACGGGGGCCAGGTCGGCAAACGCACAACCGACCAGACCGCTGGTCGGACGCGCCGGGTTGGTCAGCGGTCCGAGCACATTGAAGACGGTGGGGATGCCAATCTCCTTGCGCGGCGCGGCGGCGAAGCGCAGCGCCGGATGAAAGACCGGAGCAAAGCAGAATCCGATACCCACCTCGGTGACAGACCGCGACACACCGGCGGCATCCAGCGCGATGTTCACGCCCAGCGCCTCGAGGACGTCGGCGCCACCGCTCTTCGACGTGGCGGCCCGGTTTCCGTGTTTGACCACCGGGACGCCCGCGGCCGCGACCACCACAGAGGCCATCGTCGAGATGTTCACGGTATTGGAGCGGTCACCGCCCGTACCGACGATGTCGACACACGCCACAGAAGTGGGGACAACCGTCGAATGGCTGAGCATCGCGTCGGCCAGGCCACGCAATTCCGCGGGCACCGGACCCTTGATCTTCATCGCCACCCCGAATGCGGCGATCTGCGACGGTGTCGCGTTGTCCGACATGATCTCGTTCATCGCCCACTCGGCGCCGTCGGTGGTCAGGTCCCGGCCATCGGCCAGAACACCTAATACCTGCGGCCAGCTGCGGGCCTGCGCATCGGAGTGGGTCACGCGAAAAGACTATCTACTGCCCGACCAGAACCGTCAACGAGGTTTCCGAACCCCGCCCGCCCCTACCCCGGCTGCAGCACCTGCCAAGCAATGACGGTGCCGTCGTGACGCTGCGCCAGCCCCGCCATCCGCGACCGCTCCTGCGACACGTGCAGCGCGTCCACCAACTGCACCCGCGCGAGCGCCACGAACTCCTGTCCCGGCTCGATCTCCAGCGCGCCCGGAACATCCACCGAAACCCGTTGATAGTGGTCCTGCGCGGCCACGGCGAGAACCGCTTCGACCTCGCCACCGGGCACCGCCAGGAGATGCCGCAGCACCGCCTGGTCGTCCTGTCTCCATCGCGAAGCGGACAAGGTCGTCGATGCCGCTTCCGCGTCGTCGAAACACTCCGCGGTGATCACCAGTGAAGAATCGTCGACCGACAACTCCCCGTTGGGCTTTCGGCCACCGCCGAATCGGTCGGCGAGACGCTTCCACCGCGGGACCTCGATCGGATTTCCGTTCACATCGCGTGCCACACCACCAGCCTCTCAGGTGCCACAAAACCACACCACGGACACGCCGCGAGAAACCGTTTCAGCCCTACTACCAGCAGCGCCGCATCAGCGCAGAAAAAAATCTGGACCCAAGTGGTCAGGGCTTACTACGAACCGTCATACTTCTCTGGTGACTAGCGCTGCAGCACCCACAGGATCAGCTATCACCCAGCGCGTGCACTCGCTGAACCGGCCAAACATGGTCAGCGTGGGCACCATTGTGTGGCTTTCGAGCGAGCTGATGTTCTTTGCCGGATTGTTCGCGATGTACTTCGTGGCAAGGGCCGGAAACTACGGCAATTGGCCGATGGAGCCCACCGAGCTCAATCTGTACTTGGCGATCCCCGTGACCGCCGTACTGATTCTGTCCTCGGTGACATGTCAGCTCGGCGTCTTCGCCGCCGAGAGGGGCGACGTCTTCGGTCTTCGACGGTGGTACACCCTCACCCTGTTCATGGGCGCGTTCTTCGTTGCCGGCCAGGCGTACGAGTACTACCACCTGGTCCACGAAGGCACCACGCTCTCGTCGAGCGCCTACGGCTCTGTCTTCTACATCACGACAGGCTTCCACGGCCTACACGTGATCGGCGGTCTCATCGCCTTCGTGGTCTTGCTGATCCGCACGCGGCTCAGCAAGTTCACCCCGGCTCAGGCCACCGCCGCGATCGTCGTCTCGTATTACTGGCACTTCGTCGACATCGTCTGGATCGCACTCTTCGCGACCATCTACTTCATCCGGTAACGGCCGAAACAGTCTTTTGGCACAGGCAAAGTCAGTCCGCTAAGCAGAGAGATACAGATGAGTTCATCTCCCCCACCCACCTCACCTGGGGATTCTGAAACGGGTGCCCTGAGCGAGGGCACCGGCAACACAGCTGCCAAGAAGTCGAAGTCGCGCCGCAAGATGCGCCGTCGCGCCTCCGGCATTCTCCTGCTGTTGGCAGGACTGGTTGTCGCCGGTGGACTGGCCACTGCCATCACGCCCGAGGCGCAGGTCGCCAAGGCCGACAGTGATTCAACTGCCGCGCTGGTCCAGGATGGCCGCAAGCTCTACGAGACGTCCTGCATCACCTGCCACGGCGCCAACCTCGAAGGTGTGGCCGATCGCGGTCCGTCACTGGTGGGTGTCGGCGACGCGGCTGTGTACTTCCAGGTCTCGACCGGCCGTATGCCCGCGGTCCGCGGCGAAGCCCAGATCGAGCGCAAGCCGTCCAAATTCTCTCAGGCCCAGATCGACCAGCTCGGCGCCTACATACAGTCCGTCGGCGGCGGCCCTCAGGTTGTCTACGCCAAGGATGCGAACGGCAACGTCATCTTCAAGGACGGCTACCCAGTCGTCGAGCAGGGCGAACTGCGTGGCGAGAACATCGGCCGCGGTAGCGAGCTGTTCCGCCTGAACTGCGCGTCGTGCCACAACTTCACCGGCCGTGGAGGCGCACTGTCGTCGGGAAAGTTCGCACCCGCCCTCGACGCGCCGAGCGAGCAGGAAATCTATACCGCCATGCTCACCGGACCTCAGAACATGCCCAAGTTCTCCGACCGGCAGCTGACGGACAATGAAAAGCGCGACATCATCGGCTACGTCAAGTACGCCACCACGGCGAAGGATCCGGGCGGCTACGGACTCGGCGGCTTCGGCCCGGTGTCCGAAGGAATGTTCATGTGGTTCGTCGGCGTCGTAGCAGTTGTCGCCGGTGCGATGTGGATGGGATCACGTACATGACCGACCAGCAGAAGCCAGCTCCGACCACGGATGAGCTGGATGCCATGGACCACGCAGCGCTGGTCAAACTCGGCACCAACCTCGACGGCGTGGAGGTCATCCACCGCCGCGAGCGTTTCCCCGTGCCGGGCACCAAGGCGGAGAAGCGCGCAGAGCGCACAGTCGCGTTCTGGTTCACTCTTGCCGGCGTTTCAGCCCTCGCATGCCTGATCGTCTTCCTGTTCAACCAATGGGAATTCGTGATGCCCGATGGTGACAACTACTGGGCATACATCCTCAACACCCCGCTGATCGGCTTCACGTTCGGTCTGTCGATCCTCTCCATCGGCATCGGCGCCGTGCAGTTCACCAAGCGCTTCATCCCCGAAGAGATCTCGGTGCAGGATCGCCACGACGGCGGTTCGGCCGAGGTCGACAAGCGGACCATCGCTGCAGAGTTCTCCGATTCGCTCAACACCTCCACCCTCCCCCGCCGCAAGGCGATCAAGCGGGCCGGGCTGTTCGGCCTGGGTGCGTTTGCGCTGACCGGTGTCGTCGCGATGCTCGGCGGCATCATCAAGAACCCATGGGCACTCGGCAAGGATGCGCCGCTGTGGCACACCGGTTGGTCCCCGATCTACAACTCTCCGGAGAACCCGAACGAGACGGTCTTCCTGCGCCGCGACACCGGTAACCCGATGTCCGTCGTCCTGGTCCGTCCCGAAGACCTCGATGCCGGCGGCATGGAGACGGTGTTCCCCTGGCGCGTGTCCGATGGAACCGGCGAGACCGAAGAGTCTCGGCACAAGCTGATCGAGGGGCTGCGCTACATCAGCAACCCGGTCATGTTGATCCGTCTCCGCCCGAACGACGCCGCCAAGGCGATCAAGCGCAAGGGCCAGGAGAGCTTCAATTACGGCGACTACTTCGCGTACACCAAGGTCTGCTCGCATCTCGGCTGCCCGACCTCACTGTTCGAGCAGCAGACAAATCGCATTCTGTGCCCCTGCCACCAGTCACAGTTTGATGCCCTCGAATACGGCAAGCCGATCTTCGGCCCTGCCGCCCGTGCTCTGGCGCAGCTGCCGATCACGGTCAATGAACAGGGCTTCATGGTGGCTGCCGGCGACTTCATCGAGCCCGTCGGCCCGGCGTTCTGGGAACGCGGCAGAGGAGAGGATCGACCATGAGCAAGATCGGACAGCAGGCCGAGGCAGCAGATGCCCGGTATCACATGGCGGCCGGTATTCGCCGCCAGATCAACAAGGTCTTCCCCACCCACTGGTCGTTCCTGCTCGGTGAGATCGCTCTGTACAGCTTCATCATCTTGCTGATCTCAGGTGTGTACCTGACGTTCTTCTTCGATCCGTCGATGTCCGAGGTCATCTACAACGGTGCCTACGAACCGCTCAACGGCGTCATGATGACCAGGGCGTACGCCACCACCCTCGACATCTCCTTCGAGGTACGCGGCGGCCTCTTCGTCCGTCAGATCCACCACTGGGCAGCGCTGCTGTTCGCGGCGTCGATCATCATCCACATGGCCCGCATCTTCTTCACCGGCGCCTTCCGGCGTCCGCGTGAGGCCAACTGGGTCATCGGCTGCTTCCTGCTGGTTCTGGCGATGTTCGAGGGCTTCTTCGGATACTCACTCCCCGACGACCTCCTCTCGGGCACCGGCGTCCGCGCCGCCATGTCGGGCATCGTCTTGGGTATCCCGGTTGTCGGCACCTGGATCCACTGGGCTCTGTTCGGTGGACAGTTCCCCGGCGACATCATCATCCCGCGCCTGTATGTGCTGCACATCCTGTTGTTCCCGGGAATCATCCTGGCGCTCATCGGTGCTCACCTCGCGCTGGTCTGGTACCAGAAACACACGCAGTTCCCCGGCCCCGGCCGCACCGAGACAAATGTCGTCGGTGTCCGGATCCTCCCGGTGTTCGCCGTCAAGTCGGGCGCGTTCTTCGCGGTCACCTTCGGCATCCTGGCGATCATCGCGGGTCTGTTCCAGATCAACCCAGTATGGGTGCTCGGGCCATACAACCCGGCACACGTGTCTGCCGGCTCCCAGCCTGACATCTACATGATGTGGACCGACGGCCTGGCCCGACTCATGCCCGCATGGGAGATCTACTTCGGGAACGCCTACACGATCCCGGCCATCTTCTGGGTGGTCGTGGTGCTGACCATTGTCTTCGGGCTCATGTTCACGTATCCGTTCATCGAGAAGAAGCTGACCGGCGATCACGCTCACCACAACCTGCTGCAGCGTCCGCGTGACGTTCCGGTGCGCACCGCTGTCGGCGCGATGGCGCTGTCGTTCTACATCATTCTCACGATCTCGTGTATGAACGACATCATCGCGTACAAATTCGACATCTCGCTGAACGCGACGACGTGGATGGGTCGAATCGGCCTGATCGTCATCCCGCCGCTGGCGTACTACATCGCCTACCGCTGGGCTCTGGCACTGCAGCGCAGCGACCGGGACGTGCTCGAGCACGGCATCGAGACCGGCATCATCATGCGTCTGCCTCACGGTGAGTTCATCGAACTGCATCAGCCGCTCGGACCTGTCGACGACCACGGACATCCGGTTCCGTTGCCGTACGAGGGCGCTGCACTTCCGAAGCGCATGAACAAGCTCGGTTCCGCTGGTGCGCCGGGTACCGGTTCCCTGCTGGTCGCAGACCCGACCGAAGAGCAGACCCGGAACGTCGAGCAGGACAAGCAGGCTCATCACGAGGAGAAGGACGCGCTGCGCGAGCTCCAGCAGCGCGGCGGAGATCCCTTCGTCGACTGACACAGCCAATCAACAAGAGCCGGACCGCAATCGCGGTTCGGCTCTTGTTGTATGCACGGGCCCCTCCCCTACCCCACCGTGGGTCTCTCGCTGCGGTGCCGCCACTTTCGGCCCCTGGAGGGTTTCAGCCGTGACGCCTGTGAATATCGTCCCTGCTCGAAGACGCTCTCGCTCGAACAAGAGCACTGGGGCTTGACGTGAACGAACAGAATCCCGATGCCGCCGACTTCTATCGACGCAAAGGGTTTGTGGTGACAGGTCGATCCGCATTGGACTCCGGCGGGCGTCCGTTTCCATTGCTACACATGATGTTCAGTCCCGAGGTGCGGACGGATCGTTCACCAGAGCTCTCCTGAGCGCCAATCACAGATGAGTTGACCCGATACCGGTGCCGACCGTCCGTAGACGTGGACGCTGTCGTCAGCGGTCTCGATGACGCCGTCCGGGGTCATCGCCGACAACCGACCGGTGAAGGGTGTCCAGCCGTGTGCGCGGTAGAGACGCAGACCCGCCTCGCTGGCCCCCAGGACACCGAAGTCGTACGCGCCATCGATCACGGCCTCCACAGCACTCATGACGCGGTCACCGAGACCCTGACGTTGTCGCTCCGGATCGGTCGCCACCGCTTCGACGTAGCCCACGCGGTATGCGCGGCCGTCGTGGACGATCGAACGGGCGACCACCGCGGCATGACCGATCACGACGTCTCCGTCGGTGATGATCGCGTGCAGTCCCCCGAGTGCGTGATCGAAGTCGGTGTCGGTGAAGTCGCCGTCGAAGGCCCCGTCGAGGAGTTCCCGGATCGCCTTTCGGCAGAAAGCACTCAGCTCCCAGGTGTGCCGCAGTTGGAGCTGCGGACCTGGGAGCTGAGTGTTGGTGATTGTTGTCAGTGCTTTTCGGGCCCGATATGGTATTCGAGCACCAGACCGCACACCGCGCCGATGATGCAGACAGCGGCGAAAGCAACCAGCCAGAACTGTGCGAAAGCGAGTGCGACCGCGAAGAGTGCGGCGCCGCCGGCGATCAGGATCGGCCACCAGCTACCGGCGCTGAAGAATCCCAGTTCGCCTGCACCGTCAGAGACCTCGGCATCTTCGTAGTCTTCCGGGCGGATGTCCACCCGTCGGGCCACGAAGCGGAAGTAGGTGCCGATCAGCAGCGTCAGACCACCGGTCATGACGATGCCGGTGACGCCTACCCATTCGACGTTCTTACTGGTCAGACCCGTGGCCAACCCGTACGCGAGAGCCACCGCAAAAAAGAATCCGGTGAGGATCTCGAAGATCCGCGCTTCAATATGCATCTCGTAGCTTCTCCGTGACTAGTTCGACGCGGTCTGCGTGCCGCGCTTGGTATCGAAGGGCGCGGTGGTGACCGCAAGTGGATCCTCACCGATCGCTTCGAGTGCCTCGGCATTGGTCGCGTCGGGGTTGGCTTCGCGGAACTTGATGTATTCGTCGAACTTCTCCGGGCTCACCGCACGAACTTCGAAGTTCATCATCGAGTGGTAGGTGCCGCACATTTCCGCACAGCGGCCTACGAACGCGCCCTCGCGATCGATCTCACTGACCTGGAACCGGTTGTCCGAGTGGTTCTCCTTCGGGAACGGCATGACGTCCCGCTTGAAGAGGAACTCCGGAACCCAGAACGAGTGAACGACATCTGTTGCCGCGATCTCAAACTCGATACGACGATCGGTCGGGAGCACCAGAACCGGGATCACATCGGACGTACCGATGGTCTCGATCTCGTTGAACTTCAGGTAATCACGGACGTCGTCCTCTTCGGACTGGTCCGGAGCATCGCTGTGACCGCCCTCGGACTCTTCCGAGTCACCGTGCGGGACCTGACGATCGTACGGATTGCCCTCGGTCAAGGCGCCGTCATAGATCTGACCGTCCTCGAAGCGGACGGTGCGGTAGCCGAACTTCCAGTTCCACTGGAATGCGGTCACGTCGACCACCACTGCAGGATCGGGCTGCTTCGCCTCGACCTTGTTCTGCACGATGATCGTGAAGTAGAAGAGGACTGCGATGATCACGAAGGGAATCGCGGTGTACGTCAACTCCAACGGCACGTTGTATGCCGTCTGACGCGGGAACTCATCTTGTCCTGCCTTGCGACGGTGGAACGTGATGGTCCAGAACGTCAGACCCCACACCAAAACACCCATGATGAGGGCCGAGATCACCGACCACGTCCATAGATGCCGCATATCCTCGGCCTCGGGCGTAATGCCCACGGGCCAACCGAATCGCAGTGCTTCCTCAGCGCTGCAGCTCGACAGCATCAGTGCGCCAACGCCTAGGAACAAGGCTGCGCTTATCTGCTTGATTCGACGTCCGCGGTGCTGACGTTTGGTCGATGCCGGAGGTCGCCCACCGTGTGCCAATTTCACGCCTTCCTACCCTGCCCTGACTGGAAACAGTCACAACGCTAACCACGACTGGTAACTCGTGTACTACGCAGCGTAGACCAACCCCGGTCAACATTCGTATCGGGGTTTGGGTTCGTGTCACCGGGTGCTGTCGACCGACCACACAACCTGGGCCGCACACGCGGTGGCACTCCTCATTGCGGCATACTCGGGCGTGATCCCTACCCCGTCCCTGGACGAATTGAGGCAATTTTCGTGTGTGGTCTGTTAGGTCTGCTGTCTAGCGACGCATCGGCCGCCGAGTCAGCCGATCTGGTCGCTTCCGCGTTGCACTGCATGCGGCATCGAGGACCTGACGAACCGGGCACGTGGCACGATTCCGACCTGGTCTTCGGCTTCAATCGGCTCTCGATCATCGACATCGAGCATTCGCACCAGCCGTTGCGGTGGGGCCCGCCGGAGAACCCGGAACGCTATGCACTCGTCTTCAACGGCGAGATCTACAACTACCTCGAGATCCGCGCTCAGCTGGCCGAGGACGAGGGCGCCCAGTTCCACACCGAGGGTGACGGCGAGGCGATCGTCGCGGCCTTCCATCACTGGGGCCCCGATTCGGTCACCCGCCTGCGCGGAATGTTCGCGTTCGCGATCTGGGACACCGAGGACCGCTCCCTGTTCTTGGCCCGCGATCCTTTCGGCATCAAGCCGCTGTTCATCGCTACCGGGTCGGGCGGCACCATCTTCGGCAGCGAGAAGAAGAGCCTTCTCGAACTGATCGACCGCATCGGCGTCTCGGACTCACTCGACAGTCGGGCGATCCAGCACTACACGGTGCTCCAGTACGTCCCCGAACCGGAGACACTGCACGCCGGCATCCGCCGATTGGAGTCGGGCAGCTATGCAACTCTGCGACCGGGCCAGATGCCGAAGGTCTACCGATACTTCACACCGCAGTTCGCGGTGCGCCCCTTCACTCCGGGCAGTGAGCAGGCTCGCTACGACGAGATCGCCGAGGCATTGTCCGACTCGGTGGCCAAGCACATGCGCGCCGACGTCACCGTCGGCTCGTTCCTCTCCGGCGGTATCGACTCGACCGCGATCGCTGCTTTGGCGATCAAGCACAATCCCAACCTGATCACCTTCACCACCGGGTTCGAGCGGGAAGGCTATTCGGAGGTCGACGTGGCCGCCGAATCCGCCGCCGCGATCGGCGCCAAGCACATCGTGAAGACCGTCGGGCCGGCCGAGTTCGTCGCCGCGATTCCCGAAATCGTCTGGTATCTCGATGATCCGGTGGCCGACCCGTCGTTGATCCCGCTGTACTTCGTGGCGAAGGAAGCCCGCAAGCACGTCAAGGTCGTGTTGTCCGGCGAGGGCGCCGACGAACTGTTCGGTGGGTACACCATCTACAAAGAGCCGTTGTCGCTCAAGCCCTTCGAACGTCTCCCCCGCGGCCTGCGCGCCGCAGCGGGCAAACTGTCGGACCGGATCCCCGAAGGCAAGCGCGGAAAGAGCCTTCTGCACCGCGGGTCCATGACACTCGAAGAGCGCTACTACGGCAACGCCCGCAGCTTCGACGATGCCCGACTCAAGGCCGTGCTCAAGGACTTCCGTCCCGATTGGCTCCACACCGATGTCACGGCCCCCATCTACGCGACGTCGCGCGGCTGGGATCCGGTTGCCCGGATGCAACATCTGGATCTGTTCACCTGGCTGCGCGGCGACATCCTCGTCAAAGCCGACAAGGTGACGATGGCAAACTCGCTCGAATTGCGGGTGCCGTTCCTCGACTCCGAGGTGCTGCGGGTGGCCGAGGCTCTGCCGTTCGAGGAGAAGATCTCCCACGGGACAACCAAATACGCGCTTCGTAAGGCGCTGGAACAGATCGTTCCGGCACACGTCCTGCACCGCAAGAAGCTCGGATTCCCGGTGCCCGTTCGGCATTGGCTTCGCGGCACCGAGCTCTACGACTGGGCGCACGAGACGATCGAGCATTCACAGACCGACCACATCCTGAACAAGGACGCGATCCGGACCATGCTCACCGAGCACCGGACCGGCGCGGTCGACAACAGCCGTCGACTGTGGACCGTGCTGATCTTCATGGTGTGGCACGGGATCTTCGTCGAGGGCACCATCGTTCCGCAGATCGAGGACCACCACTACCCCGTCCGCCTGTAGCACCCCAACCGCAAACGCTCCACCTATACGAAGACGCTCCACATATTTGTGGAGCGTCTTCGTATAGGTGGAGCGTTTGGTGTCGCGTCAAGCCGGGAGTATCGCGCCGATCTCGGCGGCGGCCTGTGATCCGTAGACACCCGACATGCGCCCGAGGGCACTTTCGCGGTCCCACACCCATTCCTGGGTGCCGACAGTCTCCAGAACGAGGACGGCGACCATCGAACCGAGCTGGGCGCTGCGCTCGTGGCTCAGACCGGCCGCGTTGCCGACGAGGAATCCGGCACGGAAGGCGTCGCCGACTCCGGTCGGGTCGACCTTGGCGGTCTCCGGGACAACCGGAACGTGGATGCGTGAACCGTCGGCTTCGACGATCTCCGCTCCCCCACCACCGAGTGTGGTGATCCGGACACCGACCATCTTGGCGACCTGGGCATCACTCAGGCCCGACTTCTGGCGGAGCAGACCCCACTCGTATTCGTTGGTGAACAGGTAGGTGGCCCCGTCGATCAGGGCGCGCACCTGCTCACCGTCGAGTCGCGCGAGCTGCTGCGAGGGATCGGCGGCGAACGGGATGCCCAGCTCGCGGCATTCGCGGCTGTGGACAATCATGCCCTCGGGGTCATCGGCACCGATGAGGACCAGCTCCGGGGATCCGAGTTCGGCGGCCAGCTTGTTCAGCGAGATCTCGCGCGACTCGCTCATCGCACCGGCGTAAAAGCTTGCCAGCTGGGCCATCTCGTCGTCCGTGGTGCACATGAAGCGCGCCGTGTGCGCCGTCTCCGACACCCGGACACCACGCGTGTCGACGCCGTTGCGCTCGAGCCAGCGCCGGTAGTCGTCAAAATCACTGCCGACCGAGCCGACCAGCAGCGGCGACCCCCCGAGCACTCCCATCGCATACGCGATGTTGCCGGCGACACCACCGCGCCGGATCACCAGGTCCTCCACGAGGAAGCTCAGGGAGATGTGGCTGAGGTGTTCTGGCAAGAGCTGTTCAGAGAACTTGCCCTGAAAACGCATCAGATGGTCGGTAGCGATCGATCCGCAAATGGCAATGGCCACGAAGGAGTGCCTTTCTTACTCACCGAATAATGGCTTAACGCTACCTTCCCACCAGGTGAACGCAGCCAGCCCCGGCCAGATCATACGAACATCGCCGAGGTCCGACAACAAAAAAGGGCCGCATCCGAGACGAACTCGGATGCGGCCCCATTCTCGAAGTGCGGGGGTCACGCTGCCTGGTGAGAGTGCCTGGCGTCAGTTGAACGAATCGCCGCAGGCACAGCTGCCCGTTGCGTTCGGGTTGTCGATGGTGAAGCCCTGCTTCTCGATGGTGTCGACGAAGTCGATGCTCGCACCCATGACGTACGGAGCGCTCATCCGATCGACGGCCAGTCCGACGCCGTCGAACTCGACAACGAGGTCGCCGTCGAGATTGCGGTCGTCGAAGTACAGCTGGTAGCGCAGGCCGGCGCAGCCGCCGGGCTGAACGGCGATACGGAGCATCAGCTCTTCACGGCCTTCTTGCTCACGTAGTGCCTTCGCCTTGGACGCTGCGGCATCGGTCAGGATCACACCGTGCGCGGGTGCCTCGGTCTCGGTCTGCACAGCAGTCTCGTTCGATGCGGTCATGAAATCTCCTCAGTGTGCGGGGCGTAGGCGTGCGAACCCACAGTGGTCCGGGATCGGATGCGAACTTCCGTCGGGTACAACCGTACTCCTTTGCGGACTATTCCCGCCTATCACACCGGTGAGCCGTCACCGGTCATCACCAAGTGCCGGCGACCTGCCTGGTGAGCTCCGTCAGTTGATTCTGCGCGTCGTCCATCGCCCGCTGGACCGATCCGGCGACCTCGACGATGGCGTGAGCGCGTGCGATGCCCGCCTCGGCGATCTGCGCCGGTGTCAGTGCGAGCTGCCCGGCGAACACGATTGTCGGGGTCTGGTGCGCCCGGGCCGCGCTGGTCAGGGCCGCGACGACCTTCCCCTTGAGGGTCTGTTCATCACATTTGCCCTCACCGGTGATCACCAGGTCGACTCCGGCGATCAGGTCGGCCTGTCCGGTCGCATCCGCGATCACCGTCGCGCCGGAGATCCGGGTGCCGCCGAGCGCCAGCAGCACCGCTCCCAGTCCGCCGGCGGCGCCGGCTCCGGCAAGCGGACTGATGTCGCGGCCGGCGAACTCTCCGAGCAGTGCGGCCCACGTGCTCATCCGCTGCTCCAATGCGGCGACGGTGTCGGGGTCGGCACCCTTTTGCGGACCGAACACGGCAGCCGCGCCCTCCAGGCCGAGCAGCGGGTTCTCGACGTCCGAGGCGGCCACCAGCTCCACGCCCTGCAACAGTCGCGCCGCACTGTCCAGTCCGCCGAGGGCATCGACCAGGCCCTTGCCCCCATCGGTACTGCCGCTGCCACCGAGACCGACGACGACCTTCGCCGCACCGGCGTCGACGGCTGCCCCGATGAGCTGCCCCACCCCGTAGGTGTCCGCCGCGACCGCGGTCCGTGGCGACGGGCGACCGCCGAGCTGGTGCAGCCCGCAGGCCTGCGCGCATTCGATGTAGGCGGTGTCACCGTGGAGCAGCCACTGGGCGTCGACCAGCGCACCCAGGGGTCCGTTGACGGTTTCTGTGTGGACCTCACCGAACCGGCTCGCCAGGACAGCCACGAATCCGGGACCGCCATCGGATTGCGGTGCCAGGATCAAGTCGTCGTCCGGACGGGACTCTGCCCAGCCGGCAGCGATCGCCTCCGCGGCGGCAACGGCGGTCAGTGTGTCACCGAACGAGTCCGGGGCGATCAGCGCTTTCATGTGGGAAGTATAGGAAGGACGCGCCCGGTCGGCAGGGCCCGCGATCGCGATGAAGCGCCGCGGCCATCACAATTCGCGCAGCGCAGACCCGACAGCGGTGGCGCACGCGGGCGGGATAATCTGGAAGGGTGAAATTGCCCTGGAAGAAAGACGACGACGCCGAGGTCGATACGACGTCGACAGTCGAGCAGACTCCGGAAGAAGCTGCGGCCGATCGCAGGTACACCGAGGGCAAGGGTCGCCCGACTCCCAAGCGCCGGGAAGCCGAGGGCAAGCGTCGCGGCCCGGTTGCTCCGGCCCCGACGACCCGCGCCGAGGCCCGGGCCCGCAAGAAGGACCTGAAGGGTTCAGCCGTCAGCCTGACCAAAGAGGAGAAGCGGGCCCAGTCCGATCAACGCCGCAAGGCTCGCACCGAACAGCGCGAGAAGATGATGGACGGCGACGAGCGCTACCTGATGGCTCGAGACAAAGGCGAAGTCCGTCGATACGCCCGCGACATCGTCGATTCCCGGCGCAACTTCGCCGGGCTGTTCATGCCGTTCGCAATCCTGCTGATCCTCGTGATGTTCTTGCCCGCCCTCGCGGTCTACGCCACGCTGTTCATGCTCATCTTCGTCATCTTCCTGGTGATCGACGGCTTCCTGCTCGGCCGGACCCTCAACAACCGGATTCACGAACGCTTCCCGAACACCTCGGACGGTGGATTCAAACTCACCTGGTACGGCTTCAGCCGCGCCATGCAGATGCGATTCATGCGCGCCCCTCGCCCCACGGTCAAGCCGGGCGACGCGGTCTGATCGGTGATGCGAACCCTGGTACTCGGTGGAATACGTTCGGGCAAATCAGCTTTCGGTGAAGGTCTGCTGCCGGAAGTCGGCGTCAGATACCTGGCAACGGCATCTGATCCGGCAACCGGCGACCCCGAGTGGGCGTGCCGGATCGATGCGCACCGCGCTCGCCGGCCGAGTGGGTGGACCACGGTCGAATCCGCCGACGTTGCAACCGAATTGCGCCGTGACCCCGTCACGCCAACGCTGGTCGACGATCTCGGGAGCTGGCTGAGCCGGCACATCGACGGGGTCGGCGGCTGGGACGACGAGACCTTCGACATGTCCGCGGCTGTGACGGAATTGTCCACGGCAGTGGCCGATTTCACCGGGGACCTGGTGATGATCAGCCCCGAGGTCGGCCTGTCGCTGGTGGCGCCGGTTCCGGCCGGACGGCTGTTCCAGGATCAGTTGGGCATCCTCAATGCCGCGGTCGCCGCGGTCTGTGACCGGGTTGTGCTGGTGGTTGCGGGTCGAGCACTCGAACTCCGCGGTGGCGCGGCCGCCGACGCGGCTGTGCCACACGAGGTCGCATCCGCTGTCCCCGCACCGATTCCGGCTCCGATCCCGGCCCCCGCGCCGGTGCCTTCTCCCGACCCGGTACCCGCCCCGAGCACACTGGGTGCCGTGTCCGTCACCGACGGTGCCGCGCCCATCACCGAGTTCGAGAACCCGGAACAGTTCGGTTTCGTGGACGCACCGGACCGCACGGCCGCGATCGCCGCACGAGCGCGCCACGGGGAACTGACCAAGCCGGCCGGATCACTCGGGCGGCTCGAGGAGATCGGCATCTGGATGGCCTCCTGCCAGGGAGTCTGCCCACCCCGCCCGATCACAGAACCCACCGTGGTGATCTTCGCCGGCGACCACGGCGTCGCCCAGGCAGGCGTGTCGGCGTTCCCCCCCGAGGTCACGGCACAGATGGTGGCGAACTTCTCGGCCGGCGGCGCGGCGGTCAACGTGCTGGCAAAACAGAACGGTGCCCGGGTCCGTGTCGAGGACCTCGCCGTCAACGCGGAGACCCCGGAAGCGATCAGCCGCTTCAAGGTCCGTCGCAGCACCGGCGACCTCACGCGTGAAGATGCGCTGACCGCGGACGAGACCCGCGCCGCGCTGGCAGCCGGGCGCACCATCGCGGACCGGGAAATCGATTCCGGCGCAGATCTTCTCATCGCCGGCGAGATGGGTATCGGAAACACCACACCGGCCACGGTGCTGATCGGCCTGCTCACCGACACCGAGCCCGTCGTGGTTGTCGGGCGCGGCACCGGCATCGACGACAACGGGTGGATCCGCAAGACCGCAGCGGTACGGGACGGCATGCGCCGGGGCCGGCCGCACGCCCGCATCCCCTTCGACCTCTTGCGCACCGTCTCCGGCGCGGAGATCGCGGCGATGGCCGGGTTCCTCGCGCAGGCCGCTGTGCGCAAGACACCTGTCATCCTCGACGGCATGGTGGTGACGGCGGCCGCTTTGGTGGCCAACGACCTTGCACCCGGTGCCCGCGAGTGGTGGGTGGCCGGTCACCGCTCGGCCGAGCCGGCTCACCAGATCGCTTTGCGGCAGCTGGATCTGGTTCCACTGCTCGATCTGTCGATGCGTCTCGGTGAAGGCAGCGGGGCCCTGACCGCGCTCCCCCTGGTGCAGGCTGCGGTGAACACGCTCGCATCGATGGCGACGTTTGCCGAAGCCCAGGTCAGCGGTGCACCCGATGTGTCCTGACAACTGATGAATGTGCGCGCCGCGTTTCGGGGTCCACAGACCGCGATCTCGTGGTTGACGATCCTGCCGATCCCCGCGCCCAAGGGGCCCTTTGACCGCGCGCTGGGCGGCGCGGCCATCGGATCGGCACCGCTCGTGGGTGCACTGCTCGGTGTGATCACGGCGGCAATCGCCGTCGGCCTCGGTCATACCGACCTGCCACCGCTGCTGGCAGGTTTGTTGACCGTCGGTGTCATCGCGATTCTCACCCGCGGAATGCATCTGGACGGATTGTCGGACACCGCGGACGGACTGGGTTGTTTCGGTTCTCCCGAACGCGTGCACAAGGTGATGCACAGCGGCAGTGCCGGTCCGTTCGGCGCGGCCACCCTGGTGCTGGTCCTGGTCGCACAGGCAGTCGGTTATGGGGCACTGATCGAGCAAAAAGATTGGGCAGCAATCGTTTTCGTGCTGTTCGCCAGCCGGGTCGCACCAGTCGTCGGATGCCGCGTCAACCTGTCGGCAACCGAGGAATCGAAGTTCGGCGCGCTGACTGCCGGAACTCAGCGACTCACGGTCGTGTTCTGGGCGCTCGGCGCCGTTGCGGTCGGGTACATGGTCGACCCGGCGTTACCGCTTCCGGGCGTGTTCAGCGCGGTGGCGGTTGTCGCGTTCGCCTGGTGGTTCAGCTTTCACTGCTCCCGCCGATTCGCCGGCATCAACGGCGATGTGCTCGGCGCACTGATCGAACTCAGTGCCCTGATCGCGATCTGCGGACTGCTGATCGCCTGAGTCGCGATTCGCACCTGGGCTCTGACGAGATCAGCCGTCACGAGATCAGCCGTGGAGCTTTGTCATCCAGCCGTGGGTGTCGGCGAAGGTGCCGCGCTGGATACCGGTGAGCGTGTCGCGCAAGGCCATCGTGACCTCGCCCGGCTGTCCGTCACCGATGGTGTAGTCGTCGGTGTCGCCCTTGACGTGGCCGACCGGCGTGATGACTGCGGCGGTACCGCAGGCGAAGACCTCGGTGATCTCGCCGGAGGCCACACCCTTGCGCAACTCCTCGACGCTGATCTTGCGCTCGGCGACGTCGAAGCCGGCATCGGCGGCGAGCTGCAGCAGCGATTCCCGGGTGATGCCCGGAAGCAACGACCCGGACAGTTCGGGGGTCACGAGCTTGGCGTCGGCCCCGGAGCCGAAGACGAAGAACAGGTTCATGCCACCCATTTCCTCGACGAAGCGGCGTTCGATGGCGTCGAGCCAGACCACCTGATCGCAGCCCTTGTCGGCGGCCTGAGCCTGCGCGAGCAGCGAGGCGGCGTAATTGCCGCCGAACTTCGCCGCGCCGGTTCCACCGGGGGCGGCCCGCACGTATTCGGTGGAGAGCCACACACTCACCGGGTGCACGCCGCGCGGGAAGTACGCCCCGGCCGGCGATGCGATCAGCAGATAGCGGTATTCGTTCGATGGACGCACGCCGAGACCGACTTCGGTGGCAATCATGAAGGGACGCAGGTAGAGCGAGGCCTCGCCGCCGGCTTCCGGAACCCAGAGATGGTCGGCCTCCACGAGGGCCCGCAACGAGCCCATGAAGTCCTCGACCGGCAGTTCCGGCATCGCCAGACGCTCCGCCGACCGCTGCATACGCAGCGCGTTGGCGTCGGGACGGAACGATGAGACAGTCCCGTCCGCCTGGCGGTACGCCTTGAGGCCTTCGAAGATCTCCTGCGCGTAGTGCAGGACCATCGCCGATGGGTCGAGCTGGATCGGTCCGTACGGAACCACCCGGGCATCGTGCCAGCCCTGTTCGGCGCTGTGCTCGATGGTCACCATGTGGTCGGTGAAGTATTTACCGAACCCCGGGGCAGCCAGGATTTCCGCACGGCGTTCTGCCGACAGCGGCTGCGGGTGCTCGGTCCGGGCGAACTCCAAAGTCATGTGTCAATCCTATCGCCTGACGTCGCGAGCCATTTCTCCCGGTGGACCACCGTCGGGCGGAGGCAGGCCGGAGCTAGCCAGTTGGAGCTAGCTGGTCCCTGCCGTCACAAATGGCGGCAGGACGACCTCGCACTCGAGCGCACGGCCGCGGACATCGATCACGACGGTGTCACCTTTGGCGACGTTCGCGGACGAATCGATGAGTGCCAGGGCGATTCCCGTCTTGAGCGTCGGCGAGAAGGTTCCCGACGTGGTGGCGCCGATCTGTGTCCCCCCAGGGCCGTCGAGGACCGCCAGATCCGCCCGCGGCACGCCCCGCCCGGTTGCCCGCAGGCCCCAGAGTCGACGCAAAGGACCCGACTCCTTCTCTGCGAGCAGGGCCTCGCGACCGAAGAACTCGGGCTTTTTCCAACCCACGGCCCAGCTGCAGCGGGCTTGCACCGGACTGATGTCGACGGACAGTTCGTGACCGTGCAACGGGTAACCCATCTCGGTGCGCAGGGTGTCGCGTGCCCCCAACCCGGCGGGCGCTCCCCCGGCCGCGATCACGGCGGCGGACAGCGCCGCGAAGACCGGTTCGCTGTCGTCCCAGGCCGGCAACAATTCGTAGCCGATCTCACCGGTGTACCCGGTCCGGCAGACCCGGACGGGGTAACCCGACTGGCCCACAACCATTTCGGTGTCGGCGAACGACATGTACTCCATGTCGGTGGGCAATCCCAGCCCCGACAACACCGCAGACGACCGGGGTCCCTGGACGGCGAACACACCGAAGTCACGATGGCGGTCGACCACCTCGACACCCTCGGGGGCCACCGCGGCCAGCGCCGCCACCACCGCGGCGGTGTTGGCGGCATTGGGAACCAGGAACACGTCGTCGTCGGAGACCCAGTAGACGATGAGGTCGTCGACCACACCACCAGAGTTGTTGGTACACAACGTGTACTGCGCCTTGCCCGGGTGAATCTTGTTCAGATCGTTGGTCAGGCAACGATTGACGAACTCGGCGGCACCAGGTCCGGTCACCGAGGCCTTGCCCAGATGACTCACGTCGAAGATGCCGACCGCTTCGCGGACCGCGGTGTGTTCGGCCACGGTACCCGCGTACGACACCGGCATGTTCCAACCGCCGAATTCGGCGAAACTTGCGCCGAGTCCGCGATGCAGATCTTCGATGGGGCCGGCCAGCAGTTCGCCTTCGCTCATGGGAGCAACGCTATCGCGCCGCGAGAGCGACCGGGCGCCGACCACTAAGCTTGGGCCTCGGCAAGGTACCGCTACGACTGGGAGTGAAGTGTGAGCAAGTCAAGCGCAATACGTCAGCTGGGTCCGCAACTGTCTCTGGTCACCGGGATCAGCAAGGACGACGACGTTCTGGTCATCGGACTGACCTCGGCCGAAGAAGACGGGGCACCGAGCCTGGTCATCGGTGAAGGTCTCTTCGACGATGCCACCGCCTCCGCGATCGACGACGCGCTCGCCGCCGTCGGCGCCAAGGGTTCGGCCGGTGAACTGACCAAACTTCCCGCCCCCGCGGGCCTCGGCGTCACCTCGGTGCTCGCCGTCGGACTCGGTTCGCCGGACAAGCTCGACGACGCCGAACACGTTCGCCGTCAGGCCGGTGTCGCCGCCCGCAGCCTGCAGGGTGTGGCAACCGCCGTGACTAGCCTCCCGGCCGCCGATCTGGCCGCGGCCGCCGAAGGATTCTTCCTGGGCGCGTACCGATTCGACGAGTTCCGTTCGACTCCGCCCGAGAAGGCTCCGCTGGCGGCGGTTGGCCTGATCGTGCCCGCGGTCGACAAGACCACACAGGCCGAACTCGATCGCGCCAAGGCCATCGCCCGGGCGGTGTCCATCGCACGCGACTTCGTGAACACCCCGCCGAGCCACCTGTTCCCCGAGGAGTTCGCCGACCGTGCGAAGGCCCTCGGATCAGCGGCCGGACTCAAGGTCGAGATCCTCGACGAGTCCGCTCTGGACAAGGCCGGCTACGGCGGCATCATCGGCGTCGGCAAGGGCAGTTCACGGCCGCCGCGCCTCGTCCGCCTGAGCCACAGCGCCGGGAAGAAGGCCAAGACCGTCGCGCTCGTCGGCAAGGGCATCACCTTCGACACCGGCGGCATCTCGATCAAGCCGGCTGCCGGCATGGAGAACATGACGTCCGACATGGGCGGCGCGGCGGCCGTGATCGCCACCGCGATCCTGGCGGCCGACCTCGATGTCGGGGTCAACGTGATCGCCACGGTTCCGATGGCCGAGAACATGCCGTCGAGTACGGCTCAGCGTCCCGGCGACGTCCTGACCCAGTACGGCGGCAAGACCGTCGAGGTCATCAACACCGACGCCGAGGGCCGGCTGATCCTGGCCGACGCCATCGTTCGGGCGTGCGAGGACGAGCCCGACTACCTGATCGACACCGCCACTTTGACCGGCGCGCAGATGGTCGCACTCGGGACCCGTACCCCCGGCGTGATGGGCACCGACGATTTCCGTGACCGCGTTGCGTCGATCTCGCAGGCAGAAGGCGAATCGGGTTGGCCGATGCCGTTCCCCGAAGAGCTCCGCCCCGACCTCGATTCACGAGTCGCCGATCTCGCCAATGTCACCAACCATCGGTGGGGCGGAATGCTTTCGGCGGGCATCTACCTCCGGGAGTTCGTTGCGAAGGACGTGCAGTGGGTGCACATCGACATCGCCGGCCCGGCTTTCAACACCGGCGGCCCGTGGGGCTACACCGGTAAGGGTGGAACGGGGGTGCCGGTACGGACCATCTTCGCCGTACTGGAGGACATCGCTGCCGAAGGATAGGGCAAAAGGTAGGGTTAGACCGGCGGTTCGCCTCATCCGGCGGATCATCAACAACATGCCTGCCACCAACACCGGTGGTAAGGCCCAGACCGTAGACCGCACACCGGTTCTCGAAATCAAGGAGTCGACAACGATGGCCTTCTCCGTCCAAATGCCAGCCCTGGGTGAAAGCGTCACCGAAGGCACCGTCACCAGGTGGCTCAAGCAGGAGGGTGACACGGTCGAGGCCGACGAACCGTTGCTGGAGGTGTCGACCGACAAGGTCGACACCGAGATCCCGGCACCGACGTCCGGCGTCCTGATCAAGATCGTCGCGCAGGAAGACGACGTCATCGAGGTCGGCGGCGAGCTGGGCCAGATCGGCGAGGCAGGCGAGTCCGCCGGTGACAGTGCCCCGGCCTCCGAGGCGCCCGCCGAGAAAGACGCGGAGCCCGAGGCAGAGCCCGAACCGGAATCTGAGCCAGAGGCACCGGCGACCCCGGCGGCACCGGCTGCATCCTCCGACGGGTCGCCGCAGGGCACCGACGTCACGATGCCCGAACTGGGCGAGTCGGTCACCGAGGGAACGGTCACCCGCTGGCTCAAGGAGGTCGGGGATTCCGTCGCGGAGGACGAGCCGCTGCTGGAGGTCTCCACCGACAAGGTCGACACCGAGATCCCGTCGCCGGTTGCCGGCACCCTGCTCGAGATCATCGCCCAAGAAGACGATGTGATCGAGGTCGGCGGTCGCCTGGCCGTGGTCGGTTCTGCCGATTCCAAGCCCACCGTCGCTCCGTCCGATCCGGAGCCAGAGCCCGCACCCGAGCCAGAGCCAGAGCCCGCCCCGGCCGCGAAGGCAAAGCCGGAACCGAAGGAAGAGCCCAAGGCGGCACCGAAGGAAGAGTCCAAGCCTGCAGCCGACCAGGAGGCCACCCCGTACGTGACCCCGCTGGTCCGCAAGCTCGCGGCGGAGAACGACGTCGACCTCGGCGCCATCAAGGGCACCGGTGTCGGTGGCCGTATCCGCAAGCAGGACGTGTTGGCCGCCGCCGAGGCAGCCAAAGCACCGGCTACTCCCGAACCGGCTGCGGCACAGGCGAAATCGGCCCCGGCCGCGCCGGCAAAGTCGGCTCCGGCCGCACCGAACCCGGAGCTCGCCAAGCTGGTCGGCACCACGCAGAAGATCAATCGGATCCGGCAGATCACCGCCAAGAAGACCCGCGAGTCCCTGCAGGAGAGCGCACAGCTCACCCAGGTGTTCGAGGTCGACATGACCAAGATCGCCGCACTGCGCGCCGCCGCGAAGGCAGGTTTCAAGGCCAGCGAGGGTGTGAACCTGACCTACCTGCCGTTCATCGCCAAGGCAGTCGTGGAGGCACTGAAGGCGCATCCGAACGTCAACGCCTCGATCAACGAAGAGGCCAAGGAGATCACGTACTACTCCAAGGTCAACCTCGGGATCGCGGTCGACACCGAGCAGGGGCTGCTCTCCCCCGTCATCCACAACGCCGACGATCTGTCGATCGCCGGTCTGGCGCGGGCCATCGCGGACATCGCCGCGCGGGCACGGAGCAACAACCTCAAGCTCGACGACCTCACCGGTGGGACCTTCACCATCACCAACATCGGTAGCCAGGGTGCGCTCTTCGACACCCCCATCCTGGTTCCGCCGCAGGCGGCCATGCTCGGTACCGGTGCCATCGTCAAGCGTCCGGTCGTGATGACCAGCGCGGACGGTTCCGAGTCGATCGCAGTGCGCTCGATGTCCTTCCTTCCGCTCACCTACGATCACCGCCTGATCGACGGCGCTGATGCCGGACGCTTCCTGAGCACCGTCAAGCACCGCCTCGAAGAGGCCTCGTTCGAGGCGGATCTGGGGCTGTAGGACGCCCTGTGCGGATCGCCATAGCGGGATCTTCTGGCCTGATCGGCTCGGCCCTGGTGGAAAGTCTCACCGGGGCCGGCCATCAGGTCGTCCGCCTGGTCCGCCGCCCGACCACCGCCCCGGACCAGATCCGTTGGGCCCCTGATTCGTTCGGCATCGACCCCACCGCATTGGACGGGGTCGACGCGCGGTGGTGAACCTCTGTGGTCGAGGCATCGCCGATCGCAGGTGGTCCGGACACGTCAAGCAGGAGATCCGGGACAGCCGGATCATCCCGACACGGGTCCTCGCCGACTCCGTCCGGCAGGCCGGGGTCCCGATCTTTGTGAGTTCCAGCGCAACCGGCTACTACGGCGACACCGGTACCCGCGCGGTGACCGAGAAGGACGCCGCCGGGACCGGGTTCCTGGCCGATCTCACCACCGACTGGGAAGCCACCGCTCTCACGGCTCAGACGTCGGGATCGTCGACCAGGGTCGCCCTGATCCGTACCGCGCCGGTGTTGTCACCGTCCGGCGGACTGCTCGGCAAGCTTCGGCCCCTGTTCCGGCTCGGCCTCGGCGGTCGGCTGGGAAACGGGAAGCAGTACTTCCCGTGGATCAGCCTTGTCGACGCGGTGCGGGTCCTGGAGTTGGTATTGACGCGGCCGCTCGCCGGCCCGGTCAACATGTGCGCGCCCCAAGCGGTCACGAACGCCGAGTTCACCAAGAGTTTCGGGCGTGCGGCCGGACGCCCCGCGGTGTTCGCGGTGCCCGGTGCCGTGCTGTCGAAGGCAGCCGGCGAAATGGCCGAGGAAATGTTGTTGCAGGGTCAGAACGTTGTACCTGAGGTGCTGATCGACAACGACTTCGTTTTCCGCCATCCCACCATCGACTCTGCGCTCGCCTACGCAGTGGACAAGGCGTCCTGATGTCCAGTGCTCGTCTGTCCACCGAACCTCTCGAAGTCCGGTGGCTCGGCCGCGTCGACTACCAGGAGACCTTCGACCTGCAGCATCGGCTGGCGGATGAACGGGCCGACGGTGTCCTGGGCCACGACGTCCTGCTGTTGCTCGAACATCCGTCCGTGTACACCGCGGGCCGCCGTACCGAGGCCGCCGATCGTCCCACCGACGGCTCGCCCGTCATCGATGTGGACCGCGGCGGCAAGATCACCTGGCACGGCCCCGGACAGCTCGTCGCGTACCCGATTGTCGCGTTGGCCAGTCCAGTCGACGTGGTCGACTACGTCCGGCGCCTGGAAGAAGCGATTATCCACGTCTGTCAGGCGTTGGGTCTGCCGACGTTCCGGGTGGACGGCCGCTCTGGTGTCTGGGCCGTCGATCAGGCCGGGCCCACCGGGATCATGCGCCGTCCCGATCGCAAGATCGGTGCGATCGGCATCCGGGTGGCCCGGGCGGTCGCGCTGCATGGCATCGCCGTGAACTGCGATCCCGACCTCAGTGCGTTCGGATCGATCATTCCCTGCGGCATCCCGGATGCCGGAGCAGGTTCCCTCACCGGCGAACTCGGTCGCACGATCACCGTCGAGGAGGTGAGGCCGCTGCTCGCCGCGGCGGTGGCCGACGCTCTCGACGGGACGTTGCCGGTCGCCACCCACACTGCATCATCCATGGTCACCGAGCGTGACACCCCCACCCACGTAGGATCAACCCAGTGACTGTTTCGCAAGACAAACCAGCCAAGTCGAGCGCTCCGGCGTCTGTCGGCCCGAATGGACGCAAACTCCTGCGCCTCGAGGCCCGCAACTCCGAGACCCCGATCGAGCGCAAGCCGTCGTGGATCAAGACGCGCGCGACGATGGGTCCGGACTACACCGAGCTCAAATCCCTGGTCAAGAGCGAGGGTCTGCACACGGTCTGCGAAGAGGCCGGCTGCCCCAACATCTATGAATGCTGGGAAGACCGCGAGGCCACGTTCCTGATCGGCGGCGAGCAGTGCACCCGCCGTTGCGACTTCTGCCAGATCGACACCGGTAAGCCCGCGGACCTCGACCGCGATGAGCCGCGGCGGGTGGCCGAGAGTGTGGCCACCATGGGCCTGCGCTACTCCACGGTGACCGGTGTGGCCCGCGACGACCTCGACGACGGCGGCGCCTGGCTCTACGCCGAGACGGTCCGGTACATCAAACAACTCAACCCGACCACCGGCGTCGAGTTGCTGATCCCCGACTTCAACGCCGACCCGGCGCAGCTCGCCGAGGTGTTCGCGTCACGCCCGGAGGTGTTGGCGCACAACGTCGAAACGGTGCCGCGTATCTTCAAGCGGATCCGCCCGGCGTTCCGCTACCAGCGCAGCCTCGACGTCATCACCGCTGCCCGCGACTACGGCCTGGTCACCAAGTCGAACCTGATCCTCGGTATGGGCGAAACCCCCGACGAGGTCTCCGAGGCGATTGTCGACCTGCACAAGGCCGGCTGCGACATCCTCACGATCACGCAGTACCTGCGTCCGTCGCCGCGGCATCATCCGGTGGACCGGTGGGTCAAGCCCGAAGAGTTCGTAGAGCATTCGAAGTTCGCCGAGGATCTCGGTTACGCCGGTGTCATGGCCGGACCCCTGGTTCGTTCGTCGTACCGGGCCGGCCGTCTGTACGCGCAGGCGATGAGGCATCACGGACGCGAACTCCCCGAAGCGATGTCGCATCTGGCCGACGGTGGAAGCGCCAGCCAGGAAGCATCCTCACTGATCGCCCGACTCGCTCGCTGACGTTTGATCGCACGCAAGAATCGCGTGGCGGTTTCGGCACCGGCGGAGTCCGGGGTACCGCGTTGACCTGACCGCGACCACGGGCCAGTATCCTGATGAGCATGGCGAAGGCAACAAAAGCGACAAAAGAATCAAAGGCGGCGGCGAAGGCTGCTCGTAAGGAAGCGTCGCGCGCTCGCCGCAAACAGCTGTGGCAGGCGTTCCAGATGCAGCGCAAAGAAGACAAGCTGCTGTTGCCACTGATGATCGGTGTGATCGTCGGCCTCACGGTGATCGCGGTTCTCATCGGGATCTTCGTCGGCGGTCTCGTCTTCGTCCTGCCGATGGGCATCCTGCTCGGTGTGCTGCTCGCATTCATCATCTTCGGGCGCCGCGTGCAGAAGACGGTGTTCAAGAAGGCGGACGGTCAGGCCGGTGCCGCTGCCTGGGCCCTCGACAACATGCGGGGTCAGTGGCGCGTCAAGCAGGCCGTCTCCGGAACCGCTCAACTCGACGCCATCCATCGCGTGATCGGTCGGCCGGGCGTGATCATCGTCGCCGAAGGCGCTCCGAGCCGCACGAAGTCGTTGCTGGCCCAGGAGAAGAAGCGTGTTGCCCGCATCGTCGGTGACACCCCGATCTACGACATCACCGTCGGCAACGAGGAGGGTCAGATCCCGCTGAAGAACCTCGAGCGGCACCTGAACAAACTCCCGAAGAACATCGACAAGAAGCGCATCGATCAGCTCGAGTCGCGCTTGGCGGCACTCGGCGGCAAAACGCCAGGTCCGGGTATGCCCAAGGGACCGATGCCCGCGGGAGCCAAGATGCGCAGCATCCAGCGCACCGCGCGTCGGCGCTGATCACTCTCGCTGATCACAAAACAAAAGGAAACCACCCGCCCTCGGCTGACCGGGACGGGTGGTTTCCTTTTGTTCTGTCAGCGAGTGCGGATCAATGCGGTGCCGGTGGCCCGGTCGTGCATGCCGCGTCCGTCGTGGTCGTTGATCAGCGGTGGCACCAGGAAGACGATGAGGATCTGGCGGACGAGCGCCCGGACGAAACCGACTCTCGCTCCCCCGTCGACTCGCGCCACCCGCATGCCGGTGAGGTACTGCCCGGGGGTGAAGCCGAACGCGGTCACCGATCCGATGCCGACCACGAACCAGACGAGCAACACCACGTTCGACAGGATCGGCGACTGCAGGTCACGGACGAAGATCAGTGTGACGCCGCCCGACATCAGCCAGTCGGCAAGCAGTCCTAGGCAGCGATGCCACGACGATGCCAGCGAGTTCGGGCCGGACTCGGCCAAACCGAGCTTTTCGCCGCGGTATGCACCCACTTCGGTGTTCTCTCCGAGTGCCGCCTGCGGGCCCGAAAGCCACGATCCGGTAATACGTCCCATGCCTCAATCATAGATGCGCTGGGAGAACAGCCTCACCAGGCATTGTGCGGCCAACGTCACACAACAAATCCCCACGGACGGCCGTACGTAACACGGGCGAAACACCGAAGTATCCACGAAGCAACTTGACGTCAATACGGTCAGCGTTGATGATCCGCCACTCTACAGTGGACAAGGACAATCGCCAGCCCTTGCAAAACCCATGAATCTGGCGCTGGCAGCAATTGGGCACGAGTGAAGGAGTCACCCGCAGGTGTACAACACAAAGGAAGAACTGCTCGAGGGCATCAAGGCTGAGGGTGTCGAATACGTCGACATCCGCTTCTGCGACCTCCCCGGAACGATGCAGCATTTCTCGATCCCGGCATCGGCCTTCGATGAGAGTGTCTTCGAGGACGGCCTGGCATTCGACGGTTCGTCGGTTCGCGGCTTCCAGTCGATCGACGAGTCGGACATGATGTTGCTGCCCGACCCGGCAACCGCACGCATCGATCCTTTCCGCAAGGCGAAGACGATGAACGTGACCTTCTTCGTGCACGATCCGTTCACGCGTGAGTCCTACAGCCGCGACCCGCGCAACATCGCACGCAAGGCCGAGGACTACCTCGCCAGCACCGGCATCGCCGACACGTGCTTCTTCGGCGCCGAGGCCGAGTTCTACATCTTCGACTCGGTCTCGTTCAGCTCCGAGATCAACGGCACCCACTACAACGTCGAGTCGGAGTCGGGCTGGTGGAACACCGGCTCGCAGGTCGATCCCGACGGCTCACCGAACCTCGGCTACAAAGTCCGCCAGAAGGGCGGCTACTTCCCCGTCGCACCGTACGACCACTACGTCGACCTGCGTGACGAGATCTCGACCAACCTTCAGAAGGCCGGCTTCACCTTGGAGCGTGGCCATCACGAGGTCGGCACCGCCGGCCAGGCCGAGATCAACTACAAGTTCAACACCCTCTTGCACGCCGCGGACGACGTCCAGCTGTTCAAGTACATCGTGAAGAACACCGCATGGCAGAACGGCAAGACCGTCACCTTCATGCCCAAGCCCCTCTTCGGTGACAACGGATCGGGCATGCACGCCCACCAGTCGCTGTGGAAAGACGGCAAGCCGCTGTTCCACGACGAGGCCGGCTACGCGGGACTCTCCGACCTGGCCCGCCACTACATCGGCGGCATCCTGCACCACGCGCCGTCGCTGCTGGCGTTCACCAACCCCACGGTGAACTCCTACAAGCGTCTGGTCCCGGGCTACGAGGCTCCCATCAACCTGGTCTACAGCCAGCGCAACCGCTCCGCCTGCGTGCGTATCCCGATCACCGGCAACAACCCGAAGGCCAAGCGCCTCGAGTTCCGTTGCCCCGACAGCTCGGGCAACCCGTACCTCGCGTTCGCCGCCATGATGATGGCCGGCCTCGACGGCATCAAGAACAAGATCGAGCCGCACGAGCCCGTCGACAAGGACCTGTACGAGCTCCCGCCGGAGGAGGCCAAGGGCATCCCGCAGGCTCCCACCTCGCTCGGCGCTGTCATCGACCGCCTCGAAGAGGATCACGACTACCTCACCGAGGGTGGCGTGTTCACCGAGGATCTCATCGAGACCTGGGTCAGCTTCAAGCGCGAGAACGAAATCGAGCCCGTCCAGATCCGCCCGCACCCGTACGAGTTCTCGCTCTACTACGACGTGTGATCGTCTCCGACGATGCGACGTGTGATCGTCGCGTGTGATCTGAAGTAAGACAAAACAATCCGCCCGCCCGGCTTCAGCCGGGCGGGCGGATTTGTTGGTCGAGGCCCGGTTTCAGACCACAGCCGCCCGGACCGGCAGGTGCTTGAGGCCACCGACGAAGGTGGTCGCGATCAGTTCGGGTTCACCGGCCAGTTCCACCGACTCCAGGCGTGGGAGCAGTTCCGAGTAGAAGCTGCTGACCTCCATGCGGGCCAGCGCGGCCCCCAGGCAGAAGTGGACCCCGTAACCGAAGGCAACGTGATTGTTGGGGCTGCGGCCGACATCGAACCGGAACGGGTCGTCGAAGATGTCTTCGTCCCGGTTGCCCGACACGTACGACAGCAGCAGCGACTCCCCCTGCGCGACCGGCACTCCGCGCACCTCGGTGTCCTGCGCCGCGGTCCGCATGAATGCCTTCACCGGTGTGGTCCACCGGATCATCTCTTCGGCCGCCGAGGTGATCAACCCCGGATCGGACACCAAACGTGCCCGCTCACCCGGGTTCTCGATCAGCGCCTGCATGCCGCCGGCGATGGTTGCGCTGGTGGTGTCGTGACCGGCCGTGGCGATGATCAGGTAGTACGACACCGTCTCGATGTCCGAGAGCGGCTCGCCATCGATCGTTGCGTTGGCAATGGTGGACGCCAGATCGTCGGTGGGATGTTCACGCCGGGACGCGGTGACGGCGTTGAAGTACTCGAACATCTCCAGCAGGGCCATGGTCCGGTCTTCCTGGTTTGCGCCGCGGTGGTACTCAGGCTCCTCGCTGCCGAGCAACTCCTGCGTCAGTTTGAGCATCAGCGGGAAGTCGGACTCCGGCACGCCCAACAGCGACATGATCACGTACAACGGATAATTCACCGCGATCTGCTGGACGAAGTCGTAGTCGCCATCCATCGCACGCATCTTGTCGACATAGGTGGTGGCGAGTTCGGAGACCCTGGCCTTCATGGCCTTCATCGCCTTGGGGCGGAACCAGTCCCCCGCGATCGCACGCACCACCTTGTGTTCGGGATCGTCCATGTGGATCAGGGTTTTCACCTGACTCGCGATGTCCATCTCCTCTTGCACGGCCTTGATCAGCACTGGCCGCGGAAAGTTGGTGAACAGGGAGTTGTTCCGCGAAATCGCCATGATGTCTTCGTGTTTGGTGATCGCCCAGAAGGGGCGGTACTTGGGTGACTCCACCAGCGAGACCGGAGCGGTGGTCCGTAGATGGGTCAGCGCGCTGTGTAACCGTGACTCATCGGTGTAGGCCGATGGATCGGCCAATACCCCCGCTGCGTCATCGATACTCGGAACCGTCATTTCACAACCCCCTGCAGATCACTTCTCTGAGCCGGACAACACGTGCTTGCCGATTATCATCGGCAAGTCCAGGAATGTGCGGATTCCGGGCGCTGCCGCGCACACGGGTTCGATCGCGTGAACAGCATGCATCGCTGTTCCCAAACAGGCCTGGTCGTTCTCGTCTTCACCGCCGGTGGCGATCTGGGCTTCGAGGACCAGTGAGGGCGTGCCCGCCACGGTGACTTTCCATCCGCGCCCGCTGGGCCAGTCCGGGGCCTGATCATCACGCAGCCGCGTGATGTGTTCGACGGTCAGGGCAGCCCTGCCGTCGACAACCGCGGTACAACTGAATCGCTGGGCCGACACGGTTCGGGCCGCAACGCTGCCCGCCTTCACCTCGAACGCCTCGTCGGTGACCGCAACCCGGCGGTCGAAGGTGAACTCGTCGATGGTGGCGCCGAAGCCATCGGCCAGCAGCATCAGTGGCGCCCGGAACGAGGATCCGGCGACGGCCGGGTCGGACATCGGCACCTGCTCCTCCGGACGTTTCGCAAAACCCATGATGTCGAACAACATCGAGGGGCTGTCGTAGGCCGCGTAGTCGAGAAGCTCCTGCACAAGGATCGACTCTACGTGACCGCAGAGGCCAGACATGATCAGCGGCACCACTTCTGACGCCCAGCCGGGCTCGATGCCCGTGGCGTGGAACGATGTCCCTCCTTCTGCGCAGGCCGCCTCCAGCCTGTCGACCACATGCGCGCCGAGGCTCCGGGGATAGATCAGTGCGGTCACCGCGGTGGAGACGACGTTCTTTCCGGACGCCAGCAGCCGGCAGATGTTGTCCACCGCTCCAAACGGATCCATCTCTCCCTGCGCCATGTAGAGGACGCAATCGGCGTCGAGCGCGAGGATGTCATCGATGCTGTTGGTGGCGAGCACACCCGTGTCGGCGATTCCACAGACCCCACCGATGTCCCGGCCGACCTTGGAGTCGCTGTAGGCATAGGCACCCACCAACTCCAGATCGGGGTGCGCCGAGACGGCCGCCAACGCATGCCTACCGACAGTCCCCGTGGCCCACTGGATGATTCGACGTCTGCCCATAGCGCCCACATGTCCCTCGCGAAGTCGGTGTTCCGGCCTCCGGGCGATGACCGCGATCATCGCCACAACCCGGGTCGAGCCTTAACTGTAAGTCATACCGTATCCCATTCCCCAGATGCTGCGGCGCCTTCCCAACATCGTCGTTGCAGGCTAAATTGAAAGCCATACTGTATGTCCCTCGGAACGGAGAACAGTCGTGGACAGAAATGACATGATCCTGATCAGCGTCGATGACCACATCATCGAACCGCCGGACATGTTCAAGAACCACCTGCCGAAGAAGTACCTCGACGACGCGCCTGTGCTGGTTCACCAGGACAGCGGCGCCGACGTCTGGAAGTTCCGCGACATCGTCATACCGAACGTCGCGCTCAACGCCGTCGCCGGCCGCCCCAAGGAGGAATACGGGCTCGAACCGGATGGACTGGACGAGATCCGGCCGGGATGCTTCGACGTCGACGAACGCGTCAAGGACATGAATGCCGGTGGCGTCCTGGCCCAGATGAACTTCCCGTCGTTCCCCGGGTTCGCAGCGCGCCTGTTCGCCACCGACGATGCCGAATTCTCTCTCGCGCTGGTGCGGGCCTACAACGACTGGCACATCGACGAATGGTGCGGGGCGCATCCCGGTCGCTTCATCCCGATGGCGTTGCCGGTGATCTGGGACGCGGAACTCTGCGCCGAAGAGGTCCGCCGGGTCTCCGAAAAGGGTGTTCATTCACTGACATTCAGCGAGAATCCGGCGGCACTGGGTTATCCGAGTTTCCACGACCCCTATTGGACCCCACTGTGGAAGGCGCTGGTGGACACCGAGACCGTGCTCTCTGTGCACATCGGATCCTCGGGCCGGCTCTCGATCCCGGCCGTCGATTCTCCGCCTGATGTGATGATCACACTGCAGCCGATGAACATCGTGCAGGCGGCCGCAGATCTACTCTGGTCGAAGCCGATCAAGGACTATCCCGACCTGAAGATCGCCCTCTCCGAGGGCGGGACCGGGTGGATCCCCTACTTCCTCGAACGGGTCGATCGCACCTTCGAGATGCACTCCACCTGGACGCTGCAGGACTTCGGCGGCAAACTGCCGAGCGAGGTGTTCCGCGAGCACTTCCTCACCTGCTTCATCAGCGATCCACTCGGCGTGAAGCTGCGCCACGAGATCGGGATCGACAACATCAGCTGGGAGATGGACTACCCGCACAGCGATTCGATGTGGCCGGAGGCACCAGAGGAACTCGACACTGTGTTCACCGCCGAGAACGTCCCCGACAACGAGATCAACAAGATCACCCACCTCAATGCCATGCGCTGGTACTCATTTGACCCGTTCGAACACATTCCGCGCGACCAGGCCACGGTCGGGGCGTTGCGAGCGGCGGCGGCCGGCCACGACATCAGCATTCAAGCGCGCAGCCACCACACCATCGACGCGTCGCAGAAGCTGGCGAACTTCCAGACCCAGATCAAGGCAGCGACCGGGCACACCGCAGCCAAGTAGCGCCCACACCACCACTTTCGACCACTTCTCTCAAAGAGGAACGAGGCACATGACAAACGCACAGGGCTGGAAGGCAACACTCGAGGATCTCGAGCACCGGCGGCAGCACGCACACGCGATGGGCGGGCCGGAGAAGGTTGCCAAGCACCACGCAAAGGGCAAACTCGATGCGAGACAACGTGTTGCCCGCTTTCTCGATCCGGGTAGCTTCCAGGAGATCGGCACACTGGTCGGCGGCGAGATCGCCTCCGACGGCATCGTTGTCGGATCGGGAACGGTGGGCGGTAGCCCGGTGATGATCGGTGCGGAAGACTTCACCACCATGGCGGGCACCATCGCCCCGGGCAGCAACTCCAAGCGGTACCGCATCGCCGAGCTCGCTGTGCGCAACAAGGTCCCGCTGGTCATGATGCTCGAGGGCGCCGGTTTCCGCGCCACCGCACATGCATACGGCCGCACTCCCACCGATCTGCTGGCGCAGGCCCGGTGTTCGGGCCAGGTGCCGCTGGTCACGGCCGTACTGGGTTCGTCGGCCGGACACGGCGCCCTCGTCGCCCCCATCTCCGACTTCACCGTCATGAGCACCCAGGGCGCAATCTTCACCGCCGGGCCGCCCGTGGTCAAAGAGTCGACCGGCGAGACCATCACCAAAGAGGACCTCGGTGGACCTCGAACCGCGATTGCCAGCGGGGTCATCCACAACCTCGCCGACGACGACGAAGCGGCTCTCGACGATCTCCGACGGTACCTGAGCTACTTTCCCTCGAGTGCCTGGTCATATCCGCCATCTGTCGTCGCCGGCGACGACGATGACAACGAGAAGCGACCCACCACCGAGCTTCTCGACATCATCGCCCGCGACAGTCGCCGGGTCTATGACATGCACGATGTACTCGACGTCGTCTTCGATCGTCCCGACTACTTCGAGGTGCAACCGAACTTCGGGCCCGCGATCATCTGCGCGCTCGCGCATCTGGGCGGGCACCCGGTGGCAGTTGTGGCAAATCAGCCGCAGATGCTTGCCGGCTCCATCAACTCCGACGCCGCCGACAAAGCCGCGCACTTCATCAACGTGGCCGACTCCTTCCACCTCCCGCTGATCTTCCTGGCCGACAACCCCGGCATGCTCCCGGGTGGTGAATCCGAGCGGGCCGGCGTACTCCGCAGCGGCGCCCGGATGTTCGCGGCTCAAACCGGAGCCTCCACCATCAAGCTGCATGTCACGCTGCGTAAGGCCTACGGGTTCGGGTCGATGGTCATGTCGCTCATCGGGTTCGACAGCCAGGCGGCCACTTTCGCGTTCCCCGGGGCAACCATGGGGGCGATGAGTGCCGCCGCGTTGAGCCGGGCCTCGAACGCGAAGGAGGACATGAGCACGGTACTTCGCGAGATGGAACTCGAGGCCTCCTACCGGTCCGCCGGACACCTCGGATTCGACGAACTCATCGACCCCACAGAAACGCGCAATGCCCTTCTCACCTCATTGGAACTGGCCCTGTGCGGTCGCCAGGCTCCCGCCCAGCCCGTTCTGCGAACAGCCATCACTCCGTGACGACGAACAAGGTCTGAGCCCGTGCCGATGGCACGGGCTCAGACTCATCGTTGGATTCCGCTCATAGGACCGTTCAGGTGATCTTCATCGGTCCGGATTCGACCACCGAACGCAACTGGCCGAGATCAACATCCGATTCCGCCGCCGAGGCGATACAGGCCGCCACGTCCTTGGCGATGTACGGCCCGGCCAAGTCGGTGAACCCCTGGAGGCCACCGATCAGCTGCAACGATTCCACCGCCTTGCTCGAACCGCTACAGACGGACAGCGCCTCCAGCAAGTTCTTTTCGTTGACACCGAGCTTCTCACCGAGTTCGATCGCCGAGGCGACCAACTGCGCGTTGGCGGCGAACAGCACGTTGTTGATGAGCTTGAGCGCCAGCGCACTTCCCACGTCACCGGTATCGATGATCGGTGTGGCGTAGGCGGTCAGGACCGGCCGGACGCGGTCACGGACCGCCTCCGGTCCGGCCAGCAGAACTGTCAGCTCGCCGGCCAGGATGTCGTTCGACGATCCACTCACCGGCGCATCGATCAGCGTTGGGCCGGCCGGATGGTCATCCGTCAGCGCAGTGAGGGTGCTGAGCAAACCCGTGGTGTGCGAGATGATCACCGATCCAGGTTTCGCGTTGGCCATGAATCCCTCCGCTCCACGTCCGATCTCGGAGATCTGCGGATCCGAGAACACGCACAGGATCAGGATATCGCTGACCGCGGCCACCTCGGCTACCGAATCCGCAAGCCGTGCACCTTGATCCGACAGGCGGCTTCGCACCTCGTCTTTACGGGCATAGAGCAGCACCTCGTGCCCGGCGGCGAGCAAACGGGTGACCATGGGCTCACCCATCTGCCCCGCCCCGATGAAGCCGATCACCTCTGGCATGCGTTCATCCCTTCCCTTCAACCCGACTCATCAGCCCTTGTACGGCTTGGCCTTGATGAAGCCACCGGCATCGATCCGCAGTTGTGTCCCGGTGATGTACTTCGATGCGTCGCTGGCGAGGAACACAACCGCATCCGAGACGTCCTGCGGCTCGATGTACGGAACCGGCATCGCCTGCATGGCCGGGAATCCCATCTCCGCATCCTCGCGAGTCGGGTTCTCGAGGTCGGGACGGAATACCTTGTACATGCCCTCGTTGTGCAGCATGTCGGTGTTGACGTTGGTGGGATGGACCGCGTTGACGCGAATCATCCTCTTGGCCAACTGAATCGACAGATCGTTGACGTACCGGGCCACGATCTGTTTCGCCAGGCTGTAGGCCGACCCACCCGGCCCCTGATTGGTGGCGCTACCGAGCTGTGCAGCCAGCGAGCCCGTCGCGATGATGGACGACCCGTCGGCGACGTGCGGCAGGCTGGCCTGAATCACGTTGAAAACACCGGAGAGGTCGGTGTCGATCGTGTCCGACCACGACTGCATCGTCTGCCCGTCGCCCATGGCACAGATTCCGGCATTGGCGACAACGATGTCGAGGCGGCCGAGCTCTTCGACGCCGTCGGCGACCGCGTTCCACACCGCGGCCCGTTCGCGAACATCGACCACCGCGGTGACCACCCGCACGTTCTCCTTCTCGATCAGGCGCGCGGTCTCCTCCAGGTCTTCGATCCGGGCCAGCGGATACGTGTTGCCCTCCAGGTCGGCGCAGATATCCAGTGCGATGATGCTGGCGCCCTGGGCGGCCAGATTCACCGCGTGCGAACGGCCCTGGCCACGTGCCGCACCCGACACCACCGCCACCTTGTTGTCCAGTTGTCCCATGTGCTGATCCCCTTGCTGTTGATGAATTGAAGTGCGATGCCGGGTTTCGCGGTCCGGTCAGCGTTGTCGCGGCGCCCGGTGAGCGACAGTCTTCGTCTCCAGGTACTGCGCGAATCCTTCGATGCCGCACTGCCTTCCGACGCCGCTGCTCTTGAATCCGCCGAACGGTGCGTCGGCGCCCGAATAGTTGCCGCCGTTGATCGCCAACGTCCCGGTGCGGACCGACCGTGCGATCGACATTGCACGCCCCGC